>NZ_AKJM01000117.1 GCF_000282335.1 Pseudomonas sp. GM48
GGGTACGCCTGCCGATGGCCTGCGTACCTCCGATAACCTGGACATGTACAACGGTGCACCGGATCGTTATGACTGGAAGCTCGAAGGCAAGAAAGAGATGTACATCGCCTCCGACAGCTACAAACTCGACTCGCCAACGCTCAAGTACGACGACATCATCAAGGCCGGTCATATCAACCAGGACCTGGCGCGTTACGAGTTGCGTCGTGTGTGGCATGTGGTTGCAACCCTGAAGGAAGGTCAGCGCCACATCTACGCCAAGCGTGACTTCTACATCGACGAAGACACCTGGCAGGCAGCGGTCATCGATCACTACGACGGTCGCGGTCAACTGTGGCGCGTCGCCGAGGCCCATGCCGAGAACTACTACGACAAGCAAGTGCCGTGGTATGCCCTTGAAGCCCTGTATGACCTGCAATCGGGTCGTTACCTGGCGCTGGGCATGAAAAACGAAGAGAAGTCGGCCTATGACTTCGGCTTCACTGCCACCACCAGCGACTTCACCCCGGCCGCCTTGCGTCAGGATGGTGTTCGCTGACGTGAACTGAATAGAGGCCGCACCCTCTGAAAAACGCCCCGACTGGTTCGGGGCGTTTTTTTTGTTTGTAGTCTTTTTGTAGCCATTTGTAGCAATAACCTTCATTCCCTATCCGTTTACGGCTAGGCTGCGGACATCTGCAACGCCGCCACCCGCAATTCAAACAAGAGCCGGCTATGACTGATTTGTCTACACCCCCAGGTTCTGCAAACGTTGCTGTCGCGACACTCGACGGGCGCTTCTTCCGCCCGCCGTTGCCCGACGGCCATGTGCTGCGCCCACGTTTGTGCGAGCGCCTGAGTGCCGGGCTCGGTGGCAGGTTATTGCTGGTCAGCGCACCGGCAGGGTTCGGCAAGAGTTCGTTGGCGGTGGAGTTTTGTCAGGGGTTGCCGGCGCACTGGCAAAGTCTCTGGCTGGGGTTGAGCCCGCGAGACAGCGACCCTGGACGTTTTCTCGAGCGCCTGCTGGAAGGCCTTCAGGACTATTTTCCGCACTTGGGCAGACAATCTCTCGGTCTATTGAAAATGCGCCAGCGCCATCAGCCGTTCGCGTTCGAAGAATGGCTGGACGGTCTGCTCGACGAATTGGCCGGGCACCTGTCCACGGCGACGCCATTGCTGCTGGTGCTGGATGATTACCATCTGGCCCAGGGGCCGGTGCTGGACCGTTGCCTGCAATTTTTCCTCAATCATCTTCCCGATGGTTTGCTGGTGATGGTCACCAGTCGCCAGCGTCCCGACTGGCACCTGGCACGGCTGCGGCTGTCGCGGCAACTGCTTGAGTTGCATGAACAGGATTTACGCCTGACCCACGACGAGGCCTTGAGCCTGCTCGACCGGCACAGCAGTTCCTTGCGCGGCGAGGCACTGGAAAACCTGATCCAGCGCAGCGAAGGCTGGGTTGCAGGGTTGCGCTTCTGGCTGCTGGCCGCCTCGGAGGCGGGCACCGACGGTGCGCTGCCGCAATCGTTGCACGGTGGGGAAGGGCTGATCCGCGATTATCTGCTCGAAGAAGTCATCGATTGCCTGCCCGCCGAAGTCCAGTCGTTCCTCTACGACACGGCGCCCCAGGAACGTTTTTGCAGTGAACTGTGCGATGCCGTTCGCGACGCCCATGACAGCGGGGAGATCCTGCGCTTCCTGCTTGCCCACCAGGTGTTCCTGGTGCCGCTGGATGAGCATGGCCATTGGTATCGTTACCACCACCTGTTTTCCGATCTGTTGCGTACGCGGCCGACTTCCCAGTCGATGGTGCCGGCCGCCAGCCTGCACCTGCGCGCCTGCCGCTGGTTCAATGCCCAGGGTCTGCTCGATGAGGCCGTGGAGCAGGCCCTGCGCGCCGGTCATCTGGACGTCGCGGCGAACCTGGTGCAGAACCTCTCCGAAGAACAACTGCTGGCCGAGCAGAACGTCGGCATGTTGCTGCGCTGGAAAATGGACTTGCCTGACAGCTTGCTGATCAGCACGCCTCGGCTGATCGTGCTCTATAGCTGGGCGTTGGGGATGGCTTGTCAACTGGATGCGGCCGAGGAACTGGCCAGCCATTTGAGCCGCTTCCTGCCCGCGCCGTCGGCCACCGCACAGAAGTCCATGCTGGCTCAATGGCTGGCGTTGAGTGGCATCATTGCCCGTGGGCGCGGCAACCGCGAACTGACGCAGCGGTACTGCCGCGAAGCGTTGGACAGTCTTCCGTCCAAGCGTTACGGCCAGCGCCTGATGTGTCTCTCGACCTTGTCCAACCTGGCCATTGCCGACGGTGATTTGTGGCGGGCACGGGGGCTGAACCGCGAGTCGCTGGAGCTGGCGCAGCGGGTCGGCAACCCGTTGTTCGAAGCATTGGCACACTACGACCGCGCCCGGGTTCTGCAAGCACGCGGGGAAATCTGTCGGGCGCTGGAAGAGGTCCGTCAGGGATTGCAGCGCCTGCAGAGCTTGTCTGCGCAACGGCTGTATGCGGTTCGCGCCCGGCTGACCTTGTACGAAGGCTTTTTGCTGGCCCTGCGCATGCAGCCGCAAGCGGCTCGGGTGCGATTGCAGGCCGGTTTGAGCGAGGCGCGCGCCTGTCGTGACATCAGCGTGCTCATCGGCCACTGCGTGATTGCCAGGCTGGAAGGCAGCAGCGGCGAGTTCGCCAAGGCTTTTGCCGAACTGGCCGAAGCCGAACGGCTGATGCACATCTGGGACGTACCGCCGATCTACTACCTGGCGATGATCACCCTGGTCAAATGTGAACTCTGGCTGGCCCAGGGACGCACCGATCTGGCCGAAGCCTGGCTGGCGCGTCTGGGGCAGACCTATAACGGCGAAAACGGCGCGGCACCACCGGAATTCCACCCGCAATTGCCGTTGCATATCGAATTGCAACAAGCCTTGCTGGAAGTCATCCAGGGTCAACCGATGCTGGCCGAAGGGCGTTTGAATGTGCTGCTGGAACATGGTCAGCAAAGCGGTCGGCAGTTGCTCAGCGCCATGGCGTTGACCCAGAAAGTGATGTTGTTGCTTGGCAGCGGGCGCGAGCCGGAAGCACGCAAGGCACTGGCCCAGGCGCTGGACGCCGCCGGCGGAGGGGTGCTGCAACCCTTTGAGGGCTTGCTGGCCGAGCACCCGGACTGGCTGCGTGGGCAGCTGCAACTCTGTCCGCCAACCCCCGTATCCCTGAGCCTCAGTGAAAAACTGCCTGCATTGGCTGCCCGTCCCGGACTGGAGTCCTGCGCGGCCGCGGAACAGCTCAGCACGCGGGAAATGGCGGTCCTGCGCTTGATCGCCCAAGGTTGTTCGAACCAGGAAATCAGCGATCAGCTGTTTATCTCCCTGCACACGGTCAAGACCCACGCCAGCCACATCAACAGCAAGCTCGGGGTCGAGCGACGCACGCAGGCCGTGGCGCGAGCCAAGGAGTTGGGAGTACTGGGTTAAGTATTTTTCACGTTACACATCGCAGCCATTGGCTGGATACTCAATTGTGCGAAAATCGCTCGTCCCCGTTTATCGAGCAGGCCCCGATGTCCCAGCAACCCAGCCTTATCCGCGAAACTTTCCCCGTCGGCCCTTTGCAGTGCAACTGCACGATCATCGGCGATCCGGTGACGAAAAAGGCCATCGTCGTCGATCCGGGTGGCAATCATGAGCTGATCCTGGCGCGGCTCGACGCCTTGGGGTTGAAAGTGGTCAGCATCATTCACACCCATGCGCACCTCGATCACTTCCTGGCCTCCGGTCAACTCAAGGAGAAAACCGGCGCGACCTTGCATTTGCACAAGGAAGACCAGTTTCTGTGGGACAACCTGGAAATGCAGTGCCAGATGTTCGGCGTCCCTTATACCCCGGTGCCGTCCCCGGACCGCTGGCTGGCCGATGATGAAGAACTGGCCTGCGGCTGTGGCGTGGCGCTGCACACGCCGGGCCATACACCGGGCTCAATGAGCTTTTGGTTTTCAGATGCCAAGCTGCTGATCGCCGGTGATACGCTGTTTCGTCGCGGCGTCGGGCGCACGGATTTGTGGGGTGGCGATCAGGCGACCATCGTGCGCTCGATCAAACAGCGGCTGTACACCCTCGACGAAGACGCGACCGTGGTAACCGGACATGGTCCGGATACCCGGCTGGGCGACGAAATGCGCGAAAATCCGTTTGTTCGGGGCTGATTTGTAACAGTTGGAATTTTTACTGATTAACATGATCCAACGCCCGCAAAGGCTGATGCCTTGGTCCGTTGCACCACAGAATGCAAAAAGTAGGAGCTTTACATGTTCACCACGCGTCGTTTGATTATTGTCGCTACGGCTGTGGCCGTTTTGTCCGGTTGTGCATCGCCTAACCCTTACGGCGGTCAGGGCCAGGCTCAGGGCCAGGCGGATAGCGGCTCCGAAGGCATGAGCAAGACCGCGAAATACGGTGGCCTCGGCGCTCTGGCCGGTGCGCTGGCCGGTGCTGCCATCAACCACGATAACCGTGGCAAGGGCGCGCTGATCGGTGCGGCAGTGGTCGGTGCTTCCGCCGCCGGTTACGGCTACTACGCCGATCAACAAGAGAAAAAGCTGCGCGCCAGCATGGCCAACACCGGTGTTGAAGTGCAGCGCCAGGGCGACCAGATCAAGCTGATCATGCCGGGCAACATTACATTCGCTACCGATTCGGCGAACATTGCCCCAAGTTTCTATCAGCCGCTGAACAACCTGGCTGGCTCGCTGAAAGAGTTCAACCAGAACCAGATCGAGATCGTCGGCTATACCGACAGCACCGGCAGCCGCCAGCACAACATGGACCTGTCCCAGCGTCGTGCCCAGAGCGTGGCAACCTACCTGACTTCGCAAGGTGTCAGCGGTGCCAACCTGAGTGCTCGCGGCGCCGGTCCGGATAGCCCGGTTGCCAGCAACGGCGACATCAATGGCCGGGCGCAGAACCGCCGTGTAGAGGTCAACCTCAAGGCGATTCCGGGCCAGCAGTACGGTGCCCAGCAGCAAGGTACGGTCCAGCAGTACCCTTGATCGTCTGATTGAACCCCAGGCGTAAAAAAAAACCGCCCGATCCTTAACAGGTCGGGCGGTTTTTTTGTGTTGTCAGATCCGGCCCCTTCGCGAGCAAGCCCGCTCCCACTCCAATGTGGGAGCGGGCTTGCTCGCGAAGAGGCCAGTGTGGGCAACAGTAATATCGAATCAGAAACAAAAAAGCCCCCGGACATGTGATTGTCCAGGGGCTTTTTGCTATGCGCGAAACCTGATTACTTTTTCAGGCCGTAATGCTCATCGAGCATGCCCGGCGCGTTCGGGGCTTTCGGTGCGTAGTCGCGAGGCGGCTCCTGATTGCGTGGTGGCGTCAGGCGTTCACGGGGTGCCTGTGCCGCATCGGCGTGCAGGGAGGCCAACAGGCGTTGGCGAGTCTGTTCGTCCAGGGCCAGGCGGTTGGCGCCCTCGGCGAGATGGTCCTGCACTTCCTGATAGCTCTGAGTCAGTTTCTTGACCAGTGTCGCGGTGCTGTTGAAGTGGGTCACCACCTCGTTCTGATAACTGTCGAAACGTTCCTGAATATCGTCCAGCTGACGCTGCGTGCGGCTGGGCGCGGCGTTCGGTGCAACGCGAGCGATCAGGAACCCAATGGCGACACCCACAACCAGGGCAAGAGTCGGTAACAACCAAACTAAGAGCGAGTGTTCCACGAGTCCTTCCTCTATAAACGGCTTTGCTTTACGTTAACGGCTCGAACCTGCGCTGTATACCGCGATTCACTCGCAATAGACAGCCACAGACAATTTGCTAGACGAGTCGACCCGATCCGAGGTCACGGAGTTCCTTCCTTGCTTATGCGTGAAACCCCTGTAGTGATTGATGGCCCGGTGGGTCAACTGGAAGCACTGTACCTGGACAACGAGCAGCCGCGTGGCCTGGCGCTGATCTGCCATCCGAACCCGGTGCAGGGCGGCACCATGCTCAACAAAGTGGTTTCGACCCTGCAGCGCACCGCGCGAGATGCCGGTTTGATTACCTTGCGTTTCAACTACCGTGGCGTCGGCGCCAGCGAAGGCACCCACGACATGGGCACCGGTGAAGTCGATGATGCCCAGGCTGTGGCCGAGTGGTTCCGGGCCAAACACCCGGAATTGCCGCTGACCCTGTTCGGTTTCTCCTTCGGTGGATTTGTTGCAGCAAGTCTCGGCGGACGCCTTGAGGCCGAGGGCGAACAGCTCAAGCACCTGTTCATGGTCGCGCCAGCGGTCATGCGCCTCGGCGATCAGGATCGGTTGCCGCGGCACGGCGAACTGACCCTGATTCAGCCGGAAACCGACGAAGTGATCGATCCACAAGTCGTTTACCAATGGTCTGACAAGCTCGAACGCCCCCATGAGCTGCTGAAAGTGGCAGAATGCGGACACTTTTTTCATGGCAAGCTGACCGATCTCAAGGATCTGATCCTGCCGCGTCTCTCGAATTGATTGCAGTCTGACAAGCGATTACCCATGACGACTCGTACCCGTATCCTCACCGGCATCACCACCACCGGCACGCCGCACCTGGGCAACTACGCCGGCGCCATCCGCCCGGCGATCATCGCCAGCCGCGACAGCAATGCCGACTCGTTCTACTTCCTGGCCGACTACCACGCCTTGATCAAATGCGATGACCCGCTGCGCATCCAGCGCTCGCGTCTGGAAATCGCCGCGACCTGGCTGGCCGGTGGCCTGGATGTCGACCGCGTGACGTTCTACCGCCAGTCCGACATCCCGGAAATTCCCGAGCTGACCTGGCTGCTGACCTGCGTCGCTGCCAAGGGCCTGCTCAATCGCGCCCACGCCTACAAGGCTTCGGTGGACAAGAACGTCGAGACCGGTGAAGACCCGGACGCCGGTATCACCATGGGCCTGTACAGCTATCCGGTGCTGATGGCTGCGGACATCCTGATGTTCAACGCGCACAAGGTGCCGGTCGGTCGCGACCAGATCCAGCACGTGGAAATGGCGCGGGATATCGGCCAGCGCTTCAACCACCTGTTCGGCCAGGGCAAAGAGTTCTTCACCATGCCCGAGGCGTTGATCGAAGAAAGCGTCGCCACATTGCCGGGCCTGGATGGCCGCAAGATGTCGAAGAGCTACGACAACACCATTCCGCTGTTCAGCAGTGCCAAAGAAATGAAGGACGCGATTTCGCGGATCGTCACCGACTCCCGCGCGCCGGGCGAAGCCAAGGATCCGGATAATTCGCACCTGTTCACCCTGTTCCAGGCGTTCGCCACCCCGGCGCAGGCCGACGAGTTCCGCAGCGAACTGTTGCAGGGCCTGGGTTGGGGCGAAGCGAAGAATCGACTGTTCCAGCTGCTGGACAGCGAGTTGGGCGAGTCCCGTGAGCGCTACAACCAGCTGATCGAGCGCCCGGCGGATCTGGAAGACATCCTGCAGCACGGCGCGAAAAAGGCCCGTGCGGTAGCGACACCTTTCCTCAACGAACTGCGTGAAGCGGTGGGCCTGCGCTCCTTCGTTGCCCAGGCTCAAGTAGCGGCGACCACCAAGAAAAAAGCCGTGAAGGCTGCACGTTTTGTCAGCTTCCGTGAAGACGACGGCAGTTTCCGCTTCCGTCTGCTGGCCGCCGATGGCGAACAACTGCTGCTGTCGCGCAACTTCGCCGATGGCAAGACCGCCGGTCAGGTGACCAAGCAACTGCAATCGGGTCAGCCACTGGACGTGCGTAGTGAAGACCTGAACTTCAGTGTCTGGCTGGAAGGCGAGTGCGTTGCCGACAGCCCGGCCTTTGCCGACAGTGCTGCGCGTGATGCTGCCGTCGAGGCTTTGCGCATCGCCCTGACACCAGTTCAGGAATAAACAACGGTTCGGCCCGACCATGGGCCGATTGCCATTCCTCCGGGCCGTCGCTACAGTGTCGGCCCGTTTTTGTTGCCTTGCTAACGAATTATGACGCCCCTAGAACGATATCAAGCTGATCTGAAACGCCCGGAATTCTTCCATGACGCCGCGCAGGAAACTGCCGTGCGTCATTTGCAGCGCCTGTACGACGACCTGATCGCGGCCGAGCAAAACAAGCCGGGCCTGCTGGGCAAGTTGTTTGGCAAGAAGGATCAGACCCCGGTCAAGGGCCTGTATTTCTGGGGCGGCGTAGGTCGCGGCAAGACTTACCTGGTGGACACCTTCTTTGAAGCGCTGCCGTTCAAGGAGAAGTCCCGCACTCACTTCCACCGCTTCATGAAGCGTGTGCACGAAGAGATGAAGACCCTGGGTGGCGAGAAAAACCCGCTGACCATCATCGCCAAACGCTTCGCCACCGAAGCCCGGGTGATCTGCTTCGATGAATTCTTCGTCTCCGACATCACCGACGCCATGATCCTCGGCACCCTGATGGAAGAACTGTTCAAGAACGGCGTGACCCTGGTCGCGACGTCGAACATCGTGCCGGACGGCCTGTACAAGGACGGCCTGCAACGCGCGCGCTTCCTGCCGGCCATTGCGCTGATCAAGCAGAACACCGAGATCGTCAATGTCGACAGCGGCGTCGACTATCGTCTGCGTCACCTCGAACAAGCCGAGCTGTTTCACTATCCGCTCGACGAAGCCGCCAACGAAAGCCTGCGCAAGAGCTTCCGTGCGCTGACGCCGGAATGCACGGCAGCGGTCGAAAATGACGTGCTGATGATCGAAAATCGTGAAATTCGTGCCCTGCGCACCTGCGATGACGTGGCCTGGTTCAACTTCCGCGAACTGTGCGACGGCCCGCGCAGCCAGAACGACTACATCGAACTGGGCAAGATCTTCCACGCAGTGCTGCTCAGCGATGTCGAGCAGATGAGCGTCACCACCGACGACATCGCCCGGCGCTTCATCAACATGGTCGACGAATTCTACGACCGTAACGTGAAGCTGATCATTTCTGCCGAAGTCGAGCTCAAGGATCTCTACACCGGTGGTCGCTTGAATTTCGAATTCCAGCGTACCTTGAGCCGTCTGCTGGAAATGCAATCTCACGAATTCCTGTCCCGGGCGCACAAGCCGTAAGATGATTCGGAAAATGAAAAGGGCCTGCACATGCAGGCCCTTTTTTTGCGCTGAAGAAACCTCAAATTCACCGCAATCCCTGTGGGAGCGGGCTTGCTCGCGAAGGCGCCGGGTCAGTTGATATTAATTTCACTGAAAATCCGCTATCGCGGGCAAGCCCGCTTCCACAGGGTTTTGCATCAGGGTTGAAGGCGAGAGTTGTCGTTGAGATAGCGTGCCAATTCATCCTGCCGCTGGCAGCCGAGGAGTAGCCAAAGCAGGATCCTGGCTTTGCGCGGGCAGAGAAAGCCTGCCATCAGTGCGCCCTTGCGAGTCAGGTCCAACTCGCTGCCAGCAAACCCGTAGGAATGTTGCGCGGTGGAGCCAGAACCGGTGCGGGTTGCAATGATCACAGGGATTTTCCCGGCGATGACCTCGATCATCGCAGCCCAGCTCTCCGAGACATGCCCGGCACCGAAACCGGCAATCACCAACCCGTCGTAGCCGAGTTTGAGGACGTTTTCCAATAACAGGGTATCGGCAGACAGTGACGCTTCCAGCAGGGCGACCTTATGCGTTGTGTGTTGTGGCAAGGGCATAACGCTGCGCGGCACCGACGGACACAAATAACCAACGTGGTTTTCCACCAGCAAGCCAGCGGGGCCGAAGATGGGCGAAGAGAATGCCTGCAGGGCCAGCGAATCGGTTTTGCGTACGCACCTGGCCTGATGAATCTGTCCGTTCATCACTACCTGGACGCCTCGCCGCCTGCTGTTTTCGGCCAGCGCGACACGGCAGGCATCCAGCACATTTGCCGGGCCGTCGGCGCCAGCCTGTTTGGCCGAACGCATGGCGCCCGTCAGGACCAGGGGTTCATCGCAGTCCCATAGATAATCGAAAAACACGGCCGCTTCTTCGAGGGTGTCGGTACCTTGGGTGATGACCACGCCGACGGCACCTTGCTCTACCTGATATTTCGCCCAGGAAAGTACGCTCAGCAGGCACCCGAAGTTCAATGATGCACTGGGCAGCAGGCCCAGGGTTTCAACCGTCACCCGGGCCAGCGTCGTCAATTGCGGTACGGATGCCAGCAGGGCTTCGCCGCGGACTGTTGGAATCACGCCTTCGCCGGCGTTCCTGGCTTGTATGCTCACGGTGCCACCGAGCGCAGCGATGGCCAGTTTGGGTCGGTCCATGTCATACCTCGCTTACTTGCGATGAGGGGTGGCTGTATCCGCTTTTGAGGTCGTGATACAGCCGGTTGGCCGCGTGCTTCAAAGCGCGATCAGGAAGCCGATCAGGGGGATGATCAATGCCGTGCTGACAGCCATGGACAGGACATTGCCGATGTAGCCGTGCATGTCGGTCGGCAATCTGGCGGATATCGCACAGGCCAGGGGTGGCGCGCACAGGGCCCCCAGTACTGCGCTTGAGACGATGACCTGCCAACTGCCGCCATAAGTCAAAAGCGCCGCAGGCACGACGGACACCAGCGGCACGTAGGTCGGGTACCAGCCGCGCAACATCCATTGCCGGCGCCAGAACACCACGCCGATGGCAGAGGTCAGCGCCTGGGCGCCGATCAGTTGTGGCAGCAGACCTGAGCCGTAAACCGGGCTCATCGGGTTCAAGGTGTAGGCCAGCCAAGCGCCCGCCAGCAATCCGATGCTTGCCAGTTCATTGCCAAAGAACGGCGCTTCCGAGAAGTCGGCCAGGACCCTGCGCAAGCTCCAGACCACGCCGTAATCCGGCGTTTTGGCGGGGGTGGGTGCGGGTACAAGGTCCGATGGCGTTTCGCAGGGGGCGGATTTCACCAGGCTGGGCAGGTAACGACAGAGCAGAAAAGCCAACACGCTGGCGATCGCCATGCCCGAGACATTGCCGATCACCACCGGCAGGCCCAGTGGGTTGCAGACATGGTTGACGATCAGCAAACACATGGGCGTGACGAGTACAGCCCCCATGATCGCGCCGTTGATCGTGACCTTCCAGCCGCCGCCAAACATCAGCACCATCGCCGCTGGCAGCGAGACAAATGCGGCAAACGTGGGTTGCCAGCTCGAGGCTGTCACCGTCCAGCCCCACAGCAAATTGCTGAGCAACAAACCGAGCAGGGAACTGGTGACCAGCCACGGCCACAATCCGGTGCCATAGGAAATGGCGAAACCTTGCCAGGGCTTTTTCGTGCGATTCGCCCAATACGCCAGATAGGCCCCCGCCAGCAGCCCGATGGAGGCGAACTCGTGTTTGTAGAAAGCCACTTCACTGATGTCTCCCACCACCCAGCGCAACCAGGCGCTCGGCTCGGGCAGGCCCGACAGCATGTCGCTGTAGCTTGGCCAATGAGCGGACCAGAAGGAACGGTTGGTGAATGAAAGCCAGATAATCAGCAACGTCGTGGCGATCATCAGCAAGATGATCGCCGTATCGAAAGGCGTTCGGTGGATAGGGCGGTTTTTGTCGGTTGTGGTTTTCATGAGTGATGTCTCCTGATCAGCGCGGGAGACATGCGTGCTGGGTATAGCCGAGCATTTGGCCGTAGAGGTCGGCTCGACGATCGCGATGCAGGTCGTTCAGGCTGTTCCAGATGGGTGCGCTGCGTGAACTGGTCAGGTCGATGTCGGCAAACAGGATTTCCTGTTTGTCCGCTGAGGCTACCGCGCCAATCGGCCAGCCGTTGGTGCCGGCAATCAGCGAGCAACCGAGGTAGCGAGCGCCTCGCTCTTCGCCTATCCGGCTCGCCGCCGCGATAAACACATTGTTGACGTGAGCGGCGGTCATCGTCAGATACGACGCCATGCACTTGCCGGCATCGTCGAACAGCGGCGGTGGCGTCCAGACCCAGTTGTTCAGGCTGCAAATGATGTCCGCGCCTTGCTGGCTGAGGATGCGCGGTACTTCCGGAAACCAGATGTCCCAGCAGATCAGCATCCCGATGCGGCCAATGGGCGTATCAAACACCGGGAAACCCAGATCACCCGGTGTGAACCACAATTTCTCCAGATTCCACAAATGGGCTTTGCGGTACTTGCCGATAAAACCGTCCGGCCCGAGCAAGACGCTGGTGTTGAACAGGCGCATGCCGTCACGCTCGGCCAGGCCGGCAACCAGATAAACCTTGTGTTTACCGGCAAACGCTAACCAGCTCTGCACGCTTGGCCCTTCGGGAATCAGCTCCGAATGGTCGAAGGCATCCTGCCGGTTACGGAAAAAATACCCGCAGTTGGAAAGCTCAGGCACGACGATGAGATTCGCACCGCCGTTGACCGCTTCCAGCGCCAGTTCCAGGCTGCGCCGCAGATTCGCTTCGCGATTCTCCAGGCCGACTTGTGGATCGAATTGCACGACGGCTACACGAACAGGACTTGTTGGCTCGCTCATTACGGATGACTCCTTTTTATTGTTATTCACGCTGTTTAACTGCGTGTTTATAAGAGTTGAATCAGCCGCTGGGCGTAAGTCAGCGGCTTCCGATAAGGCTGTAGTCCTTGTCCCAAGATGGAAGATTGAAGGCGTTGACGGGGGCGACAGGCGCGCCGGGGAAAGAGCCAATACACGTCGTGCATGGCTCTGGAGTGAAGGGGGTCAGGGGCGGAGCTGGTAGTGCGGATAGTCATTCATGGTGAAGCCACCATTGAAGGTCGCGGCGGTTTTGTTGCAAATGTGAATGACCGCATCGACGGCCCCGCGAAAGCAGGGTTCCGTCCAGCCGGCATCGACTGAAAATGATTCACCGGAAAAATACAAACCTGACAGGTGGGCGAAATCCCTGTTGTATCTCATCAAGCCGACGGCGTCGTAATAGGTGCCTGGGCGATACAGCCTGGCGCAACCCAGGGCGTTTTTATCGGTGATCCAGCGTTGGACCACGGCCTGGTCAATGCCAATGTAGGGCGAAATTCGCTCCTGAATATTGGCGCAGTTCATCAGGATACGGTCCAGCTCTTCGACACATTGGGCCACCAGTTCCTTGTCACTCAGCAAACCGAGTTTGGTGGCGTCATCCTCCCAGGTGTAACTCAGGAGAATGCAGTCATCGCTGTAGTGATCGTTGTAGCGGTAGGCATAGACGTCATGGATAAAACTGTCGGTGACGATTGCCTGCGGAATTTTGCCGGGGCTCGACAGGAATGACTTTTTCAATGGCGCGTAAACTTTGCAACTGGTTTCCCAGTGCGCCGTTTTATAGGCATTGATCGTCTCGTAAGGCAGCATTTGCTGGGTGAAATGTTCAAGTTTGATTCGGGTTTCAATCAGCCAGGACGGCAGGGTCATGATGACGGAGTCGAAGTCATCGAAGTGTTCCTGGGTGTGCGTGGGTTGGCTGTGTTTCCAGTTGAAGTAAACGCGTGTTTTGCGGTTGGCCAGTTTTCTCAGGCGGGTAACGGATGAGTCTGTGAGAAAGCCGTTGCTTCGTTCACGGCTGTGTTCATAGACGGATTTTCCGGTCTCCTCGATGGCCATGAAGAACAGGCACTCGCTCAGTGAGGCGAGCCCGATGTAGCGCGGCCTGTCGAAGCCAAGGCCCGCCGAGTCATGCACGGCTTCGCTGTGCAGGCAGGGCGAGGCCAGCGGATTACCCTGTGTATCCACCCGTCCATGGATCAGTTGCAGATGACTGCTGAAATCGAAAATGGCCGTGCGCAGGGGGTAGAGGGCACAAACATCGTAAAAGGCCCCCCAACTGCCGTCACCGATGCCGATGGCATAGAAAATGGCCGACTCCTGCGCAGACATTCCCAGCCCGCCAAAGTCTCCGGGCGACCGTTCATCCCAGGCTTGCAGGGCCGGCATGCTGACCAGATTACGGAAGGACACGCTCTCGTATTTGCCGACGATCGCCGCCCACATGGCTTCCCATTTGTCGCTGGCGTACACCGCCGCGACATGCCGGGTCATGCGATCGGCAAAAGATTTCCACTTGGCATAGACCTTTTGCAGCTCTTCTCCGGGTGGTGGAGTCCGGCCATCCTGGTTTTTCCATACCAGCATCTGCGCAATGGTTCCGCCGCCCATGCTGCCCTCGCGAAGATAGATCCCGGTAGAGCTGACCCACTGGCTTCCGGGGTTGGCAAAGTCTGAAAACGCCAGGTCGAACGCCTTGGCGTAATAGGCCATCAGCGATCTGCCCTCTGTCGGTGATTCGCCTGCCCGGTTGAAAAAAGGCATGCGCATGGCGCCCATTTCAAATGGCGTATGAGTTTGCGCCGGGTGCTGGCTGCCGAGGACGGTCAGGTGCCTGCCGCCGATGCGCCTGGATTGTTCGATGAGGGTGATTTGGGTAAAGCCACAACGATAGAGTTCTCTGGCGGCCGTCAGTCCGGTGACGCCTGCGCCGATGATGCAAATCCGGTGTTGTTGCTCGTTTGCCCGGGCGATGCCGTTTTCCTGTTCAACCAGCGCCCGATAGTCGAAGCACAAGTCAGGTGGATTGGGAAAGCGCGCGGCCCATGGGTTATCAGCCGTGGGCGTTGTTGTGGCAGCGTCTTCGGCAACGGATGAAGGGTAATTGTCGCTTGATCCAATAGTCACTGTTGATCTTCCCTGTCAGCACTGATGGTGAATGCAGGGAGAGAGATTGAAGCGTTGAAGACTTCACGTACATGAGCTCAATCGGGTTCGTTGGCGCTCTTCGTTCCGCTTTTTTCGTAGGAAAAAACTACAAAAAAAGGCCTGCGATGCAGGCCTTTCTCAATGCTTTCCCTGGCCTCAGGCCGCTTGCTGAAATTGCTGCCGATACTGGTTCGGCGACAGCTCTGTGTGCTGGCGGAACAGCCGCGCAAAGAAGCTCGCATCGTCATAACCGACTTCGTAACTGATGGTCTTGATGCTCTTGCGGCTGCCGGATAGCAAGCCCTTGGCGGTTTCGATGCGCAGGCGTTGCAGGTA
Source organism: Pseudomonas sp. GM48 (assembly GCF_000282335.1). Lineage (GTDB taxonomy): Bacteria > Pseudomonadota > Gammaproteobacteria > Pseudomonadales > Pseudomonadaceae > Aquipseudomonas. The sequence goes on from NZ_AKJM01000117.1 coordinate 14,900, forward strand.
ATGCAGCGGTTTGTCCCCGGTGGCGGTCTGGAAGCGGCGCATGAAGTTGCGGATGCTCATGCCGTGTTCGCGGGCGACGTCTTCGAAACGGAACTTGTCGGCGAAGTGTTCTTCGAGCCAGTGCTGGATCTGCAGGATGATCACATCCTGGTGCAGCTTCTGCCCGCCAAAACCGATGCGTCCTGGCGAGTAACTGCGCTGTACCTCATACAGAATGTCCCGCGCTACGGCCTGGGACACATTGGCGCCACAGAAACGCTCGATCAGGTAAATGTACAGGTCGCACGCCGACGTGGTACCGCCGGCGCAGTACAGGTTATCGGCGTCGGTCAGGTGCTTGTCCTGATTGAGTTGAACCTGGGGGAAGCGTTCGGCGAAGGCATTGAAGAAGCGCCAGTAGGTGGTCGCCTCCTTGCCATTGAGCAGCCCGGCTTCGGCCAGCCAGAAAACCCCGGTCGCCTCGCCGCACAGGACGGCACCGCGTGCATGTTGCTGGCGCAGCCAGGGCAGGACTTGCGGGTAACGTTTGCACAGGCTGTCGAAATCGTCCCAGAACGCAGGAAGAACGATGATGTCGGCGTTTTCCAGTCCGCCATCTACCGGAATCAACACATCGCTGAAGGTGCTGACCGGTTTGCCATCGGGGCTGACCAGGCGTGTTTCGAACGCCGGTGTCAGGCCTTGGCCCAGCTGTTTGCCGTAGCGCAGGCTGGCGAGATGGAAGAAATCCTTGGCTTGCAGAAGAGTGGAAGCAAAAACCCGGTCAATGGCCAGGATGCTGACGCGCCGCAGGGGCGTGGAGGCTTGGTTAGACATAATTCAACTTTATTTTTATAGGGGGAAGTGGTCACCAGACGGCTGGATCGTCTTATTTTTTGTCGGATGTGTCCAGTGTCCTGTATCGGAAGCGAGGCATAGTCTCTGAAGGTCAACTCCTTCTAAAAACAAAGAAAAGGTGCCGCATGATCCCCAGAACCCTGTTCAGTTCCGAGCACGAGCTTTTCCGCGACAGCGTGCGAACGTTCCTCGAAAAGGAGGCGGTGCCGTTCCATGGGCAATGGGAAAAACAAGGCTATATCGACCGCAAGCTCTGGAACAAGGCAGGGGAGGCGGGGATGCTCTGCTCGCACCTGCCGGAAGAGTACGGTGGCCTGGGGGCGGACTTTCTCTACAGCGCGGTGGTGATCGAGGAAGTGGGGCGACTTGGCCTGACCGGCATCGGTTTTTCCCTGCATTCGGACATCGTCGCGCCGTACATCCTGCATTACGGCAGTGAAGCGCTGAAGCGCAAGTACCTGCCGAAACTGGTGTCCGGCGAGATGGTTACCGCGATCGCCATGACTGAACCGGGCGCCGGTTCCGATCTGCAAGGGGTGAAAACCACGGCAGTGCTCGAGGGTGACGAGTACGTGATCAACGGCTCCAAGACCTTCATCACCAACGGTTACCTGGCCGACCTGGTGATCGTCGTCGCCAAGACCGATCCGAAGGCCGGCGCGAAGGGCACCAGTCTGTTTCTGGTGGAAGCCAATACGCCAGGTTTCGACAAGGGCAAGCGTCTGGAGAAAGTCGGGATGAAGGCTCAGGACACGTCGGAGCTGTTCTTCCAGGACGTGCGTGTGCCCAAGGAAAACCTGCTGGGCCAGGCCGGGATGGGGTTTGCCTACCTGATGCAGGAATTGCCCCAGGAGCGCCTCACCGTGGCCGTTGGCGGCCTGGCTTCAGCCGAAGCGGCGCTGCAATGGACGCTGGACTACACCCGCGAGCGCAAGGCGTTCGGCAAGTCGATCGCGGACTTCCAGAATACCCGGTTCAAACTGGCGGAGATGGCCACGGAAATCCAGATCGGCCGCGTCTTCGTCGACCGCTGCCTGGAATTGCACCTGCAAGGCAAGCTCGACGTGCCGACGGCGGCAATGGCCAAGTACTGGGGCACTGACCTGCAATGCAAGGTGCTCGATGAATGCGTGCAATTGCACGGTGGCTACGGGTTCATGTGGGAGTACCCGATTGCCCGGGCGTGGGCGGATGCGCGGGTGCAGCGGATCTATGCCGGGACGAACGAGATCATGAAGGAGATCATTGCCAGATCATTGTAGGAGCGAGCTTGCTCGCGATGGTCGTCAACGATAACGTTGAAAACCTGACACCCAACGGTGTGCTCAGGTTTTTCGCGAGCAAGCTCGCTCCTACAAGTGGGGGTTATGGCGCAGGGTTCGGATGATCCTTGTGAATCGCCTCGATCCCTTCCAGCACTTCCTCCGACAACTTCAAGTCGAAACTGGCGATATTGCTCTCCAGTTGCTCCATCGTGGTCGCGCCAATGATGTTGCTGGTCACGAACGGCTGCTGCGTCACGAACGCCAGGGCCATTTGCGCCGGGTCCAGGCCGTGCTCGCGAGCCAGGGCCACATAACGGCTGCAGGCGGCTTCCGATTGCGCGTTGAAATAGCGGCTGAAGCGGCTATAGAGGCTCAGGCGAGCTTTTGGCGGGCGGGCGCCACCTTCGTACTTGCCTGACAGGAAACCGAACGCCAGCGGCGAGTAGGCGAGCAGGCCGCATTGCTCGCGGATGGCGATTTCCGCCAGGCCGACTTCGAAGCTGCGGTTGAGCAGGTTGTACGGGTTCTGGATCGAAACGGCGCGCGGCCAGCCACGGGCTTCGGCCAGGGCCAGGAAGCGCATGGTGCCCCACGGCGTCTCGTTGGACAGGCCGATGTGGCGGATCTTGCCGGCGCGGACCTGCTCGTCCAGCGCTTCGAGGGTGTCCTCCAGCGGGGTCAGGTTGGCCTCGATCTTGTGCTTGTAGCCGAGCTGGCCGAAGAAGTTGGTGCTGCGCTCCGGCCAGTGCAATTGGTACAGGTCGATGTAATCGGTCTGCAGGCGCTTGAGGCTGGCGTCCACGGCTTCGGTGATGTGCTGACGATTGTGCCGAAGGTTCTTGTCGCGGATGTAGTCGATGGTGTTGCCGGGGCCGGCGATCTTGCTGGCCAGGATCCAGTCGGAGCGGTCGCCACGGCTTTTGAAGTAATTGCCGATGTAGCGTTCGGTGGTGGCGTAGGTTTCGGCCTTGGGCGGCACCGGGTACATCTCGGCGGTGTCGATGAAGTTGATCCCGGCACTCTTGGCCCGTTCAATCTGGGCGAAGGCGTCTGCCTCGCTGTTTTGCTCGCCCCAGGTCATGGTTCCGAGGCAGAGGGCACTCACGTTCAGATTCGTTCGGCCTAGCTGGCGATAGTCCATCGGGTGCTCCTTGGGCAAAACAATCATAAAAGCAGGTTGAATTATTTTTCGCAATCTGCATAATTGCGCACCTCTTTCTGCAGTGGAAGTGATGCGCCGCCGCCGAAGAATCTTGCCGTTGAACGGACGCGCCGACCCGAGCCCCCGAAAGCGTCTGTATCCGGCTGCCTTTGACTTGTCAAAGTACGCACTATTCAGTAAGATCCGCCGTCTAATTTACAGGGCGGCCCCTGAGGCTATAAAGAATGAAAACTTTTACTGCTAAACCGGAAACAGTAAAGCGCGACTGGTTTGTCGTCGACGCTGCTGGTCAGACCCTGGGTCGTCTGGCCACCGAAATCGCGAGCCGTCTGCGTGGCAAGCACAAGCCTGAGTACACTCCTCACGTTGACACCGGCGACTACATCGTCGTAATCAACGCTGAGCAGATCCGTGTTACCGGTGCTAAAACCACTGACAAAATGTACTACTCCCACTCCGGTTTCCCGGGCGGCATCAAGTCGATCAACTTTGAAAAGCTGATCGCCAAGGCCCCTGAGCGCGTGATCGAGACCGCGGTCAAAGGCATGCTGCCTAAGAACCCGCTGGGTCGCGACATGTACCGTAAGCTGAAAGTCTATGCGGGCGCTGCACACCCTCATACTGCTCAGCAGCCCCAAGAACTGAAGATTTAACGGAATAGTTCATTATGTCGGCGACTCAAAATTACGGCACTGGCCGTCGCAAGACCGCAACCGCACGCGTTTTCCTGCGTCCGGGTACTGGTAACATCTCCATCAACAACCGTTCGCTGGATAATTTCTTCGGCCGCGAAACTGCCCGCATGGTAGTTCGTCAGCCGCTGGAATTGACTGAGACTGTCGAGAAGTTCGACATCTACGTCACCGTGATCGGCGGTGGTGTAAGTGGTCAGGCTGGCGCAATCCGCCACGGCATCACTCGCGCTCTGATGGACTACGACGAGACTCTGCGCAGCGCCCTGCGTAAAGCCGGCTTCGTAACCCGCGATGCTCGTGAAGTTGAACGTAAGAAAGTCGGTCTGCGTAAAGCGCGTAAGCGTCCGCAGTACTCGAAGCGTTAATTCGCTTTCACGTTCAAAAAAGAACGCCCAGTTTCCTCACGGAGCTGGGCGTTTTTTTGTGCCTGCGATTTATCAAAGAATTGCGCTGTGACAACTTGCCACATCCGTAGACGCCCTATACTACAAGGCTTGGGGGTGATGGGTTCCGGTAATTACCTTGTCAGAATTGGGGCTTTTCATTACCATTCGGCAAAATTTTTATAAGTACATAGATTTACTTAGTAGATGCCTGATTTAACAGGCCACAAAGCTGATGGGAGAGGACTGAATGAGCAATGACGGCGTGAATGCAGGCCGGCGTCGCTTCTTGGTAGCAGCCACATCCGTGGTGGGTGCTGCAGGAGCGGTGGGGGCTGCGGTCCCGTTCGTGGGGTCATGGTTTCCCAGTGCCAAGGCGAAAGCCGCAGGTGCACCGGTGAAAGTGAATGTCAGCAAAATCGAGCCAGGCCAGCAGATGATTGCTGAGTGGCGCGGCCAGCCGGTGTTCATCGTCCGCCGTACACAGGAAATCCTGGGGAATCTGAAGAAGATCGAGGGCCAGCTCGTTGACCCGACCTCCAAGAACTCGACACAACCGACTTACGTTGATCCGCAAACCCGTTCGATCAAGCCTGAGGTTCTGCTGCTGATCGGTATCTGCACGCACCTGGGTTGTTCGCCGACGTTCCGTCCCGAAGTGGCACCTGCGGATCTGGGTAAAGACTGGGTAGGCGGTTATTTCTGCCCTTGCCACGGTTCCCACTACGATCTGGCTGGCCGCGTCTACAAGTCGCAACCTGCGCCTTTGAACCTGCCAGTTCCCCCGCATTCCTATGAGACCGACGACATCATTGTCATTGGCGTCGATACGGAGAAAGCGTGATGAGCAAGTTCATGGATTGGGTTGACGCGCGCTTTCCCGCCACCAAGATGTGGGAAGACCATCTCAGCAAGTATTACGCTCCGAAAAACTTCAACTTCTTCTACTTTTTTGGCTCCCTCGCACTGCTCGTTCTGGTCAACCAGATCGTTACCGGTGTCTGGCTGACCATGAGCTACAACCCGTCGGCGGAAGAAGCGTTCGCTTCCGTCGAATACATCATGCGTGACGTCGAGTACGGCTCGATCCTGCGTCTGCTGCACTCCACCGGCGCTTCCGCATTCTTCATCGTGGTCTATCTGCACATGTTCCGTGGCCTGCTCTACGGTTCGTACCAGAAACCGCGTGAGCTGGTGTGGGTCTTCGGCATGTTGATCTACCTGGCGCTGATGGCCGAAGCCTTCATGGGTTACCTGCTGCCGTGGGGCCAGATGTCCTACTGGGGTGCCCAGGTAATCATCTCGCTGTTTGGTGCGATCCCGGTCATCGGCAACGACCTGACCCAATGGATTCGTGGTGACTACCTGATTTCCGGTATTACCCTGAACCGCTTCTTCGCCCTGCACGTGGTTGCCCTGCCGATCGTTATCCTTGGTCTGGTGGTGCTGCACATCCTGGCGTTGCACGAAGTCGGTTCGAACAACCCGGACGGCGTGGACATCAAGAAACACAAGGACGAAAACGGCATACCGCTGGACGGCATTGCCTTCCACCCGTACTACACCGTGAAGGATATCGTCGGCGTGGTGGTGTTCCTGTTCATCTTCTGCTCGATCGTGTTCTTCTTCCCGGAAATGGGCGGTTACTTCCTCGAAAAGCCGAACTTTGAAGTGGCGAACGCCTTCAAGACTCCGGAGCACATTGCTCCAGTCTGGTACTTCACCCCGTTCTACGCCATCTTGCGCGCGATTCCGGACAAGCTCTTCGGTGTGATCGCCATGGGTGCGGCCATTGCTGTGCTGTTCGTCCTGCCATGGCTGGACCGTAGCCCGGTCAAGTCGATGCGCTACAAAGGCTGGCTGAGCAAGATCTGGCTCTGGGTGTTCTGCATCGCGTTCGTGATCCTGGGTGTGCTGGGCGTATTGGCCCCAACCCCTGAGCGTACGTTGGTGTCGCAGGTATGTACCTTCCTGTACTTCGCCTACTTCATTCTGATGCCGTTCTACACCAGGCTCGAGAAGACCAAACCGGTTCCGGAAAGGGTGACTGGCTGATGAAAAAACTATTTGCTGTATTGATGCTTGCCGCGCTGCCAGTGTTCGCTTTCGCAGCTGAACACGGTGGTCCCGAGCTGGAAAAAGTCGACATTGACGTTTCCGATAAGGCAGCCATGCAGGACGGCGCACGTACGTTCGCCAACTACTGCATGGGTTGCCACAGTGCCAAGTTCCAGCGCTATGAGCGTGTTGCCGACGACCTGGGCATTCCCCATGAGTTGATGCTGGAAAAACTGGTGTTCACGGGTGCCAAGATCGGCGACCACATGAGCATCGGCATGCAGCCTGCGGACGCCAAGGCCTGGTTCGGTGCGGCGCCACCGGATCTGACCCTGGTTGCCCGTGTTCGCGGCACTGACTGGCTCTATGGGTACCTGAGATCGTTCTACGAAGATCCTTCGCGCCCATGGGGTGTGAACAACAAGGTTTTCCCGAACGTGGGTATGCCTAACGTCCTGGCTGGCCTGCAAGGTCGCCAGGTCGTCGGTTGCAAGCAGGTTCAGATCGTCGAAGACGGCAAGAAGCAATATGATCCGTTGACCGGTGCGAAGCTGACTCATGAAGCGTGTGATCAACTGACCATCGTGCCGAAAAGCGGTGCTCTGACTGAAGAGCAGTTCGATGAGAAGGTCAAGAATCTGGTAACCTTCCTGGCTTACTCGGCTAACCCGGTTAAGCTGCAACATCAGCGCATTGGTACTTACGTATTGTTGTACCTGGCGTTCTTCTTCGTCTTCGCTTACCTGCTCAAGCGCGAATACTGGAAAGACGTGCACTGATAAAGCTACAAGCTATTGCTGTTAATCGCGCGCGCCCAAGGGCGCCTCTGAAGATGTAGCGAATCTGGTGAACCAGTCGTTACGGGAGGCGCCCTCTGGGCGCGCTCGTTTTTGAGCTTTCGATAATTTCTACAAGCGAGGAGGATCGCCATGGGCGTGACCAATCGGTTGGCCTGTTACTCCGACCCCGCCGACCACTATTCCCACCGAGTGCGCATCGTACTGGCAGAGAAGGGTGTCAGCGCCGAGATCATTTACGTGGAGGCTGGTCGCCAGCCACCTAAACTGATTGAAGTGAACCCTTACGGCAGCTTGCCCACCCTGGTCGATCGCGACCTGGCGTTGTGGGAGTCGACTGTGGTGATGGAATATCTGGATGAGCGTTACCCGCACCCGCCGCTACTGCCGGTTTATCCGGTGGCGCGTGCCAACAGTCGTCTGCTGATGCACCGTATTCAGCGAGACTGGTGTGGTCTGGTGGACCTGATTCTGGATTCACGGACCAAGGAAGCGGCCCGTGCCGTGGCTCGCAAAGAGTTGCGCGAAAGCCTGACGGGTGTGTCGCCACTGTTTGCCGACAAGCCGTTTTTCCTCAGTGAGGAACAAAGTCTGGTGGACTGCTGCCTATTACCAATACTCTGGAGATTGCCGATCCTGGGTATAGAACTGCCGCGGCCGGCCAAGCCGCTGCTTGATTATATGGAGCGCCAGTTTGCGCGTGAGGCTTTCCAGGCGAGTCTGTCTGGTGTCGAACGCGACATGCGCTGAGGCTTAAGGAGCCGCTATGAACTCCAGTCGACCTTATCTGGTCCGCGCGCTCTATGAGTGGATTGTGGACAACGATTGCACCCCGCACATGCTGGTCAATTCCGAGTATCCGTCGGTACAGGTGCCTCAGGGTTTTGCCAGTGACGGACAGATCGTCCTGAACGTATCGCCACAGGCCGTGCGCCACTTGCACATGGACAACGAGGCGGTCAGTTTCGAGGGGCGCTTTGGTGGCGTGCCGCACACCTTGTACGTGCCTATTGCATCGATCCTGGGTATCTACGCCCGGGAGAACGGCCAAGGCATGGTGTTTGATCTGGAATCGCCGATGGGCGAGGACGAAGAGATCGATCCGGATGACGATCTTCCACCACCTGACAGCGAGCCACCGCGTCCAAGCGGTCGACCCAGTCTGAAAGTGGTGAAGTAATAAAAAAGGCGATCCGCAAGGATCGCCTTTTTTATTACGTTGTAGGAGCGAGCTTGCTCGCGATGGGCGTGAACGATGACGGTTGCTGTCTGAATAAACGCGGTGTCGTTGCGTTTTTCGCGAGCAAGCTCGCTCCTACAAGTTGTGGATCAATCGATGTACTCAAACAACTTCACGATCTTCTGCACGCCGGAAACGCCTTGCACCAGGTTGGTCGCCTGCGCAGCTTCCTGTTTGGTCAGCAGGCCCAGCATGTAGACAATGCCGTTTTCAGTGACGACCTTGATGCGCGAGCCGGGGATGTTCGCATCGGCAAGCATCTGGGTCTTGATCTTGGTGGTCAGCCAGGTGTCGTTCTGGCGAGCCAGCAGCGAGGAGGGGGGCAGGATTTGCAGTTCGTTGTGCACCTGCTTCACGCGTTGAACAGCGGCGGCGGCCTGTTCGGCCTTGGCCTTGAGGTCTGCGCGTGGCGTTTGCCCGGCGAGCAGCACAACACCGTTGAAGCTGGTGACAACGATGTGTGAGTCTTTATCCAGGGCCGGGTCGGCCTTGGCGACGTTCACGCCAACCTTGGTGTCGATCAGGGAGTCGTCGATCTTGCTGCCCAGCGTACGAGTACCGCGGTCATCTTCAATCGGTGCTTCACGGCTGGCGGTCACTACCGAGGTGCAGCCGCTGATGCCGAGGCACAGGGTCAAGGCCAGTAGGCCAAGGCGATTAGGGGTCATTCTTCACTCCCGAACAATTGGCTGTCGATCAAGTCGCAAAGGCAATGGATCGCCAGCAGGTGGACTTCTTGAATACGAGCGGTGACGTTGGCCGGTACGCGAATCTCGACGTCCTCGGGCAATAGCAGCGACGCCATGCCGCCGCCATCACGTCCCGTCAATGCTACGACAATCATTTCGCGATCATGTGCGGCCTGGATCGCTTGAATTATGTTGGCCGAGTTGCCGCTGGTGGAGATAGCCAGCAACACGTCGCCCGGTTGGCCGAGTGCACGGATCTGCTTGGAGAAGATTTCGTTGTAGCTGTAATCGTTGGCGATCGAGGTGATTGTCGAGCTGTCGGTCGTCAGGGCAATGGCTGGCAGGCTCGGGCGCTCGCGCTCAAAGCGATTGAGTAGCTCGGACGAAAAGTGCTGGGCATCACCGGCAGAGCCGCCGTTACCACAGGAAAGCATTTTGCCTTCGTTGAGCAGGGCGTTGACCATGACCTGGCTGGCTTGCTCGATGTGCGGTGCAAGTACTTCCATCGCCTGTTGCTTGGTGTCGATACTGGCCTGAAAAAGCTGGCGAATTCGGGATTGCATGTCCATCTGTGTGACCTTAATTAGCGCGGCTGTTCGGCACGTGAATGTGCAGCCCGCAAAGCAAAGAGCAAAAGTGTTGGGTGATAGTGTCCGGTTCGCAATGCCGGCGATCAGCCGTCGAAGGCATTCTGTAGCCAGTTCAACTGATCGAGATTGCTGTCGATGGCGATCACGTCGAAGCGGCAAGGGGAATTGGCCCAGCGCGACTCGCGCTGAAGAAAATATTGCGCGGCGAAAATCAGTTTTTGCCGTTTGCGCTCATCGATGCTATCGAGCGCGCCACCCCATTGAGTGTTTTTTCTGTAGCGGACTTCAACGAATACTACTGTATCGCCATCTAGCATGACCAGATCAAGCTCGCCGCGTTTACACAACCAGTTCTGCGCCAGCAGGTGCAGACCCTGTTGTTGGAGATGCTCGAGCGCATGGCGCTCGGCATCCTTGCCGCTTTGCTGGCGTGACCTGTCAGGCATCAGCGAGAGGTGTCCGGCAGGCGTTGAACCTGGCCGTTGGCGAACTCGGCCCAGGGCAACTGACGCACGACCCGCTGGCTCTGGCTCATGCCAAGGCTGCCCGATTCACCGTCAATTCGGCTGTCTGGCAGAGACTTGAGTTGGCCCAGGCGCGGCGCCAGTCGATAGGCATCCACGCCCATCGCATACAGGCGCCCCAGGCTGCCGGCGGCTTGAGGCCATTGGGCGGTGACCTGGCGGCGCAGTGGATCATTGGCATCCAGCAACCATGGCGTCTCGCAGAAGCGAATGCCATTCATGTCGTTGTACTGGTTGACGTCACCGCTGGCGCTGAATACGTGAGAGGTGGCGTATACCGGCACATCGCCTGCGTACTGAAAGTTCAGGGTCGGCTTGATCTGCTGGGCCTGCTGCGGTGTTGCGGCCAGGAAAATGAATTCGATGTCCTGGCGGCGCGACGGCTGGGCGGCTACTTGAGAGCCAACTGTGCTTTGCAGGCTCTTGGCGCGACCTTCGCTCTGGCGCAGCTGGAACATATCGGCAATTTGCTGGGCCAGCTGGACCGGTTGATCGACGCGTTCGGTGGCAACGATAGTGCCGCCATTGGCTTGCCAATCCTGGCTGAACGCCTTGAGCACGCGGTCGCCCCATTCGCCTTTCGGCACCATGATGGCTGCCCGGTGCAGGCCGTCGGCGCGAGCGCGGCGCGACACTTCGCGGGCTTCGTCTTCAGCGGCAAGACCGAACTGGAACAACTGCGCCGGGCCTTGATCACCTTCGCTGTAGTTCAACGCCAGGGTGGTGATCGGCAGTTGCGGGCGAGTGCTCAGCTGTTTGACCAGCGGCTTCTCCAGCGGGCCGATGACCAGTTGCACGCCATCGGCCTGGGCCTTGCGGTAGAACTCGTCCATGGAGGTCAGGCGCGAGCTGTCATAAAACTCGATGGCAGGTGGTTTCTGCCCGGCCTGTTGGGCCTGGTAGTGAGCGGCCATGAAGCCGTCGCGCAGTGCTTTGCCGACCGAGGCCAATGGGCCGTCCTGAGGCAGCAGCAGGGCGATTTTGCTCAGGGGCTGGCTGGCCAGTTCCTTGAGCTGGGTCAGTGGCTGCGGCAATTGAATGGCTGCCGGGTGTTTTGGATTGCGCGAGCGCCAGTTGTCGATGGCCGCTTGTTGCTGTTCCAGGGTGCCGGCGGATTTCACCGCCAGCGCCAGGGACATCCAGCCGCCGAGGTCGTCGGCGGTGTTTGGCTGCAACTGATCGGTCGGCAGCGAAGCGATCAGGGTCCAGATGGCTTCGTGGTTTTTGCTCGCAGCTTCACCTTTCAGCATCGGGGCGATGAAAATGCGCTCCCGAGCAGCGGCGAGGGTCTGGCCATCGGCTTCCAGGGCGCGGGCGTGAACAGTGCCGGTGCGGACCTGTTGCTCGACGGGCAGTTCGCTCAAGCGTTGCATGCTTGGGTGGCTCAGGGCAGTCAGTGCTGCCTTGGGCTGATTGCGGGTCATGGCCAATTCAGCTGCCAGGGTGTTGGCGAAAACCTGCTGGCCCGGCTTGAGTTGCTCGATGGGCACCTGTTGCAGGATTTGCGCGGACTGGCCGGCATTGCCCTGGTGATAGGCCAGGTCGGCAGCGCTCAAGCGCAGCAGCGCGGCATCTTCCGGCGATTTGCTTTGGGCGGCCTTCTCAAGCAGCTGCTCGATACTGGCGTCCGGTGTCCGTGGAAGTTCGCCAAGGCTGGAGGAGGGCGAGCTGGCGCAAGCCGCCAGCAAGGCAGCGAGGCAGAGGGCAGATAACAGCCGCAGGCAAGCGATCATGTAAGCGTTCCTGATACTCGATCAAATTAGCGTGGAATTGTACCCAAGCACTGGCCGGGGCGCGATGTTACTGGCGTGAATCAATCAATTTAGCTGGTGTAAATGTTGCGCCAGTGCGCAAACGGTCGCCGAAGCCGCGTTTGGTTGCGCGTATCGTGAGTCTCGCTACGCGCTACAATGGCGACTTTTACCGATGATGAGGTGTGCGCTTTGACTGCTCCAGGTGCTTTGAATTCCGCTGCTGGCTCGCTTTATGTGGTGGCGACGCCCATCGGCAACCTGGATGACATCAGTGCGCGGGCGCTGAAGATTCTGCGGGAAGTGGCCTTGATCGCCGCGGAAGACACCCGCCATTCCCAGCGCTTGATGCAACACTTCGGCATTTCGACGCCGTTGGCGGCCTGCCATGAACACAACGAGCGGGATGAAGGTAGTCGCTTTATCACTCGTCTGCTTGCCGGTGACAACGTGGCGCTGATCTCCGATGCCGGGACGCCGCTGATTTCCGATCCGGGTTACCACCTGGTGCGGCAGGCCCGGGCTGCGGGTATCAATGTGGTGCCGGTTCCGGGGGCCTGCGCGTTGATTGCCGCGTTATCGGCGGCGGGGCTGCCTTCCGACCGTTTCATTTTCGAAGGTTTTCTCCCGGCCAAGGCTGTGGGGCGGCGAGCGCGCCTCGAGCAGGTAAAGGAAGAGCCGCGCACCTTGATCTTCTATGAGGCGCCGCATCGCATCCTTGAATGCCTGCAAGACATGGAGCTGGTGTTCGGCCCGGAGCGTCTGGCGCTACTTGCGCGTGAGCTGACCAAGACGTTTGAAACCCTCAAGGGGTTGCCGCTGGCCGAGCTGCGCGAGTTTGTCGAGTCGGACAGCAATCAGCAGCGCGGCGAGTGCGTGGTGTTGGTGGCGGGCTGGTCTGCGCCCGAGGAGGAGGGCGCTGTCAGCAGTGAGGCAATGCGCATCCTCAACCTGTTGCTCGAAGAAATGCCGCTCAAGCGTGCGGCGGCATTGGCGGCGCAAATCACCGGCGAGCGAAAGAATGTGCTGTACCAGATTGCGCTGGATAAACAGAAAGGGGAGTAAAACCCGACGTACCGGCGCACTCAAAGGCGCTTAGCGCTTGTTCTTCGGGCGCTCTGCCGGTAACCTTCGCGGTGGAGAGTCGATCGGACAGTCGCTGCCCTCTATGAAAATTAGGGGGGGGAGGAAAGTCCGGGCTCCATAGGGCGAAGTGCCAGGTAATGCCTGGGAGGCGTGAGCCTACGGAAAGTGCCACAGAAAATAACCGCCTAAGCGCTTCGGCGCCGGTAAGGGTGAAAAGGTGCGGTAAGAGCGCACCGCACGTCTGGCAACAGTTCGTGGCTAGGTAAACCCCACTTGGAGCAAGACCAAATAGGGTCCCAAGGCGTGGCCCGCGCTGGGACCGGGTAGGTTGCTAAAGATGTCCAGTGATGGCCATCGTAGACGAATGACTGTTCAAGACAGAACCCGGCTTACAGATCGACTCTCCACCTTTTTTTCCCTCTGCTTCAATCATTGAGCAAGGGGAATGGTGATAGCAATTTCCCTCCTTGCACATTCATCCGCAGAACCTCTTTTGTAATACCAAAAAAATCTTACTCTTAATAAATTACTTTAACTTCCGAACGCAGCCTTCTGTGCTGATTCAAGTTATCGGGCAGTTTCATCTGCCAGATTCCCGTTGCTCCTCCTTTAATGCTCCTAAATCTCAGTTCTGTAAGGGTTTTCCTTTAACCCGCGCCTTGACGGTGTGGTGGGCGCATTCCTATAGTGTGCACAAGTGGCGGAAAGTGGCATGAAGTGGGTTTTTTGAACTCAAAACGCTAAAATTTGGAGAAACGCTGACGTGTTTCGCGGAGCCAACGCTATCAGTCTCGATGCAAAGGGCCGTCTCGCTATGCCGAGCCGGTACCGTGACGAGCTCGTTTCGCGTAGTTCCGGTCAATTGATCGTAACAATTGATGCCGTTGATCCTTGTTTGTGTGTTTACCCGCTCGATGAGTGGGAAATTATTGAAACCAAACTGCGCGCACTGCCTTCGCTTCGCGAAGAGAACCGCCGCCTGCAACGTTTACTGATTGGTAATGCCGTCGACCTCGAGCTCGATGGCAGTGGTCGTTTTCTGGTTCCGCCGCGTCTTCGTGAATATGCCAAGTTGGATAAGCACGCGATGTTGGTAGGCCAACTGAACAAGTTCCAATTGTGGGACGAGGATGCCTGGAACGCGGTTTCTGCCGCTGACCTGGCTGCTATTCAACAACCGGGCGCGATGCCTGATGAACTGCGTGATTTGATCCTGTGACTATTGATAGCGGCTTTAACCACATCACCGTACTGCTTGACGAAGCCGTCGAGGCTCTCGCCGTACGCCCTGATGGCTGCTATCTGGACGGCACGTTCGGGCGCGGCGGGCACAGCCGGCTGATCCTCAGCCAGCTCGGTCCTGATGGTCGGTTGCTCGGATTCGATAAAGATCCACAAGCGATTGCCACCGGGCAGACGCTAGCGGCCGAAGACGGCCGCTTTGTCGTTGTGCAGCGCAGCTTTGCCGAGCTCGGTGCCGAAGTGGCCGAGCGCGGCATGAACGGCAAGGTCAGCGGTGTGTTGCTCGATCTGGGCGTGTCTTCGCCGCAGCTTGACGATCCTGAGCGCGGTTTCAGTTTCCTCAATGACGGTCCGCTCGACATGCGCATGGATCCGTCCCGCGGAATCAGCGCTGCCGAATTCGTCAACACCGCACCCGTGGAAGAAATCGCCCGGGTGTTCAAGGAATACGGCGAAGAGCGCTTCTCCGGTCGCATGGCCCGTGCCGTGGTCGAACGTCGCGACATCAAGCCATTCGAGCGCACCGGTGATCTGGCGGAAGTCCTGAAAGTCGCCAACCCGGCGTGGGAAAAGGGCAAGAACCCTGCAACCCGTGCATTCCAGGGGTTGCGTATTCACGTCAACAACGAACTGGGTGATCTGGAAACCGGCCTCGAAGCCGCGCTGGATTGCCTGGAAGTGGGCGGTCGCCTGGTGGTGATCAGCTTCCACTCGCTGGAAGACCGTATCGTCAAACTGTTCATGCGCAAACTGGTGAAAGGCGAAGCCGACAACCTGCCGCGCAACCTGCCGGTTCGGCATGTCGCCTTCGAACCGAAAATCAAAGTCCATGGCAAAGCGCAGACGGCCTCCGACGCCGAACTCAAAGCCAACCCACGTTCCCGTAGCGCTGTCATGCGTGTGGCGGAGAAGCTGCGGTGAGCAAGCTTTTCGCCAAGCCACTGCCCGGCGGAAGCTTCTTCATGCTGCTGCTGTTTGTCGGCGTGCTCGTGTCAGCCATCGGCGTGTCTTACAGCGCGCACTGGAATCGCCAGTTGCTGAACTCGCTGTACAGCGAGTTGAGCGTGCGCGACAAGGCACAGGCCGAGTGGGGCCGGTTGATTCTGGAACAGAGCACCTGGACGGCCCACAGTCGTATCGAAGTGCTGGCTTCCGAACAATTGAAAATGCACATCCCTGGTGCCGCTGACGTGAAGATGGTGGCGCCATGATGAAACTCGAAGGCGCTCTCTTTCCGTGGCGGTTCCGCGTGGTGCTGGGGTTACTTGGCATCATGGTGGCCGCGATTGCCTGGCGCATCATCGACCTGCAAGTGGTCGACCGTGACTTCCTTAAAGGTCAGGGCGATGCGCGCAGCGTTCGTCATATTCCGATTCCCGCTCACCGTGGTCTGATCACCGACCGTAACGGCGAGCCTTTGGCGGTCAGTACCCCGGTGACTACGCTGTGGGCCAACGCCAAGGAAATGCAGCTGGAAAAAGACAAGTGGCCAGCACTGGCCGCCGCGCTGGGACAAGATCCCAAAGCCCTGACCGAGCGTCTTGAGGCCCAGGCCAACAAAGAATTCATTTACCTGGTGCGCGGGCTGACGCCTGAGCAGGGTCAGGCCGTGCTTGACCTGAAAGTACCAGGCGTCTACGGCATCGAAGAGTTCCGGCGTTTTTATCCTGCCGGTGAGGTCACCGCCCACATGGTCGGGTTTACCGACATCGACGATCACGGTCGCGAAGGCGTCGAACTGGCCTACGACGAATGGCTGGCCGGGGTCCCCGGCAAGCGTCAGGTGATCAAGGACCGGCGCGGCCGGCTGATCAAGGATGTCCAGGTCACCAAAAACGCCAAGGCCGGCAAGCCCTTGGCGTTGTCCATTGACCTGCGCCTGCAATACCTGGCCAACCGTGAATTGCGCAACGCGATCATCGAGAACGGCGCCAAGGCCGGCAGCCTGGTGATCATGGACGTGAAGACCGGCGAGATCCTCGCGATGGTCAACCAGCCGACCTACAACCCGAACAACCGTCGCAACCTGCAACCGGCGATGATGCGTAACCGCGCGATGATCGACGTGTTCGAACCGGGTTCGACCATGAAAGCGATTTCCATGAGCGCCGCGATTGAAACCGGGCGCTGGAAGCCGAGCGATACCGTCGAGGTGTATCCGGGCAGCTTGCAGATTGGTAAATACACCATCAAGGACGTCTCCAAGACCGAAGGCCCGGTGCTCGACCTGACCGGCATTCTGATCAACTCCAGTAACGTCGGGATGAGCAAGGTCGCGTTCGATATCGGCGGTGAAACCATTTTCCGTCTGGCGCAGAAGGTCGGGCTCGGCCAGGACACTGGCCTGGGCTTCCCGGGCGAGCGCGTCGGCAACCTGCCGAACTACCGCGAATGGCGCAAGGCAGAAACCGCCACGCTGTCCTACGGCTACGGTATTTCCGTGACGGCGATCCAGTTGGTCCACGCCTTCTCGGCCCTGGCCAACAACGGTCGTCTCGCGCCGCTGACCCTGATCAAGACCGACAAGGCACCGCAAACCACTCAGGTGTTGCCGGAAGCTGTCGCGAAAACCATGCAAGGCATGCTGCAGCAAGTGATCGAGGCCCCGCGCGGTGTGTTCCGTGCGCAGGTGCCGGCGTATCACGTGGGCGGCAAGTCGGGTACTGCACGTAAAACGTCGGTCGGCACCAAGGGATACGCCGAGAACTCGTACCGCTCGCTGTTCGCCGGTTTCGGCCCGATGAGCGATCCGCGCTACGCCATCGTAGTGGTGATCGATGAGCCGACCAAGGCCGGTTACTTCGGCGGCCTGGTTTCCGCGCCGGTGTTCAGTCGCGTGATGTCGGGCACCCTGCGCCTGATGAACATTACGCCGGACAACCTGCCACCCACTCAACAAGCGAACGCAACACCGGTCGTTCCGCTGAAAGCTAATGGAGGGCGCGGCTGATGTCTCTGAGCCTGAACAAGATATTCCCTCACGCCGGTCACGATCTGCTGATTCGCGAACTTGCCCTGGACAGCCGCAATGTGCGCGCGGGCGATCTGTTCCTTGCCGTGCCGGGCGGGAAATTCGATGGGCGCGCGCATATCGCTGACGCCTTGCAGCGCGGCGCTGCAGCGGTGGCCTATGAAGTAGAAGGCGCCACGGTCCTGCCGATCACTGAAGTGCCGCTGATTCCGGTCAAAGGTCTGGCGGCCCAGCTGTCGGACATCGCCGGGCGTTTTTATGGCGAGCCGAGCCATCACCTGAACCTGGTTGGCGTGACCGGCACCAACGGCAAGACCAGCGTGACCCAATTGGTCGCCCAGGCACTGGACCTGCTCGGCCAGCACTGCGGCCTGGTCGGCACCCTCGGTTCCGGTTTCTACGGCGCACTGGAAAGCGGCCTGCACACCACGCCGAACCCGATTGCCGTGCAAGCGACCCTGGCGGACCTGAAAAAGGCCGGGGCCAAAGCCGTGGCGATGGAGGTTTCTTCCCATGGCCTGGACCAGGGCCGCGTGACCGCCTTGGCCTTCGATGTGGCGGTGATGACCAATCTGTCCCGTGATCACCTGGATTACCACGGCACCATGCAGGCTTACGGCGAAGCCAAGGCCCAGTTGTTTGCCTGGAATGATTTGAAATGCCGCGTGGTCAATCTCGACGACGAGTTCGGTCGGCAACTGGCCGCCGACAAGCGCGAGTCGCGACTGATCACCTATAGCCTGGAAGATTCCAGCGCCTACCTGTATTGCCGCCAGGCGCAATTCGACGACGAAGGCGTGCGCGCCACCTTGGTTACGCCCCAGGGCGAGCATCACTTGCGCAGCACTTTGCTCGGTCGCTTCAACCTGAGCAATGTCCTGGCGGCGGTCGGTGCGTTGCTCGGTCTGGATTACGCCCTGGACGAAATCCTCAAGGTGCTGCCGAAGCTCGAAGGCCCTGCCGGGCGCATGCAGCGTCTGGGCGGTGGCTCGCAGCCGCTGGTGGTGGTCGACTACGCCCACACCCCGGATGCGCTGGAAAAAGTACTGCTGGCCCTGCGTCCACACGCCAAGGGCCGGTTGTTGTGCCTGTTCGGTTGTGGCGGTGACCGCGATCGCGGCAAGCGTCCGTTGATGGCCGAAGTGGTCGAGCGCCTGGCCGATGGCGTGCTGGTGACCGATGACAACCCGCGTACGGAAGACCCGTCAGTGATTTTCGATGACATCCGTGCCGGTTTCACGGCTGTGGATAAAGTGGCGTTCGTTGCCGGTCGCGGTCAGGCGATTGCCCGGTTGATCGCCAGCGCATCGGTGGACGACGTGATTGTCCTGGCTGGCAAAGGTCACGAGGACTATCAGGAAATCAACGGCGAGCGTCATGCCTTCTCCGATCTGGTCGAGGCCGATCATGCCTTGACCGCGTGGGAGGTGGCCCATGCTTAAGGCCTTGAAACTGAGCGAACTGACTGCTGCGCTGAATGCTCGCCTGGTGTCCGCCGACGCCAGTTTCGACGGTGTCAGCATCGACAGCCGTGCGATCAAGCCGGGTCAGCTGTTCATTGCCCTGACCGGGCCACGTTTCGATGGTCATGATTATCTGAATGACGTGGCGGCCAAAGGCGCCGTCGCAGCGCTGGTCGAACGTGAAGTCGCCGACAGTACGCTGCCGCAACTGCTGGTCAAGGACACCCGTCAGGCACTGGGACAACTGGGTGCGTTGAATCGTGCCGCGTTCACCCAACCCGTTGCCGCCGTGACCGGCTCCAGCGGCAAGACCACGGTCAAGGAAATGCTGGCGAGCATCCTGCGCACACGCGGCGCAGTGCTGGCGACCCGTGGCAACCTGAACAACGACCTTGGCGCACCGCTGACCTTGATCGAACTGGCGCCGGAACACACCGCGGCCGTGATCGAACTGGGCGCCTCGCGCCTGGGCGAAATAGCCTACACCGTCGGCCTGACCAAGCCGCACGTGGCCATTCTCAATAACGCCGGGACCGCCCACGTCGGCGAGTTCGGCGGCCCGGAAAAGATCGTCGAGGCCAAGGGCGAGATTATCGAAGGGCTGGATGCCGATGGTGTCGCCGTTCTCAATCTCGACGACAAGGCATTCGGCATCTGGAAGGCGCGCGCCGGTGATCGCAAAGTGCTGACGTTTGCATTGAGCAACACCAGCGCCGATTTCTACGCCAGTGACCTGGCCACTGATGCCCGCGGCTGCCCGGCGTTCAACCTGCACAGCCCTGAAGGTGTGGAGCGCGTTCAACTGAACCTGCTCGGCACCCATAACGTCGCCAACGCCATGGCCACCGCCGCTGCCGCCCATGCCCTGGGTGTGTCGCTGTTCGGTATCGCCACCGGCCTTGGCGCAGTGCAACCGGTCAAGGGTCGCACCGTCGCGCAACTGGCCAGCAATGGCATGCGCGTGATCGATGACACTTACAACGCGAACCCCACCTCCATGTGCGCCGCCGTTGATATACTCGCCGGCTTTTCCGGCCGCACCGTTCTGGTGCTCGGGGATATCGCCGAGTTGGGCGAGTGGGCGGAGCAAGGGCACCGCGACGTGGGCGAGTACGCCCGTGGCAAGGTTTCTGCGCTGTACGCCGTCGGGCCAATGATGGCTCATGCCGTGAACGCATTCGGTCCACAGGCTTTTCATTTCAGCACGCAGGCTGAACTGATCAAGGCCTTGGGCGCCGAGCAAGACACAAACACCACCATTTTGATCAAGGGGTCGCGCAGCGCTGCGATGGAAAACGTCGTCGCCGCTTTGTGCGGGTCCAGTCCGGAGAAACATTAATGCTGCTGCTGCTAGCGGAGTATCTGCAACAGTTCTACAAAGGCTTCGCGGTCTTCCAGTACCTGACCCTGCGCGGGATTCTCGGTGTACTGACCGCGCTGGTTTTGTCGCTGTGCTATGGCCCGTGGATGATCCGCACTTTGCAGAACCGTCAGATCGGTCAATCCGTTCGCAATGACGGCCCGCAGTCGCACCTGTCCAAGTCGGGTACACCGACCATGGGCGGCGCGCTGATTCTGTCGTCCATCGGTGTCAGCACCCTGCTTTGGGCTGACCTGACCAACCGGTACGTCTGGGTCGTACTGCTGGTGACCTTGCTGTTCGGCGCCATCGGCTGGGTCGACGACTACCGCAAGGTGATCGAGAAGAACTCCCGTGGCCTGCCAAGCCGCTGGAAGTATTTCTGGCAGTCGGTATTTGGCCTGGGTGCGGCGATCTTTCTGTATGTGACAGCTGCCACTCCGGTGGAGACCACGCTGATACTGCCGATGCTCAAGGACTACAGCATTCCGCTGGGCGCAGGTTTCATCGTCCTGACCTATTTCGTGATTGTCGGTTCGAGTAACGCGGTCAACCTGACCGACGGCCTCGACGGCCTGGCGATCATGCCGACGGTGATGGTTGGCGGCGGCCTGGGCATCTTCTGCTACCTGTCGGGTAACGTGAAGTTCGCCGAATACCTGCTGATTCCTTATGTACCGGGCGCTGGTGAACTGATCGTGTTCTGTGGCGCACTGATCGGAGCCGGCCTGGGCTTCCTCTGGTTCAACACCTATCCGGCACAAGTCTTCATGGGTGACGTCGGCGCACTGGCGCTGGGCGCAGCCCTTGGCACCATCGCGGTGATCGTCCGTCAGGAAATCGTCCTGTTCATCATGGGCGGCGTGTTCGTGATGGAAACCCTGTCAGTCGTCATTCAGGTCGCCTCTTTTAAACTGACCGGTCGCCGCGTGTTCCGCATGGCGCCCATTCACCACCACTTTGAACTCAAGGGCTGGCCCGAGCCACGTGTGATCGTCCGTTTCTGGATCATCACCGTGATTCTCGTGCTGATCGGCCTTGCCACCCTGAAGCTGAGGTAGAAACTCGTGTCTCTGATCGCTTCTGACCACTTCCGCATCGTTGTCGGCCTCGGCAAGAGCGGCATGTCCCTGGTTCGCTTCCTGGCGAACCGGGGCGTGGCGTTTGCCGTGGCCGATACGCGGGACAATCCACCGGAACTGGCCACGCTCAAGCGTGACTATCCGCACGTGGAAGTGCGTTGTGGCGAGCTGGACGTCGAATTCCTGTGCCGCGCCGACGAGCTCTACGTGAGCCCCGGCCTGGCGCTGGCGACCCCGGCCCTGCAGGCCGCCGCCGCCCGTGGCGTGAAATTGTCCGGTGACATCGAGCTGTTCGCGCGTAACGCGAAGGCGCCGATCGTGGCCATCAGCGGTTCCAACGCGAAAAGCACCGTGACCACGCTGGTCGGCGAAATGGCGGCAGCGGCTGGCAAGCGTGTTGCCGTCGGCGGCAACCTCGGTACCCCGGCGCTGGATCTGCTGCGCGACGACGTCGAGTTGTACGTGATGGAGTTGTCGAGTTTCCAGTTGGAAACCACCGATCAACTCAACGCCGAAGTGGCGACCGTGCTCAACATCAGTGAAGACCACATGGACCGTTACAGCGGTCTGCCGGCCTATCACCTGGCCAAGCACCGGATTTTCCGTGGTGCCAAACAGTTCGTGGTCAATCGCCAGGATGCCCTGAGCCGTCCGTTGATGGGTGAGGGCCAGCCGTGCTGGACCTTCGGCCTGAACAAACCCGATTTCAAAGCGTTCGGTATCCGTGAAGAAGATGGCGAGAAATACCTGGCCTTCGAATTCCAGAACCTGATGCCGGTGCGCGAATTGAAGATTCGTGGCGCACACAACCAGTCCAACGCCTTGGCGGCCCTGGCCCTGGGCCATGCGGTTGGCCTGCCGTTCGATGCCATGCTGTCGAGCCTGCGCACTTTCGCCGGTCTCGAGCATCGCTGCCAATGGGTCCGCGACCTCGACGGCGTGGGCTATTACAACGATTCCAAAGCCACCAACGTTGGCGCCGCGCTCGCGGCCATCGAAGGCCTGGGTGCGGACATCGACGGCAAGGTCGTGCTGATCGCCGGTGGCGACGGCAAGGGTGCCGAGTTCAAGGATCTGCGCGATCCAGTGGCGGCCAACTGCCGCGCCGTGATCCTGATGGGCCGCGATTCCGACAAGATCGGCGAGGCCATCGGCGATGCCGTACCGCTGATCCGCGCCGGCTCCCTGGTCGAGGCCGTCGAGCAATGCCGCGCCGCTGCCCAGCCGGGCGACGTGGTGCTGCTGTCGCCTGCCTGCGCCAGTTTCGACATGTTCAAGAACTACGAAGACCGTGGTCACCAGTTCGTCCAAGCCGTGGAGGATCTGGCATGAGCCTGAAAGACATCATCAAGCCATACCCTTCGCCGATCATCACCGGGCGCGGTATCGACCTCGATTTCCCGATGCTCGCCGGTTGCCTGACGCTGCTCGGCCTGGGGCTGATCATGATTGCCTCGGCATCGACCGAAGTGGCGGCCGTGCAGTCGGGCAGCGCCCTGTACTACATGATTCGCCACCTTATTTATGTGGTGCTGGGCCTGGGTGCCTGCATCGTCACCATGATGATTCCGATTGCCACCTGGCAACGCCTGGGCTGGCTGATGCTGCTGGGTGCATTCGGCTTGCTGGTGATGGTGATCATTCCGGGGATTGGCCGTGAGGTTAACGGCTCGATGCGCTGGATCGGCTTCAGTTTCTTCAACGTCCAGCCTTCCGAGATCGCCAAGGTGTTCGTGGTGATCTACCTCGCCGGTTATCTGGTGCGTCGCCAGAAAGAAGTGCGCGAAAGCTGGATGGGCTTTTTCAAGCCGTTCATCGTACTGCTGCCGATGGCGGGCCTGCTGCTGATGGAGCCGGACTTCGGTGCCACCGTCGTGATGATGGGCGCTGCGGCGGCAATGCTGTTCCTTGGCGGCGTCGGGCTGTTCCGTTTTTCCCTGATGGTGGTGCTGGCTGTCGGCGCGGTGGTGCTGCTGATTCAAATGCAGCCCTATCGGATGGCGCGTCTGACCAACTTTGCCGACCCGTGGGCCGACCAGTTCGGTGCCGGCTATCAGTTGTCCCAGGCATTGATCGCTTTCGGTCGCGGCGAATGGCTGGGCGTCGGCCTGGGTAACAGCGTGCAGAAACAGTTCTACCTGCCGGAAGCCCACACTGACTTCGTGTTCTCGGTCCTGGCCGAAGAACTGGGTGCGGTGGGTTCCCTGTGCACTGTGGCACTGTTCGTCTTCGTGTGTATTCGTGGCATGTACATCGGTTTGTGGGCAGAAAAGGCCAAGCAGTTTTTCGCGGCTTATGTCGCCTACGGTTTGTCCTTCCTGTGGATCGGTCAATTCCTGATCAACATCGGCGTGAACGTGGGCCTGCTGCCAACCAAGGGCCTGACGCTACCGTTCCTCAGTTATGGCGGTAGTTCGTTGGTGATTTGCTGTGCCTGTCTCGGCTTGTTGCTGCGCATCGAGTGGGAGAGTCGAACCCACTTGGGCAGTGAGGAGATGGAGTTCCATGAGAGCGACTTCGCCGAGGAGCCGCATCATGGGCGCTAACGTGATGATCATGGCTGGCGGCACCGGTGGCCACGTGTTCCCGGCGCTGGCCTGTGCCCGCGAATTCCAGGCACGCGGCTATACCGTGCACTGGCTCGGCACCCCGCGTGGCATCGAGAACGACCTGGTGCCGGCCGCCGGAATCGAACTGCACCGGATCAACGCCAGTGGTCTGCGCGGCAAGGGCAAGCTGTCGCTGCTCAAGGCACCGTTCATGTTGCTCAAGTCGGTCTGGCAGGCGCGGGCGATCATTCGCCGTCTGCAACCAGTCTGCGTCGTTGGCTTTGGTGGTTATGTGACCGGTCCGGGCGGCGTCGCCGCCAAACTGGCCGGTGTGCCGGTGATCGTTCACGAGCAGAACGCCGTGGCCGGTACCGCCAATCGGTTGCTGGTGCCGTTGGCCGCCCGAGTCTGTGAAGCGTTCCCCGACACCTTTACCCTGTCGAGCAGCCGTCGGACCACCGGTAATCCGGTGCGCACCGAACTGTTCCTCGAGACATCGCGACCCGCCCTGGCCGGTCGCAAGGCGCGTTTGCTGATCCTGGGCGGAAGCCTGGGCGCAGAGCCGTTGAACAAGTTGCTGCCTGAAGCCCTGTCGCAAGTCGCTGCCGACTTGCGTCCGGAAGTGTTCCATCAGGCCGGCAAAAACCACGATGAAGTGACTGCAGAGCGCTATCGCGCGGCTGGCGTCGAGGCGCAGGTGCAGCCCTTCATCAAAGACATGGCCCAAGCCTACAGCTGGGCCGACCTGGTGGTATGTCGCGCAGGCGCGCTGACCGTCAGTGAACTGGCCGCTGCCGGTCTGCCCTCGATGCTGGTGCCCTTGCCCCATGCCATCGACGATCACCAGACCCGCAACGCCGAATATTTGGCCCGTGAAGGCGCAGCCTTCCTGATGCCGCAAAGAACGACTGGCGCCGCGGATCTTGCCGCTCGCCTGACAGAGGTCCTGATGCAACCACAACAACTCAACGAAATGGCTACTGCGGCACGCCGCCTGGCCAAACCCGATGCCACCCGTAACGTTGTCGATAGCTGCCTGGAGGTGGCCCATGGTTGAGAGTCAGAAAGCCATGCCACAACCGGAAATGCGCCGTATTCGTCGCATCCACTTCGTCGGTATCGGCGGTGTGGGCATGTGCGGGATTGCCGAAGTGCTGCTGAACCTGGGTTACGCCGTGTCCGGCTCCGACCTGAAGGCGTCGCCCGTCACCGAGCGTCTGGAATCCTTCGGGGCGCAGATCTTTATCGGCCACCGCGCCGAGAACGCCGCCGCTGCCGACGTGCTGGTGGTGTCGAGTGCCGTGAACACGTCCAACCCGGAAGTCGCTACCGCACTGGAGCGCCGTATCCCGGTGGTGCCGCGTGCCGAAATGCTGGCTGAACTGATGCGTTATCGCCACGGCATTGCCGTTGCCGGTACCCACGGCAAAACCACCACCACCAGCCTGATCGCTTCGGTGTTCGCGGCCGGTGGCCTGGACCCGACGTTCGTGATCGGTGGCCGCCTGAATGCCGCGGGCACCAATGCCCAGCTCGGCACCAGCCGCTACCTGATCGCCGAGGCCGACGAAAGCGACGCCAGCTTCCTGCACTTGCAGCCGCTGGTGGCCGTAGTCACCAACATCGACGCCGATCACATGGCGACCTACGACGGCGACTTCAACAAGTTGAAGAAAACCTTCGTCGAGTTCCTGCACAACCTGCCGTTCTACGGTCTGGCGGTGGTGTGCCTGGACGATCCGGTGGTGCGTGAAATCCTCCCGCAGGTCAAGCGTCCGACCGTTACCTACGGCTTCGGCGAAGACTGCGACGTGCGCGCCATCAACGTGCGCCAGCAAGGCATGCAGACCTTCTTCACCGTGCTGCGCCCTGATCGCGAGCCGCTGGATGTTTCGGTAAACATGCCGGGCAACCACAACGTATTGAACGCACTGGCGACCATCTGCATCGCCACCGACGAAGGCGTCAGCGATGAAGCCATCGTCCAGGGCCTGTCCGGGTTCCAGGGTGTCGGTCGGCGTTTCCAGGTCTACGGCGAACTGCCGGTGGACGGCGGCAACGTGATGCTGGTCGATGACTACGGTCACCACCCGACCGAAGTCGCGGCCGTGATCAAGGCCGTACGCGGTGGCTGGCCGGAGCGCCGTCTGGTGATGGTCTATCAGCCGCACCGTTACAGCCGCACCCGCGACCTGTACGACGATTTCGTCAATGTGCTGGCCGACGCCAACGTGCTGCTGCTGATGGAGGTCTACCCGGCCGGCGAGGAGCCGATTCCGGGCGCCGACAGCCGCAAGCTGTGCAACAGCATCCGTCAGCGTGGCCAGCTCGACCCGATCTACATCGAGCGTGGTGTCGACCTCGCGCCAGTGGTCAAGCCACTGCTGCGCGCCGGCGACATCCTGCTGTGCCAGGGCGCCGGTGATATCGGCGGTCTCGCACCAAAACTGTTGAAAAGCGAGTTGTTCGCCGGTGCCGTTGCCGCGCCGGAGAAGGGGAAGTTGAAATGACTGCAGCCTACGCCAACCTGGTCTCCACGATCGCGCCGAAAGACTTCGGCCGCGTCGCCGTGCTGTTCGGCGGCAAGAGTGCCGAGCGTGAAGTGTCGCTGAAGTCGGGCAACGCGGTTCTCGACGCGCTGCTAAGCGCCGGTGTCGACGCGTTCGGCCTCGACGTGGGTGATGACCTGCTGCAGCGTCTGCAGAGCGAAAAGATCGACCGTGCCTTCATCATCCTCCACGGTCGTGGCGGTGAAGACGGCAGCATGCAGGGCCTGCTCGAATGCCTGGGCATTCCGTACACCGGCAGCGGCATCCTGGCTTCGGCCCTGGCCATGGACAAACTGCGCACCAAGCAGGTCTGGCACAGCCTGGGCATTCCGACGCCACGTCACGCGGTACTGAGCAGCGAGGCCGATTGTATTTCGGCAGCGACGGAACTGGGCTTCCCTTTGATCGTCAAACCGGCCCATGAAGGTTCGAGTATCGGGATGGCCAAAGTGAGTTCCGCGTCTGAGTTGATCGACGCCTGGAAAGCGGCCAGTACCTACGATTCGCAAGTGTTGGTCGAGCAATGGATTCACGGTCCGGAGTTCACCATCGCCACCCTGCGTGACCAGGTGTTGCCACCGATTGCCTTGGGCACGACGCACAGCTTCTACGACTACGACGCCAAGTACATCGCCAACGATACCCAGTACCGCATTCCATGCGGTCTGGACAGCGCCAAGGAAAAGGAACTCATGGACCTCACGGCGAAAGCCTGTGAAGCGCTGGGTATCGCCGGTTGGGGCAGGGCAGACGTGATGCAGGACGCCGAAGGGCAGTTCTGGTTCCTGGAAGTCAACACCGCACCGGGCATGACCGATCACAGCCTGGTGCCGATGGCGGCCCGTGCCGCCGGTCTGGATTTCCAGCAACTGGTTCTGGCCATTCTGGCCGAGAGCGTTGCCGGCAACACTGCCGGTAACCAAGAGTCGACGAGAGGTTAAGGCCATGCAAGGCGCACAGCTCAGACATCAGCCCTCCGCACCGCCCGGCCGCAAGCCGGTGCCACGGGGTGCCAGCCGAATGGTGGCCAAAGAGCCGATGTCCGTGCGCCTGCCGAAAGCCAACTTCGGTTTTCTCAAAGCGTTGTTCTGGCCGGTGCTGCTGGTGGCTTTGGGGTTCGGTACTTACGAAGGCGCGACACGGTTGTTGCCGTATGCCGACCGGCCGATCACCAAGATCAACGTGCAGGGCGACCTGAGTTACATCAGCCAGCAAGCGGTGCAGCAGCGGATCGCCCCGTACGTGGCGTCGAGCTTCTTCACCATCGACCTGGCGAGCATGCGCACCGAGCTGGAAACGATGCCATGGATTGCCCATGCCGAAGTGCGCAGGGTGTGGCCGGATCAAGTGGTGATCCGCCTGGAAGAACAACTGCCGGTGGCCCGTTGGGGCGACGAGTCGCTGTTGAACAACCAGGGCCAGGCCTTCACTCCGCGTGAGCTGGCGAACTACGAACACTTGCCTCAGCTGTTCGGCCCGCAGCGGGCTCAGCAGCAAGTGATGCAGCAATACCAGGTGCTGAGCCAGATGCTCAGGCCGCTGGGCTTCTCGATTGCACGCCTCGAACTGCGTGATCGCGGCAGCTGGTTCCTGACCACCGGCCCCGGCAGTGCGGGTCCCGGGATCGAACTGCTGCTGGGACGCGGCAACCAGGTGGAAAAGATGCGCCGTTTCATCGCCATCTATGACAAGACGCTCAAAGAACAGATTACGAACATTGCGCGCATCGATCTGCGCTACGCCAACGGCCTCGCTGTTGGCTGGCGGGAACCTGTAGCGCCCACGGCAGCCCAACCCGCTGTCGCGAAGAATTAAGAAGAGGCAGGACCCATGGCAAACGTGCAAAGCGGCAAAATGATCGTCGGTCTCGATATCGGCACCTCCAAGGTGGTGGCGCTGGTAGGCGAGGTCGCGGACGACGGCACGCTGGAAATCGTCGGGATCGGCACCCATCCGTCCCGTGGCCTGAAAAAAGGCGTGGTGGTGAATATCGAATCCACCGTGCAATCGATCCAGCGCGCCATCGAAGAAGCGCAGCTGATGGCTGGTTGCCGCATTCACTCGGCGTTCGTCGGTGTGGCTGGCAATCACATCCGCAGCCTGAACTCCCACGGCATCGTGGCGATTCGTGATCGCGAAGTCAGCTCGGCCGACCTCGAACGTGTACTCGACGCCGCCCAGGCTGTGGCGATTCCGGCTGACCAGCGCGTGCTGCACACCCTGCCGCAGGATTACGTGATCGATAACCAGGAAGGCGTCCGCGAGCCGCTGGGCATGTCCGGCGTGCGTCTGGAAGCCAAGGTCCACGTGGTCACCTGTGCCGTCAACGCCGCACAGAACATTGAAAAATGCGTGCGTCGCTGCGGCCTGGAAATCGACGACATCATTCTCGAACAGCTGGCTTCCGCGTATTCGGTACTGACCGATGACGAGAAAGAGCTGGGCGTGTGCCTGGTGGACATCGGTGGCGGTACCACCGACATCGCGATCTTCACCGAAGGCGCGATCCGTCACACCGCCGTGATTCCGATTGCCGGTGACCAGGTGACCAACGACATCGCCATGGCGTTGCGCACCCCGACCCAGTACGCCGAAGAAATCAAGATTCGCTACGCCTGCGCCCTGGCCAAACTGGCCGGTGCCGGTGAAACCATCAAGGTGCCAAGCGTTGGCGACCGTCCACCGCGCGAGCTGTCCCGCCAGGCCCTGGCCGAAGTGGTCGAGCCGCGTTACGACGAGCTGTTCACGCTGATCCAGGCCGAACTGCGCCGCAGCGGCTACGAAGACCTGATCCCGGCCGGCATCGTGCTGACCGGCGGTACGTCGAAGATGGAAGGCGCCACCGAACTGGCCGAGGAAATCTTCCACATGCCGGTGCGCCTGGGCGTGCCGCATGGCGTGAAAGGTCTGGATGACGTGGTACGCAACCCGATCTATTCCACCGGCGTCGGCCTGTTGATGTACGGCCTGCAGAAGCAGTCCGATGGCATCTCGTTCTCGGGCATCGGCAGCCGTGACAGCTACAGCAATGAAGAGCCGCAGGCTCCGTTGCTGGACCGCCTGAAGAAGTGGGTCCAGGGCAACTTCTAAAGATTTACCGCAACACCGTTACACCGAAGCACGCAGTAGGCGAAAAAACTAGAGAATGTAAAGGAGAGGGAAAATGTTCGAACTCGTAGACAACATCCCCGCAAGCCCGGTAATCAAAGTTATCGGTGTCGGCGGTGGCGGCGGCAACGCTGTCAACCACATGGTCAAGAGCAACATCGAAGGCGTCGAATTCATCTGCGCCAACACCGATGCTCAAGCGCTGAAAAACATCGGCGCGCGCACCATCCTGCAACTGGGCACCGGCGTGACCAAGGGCCTGGGCGCTGGCGCCAACCCTGAAGTCGGCCGTCAAGCCGCTCTGGAAGACCGTGAGCGCATTGCCGAAGTGCTGGCCGGCACCAACATGGTGTTCATCACCACTGGCATGGGCGGTGGTACCGGTACCGGTGCAGCGCCGATCATCGCCGAAGTGGCCAAGGAAATGGGCATCCTCACCGTTGCGGTGGTGACCCGTCCGTTCCCGTTCGAAGGTCGCAAGCGTATGCAGATCGCCGACGAAGGCATCCGCATGCTCTCCGAAAGCGTCGACTCGCTGATCACCATTCCCAACGAGAAACTGCTGACCATCCTCGGTAAAGACGCAAGCCTGCTGTCGGCTTTCGCCAAGGCTGACGATGTACTGGCCGGTGCCGTTCGCGGTATCTCCGACATCATCAAGCGTCCGGGCATGATCAACGTCGACTTCGCCGACGTGCGTACCGTGATGAGCGAAATGGGCATGGCGATGATGGGCACTGGCTGCGCCAGCGGTCCGAACCGTGCACGCGAAGCCACCGAAGCGGCCATTCGCAACCCGTTGCTGGAAGACGTGAACCTGCAAGGCGCTCGCGGCATCCTGGTAAACATTACCGCCGGTCCGGATCTGTCCCTGGGTGAATACTCCGATGTGGGTAGCATCATTGAGGCATTCGCTTCCGAGCACGCGATGGTCAAGGTCGGTACCGTTATCGATCCGGACATGCGCGACGAGCTGCACGTGACTGTCGTCGCGACCGGTCTGGGCGCTAAAATCGAGAAGCCTGTGAAGGTCATCGACAACACCGTCCACACGTCGATGGCTTCGCAGCCACAACAACAAGCCCCTGTTCGTCAGGAAGCTCCAGCGGTGAACTACCGTGACCTGGACCGTCCGACCGTTATGCGCAACCAGGCCCAGGCCGGTGCTGCGACTGCCGCGAAGATGAATCCGCAAGATGACCTGGACTACCTGGACATCCCGGCATTCCTGCGTCGTCAGGCCGATTGATGAAATGTATCAGGGGTATTCGGGTGATTGGTGTTCAGCAAAGGTCTGGTCTGCTATCATCGCCAGCCTTTGTTGATACCAGTTCGCAATTTGCGCTGAAGCGGCCCATGCCATGATTAAACAACGCACCCTGAAGAATATTATCCGTGCCACAGGTGTCGGCCTGCACTCCGGGGAGAAGGTCTATCTGACCCTCAAGCCAGCGCCTGTCGACACCGGCATTGTGTTTTGTCGCGCCGACCTCGATCCCGTGGTGCAGATTCCTGCCCGCGCGGAAAACGTTGGTGAAACCACTATGTCGACCACGCTCGTTAACGGTGACGTCAAAGTGGACACGGTAGAGCACTTGCTCTCGGCCATGGCAGGCCTGGGCATCGATAACGCCTACGTCGAGCTCTCCGCGTCCGAAGTCCCGATCATGGATGGTAGCGCCGGACCTTTCGTATTCCTGATTCAATCGGCTGGCCTGGAAGAACAGGACGCCGCCAAGAAGTTCATCCGCATCCTGCGTGAAGTGACAGTGGAAGATGGCGACAAGCGCGCTACTTTCGTCCCTTTCGAAGGGTTCAAAGTGAGCTTCGAGATCGATTTCGATCACCCGGTTTTCCGTGACCGCACCCAAAGTGCAAGCGTGGATTTTTCCAGCACTTCGTTCGTAAAAGAAGTCAGCCGCGCCCGTACCTTTGGTTTCATGAGTGACATCGAGTACCTGCGCAAGCACAACCTCGCACTCGGCGGCAGTGTTGAAAACGCTATTGTGGTCGACGCCGATGGCGTACTGAACGAAGACGGCCTTCGCTATGAAGACGAATTCGTGAAGCACAAGATTCTCGATGCAATTGGTGACCTCTACCTGCTGGGCAATAGCCTGATTGGTGAGTTCAAGGGCTTCAAGTCCGGCCACGCACTGAACAACCAGCTGCTGCGCAAGTTGATTGAGCAGACAGATGCCTGGGAAGTCGTGACGTTCGAAGACGCGAGCACTGCACCGATCTCTTACATGCGCCCGGTTGCGGCTGTGTAAGCAAAAAACCTCTCTAGTTTTTTAAAGGCTACCTTCGGGTGGCCTTTTTTTATGTCCTGATTTCTATGGTGGCAGTGAAGGCCCCTTCGCGAGCAAGCCCGCTCCCACAGGGGGGACGCGGTCAACTGTGGGAGCGGGCTTGCTCGCGAAGGGGCCAGTCGGTTCAGCATAAAATTCAGCTGGCATACACCACCCGGTTACGCCCCCCTTCCTTGGCCTGATACAGCGCCTTGTCCGCGCTGAACAGCAACTGCTCCAGGTTGATCTCGCTGGTCGTCGTCCAGGTTGCAATACCGATACTCACGCTCATCGGCGACTCATCGGCGTCCACCAGTGGCAGTTCTTGCACCGCCGCCCGGATATGTTCGGCGATCTGCTGCGCGCCTTCACTGCCGGTCTCGGCCAGGATCACCGAAAATTCTTCGCCACCATAGCGAGCCACCAGGTCCGCCGGGCGATGGACATTGGCGCGGATGACCTCGGCCAATGCCCTTAAGGCTTCGTCACCCGCCTGATGCCCGTGCCGATCATTGAAGGCCTTGAAGTGATCGGCATCAATCATCAGCAACGACAATGGCTTGCCGCTGCGCTGCGCACGAAACCATTCATGGCGCAGGGCCTGATCAAGGGAGCGGCGGTTGGCTACGCCGGTCAAGGCATCGGTGGCCGCCAGTTGCGCCAATTCCTGCTCGGCATATTGGCGCAGGCGCAGTTCGCGGCACAGCAGCAAGGTCAGCCACAGCAGACCGATGCACAAAACCCCGGTAGCACCACTGATCACGTAGGCCGTGCGGTTCCAGGTGGCGAACACTTCATCGATGGAAAGGGCCACGATGACGGTCAGCGGCAGATTACCGACCCGGGAAAAGGTGTACAGGCGCCGTTGATGGTCGACGCTCGACACGCTTTCGAAAGTGCCGTTGCGCTCCTGCAGCATGCGTACGACGTTGGGGCGGCTGGAGAAGCTTTTGCCGATGGAGTTTGGTTCCCGGTACGGCTTCTGCGCCAGGAGGATCCCGTCATTGTTGATGATGCCCAGCGTACTGCCGGTGCCGATGTCGAGGCTGTTGAACAACTGATCGAAGTAGCTCATGCGCATCGAGGCTACCGCGACCCCCAGAAACTCACCCGTGGGCGAGGAAACGCGCCGGCTGAAACTGATGCGCCATTCGTCGCGGTCATCGCAGTCGCAGCGCGGCTTGAACGGCTGGCTGATAAACATGCCGGTGTCGCGATTGAAGACATGGGCCTGGAAATAATCGCGGTCAGCGAAGTTGCCCGGTTTCGGTTCGATCAGTGATGAGTCGGCCAGCACGTCGCCGTGCTTGTCCAGCAGCAGGATGTCGCCTTTGTAGCGCGCGGTGGTGGAGCGATCGAACAGCACCAGATGGCGGATCTGCGCAGAAACCTGTTTCAGGTCGTCCCGCTGGGCGGCGGCGATCAGGCCCTGCAAGGTCAAGTCATAGAGCTCGACCGTACGCAGGACATCGGCATCGATCAGTTGCGCAATGGTGGTCGCGCTGCGTGTAGCGGTTTGCTGGGCGTAGGCGTGTTCGCGGATCAGTAGAAAAGTGACGATGCACAGGATCGAGATGACAGTCAGGGTGCTGCCGAAGATCACCATGATCTCAGGTCGTCTGGTTTTGCCTGAAAATTGTGGGGTTCGGCTTGCGGTCATAAGACAAACGTCTGCTGGAAGGACTTTGTAAGCGTAGTTCCATAAACGTCACAGCCGAATGATTCGTTCCGGTTGCTCAAACGATTAATCAATGGCGTGGGCGTCAGTGACTTTCGTTGCAAAAATTGCAATGAAGGTTGAGTCGCCACTAAAAAAAAAGCCGCTGACAGCAGCGGCTTCGAAGACAACTTTTCAAAGGGAAGAGCCAATGAAAAGTGTCGAGGGAAACAGGCGCGACAGGTGCAGATCAGCTGTCTTCCTGGACCTGGATGCTGGATGTTTGCGGGGCTTGGGAGTCTTGCGCAGCCTTGGCCGTCATCTCGATCTGATGCTCTTCGAACGCCGCAGAGCGTGCGGCGTTATGTGCTACGAAAGTCTGCGATTCTTCCGCCATCACTACTGGCGACAGGAACAAAGAGGACAAAACGAAAGCGCTGGCAATACCCATACTGTTGGACATCTTTAAAACCTTCTTGC
Organism: Pseudomonas sp. GM48; assembly: GCF_000282335.1. GTDB lineage: Bacteria > Pseudomonadota > Gammaproteobacteria > Pseudomonadales > Pseudomonadaceae > Aquipseudomonas. Next base: position 48,729 of record NZ_AKJM01000117.1, read on the forward strand.
TTGGCAAGTGCTGTTTGGTGCGGGCAAAGATAAGGACATGAGGCGAGGGGAAAAAGAGCGGATTGATGAAAGGACTGTTGCGGTTACGGCAATAGTGAGTAGTGCAAAGCGCTTTTTGTGGCGAGGGAGCTTGCTCCCGCTCGGCTGCGAAGCAGTCGTGAGTCCAGTCAGCACAAAACTGTTTGAAAGAACGCGTACACCAGTTTTAGGGCCGCTTCGCAGCCCAGCGCGAGCAAGCTCGCTCGCCACAGTAGTTTGTGTGTTTCAGATGGGAAGGTGTATGCCGAAGGTATTCATCCCATGATCACTGCGCACGAATACATCGCCGCCATGCATCAACGCAATCGCCTTGACGATGGCCAGACCCAAGCCGTGATTGTGGCCGCTGTTGCTGCGCGACGCATCGACCCGGTAGAAGCGCTCGAACAGCCGTGGCAGGTGTTCACGGGCAATCGGCTCGCCGGGGTTGGCGACGCCGATGCTGACTTGATGCTCCCGGGCTTCGATCCGCACCTGGATCACCTGCCCGGGCCCGGTGTGTTGCACCGCGTTGTTCAACAGATTGATCAACGCCCGGCGCAAATGCGCGATCTCGATCCGCACTTGCGCGTCACCACTGACCTCAACCCGGACCTGAGCGTCCTCGAGAATGAAATCCAGATACTCCAGGGTCGTGGCCACTTCATCTGCCAGCGATGTGGACGTCAATTTGGTCGCTTTGCTGCCCTGATCGGCACTGGCGAGGAACAGCATGTCGTTGATGATCGAACGCAGCCGTTCAAGCTCTTCGAGGTTCGATTGCAACACTTCGAAGTAATGTTCGGCGGAGCGTCCGCGGGTCAATGCGACCTGGGTCTGGCCGATCAGGTTGGTCAGTGGCGAGCGCAGTTCGTGGGCGACGTCGGCATTGAACGATTCAAGGCGTGAGTACGCTTGCTCAACCCGTTCCAGGGTCGAGTTGAACGAGCTGACAAATTGATCGAGTTCCGGCGGCAACGGTGACAATCGCAAGCGCCCCGAGCGCAACGGCGGGGCCAGGCGTTGGGCTTCCTGGGACAGTTTGATCAGCGGCTTGAGCCCGATCCGCGCCACCCAATAACCCAGCGCCGAAGCCAGCAACACGCCGACAATCGCCAGGCTGATCAGCGCGATCAACAGTTGATGCTGAGTCTGGAAAAACGTCTCGGTATCGATGGCGATCATGAAGCGCAGCGGTGGGCGCTGGTCCTTGGCGGGAAATTCGCTGACCAGCACTTTCAGCGGATACGGGTGATCCGGCAGCTGCATGTCGCGCGTGCCCAGCGGCCCTTGGGCAAAGGTGCGGATTTGCGGTGTCAGGTTGCCGTATTCGTAGTGCGGATCGCCGCTGATGATCCAGAAACTGATGCGTTTGTCTTCTTCGCTCAGCAGATTGAGCTTGTTGTTGATCTTCACCCAATGCTCGGGTGTACCGTAACGGCCGACTGTGGATTCGAGCACGCTGTAGCGCGCATCCAGCTCGGCTTCGGGCAACAGGCCCAGGCCTTTGTCGACCTGCTGGTACAGCGCCCAGCCAATCAACAAAAACACCAACAGCGCCACCAGCGTGAACATGCCGCTGAGGCGCAGGGCGATGGAGTTACTGGACACCACGGCTCTCCAGCACATAACCCATGCCGCGAATGGTGTGCAGCAGCTTCTCTTCAAACGGTCCGTCGAGCTTGGCCCGCAGGCGTTTGATCGCGACTTCGACGACGTTGGCGTCGCTGTCGAAATTGATGTCCCAGACCATCTCGGCAATGGCGGTTTTCGAGAGGATTTCACCCTGGCGGCGCGCCAATACGCTGAGCAGCGAGAACTCCTTGGCGGTCAGGTCCAGCCGTGCGCCGCCGCGAGTAGCCTTGCGGCTGATCAAATCTATCCACAGGTCGGCGATGCTCACTTGCACCGGTTCATGGCCACCGCTGCGCCGGGTCAGCGCTTGCAGGCGTGCCACCAGTTCAAGAAAGGAAAACGGTTTGCCCAGGTAATCATCGGCGCCGTCACGCAGGCCTTTGATGCGATCTTCCACACGCTCGCGGGCGGTGAGCATGATCACCGGGGTTTGTTTACGCGCACGCAAGGCGCGCAGCACGCCGAAGCCGTCGAGGCCCGGCAACATCACGTCGAGGACGATCACCGCGTAGTCGCTTTCCAGCGCCAGGTGCAGGCCTTCGACCCCGTCCCGCGCCAGATCCACGGTGTAACCCTGTTCCGTCAGGCCGCGGTGCAGATAATCCGCGGTTTTTTCCTCGTCTTCGATAATCAGAACACGCATGACCCCGCCTCAGTCTGTGGTCGCCAGCGCCGGTACTGGCGAGGGTTTGGGCCTATGAAATAACCGCTCCAGCCACAAGTATATGACCGGCGTGGTGAACAGCGTCAGCGCCTGGCTCACCAGCAAACCGCCGACCACCGCGATCCCCAGGGGCTGGCGCAACTCGGCGCCGGTGCCGTAGCCGAGCATCAGCGGCAGGGCGCCGAGCAGGGCGGCGAGGGTGGTCATGATGATCGGCCGGAAACGCGTAATGCAGGCCTTGAAGATCGCTTCTTCAGGTGACAGCCCGCCATTGCGCTGCGCTTCGAGGGCGAAGTCGATCATCAGGATGCCGTTTTTCTTGACGATACCGATCAACAGCACCAGCCCGATCAGGGCCATGATCGAAAAGTCCTGGCCGCAAATCCACAGCATGATCACCGCGCCGAGGCCTGCCGAGGGCAAGGTCGAAATGATCGTCAGCGGGTGCACGAAGCTCTCGTAGAGCACGCCGAGAATGATGTACACCGCCACCAGCGCCGCCAGAATCAGCCACGGCTGGCTGGCCAGCGAACTCTGGAACGCCTGGGCCGCGCCCTGGAAATTGCCACTGATCGCGGTCGGCATGCCGATGTCGACCTTGGCCTGGTTGAGCATGATTACCGCATCGCCCAACGCCACGCCGGGCGCCAGGTTGAACGACAGGTTGGCAGCCGGGAACATGCCGTCATGGGCGATGGACAGCGGGCCGATGGTCGGCGCATCGAACCTGGCCAGCGCCGACAGCGGCACCATTTCCCCGCTCAGGGGCGAGCGCAGGTAGAAATAGTTGAGGCTTTCGGCCTTGCCGCGCTGCTTGGTGTCCAGTTCCAGGATCACGTTGTACTGGTTGACTTGGGTCTGGAATTCGTTGATCTGGCGCTGGCCGAAGGCATCGTACAGGGCTTCGTCGACGTCGCTGGCGGTCAGGCCGAAACGCGCTGCGGCGCTGCGGTCGATGCTGATGTGGGTGATGCTGCCGCCCAGTTGCAGGTCGTTGGAAATGTCGCGGAACGCCGGGTTGCTCCGCAGTTTTTCCGTGAGGCGCTGGGTCCAGGTACTGAGTGTGCCGCCGTCATTGCTCTTGAGTACGTATTGATACTGGGCACGGCTCGGGCCGGAGCTGAGGTTGATGTCCTGGCCGGCGCGCAAGTACAGCACGATGCCCGGGACTTTCATCAGCTGCGGGCGAATCCGGTCGATGAACTCGCTGGCGGAAACATCGCGGTCAGCGCGTTTTTTCAGGGTGATCCAGAAGCGGCCGTTGGCGATGGTCTGGTTGCTGCCGGACACCCCGACCGAGTGCGAGAACGTCTGGACGGCGGGGTCGGCGGCGACGATTTCCGCCATTGCCAGGTGTTTTTTCACCATGTCGCCGTAGGAAATGTCCGCAGCCGCTTCGGTGGTACCCAGAACGAAACCGGTGTCTTGAATCGGGAAGAAGCCCTTGGGGATAAAGATGTAACCGGCGACGGCCAGGCCGAGGGACAGGCCGAACACGCCGATCATCAACTTCTGGTGGGCGAGGGCGTGGCGCAGGGCTTTTTCATAGAGCGCCAGCAGGCGTTCGCCGAAGCCCGGTTTGGCGTGGGCGTGATGTACCGGCGCGCGCATGAACAGCGCAGCGAGGGTCGGCGCCAACGTCAGGGACACCACCACCGAAATCATGATGGTCGAGGTGGCGGTCAGGGCGAACTCCTTGAACAACCGCCCGACCACGCCGCCCATGAACAGCAGCGGGATGAACGCAGCCACCAGCGAGAAGCTGATCGACACCACGGTGAAGCCGATTTCCCCGGCGCCTTTGATCGCCGCCTCGCGCATGCCGTCGCCGGCTTCGAGATGGCGGTGGATGTTCTCCACCACCACAATCGCATCGTCGACCACAAAGCCCACCGCCACCACGATCGCCACCAGCGTCAGGTTGTTCAGGCTGAAACCCATGACGTACATCAAGGCGAAACTGGCGATCAGGGACACGCCGAGTACCGCCGAGACAATCAGCGTGGCCGACAGTTGGCGCAGGAACAGAGCCATCACCGCGACCACCAGCATGATCGCGATCAGCAGGGTGATTTCCACTTCATGCAACGAGGCACGGATGGTCTGGGTGCGGTCGATCAGCGTCTTGACCTGCACCGAGGCAGGCAGCATCGCTTCCAGCTCCGGCAGGGCGGCCTGGATGCGGTCCACGGTCTCGACGATGTTGGCCCCTGGCTGGCGGAAGATCACCAGGTTCACCCCCGGTTGCGTGCCCGCCCAGGCCTGGACGTAGGCATCTTCCGAGCCGTTGACGACTTTGGCCACGTCTTTGAGATGGACCGGTGCACCGTTCTTGTAGGAAACAATCAACTGACTGTAATCCTCGGGGTGGAACAACTGATCGTTGGTGGACAGGGTTGAAATGCTCGATTCCCCGTACAACGCACCTTTGGCCAGGTTGAGGCTGGTTTGCTGGATCGCCAGGCGGATATCGGCGAGAGTCAGGCCGATGGCCGCAAGTTTGTCCGCCGAGACCTGGACGCGGATCGCTGGACGTTGCTGACCGGTGATGACGACCTGGCCTACGCCGTCGATCTGACTGATCTGACGCGACAGCAGGGTTTCCGTCAGGTCACTGAGTGTCGGGCCGGGCATCAGCGACGAGTTCACGCTAAGAATCAGCACCGGACTGTCAGCCGGGTTGACCTTGCGCCAGGTCGGCAGGTTCGGCATATCCTTGGGCAGCTTGCCAGCGGCGGTGTTGATCGCGGCCTGCACTTCCTGGGCGGCGGTGTCGATGCTCTTGTCGAGGGTGAATTGCAGGGTCAGGTTGGTCGAGCCGAGGGCGCTGCTCGACGTCATCTGGGTCACACCGGGGATGGCGCTGAACTGCACTTCCAGGGGCGTGGCCACCGAAGAGGCCATGGTTTCCGGGCTGGCACCAGGCAGTTGCGCCGCCACCTGGATAGTCGGGAATTCCGCCTCGGGCAAAGGTGCCACCGGCAGGCGCGGAAAGGCGATGGCGCCCAGCAGTACCAGGGCAAACGTCAACAGAACTGTCGCCACCGGGTGGTCGATGCACCAGGCGGATATCGAACCGTGGCCTTTCATTGCGCAGCCTCCGATTGCACCATTTGCGACGGCTCGGTCAGCACCTGCACCGTCGACCCCGGTTTGAGCCGCGACTGACCATCGCTGACCAGCACATCACCCGGCTTCACGCCTTTGATGATGTCCTGGCCGCTGCCTTGATAGACCATCTGCACCTGAACGGCTTCGACCTTGTCGCCGTTGACCCGGTACACGAAGTGTTGATCGAGGCCGCGTTGTACGACTGTCGGCGGCACCACCAGCGCATCTTTGTCCAGCGCGGTCTGAATCTTTACCGTCACCAGCAGGCCCGGCCAGAGCTTCTGCCCCGGATTGTCGAATTCGGCCTTGGCGCGGATGGTGCCGGTGTTGGCGTTGATCTGGTTGTCGATCAGGGTCAGGTGGCCTTCGCCGAGCAGGTTGCCGGTTTCGCCGTCGGTGTCGGCACCGATGTAGGCCTTTACCTGAGCGTGTTGCGGGTCGTTGATCAGGCCTTGCAGGGTCGGCAGCATTTGCTGCGGCAGGGAGAACTCCACTGCGATCGGGTCGATCTGGGTCACGGTGAACAGACCCTGGGCGTCGCTCATGCGCAGGAAGTTGCCTTCGTCCACGGTGCGAATACCGACACGGCCACTGACCGGGGAGCGTATTTGTGTGTAGGAAAGTTGTACCTCTGCAGAATCAATCGAAGCCTGGTTGCCTTGGGCGGTGGCCTTGAGTTGGTTGACCAGCGCTTGTTGCTGATCGTAGGTCTGCTTGGACACGCCGTCGTCGACGCTGAGCAGTTTGTAGCGCTTGAGGTTGACCAGCGCCACTTGCAGTTGCGCCTGGCTTTCGCCCAGTTGTGCCCGGGCCTGGTCGAGGCTGGCGCGGATCGACCGGTCGTCGATGGTGGCCAAAAGGTCGCCTTTTTTCACCAGTTGGCCTTCCTTGACCAGCAGTTTGGTGAGGATGCCGTCGATTTGCGGGCGGACCACGACGCTGTGCAGGGACAACACCGAACCGATGCCGCTGACATAGCGGGGCACGTCTTTTTCGGCGACGGCGACCACGCGCACGGGGATGGCGGTGGGGCTGGCGAGTTTGGCCTTGGCCGGTTTGGTTGCATACCACAGGCCCAGCGCTGCCAGGACGATCAGAAGGGCGACGAGCAGGGCGGGCTTGGTCTGGATTCGCATGCGAGTGGGGCGCCGGGGCTGGGTTTTTGGTCGAAGGGTAGTTTCCTTTATAAACCTGTTTGCTGGTCAGGAGGGTGACGGCTAACTGACGGCGCTGTCAGTTTGGGGGACTTGGCGGCCTTTCAGCCGACCATGTTCTTGGTTGACCGAGTACATATCCGTTTCTTTGGTAATGGCGGCTTATGGTTCCGCCCTTACGGCGGGTCACTTGGAAAAGACTGTAGGAGCGAGCTTGCTCGCGATGGAGGTCAACGATGATGCGGGGAGCCTGACACCCCGCGGTGCTCTCAGGTTTTTCGCGAGCAAGCTCGCTCCTACAGAGCCCGCCGCCATCGGCCATCCATGGCCGGGGGCGGCTAACCCGGCATCCATGCCGGGTTGCCCACTGCGCAGAACCTCCGCTCGGCCTCCCGAGGGGGCGTGCACCGCAAAAGCAAAAGCGAGGCGGCCTACCGGCCGGCCTGATTGTCTGGTTCGGTGTACACAGTACCTGTGGGAGCGGGCTTGCCCGCGAAGGCGGCCTGCCAGCCGACCAACCTCTTGCAGATGTACTCGATTCCTGTGGGAGCGGGCTTGCCCGCGAAGGCGGCCTGCCAGCCAACCAATCTCTTGCAGATGTACTCGATTCCTGTGGGAGCGGGCTTGCTCGCGAAGGCGGCCTGACAGCCGACCAACCTCTTGCAGATGTACTCGCTCCCACAAAGGATCAATCTGTGAGCTGAGAGATTTTCAGTTCGCCACCCGAACCCCACCCAGGCTCCCGCTCAATTCATACGCCGCCAATTCCGCCTGATGCGCGGCCAGCAGTTCCGGCAATGATCCGCGCAAATACTCGACCCAGGTCTTGATCTTCGCGTCCAGGTACTGACGCGAAGGGTAGATCGCATACAGGTTCAGTTCCTGCGAGCGGTATTTGGGCATCACCCTCACCAGCGTGCCATTGCGCAGGCCTTCTATCGCGGCATACAGCGGCAGGACGCCAACGCCCATGCCGCTGATGATCGCGGATTTCATTGCGTCGGCGGAGTTCACCAGAAACGGCGAGCTGTTGATGGTGACCATTTCCTGGCCATCAGGACCGTCGAAGGCCCATTTTTCCAGCGGAATCACCGGGCTCACCAGGCGCAGGCAGGCGTGGTTGAGCAGGTCGCTGGGTTTTTGTGCACAGCCGTTGGCTTTGACGTAGGCCGGCGAGGCGCAAACGATGCTGTAGGTGATGCCCAGGCGCTGGGAGACGAAGCCCGAGTCCGGCAGTTCGCGGGCGAGGACGATGGACACGTCGTAGCCTTCGTCGAGCAGGTCCGGTACGCGGTTGGCCATGGTCAGGTCGAAGGTTACGTCCGGGTGGGTCTTGCGGTAGCGGGCGATAGCGTCGATCACGAAGTGCTGGCCGATGCCGGTCATGGTGTGCACTTTCAGTTGCCCGGCCGGGCGTGCGTGGGCGTCGCTGGCCTCGGCTTCGGCTTCTTCGACGTAGGCCAGGATCTGTTCGCAGCGCAGCAGGTAGCGCTTGCCGGCTTCGGTCAGGGCGATGCGTCGGGTCGTTCGGTTGAGCAGGCGGGTTTGCAGGTGGGCTTCCAGGTTGGAGACCGCGCGCGAGACGTTGGCCGTGGTGGTGTCCAGTTGTACGGCGGCGGCGGTGAAGCTGCCGGCTTCGGCCACGTAACTGAAGGCGCGCATGTTTTGCAAAGTGTCCATGGGGTGCTCTCGGGTGCGATGGCAAATTGTGACACGAAGTTTCGGGGGCGGTGACCCCTACCTACGGATTATCTCGTTAACGGTAACAAAGATTCACAGGAATCCCGGCTTATCGCCCTTCAGGCCGCCCCATAGAATTGCGCAACTTGGGCAGCCGGGCTCGACCCACCGCATAACCTGTGGGAGCGGGCTTGCTCGCGAAGAGGGCATCACATTCAACAGCGATGTTGACTGACAGACCGCTTTCGCGAGCAAGCCCGCTCCCACAAAAGCGGATCTCCGGTTTCCAGAAAATCTCATGCCTCCCCCCTATTTCAGGAAATCACAGCAGTGCCGCGTCGCATCAGCAGAGCGCTTCAGCCGCTCAGTGTTTTGGCTTTAACCCTGGCAATCAGCGGCTGCATCGGAACCGGAGGTATTGCCCCACAAGGCAAGGCGCTGGAGGCCAATTCACTGGCTACCGACGAAGCGATCCAGAGCGCCGCGCAAGATGCGCACTGGCCTACCGCGCAATGGTGGCAAGCCTATGGTGACCCGCAACTGAATCGCTGGATCGACCTCGCCCTGCAAGGCAGCCCGACCCTGGCCATGGCCGCCGCCCGGGTGCGTCAGGCCAAGTCCATGGCCGGCGTGGCCGAAGCGGCCGAGTCGCTGCAGATCAATGGTGATGCCACTCTCAAACGCCACAACTGGCCTACCGACCAGTTCTACGGGCCGGGTGAGCTGGCCAACTCCACGACCTGGGACAACAACGCGGCGCTGGGTTTCAGTTATGCCCTCGACCTCTGGGGCCGCGAAAGCAATGCCACCGAGCGCGCCGTGGACATGGCGCACATGACCGTCGCCGAAGCGCGTCAGGCCCAGCTCGAATTGCAGGACAACATCGTGCGTGTCTACATCGAGTTGTCGTTGCATTACGCCCAGCGGGACATCGTCGAAGCGACCTTGAAGCAGCAACAGCAGATTCTCGAGCTGGCGCAGAAGCGCCTGAACGGTGGCATCGGCACCCATTTCGAAGTCAGCCAGGCCGAGACGCCGCTGCCGGAAACCCATCGCCAGATCGATGCCCTCGACGAAGAAATCGCTTTGAGCCGCAATCAGCTCGCTGCTCTCGCCGGCAAGGGCCCGGGGGAAGGTGCGCAGTTGCAGCGGCCAACGCTGTCGCTGGGCGCGCCACTGAAACTGCCGTCTTCGCTGCCGGCGCAATTGCTCGGGCAGCGCCCGGACGTGGTCGCCAGTCGCTGGCAAGTGGCAGCACAGGCGCGAGGTATCGATGTTGCCCATGCCGGTTTCTACCCGAACGTCGATCTGGTCGGCAGCCTCGGCTACATGGCCACCGGCGGCGGGGCCCTGGAGTTTTTGACCGGCAAGAAACTCAACTACAGCGTGGGTCCGGCGATTTCGTTGCCGATTTTCGATGGCGGGCGTTTGCGCTCGGAACTGGGTGAAGCCTCGGCCGGGTATGACATCGCCGTAGCCAAGTACAACCAGACCCTGGTCAACGCGCTGAAAAACATCTCCGACCAGTTGATCCGCCGCGAGTCCATGGACAAGCAACAGGCTTTCGCCGCCGAGTCGGTGGCCGCCGCGCAGAAGACCTACGACATCGCGATGATCGCCTACCAGCGTGGCCTGACCGACTACCTCAACGTGCTCAACGCCCAGACCTTGTTGTTCAAGCAGCAGCAAGTGCAGCAGCAGGTACAGGCGGCGCGTTTGAGCGCCCATGCCGAACTGGTGACGGCGTTGGGCGGTGGCCTCGGTGCCGGCAACGACGTGCCGAAAGACAGCCAGACCCAGGCGCCGAAAACCCCGAGCCTTTTACGTTGAACACAAAACCTGTGGGAGCGGGCTTGCTCGCGAAGGCGGTGTGTCTGATGACACTTTTGTTGCCTGACACTCCCTCTTCGCGAGCAAGCCCGCTCCCACAGGTTCCGGGGCTTCACTGAATTTTATTGAGCAGGATTTGATGACTCCCTTGCCCGCACCCTTGCGCTGGTTGTACTCCCTTGAATGGCGCCGGGGTTTCTTTGACTGGGCACGCAGCGATGGCGTGACCTGGGTCTACATTTTCAAGGTGTTGTTCGCGGCATTCCTGACGCTGTGGCTGGCCATGCGCCTGGAGTTGCCGCAACCGCGCACGGCGATGATCACCGTGTTCATTGTCATGCAACCGCAAAGCGGCCAGGTGTTCGCCAAGAGTTTCTATCGTTTTCTCGGCACCCTGGCCGGGTCTGCGGTGATGGTCGCGCTGATTGCCCTGTTTGCACAGAACACTGAACTGTTCCTCGGTTCGCTGGCGATCTGGGTCGGTATCTGCACCGCCGGTGCCGCCCGCTGCCGCAACTTTCGCGCCTACGGTTTCGTACTCGCCGGATACACCGCAGCGATGGTCGGCTTGCCCGCGCTGGCTCATCCGGATGGCGCGTTCATGGCCGCGGTCTGGCGGGTACTGGAAATCTCGTTGGGCATTCTTTGCTCGACACTGATCAGTGCCGCCATCCTCCCGCAATCGGCCAGCGCGGCGATGCGCAATGCGTTGTATCAGCGCTTTGGCGTGTTCGCCTTGTTCGTCACCGACGGTTTGCGCGGTCGCAGTCAGCGCGAGGCGTTCGAGGCCGGCAACGTGCGTTTCATCGCCGAAGCCGTCGGCTTGGAAGGCTTGCGCAGCGTCACGGTTTTTGAAGACCCGCACATGCGTCGGCGCAATGGCCGGCTCAGTCGCTTGAACAGCGAGTTCATGAGCATCACCACGCGCTTCAACGCCTTGCATCAATTGCTCGAACGCTTGCGCAGCAGCGCGGCGGACCAGGTGGTGGCGGCGATCAAACCGGGCTTGCAGGACCTCGCCGAGTTGCTCGACGGTTTCAGCGGTCGCGCCCTGACCAGCGCCGATGCGGCGCGTCTGGTCGCGGTGCTTACCGCCTACAAGGAAGGTTTGCCGGCGCGGGTGCGCAGTCTTCGGGCGACGTTTCAGCAGAGCAATCCGGGCGATGCCGAGCAACTGGATTTCCACACCGCCTACGAGCTGCTCTATCGCTTCGTCGACGACTTGCACGGTTATGCGCAGACTCATGCGTCGCTGGCCGATCACAGTCACGAACGGGAGCGCTGGGACGAGCCGTTCACTCCGCAAACCAACTGGCTGGCCGCTGCGGCGTCGGGTATTCGTGCGTCATTCATTCTGGTGGTGCTGGGCAGCTATTGGGTGGCCACGGCCTGGCCGAGCGGGGCGACCATGACCCTGATTGCCGCCGCTACCGTTGGCCTGGCCGCGGCGACACCGAACCCGAAACGCATGGCCTTCCAGATGGCTTGCGGGACGCTGCTCGGGGCTTTGATCGGCTTCGTCGAGATGTTCTTCATCTATCCGTGGATCGACGGATTTCCCTTGCTGTGCATGGTCTTGGCCCCGGTGATCGTGCTCGGTTCGTTCCTCAGTTCACGGCCACAATACGCCGGGGTTGGCCTGGGGCTGCTGATCTTCTTCAGCACCGGTTCGGTACCGGACAACCTCACGGTCTACAACCCCTACACCTTCATCAACGACTACATCGCCATGGTGCTCGGCATGCTGGTGTGTGCCGCGGCCGGGGCGATCATTCTGCCGCCCAACAGTCGCTGGCTGTGGCGCCGGCTGGAGCAGGATTTGCGCGGTCAGGTGGTGTACGCGATCAGCGGCAAGCTCAAGGGGCTGGCATCGAGTTTCGAAAGCCGTACCCGTGATCTGGTGCACCAGGCCTACGGCTTTGCGGCGGGTCAACCGCAAGTGCAGCGGGACTTGTTGCGCTGGATGTTCGTGGTGCTGGAAGTCGGCCATGCGATCATCGAGTTGCGCAAGGAACAGGCGATTCTGCCGGTGCATCCGGCCTATGCCGAATCCCGGCCGTGGCGCCAGGCAATCCGGGTGATGGGACGCGCACTGGTGCGGTTGTTCCTGCAACCGAACAGCAGCAATCTCGAACGCGCGCTGATTGCCGTCGATCACGCGATCAACCGTGTGCAGTCCACCGACGAACCCTTCGCCCCGCACTTCGATACCTCGGCGTTGCGCCGGGTGAAGAGCTACCTGCACTTCATCCGCACCTCTCTGCTCGATCCGCAATCACCGCTCGCCGCCTTCGCACGCAGCCAGCCCCAAGGACTTGAACATGCCTCGTGAAATCGCCTTCCACGGCGTGTACATGCCGACCATGACCCTGATGTTTTTCATTGCGGCTCTGCTTGCCTGGGCGCTGGACCGGTTCCTGTCCGGGTTCGACCTGTACCGCTTCTTCTGGCACCCGGCGTTGCTGCGCCTGAGTCTGTTTACCTGTCTGTTCGGCGCCATGGCGCTGACTGTCTACCGTTGACTCGCTATCACTGAGAATGCCCCGATGAAAAAGTTTTTCAGCCTGCTTGCGACCTTGCTGGTGCTGGCCCTTGCGCTGTGGATCGGCCGCTCCCTGTGGGAGCACTACATGAACACGCCATGGACCCGCGACGGCCGCGTGCGCGCCGACATCATCAACGTCGCCGCCGACGTCACTGGCGAAGTGGTGGACGTGCCGGTGCGTGACAACCAACTGGTGAAGAAGGGCGATTTGCTGATGCAAATCGACCCCGAGCACTACCGCCTCGCGGTGAAACAGGCGCAATCGCTGGTGGCATCGCGCAAGGCAACGTGGGAGATGCGCAAGGTCAACGCCCATCGTCGTGCCGATATGGACAACCTGGTGATCTCCAGGGAAAACCGCGACGACGCCAGCAACCTCGCTGACTCGGCCCTGGCCGATTACCAGCAGGCCCAGGCGCAACTGGAGGCCGCCGAACTCAACCTCAAGCGCACTGAAGTTCGTGCGGCGGTGGATGGTTACGTGACCAACCTCAACGTCCATCGCGGCGATTATGCGCGCATCGGCGAAGCGAAAATGGCCGTGGTCGACATGAACTCGTTCTGGGTCTACGGCTTCTTCGAAGAAACCAAACTGCCCCATGTGCGCGTCGGCGATAAGGCCGACATGCAACTGATGAGCGGCGAAGTGCTCAAGGGCCACGTGGAAAGCATTTCGCGTGGCATCTACGACCGCGACAACCCGGAAAGCCGCGAACTGATCGCCGACGTCAACCCGACCTTCAACTGGGTACGCCTGGCGCAGCGGGTGCCGGTGCGCATTCACATCGATGAAGTGCCGGAGGGTGTGGTGTTGGCGGCCGGGATTACTTGTACGGTGGTGGTGAAGCAGGAGGGTGGGGCGTAACCGGTAGATCGAGTCGCCTGCTTCGCGAGCAAGCCCGCTCCCACATTTGATCTCTTTCGTGTGCAAGCTTTGAGTTCACTGAAGATCCAGTGTGGGAGCGGGCTTGCTCACGAAGGGAGCGACGCGGTGTCAGAGCTGCCCACGCAACCCGAACCGCTTCATCAGCCCGGATTCGAGCAAACCCTTGGGCAATAAACTAGCCATCAGCGGCAACGCACGACTGCCATTGCCCAGGCGAACCAGCCGTGGCGGTTTGGCTTGCTGCACAGCCTTGAGCAATCCGGCGGCGAATTCATTGGCCGGGGTCGGTTTGTCCTGGGAAGCCCTGGCCCGGGCGCGTATGCCTTCGCGCAGCGGGAACCATGGCGATTGCTCGCTGATCAATTGCTCGGCTTCGTGGCCGGCATTCCTGGCGAAACTGGAAGCGATGGCCCCCGGCTGGACTTCCATGACCCGTACGCCGAACGGCGCCAGTTCCATGCGCAAGGCATCGCTCAAGGCATGCACGGCGGCTTTCGAGGCGCAGTAGGCGCCGGCGAATGGCGTGACCAAAACACCGGACACGCTACCGATATTTACCACCAACCCTTTGGCCCGACGCAGCACCGGGAACAACGCACGGGTGACGCCGACGATGGCGAACACGTTGGTTTCGAACTGGCGCTGCATGGCCGGTACACCACCATCAAGTAGCGGCCCCATGGCGCCGTACCCAGCGTTGTTGATCAGCACATCGAGGCCGCCGGTTTGTTGATTGATTCTCTCGCTCAAGGCTTCGAGCGCCGCGCCATCGTTGACATCCAGTTGTACGGCGGTGAAACCGGCAGCACTTAGCGTGGCGACATCTTCAGCTTTGCGCGCACTGGCCCAGACTTCATAGCCGGCGACCTTGAACGCATCGGCAAGGGCACGGCCAATGCCGCTGGAACAACCGGTAATCAACGCAACGGGCATGGCGCATTCCTTGTGCAAAAAATGGGGGAGGGATCAGTCGGAAAAACTGCCCTGCAATCGCTCAGCGCGAAACTCCAGGGTTTCCGGACGGTAGCCAGGGCGCAGTGGCGGTAGCGGCAAGCAATCTTCCCAGTTGCCACCGGCCTGCAATTCGCCGGGGCCACGATAGCGCGGGGCGGTGTATTGATTATCGGCCAGGTTCACCGTATCGCCCGGCGCATAGGCCGCGACTCGCCAGCGCAGTTCGGTTAGCGGCACGTCATTGCCATTGTTCAGGGTCAATTGCAGTGGCCGGTCGGCAGGACACTGCTGCGGCGCGTAGTTGATTCGCAGCTCAAGGCGTTGCAGTTGCTTGAGTTCGCGGTGGTCCATCCAGATGACCCAGGTCGCGACGATGCCCAGCCCCACGGCGGCGGCCATGGAAACGGGCAAGGCCTTGGCCGGATAGCGCAACAACAGGATCAGCCAGGTGATGACCAGCAGGACGCCGATGAACATGACGTAAGTCTCGGGAGTAGAGAGGGTCATCCTACCTAAGCGCAGGTAGGGTTGGCGATGGGCGATTCGGTGGTGTGCTGAGCGGCCCCTTCGCGGGCAAGCCCGCTCCCACAGGGTATTGGGTTGATCACAGATTTTGTGCTCGGCTTAGTCCACTGTGGGAGCGGGCTTGCTCGCGAAGAGGCCAGTCGAGGCACTACAAAAAAACAGTGCAAAAAAAGCCCCCGCCCAGCCTGCTGCGGATAGGGAACGCAGCAGGCTGGACGAGGGCTTCTTGTTTTACTGAGCGTTACTGCGCGATGGTTTTCACCGCCACGCCACGCTCAACCGGAGTGGAGCGCCCGTAGATATCTTCAAACCGCTCGATATCGTCCTCACCCAGATAACTCCCCGACTGCACCTCAATGATCTCCAACGGAATCTTCCCCGGATTACGCAGACGATGCACCGAAGCAATCGGAATGTAGGTCGACTGGTTCTCGGTCAGCAGGAACACGTTCTCGTCACAGGTCACCTCGGCAGTGCCGCTGACGACGATCCAGTGTTCAGCGCGGTGGTGGTGCATCTGCAGTGACAGGCACGCGCCCGGTTTGACCGAGATGTGCTTGACCTGGAAGCGCCCGCCCATGTCCACCGAGTCGTAGGAGCCCCATGGACGGTAGACTTCGCAATGGTTCTGGGTTTCGCTGCGGCCCTGTTCGTTGAGGGTGTTGACCATCTGTTTCACGCCTTGGACCTTGTCCTTGTGGGCGATCATCATGGCGTCCTTGGTTTCGACCACGACGATGTTTTCCAGGCCGATCACCGACACCAGTTTGCCGTTGCCGTGGATCATGCAGTTTTTGCTGTCCTGGATCACCACGTCGCCCTTGGTGACGTTGCCGTTGGCGTCTTTTGCATTCACTTCCCACAGCGACGACCAGCAGCCGACATCGCTCCAGCCGGCGGTCAGCGGCACGACGCAGGCGCGTTGGGTTTTTTCCATCACCGAGTAGTCGATGGAATTGTCCGGGCAGCAGGCGAAGGTGGCTTCGTCGAAGGTGATGGTGTCGGCGTCCTGGTGGCTGCGTTCCAGGGTCAGCAGGCAGGTGTCGTAGATGTCCGGATCGTGCTTTTTCAGCTCTTCGAGGAAGCGGCTGGCGCGGAACAGGAACATGCCGCTGTTCCAGAAGTAACCACCGGACTGGACGAACTCGGTGGCGCGCTTCACGTCGGGTTTTTCGACGAAGTGCGAGACGCGGCTGACGCCTTCGGGCAGCAGCGAGTCGTTGGTCGACTTGATGTAGCCATAACCGGTTTCCGGCTTGGTGGCTGGCACACCGAACAGCACCATTTCACCGTTTTCGGCGGCGACGGTGGCCAGGGCCAGGGCGCGTTGCAGGGCTTTCTGGTCTTCCAGTACGTGGTCGGCCGGCAGTACCAGCATCAGTTCGTCGCGACCTTCATTGACCAGCATCATCGCGGTCAGGGCCACGGCCGGCGCGGTGTTGCGCCCGAATGGTTCCATCAGGATGCGTTGGGTTTCCAGTTTGCGCGCGGCCAACTGCTCGTTGACGATGAAACGGTGGTCCTTGTTGCAGACCACGATTGGCGTGTCCATGCCTTCGAACACCAGGCGTTCCAGGGTTTGCTGGAAGAGGGTGTGTTCGCCGGTCAGGGCCAGGAACTGCTTAGGGAATTGTTTACGGGAAAGCGGCCAAAGACGTGAGCCACTACCACCTGACAAGATCACCGGAATCATGTTGTTACTCCTTGAATATCGATTGGTTAGAGCTACTGCGTTCTGTCGTTTCACTCTTGTTTTTGTTTCGTAGCCCGATTGACGCCTCGATCCTTTGTGGGAGCGGGCTTGCTCGCGAAGGCGATGGATCAGTCGACATTGATGTTGAATGTCAGACCGCTTTCGCGAGCAAGCCCGCTCCCACAGGGGGGATGCGTCAGTCAGGCAAATCGTTTAGCGCGTCGATACCGGGCGTTTCACCCAGACCGGCGACAGGCTGCTGCCGCTGCCGGTGACGTACAGCACCGCGGCTTCACCGCGTTCCAGGGCGACCGGTTTCACGTCGCCGACTTTGGTGGCGCCGTCATAGAGCGCCAGGCTGACTTTCACCGGGTTGATTTCACGTTCGCCACGGCCTTTGGCGGCCACGTTCGGGACCACGTCGGTCTTGCCGTCGGCGGTTTTCAGGGTCAGCGCCTTGTCGCTGAGGTTTTGCACGCGTACCAGGGACTTCTGCTTGTTCTTGAACGGCGGCTCCTCGATCAGTTGCGGTGCGCCGCTGGCGTTGTTGACCAGGGTGTAATAGTGGTCGCCGGCCAGTTTCACCGGCAGGGACTGGCTGCCGACCTTGGCGCTGTAGTCGCCGCCCGGCATGAAGCTGAAGTCAGTGCTGGACAGTGGCGCGACATCGCTCAGGTTGGTGCTGCCAACGGTGGCGCTGACTTCGGCGTTGCTGGCGTTGTAGATGCGCACGAAGGTCGAGCCTTTCGGTGCGGTCGGGCCGTACAGGGCGGCGTCGCCACCGGCGAAAGCCTGCACCGACAGCACGCTGAGGCCGGCAACCAGGGCAAAGCGTTTGGCGAGACGACGCGGAGTTGTAGTGAAAGTCATGGTGTACCTCTCTTTCAGTTTTGCGCCCGGTCGGGCGTCTCGGATTTGTTGTTGATGGCTACGTTTTGTTGGCGCGCGCCGGCTTGTTTAAGCTCTGCGACCCACTGCGGGTCGGCGTCGCCGATTTCGTTGTTCACGGGCAGATATCGTTCAGGAAACTCCCAGATCAGCACCTGTGGCGGGCTGTTCTTGAAGGCATCGCTTTTCAGGTAGCTGAGCATCGGCAGAATCGGGCCGTGGCCGTCTTCGGCGTAATTGACCACGTCGCTGTGCAGCGCCTGCTTGAGCGCACCGACGAAGTTCCAGTTGGGGTTGGCGCTGTAGCTGGTGCCGATCAGGGCCACCGGCACTTCGGTGTTGGCGAACAGGGCGTCGTCACCGGCCGGCTGGTCGTTCGCCGCCACGGTGTTGCGTTTTTGCAGTGGCTCTTGCGCCGGCATCAGGTTTTCGAACAGCGGGTCGAGCGGCAGGAACAACTGCAGGTCACCCTTGTGTGTCACGGTTTCCGCAGGTTCGGTCACAAAGCGCTGCGGCTCGCCGCTCAGCGGGTACTTTTCGGCGATGGTTTTGGCCAGACGGTCGGCGGCGATCTCGGCGCCTTCCGGGGTCCAGTGGGTGTCGGTGCGCAGGAACACTTGCTGGCCGTTCTGTTTGGCCTGCTGCAGCGGGCCGAGCAGGTCTGGGGCCGGAATCCGGTCGGCGGCCAGGCGCTGGTGGAAGTCCTTGTAGAGGTTGGCGTGGATGCTCGCCGGTTTCACCTCACCGAGGTGTTCCGGGTACAGGCGCACTTTGGCCGGCACTACCGCCATCACCAGTTGCACGCCTTTCTCTTTCAGGGTCTGGCGCACGCCTTCGACCAGCGCGTAGTTGCCTTGCAGGTTCAGTTCTTCGTTGACCACCGGGTGGAATTCTTCATCGCTGTACAACCACTGGTCGCGGCCGAGCACTACGCCCGGACGACCTTCGTTGAACAGTTTGAAATCCAGTGCGGCCCAAAGATTGGTGCCCAGGCGCTTGATCGGGAACTCGTCGTCGTAGTGGGTTTCCACGGCCTTGGTCCAGCGACCGTTGAGCACCGTCGCATCGGCGTTGGTGCTGAAGCCGAAGAAACTGCGCACCGACCACAGGCCGAGCACCAGCAGGGTCACCAGGAACAGCGCGATGTAGAAGATGCGTAATGAGCGGGTCATGGTCAGATCCCTCAGAACTGGAAGTAAAGGAACGGCGAGAAGCTTTGCGCCGAGAGTTTGAGAATCGAGGCGATAAACAGCAGCAGCACCAGTGCACGCATCACGTAGCGCGACCAGTTAGCGGTCCAATAAGCCGGTTGCACCTGGGCTTCGACGCCGACGGTGTAGCCAGGCTGGTGGATGCTCGCCGGGTTATCCCCAGGCACGGCCTTGATCGTTCCCGGTGTCGCAGCAGCCGGGCCGTCGGTGTCGACGTTCACTGCAGGCTTGGTCTTCACCGGAGGCTGATTGGTGTAGAAGTCGCGCAGGCCGAAGAACGCCAGGGTTACGTAGGCCACGATCAGCGTTGCCACTTGCAGGCCGGTGAGGCTGGCCTGGTTGAGTTCCGACAGCGACCAGTCGCCGAAGCTGAACATCGCGCCGTACATGCGCCCGGCGACGTGCAGGTTTTCCGCGCGGAAGATCACCCAGCCCATCACCACCAGCAGGAAGGTCATTACCCAGCGGATCGGATTGAAGCTGCGTGGCGAAGTATTCAGGCCGATGGCTTTTTCAATTGCCAGCCACATGCCGTGCCATGCACCCCAGACGATGTAGGTGATGTTCGCGCCGTGCCACAGACCACCGAGCAGCATGGTCAGGAACAGGTTGCGATAGGTCATCAGCGTGCCTTTGCGATTGCCGCCCAGCGTGATGTACAGATAGTCACGCAGCCAGGTCGACAGGCTGATGTGCCAGCGCCGCCAGAACTCGGTGATCGACTGGCTGACATACGGCTGCTTGAAGTTTTCCATGAAGCGGAAACCCATCATCAGGCCCAAGCCGATGGCCATGTCGCTGTACCCGGAGAAGTCGAAATACAGCTGCGCGGTGTAGGCCAGTGCGCCGAGCCAGGCATCGCCCGTGGTCGGGTTTTGCAGGGCGAAGCAATGGTCGGCCACCACCGCGAGGGTGTCGGCGATGAAGACTTTCTTGATGAAGCCCTGCATGAACCGCGTGCAGCCCTCGGAGAATTTGTCGAGGGTGTGGGTGCGGTTGTTGAACTGGTCGGCCAGGTCGCGAAAACGCAAAACCGGACCGGCGATCAAGTGCGGGAAGATCGCCACGAACGCCGCGAAGTCGATCAGGTTGCGCGTCGCCGGAGTGTCGCCACGGTAGACGTCGATGATGTAGCTGATGGACTCGAAGATGTAGAACGAGATCCCGATCGGCAGCAGCACGTGGGTCAGAATGAACGGCGAAAGACCTACCGACGTCATCATCGCGTTGATGCTGTCGACGCCGAAGTTGGCGTACTTGAAGTAGCCGAGGATGCACAGGTCGACTGCCACGCCGAGCAGCAGCCAGCGCTGCGCCGGTTTGGTCTTGACCCCGGCGGCACCGACTTTCAGGCCGATCCAGTAGTTCCACAGCGTGACGCCGGCGAACAGCGCGAGGAAGTCCACACGCCACCAGGCGTAGAACACGTAACTGGCAATCAGCAGCAGCAAATTGCGATAGCGTTGCCCGCTCAGGTAGTACAAGCCGAGAAAGATCGGCAAGAACAAAAACAGGAACACGTTGGACGAAAAAACCATCCCGATCTCTCCTTGTTTGAACCAACAGTCAAGGGCCAACGGCCCCCCCAAACCCCCCAAAAAAAATCTGGAGGGCAACACACATAACTAAGGTCTTGCACTAACCCTGTGGGAGCGGGCTTGCTCGCGAAAGCGGTGTATCAGTCGACATCATTGGTGAATGTCAGACCGCTTTCGCGAGCAAGCCCGCTCCCACAGGGGATCTGTGTTTGTCTCTAAGAACCCTTGCCCTTTTCATTGGCCGGGTCGTAGACCTTGGTCAGGTCACCGCCGAGGCGGAAGGTCTTGAACGGTTGCATCTTGTGCTTCTTCGCCAGCACCTCGGGCGAGCAGGTGTAGAGCGAGCAGTACGGTTCGAGCCAGGCGAATTTCATGTCCTCTTTCAAGTCGGTCATGTCCTGTTCCTTGCCGTTCTTTTTCTCGAACTGGTCCGGGTCTTTCACGCCCGACAACACCCGATCACCCAGGCGTTTGAGCGCGGCGTTGTTTTCCTGACGCAGATCCACACCGTTGACCTGGGCGAAACTGGCGATCATCGCCAGCGGCGGCAGGGCGTAGTTGTGGTAGGCCAGCGCCCGTTGCTGACGCTTGAGTTCGTTGGGCAGGTAGCCGTCGGCGTCGACCTGATTAGCGCCGACCTTGTATTCCTTGACCGCCCAGTCGAACAGGTCGCGGCGGTTGGTGGCGACGGAAGTGGCCATTACCGACCACGCCGCCCAGTACGAGTGATTGTTGGTCTGGTCAAGCGGCAGGTTGTCCCAGTCGCTGACCACCTGGTCGGCCATCTTGCTGAACCAGCCTTCGATCACTTGCGCTTGCTGTTGATGGGTGGCCAGCGGGTGGGAGTCGGAAAACTTCAGGCGGATGTACGCCGAAGCCATGCTGCCCAATGCCCATTTGCGCATCGATTTGCCGGTGTGGTTGAAGTCCTTGGACATCAGCGCGTCGGCCTGTGCCCAGGCCGTCAGCCAGCTCAACGTGCACTCCAGCTGTTCCGGGCGACCGTCACGCATGAACTGCATCACGCGCTTGCTGGTGCCGCGCTCGATCTTGGTGATGTCGGCGGTGCTCTCGCGGAAGGCTTTTTCCGACTGCACGTTCAGGGTCGCGCGGGCCTTGTCCGAACCTTCGTACTTGCTGCGAAATTGCAACGAGCCGGTGTACGGCGTCGGCATCGCATCGCAGCCTTCGCTGTTGTCGCCCGTCTTGAATTTATCCACAGGCGCAAAATAGCCCTGGGGTGGACGCAGTGGCGCAGCTGCTTGCGTGGCCCCGGCGAACATCGCCAGGCTCAAGAGCGTTGGTGCCAACAGTGTTGAAAATTTCGGATTGCGCATAGCAGACCTCATTGCCCGACCGAAGCAGTACGCTGTTCGGCGCCCGGGAATACGTTGCGTTTGCAGATTTTCGCTTCGACTTTCTGTGGCGCGGCACCGGCTTCGGGGCCCTGGACTTCAACGGCCAGCAGGTTCTGCGAAGCCCAGTCTTCGTCCGTGCGCAACTCGAAAGCGAAACGCCCGTCAGTCTCGGAGGTTTCCGGTTTGTCGATCTTGATGTCCTCGTGGCGACCGTTCATGTACCAGAGGGTGGCTTGCAGGGTTTTCACCGAGGTGTCGGCGAAGCGGATGTCAACCTGGTGGCTGCTGTTGCGCAGGTCCATGTTTTTGCTGTTGACCATCAACTCGTTTTTGCCCGGCTTGAGCGTGGCGCTGCCGGACATCTGCGCATCCTTGCCTTCGCAACCGTTGTCCAGCAGCGCCATCATCTGGCGGTAGATGGTTTCCTGGTCGAGGCGGTACAGCGGCGAGAATTCCCAGATGAGAATCTTCGGCGGGTTCTTCTGGAACTCGTCGCTGCCCAGGTACTGCAGCATCGAACCTTCGAGGCCGCCGCCGGGGAACGCCACGTTGAGAATGTCGGCACCGATGGCCTCTTCGAGGAAACCGGCGAAGTTGTAGTTCTTGCCACTGTGGGAGGTACCCACGAGGGTGATTTGCGGGTTGCCGGAGTCGCCGAACAGATCGCCGTCACCCGCTTCGCCCTTCGGCTCGGTGGTGAACTGATCCATGTACTGGATCGCATAGCTGGTGCCACAGAGTTGACCTGCCATGTTGTGCAACGTTCCGGTCTTGCCCATACGCCCCGACTTTTTGGTCTCGAATTCGCGCTTGGGAATGTCGGCGAATTCAGGCAATTGCTTGACCTTCTCGGCGACGATTTTCGCCGTGCGCTGGGCTCCGTATGGGGTCCAGTGCTGGTCGCCACGGAAGTAGAAATCGTGGGCGGGCAGGGTGTCGGGCAACGACTCGTTGGTCAGCGGTGACAGGTCCGGAACGACGTAGCCCATCTGCGCGAAACGGCCGAGCATGGACTTGTAGTTCTTCAGCGCCTTGTCGAAGTCGAAGCTGGCTTTCTCCGCCGGGTTGAGCTTGTTGCGGTTCACCAGGCCACGGGTCGGCTGGTACACGACAACCAGTTCCACACCTTTGCTCTTGAACGCATCGTGCAGTTGCTTCATGCGTTTGTAGCCGGCGGGGGTGGTGTCGAATTCGGTGCGCAAGTCTTCCTGCGTACGGAACAGCCAGTCGCCCTGAGCCTGCACCAGGGTGGTGAAGTTCTGCTGGTAGCGGGTGGTGTAGTTCTTCGGATCATGGGCGGCCGGGCACAGGCTGCAGCACGGCTCGGCGGAGAATTTCGGTGCTTGCACCTCATCGGCGCGCGCACCGGTGCTGGCCGCGAGAATGCCGGCGGTCAGGGCCGACAGGCTGAGTAATTTGATCAAGTGTGGGTGCATAAGATTATCCTCAGTCCCGCATTTCGGTCTGGCGTTCGACGGGGTCGATCAGCACGGCTTTCTGCTGGCGCACCAGCAGGTCGAGAATTTCATCCTGACGATCGCCGAGGATGCCGGTGAAGCTGATGCCGCTGGATTTGGTCGGCGCAAGCATCGACACGCGATACAACTCGACGCTCAGCGGCGAGTCGATGGACAGCGGCCCGCTGCCGTTGGCCGCCAGTTCACCGCCGACCACGATCAGCGACACCTGGGCGTCGAACGGGTCGAGCTTGATGTCACGGTCGGTGTTGCTCAGGT
Organism: Pseudomonas sp. GM48; assembly: GCF_000282335.1. Taxonomy (GTDB): domain Bacteria; phylum Pseudomonadota; class Gammaproteobacteria; order Pseudomonadales; family Pseudomonadaceae; genus Aquipseudomonas. The sequence goes on from NZ_AKJM01000117.1 coordinate 72,155, forward strand.
CCTTGATGTGGCCGTAGACGCCGGTCAGGCCGTTGGCCATAGCGACGTTTTCGTACAGGCGAATGTTCACGCTGTTACGAATGCGGATGCCGTGGCGCTTGTTGCTCAGAACGCGATTGCCCCACAGCAGGTTGTCGGCACTCTCGTAGAGGGTGATGCCGTCGGTGTGGTTCTGGTAGATCTCGTTGTGGGCGATCAGGTTGTTCACGCTGTTACGGTCGATCACCAGCCCCGAGAGGTGGTTGTCGTAGCTGCGGTTGTTGAAGATGAAGCTGTCGTTGACCTCACGGGAAATAATGATCCCGTGCTTCTTCTTGGTACCAAACACCGTGTTGTCGGCAATGATCAGACCGTGGGAGCGGTCATGCGGGTCGATGCCGTAGACGATGTTGTCTTTGTAGGTGTTGCCCTTGACCACGAAGTCGCGGGTTTCATAGCAGTAGAAGCCGTACCACATGTCCGAGAATTCGGAGCCGACGATCCAGCCGGTCGGCTCAGGGCGCTTGAGCACCTTGGCCATGTTCGGCGTGTATTGGGAAATACTCACGCCGTAGGACTTACTGTTGGCGTAGCCGAAACTGGCGATCTTGCTGTTGGCGATGTAGGTCTCGGTGCCGCCCCAGGACAGCAGGAATGGACGGAACTCCTTCGGCGAATTGAATGTCGCCGGACCGTTGTCCTTCTCGCGCCAGCCAGTGATTTTGGTGTCACGCACAAACAGCTGGCCGTCGTTGACCAGGAACGCACCGCCCTCCTGGGACAGGCGCAGTTCCTGGGTCTGCTTGTCGATTTCGAGGATGCCATGACGACCGACCACGATCGGCAACCGGGACAGGAACACGCCCGGCGAGGTTTCGCTGAAGTACTGCTTGGGGACCTTTTTCGCCAGGTCCTTGAGGTTCATGTAGCCGTCGTCGACGAAGATCGCCTGCGGGATGCCGTGCTGACGCACCACCCACTCGGCCATCTTGTTATCACCGCCGATGAAGTCCTTCAGGGCGTCTTCCTGCATCATCCGGCGCAGGCTGATCTTGCCCGGTTTGCTGCGCACGATTTTTGCCGCGATGGCCTCGGCTGTGTAGCCCGAAATGTCCGGCAATTTCGGCTTTTCAAGCTCCAGCGGTGCGGTTGGTGCGCTGCTGACGGTGTAGGTCTTGGCCTGTTGCAGTTCCTTGGCGATGGTGGCCGGCTTCGCCGGTTCCACTTTGGCCGGCTCTACATTGGCGAAGCCAGTCGCACTGGCCAACAGCATCGCGCCGGCCAACAGGCTGATCGAGCCTTTTCGGGCTGGATGATTCATCTGGGAGACTCCCTTCGCAATGTGCATCAGAAGCGCCAGATCACGTCGATGAACGCACGGTGCATGTACGAATCGACCTGACTGCCATAGGCATCGCCCGGCTTGAACACGCCGCCACGGAAGCGCACCAGGGCCGAAGGCTCGTCGATCGACTGGCTCAGTGCCGCCGGCAACAGGCCTTGCTTGAAGTACTTGGTGACCACCAGGTCCATCTCCTGGCCGAGGTCTTTCTCGCCATCGTTCAGCGGCAGGGACGTGGTGGAAAGAATTGCGCCGGTGGCATCGTCGGTGTTGTTTTCGACGGCGTTGATGCCATTGCTGCCGATCGGCTTGTTGCCGTCGACGCGCCAGAACTTGTGGTAGATCAGGCTGGCGTCGTATTCGTCGTTGAGCATCCACGAGCCGAACAAAGTCGCGGTCTGCATGTTTTGCATTTCGCCACGGAAGGCTTCGCCGAAACGGTGAACCCGCGAGCGCGTACCGGTGTAGTTCGAGCGGTTGCTTTCCAGACCGTTCTGTTCGTACTCGGCGCTGGCTCGGGCATAGGCGGCACCGACTTGCCATTGCGGGTCGAGGCGCAGGCGCACGCCGATATCGGTGGCCCAGCCGTTGAGGTTTTCACCGCGCTTGGCTTCGGCCGGCGACGTACCATCGGCGTTCAGCGGGTTGACCTTGTCGATGTCACCGCTCATGCCGGTGATGCTGCCCCAGTAATTGACCGTGTTGGTATTGCGCCAGTTATAGGCGTCGCTGTCGGCGGTCAGGCCGATCCAGCTGATGTCACCGTTCTGTTTTTTGTCCAGCGAATCAGCCGGCACACCCGGCTCCGGGAAGTCGAGCTTGCCGTTGTCATGGGTGTGATGACCGCGAATACCGACCCAGTTGCCCGGTGTCCACTGATACGACGCATCGGCGTAGGCGTGCAGGCGATCCTTGTCTTTCGGGGCGAGTTCCGTGAGGTCGGTGCGGTACTCGCTGAAACGTTCGGCGACCCCGACGTTGGCGCGCAACAGGGTTGTGTCGAACGTCCAGTTCAGGGCTTCGATGTTGGTGTCGCGCCATTGGCCGTCGGCGTTGTGCAGGCGTTGGCGACCGAGCTTCAACTGCTCGCCCGGATACGGCGTGAGTCCGCTGTAGCCGACCCAGAATTCGCGCATGGCCAGGTAGTTTTTCTTGGTCTTGCGATCACCGTTGTCGGTGGGTGTGGTGCCATCACTGGCGGTCCCTTGCAAGGTGTCCGTCTCGATGATGTCGGTGGCTGTCACGGCTTGCCCCATGGCATAGGCGCTCCATGCGCCGCTTTCGCCATAGATCCATGGACGCAAGTCGAGGCCGACGCCGTTAACGTCGCCACCGCTTTGGGTACCGAGGTCACTGTCGTCTTCGGATTGGCCGGTAACCTTCACTTCCAGGCCAAAGTTCTTGGTTTCTTCAGTCATCGCAGCAAGCGTCGGGCAAGACCAGATCAGCGCGAATGTCAGGCCGATGCCGGCCTTCATGAATGGATTCAACTTCATTGGGATTCCTCGCTGACTTCTTCTTGCAGGGTGTGCAGTTCCGGCGTGTTCGGGCTCAGGGCACCGCGCACGGCCTGTTCTTGTTTCAACAGGCGTTGGGCTTCGGCCAACCGGTCGGGCGGCAATTGCGTTTGGATTGTTTGCGCAAGCTCGGTGGCTTGCGGGGTGTTCTGGGCCAGGGCCAATTGGCTGAAGACGTAGGCGTTCAGCGGATCAGGCTTGGTGCCCTTGCCTTGGGAAAACAGTTGGGCAATGGCGAAGTCGGCGCTGTTCTGGCCGTTGCGTGCAGCGGTCAACAGATGGTCGAGAGCCTTCTGCGGATAGACCTTGCCCAGGTAGCCACGGCGATAGATCTGGCCGAGGTAGTAATCGGCGGCGACTTCGCGGCCGACGGCTTTCTGGAAGTGCGCTTCGGCGACCTTGGCGTCGGCCGGCACCAGTTTGCCTTCGAAGTAGAGCTTGCCCAGCAACAGCTCGGCGCGCGGCTGGTCGGCGGCGCGACCGTTGTCCAGGTACTTCATCATCTGGTCGACGTCGCCGAGTTCCGGGAAGTCGTAGAGCAGTTGCGCGAGGCTGACCCACGACGCCGGGTAGCCCGGTGCGATCGGTTCGAGCAGCGACTGCGCGGTTTTTTCGTCGGTCTTGCCCAGGGTCGAATCGGCGAGCACACGGGCGACGCTGTCGACGCGCTGCGCCGAAACGCTGCCGCGTGCATGGGCTGCTTGCATCTGCTTGATCAGCTCTGCCTGCTGCTCTGGCTTGGCCTGTTTCTGGTAGACCGTGGCCAGTTCGACGTAGCAGATGTCGCTGGTGTTGAGCGCGGCCTTGCAGATCTTTTCCACGTCATCCAGATGCTGGTCGTAGGTGCCCTGGGTGCGATAGAGCAGCACCTGCGCCAAACCGGCTTCCGGTTTGTTTTCGGCACGCCATTGGCTGATCTGCTGCTGCGCATTCACGTTGGGAAAGCTGTGCGGGTATTGCAGGTACAGCATCGCCAGCGGGATCAGCGTGTTGCCTTCGCCCGCGGCGGCGGCTTTTTTCAACAGGGTTTCGGCTTCGTGGTGCTCGGCTTCAGTGGCGCCGGGCTTGGCCACCAGCAGGCGACCGAGGCGCGCCTGGGCACGTGGCGAAACGCTGGCCGCGGCGCGGTAAGTCGCCTCGGCCTGTTTCATCTGCGCCGGGTCGCGGCTGTCGACCTGGATATCGGCCAGGCCGACCTGCGCTTCGCTGTAGCCCAGGTCTGCCAGCTGCCGGTAGTTCGCCGCAGCGGTGGCGGTATCGCCGCGCTTGAGCGCTTCGTTGGCCAGGCGCTGGTCGGGTAGGCCGGCGCAACCGGCCAGGCTCACCGCCAATGCCACGGCACACAGAGAGCCCATGTGGGAGCGGGCTTGCTCGCGAAAGCGGTGTGTCAGCGAGCATTGATTCTGAATGTTCAACCGCATTCGCGAGCAAGCCCGCTCCCACAGGGGATGTGGTGTGTTCAGAAAGTTTGGAGTCGTCACAGGCATGTCCTCGACTTAAAGACCGACAGCCATGGCTTTGTCGATCAGCCAGTTCAGGTTCGGGCCACGGTCGCTGCTCACTTCCGCCGGGCGGCCGGCGAGGGAGCTGTCCAGGGTTTCGTCCGGCTGGATCAGCACGCGGATGTCCGACGACAGGTCGGCGCTTTTCAGGCTGGTGCTGCTGACGATCTTGCCGGTGCGGCTCTTGTCCTCGCCGGCGATCTGGAAGCGCACCGAAGTACCCGGGCGAACGTCGCCGAACTGGCGATAGGAGAAGCGTGCTTCAACATTGGCTTCGCTGTTGCGTGGCACCAGTTGGAAGATCACGTCGCCCTTGCTGGCGTACTGACCGTTGGCGACCATTTGCTGGGCCACGGTGCAATCGCAAGGCGAGGTCAAGGTACCGGTCATTTGCTTGCCGAACAGTTCTGCAACCTTGGCCGGTTGCAGTTGGTCTTCGTCCAGATGGCCCTTGAGCACGTCGAGCATGCTGGTGCTGAAGGTCGCCAGCGGTGCGCCTTTGGCGGCCACGCCGTCGGCTTTCACCAGGCTCTGCACGGTACCGTCGCGGGGCATGGTGATGTTCACGCCCGGCACGCTGACCAGACCGGCCTGGGCATGGCTGACGAAGTACATGCCGTACACCGATTTGAAAACAAAACCGAAGGCGGCCACACCAACCACGAAGATCCCCAGGCTGAAAGTCACGGCTTTCATGCGCCCGAACGCGGACATGCCGTGGCCGCCGTCCTTGACCTTGCGCGCCTTGGTGAAGTTGTCGCGCTGCAGGGTCGCCAGCATTTCACCCACGCTGACGATGTCGCCCGCCAGGTGCGAAGTGATCAGGTGGCGCAGGGTCGAGATGTCCCGTGGTTCCAGGTTCTGGAACTGGCAGCCGGCGCGTCCGGTCTCGCGATCAAAGGAGCGGACTTGCAACTCGACGTCCATGGCCAGGCCGAGGTTGTCGATGACGAATTGCAGGCGAGCCTTGTACACGTCGCCGATCTTCAGTGGCAATTGACCGGCATTGAACGCCAGGCCACCGGCGGACAGGTCGATCACCCGGGCTTCGACCGGTGTCCGGTCAGGGCCGAAGAAGCGCAACTTGGCCGGGATTTTTACGCGGGCGTGTTGGCGCTGGGCTTCGGATTCGTGCACTACGTTGGCGTTGACGGCGGTATTCATAAAGGCGATTTCCTGGTTAATTCAATAAGGGGGCGGTCAGACCATCAACAGCAGCACGGCGACAAAAATGCTGCCGGCAGAGAAGGTCATGGTCCGAGACGACCAGGTGTTGAACCAACGTTGAAAGCTGGCGAGATCACGGGTCAGGTGGGTGGGCTGGCGGGTCCAGGATTGTTGGTCGAGGCGGAAGAACACGTAGATCTTCACCAGCGCGCCGACGATCTGGTTGTAATAGAGAATCGCCGGGTAGGCCGGGCCGATCCGGTGTCCGGAGCACGATAGCAACAGGGTCAGGATGAACCGGGTGATGCCGATCCACAGCAGGTACACCAGGATGAACGCGGTGCCGTACTTGAAGCTGGCGATCAGCGCCACGGTCAGGCCCAGCAGCGAGGTCCACATCGACACGCGCTGGTCGAACAGCACCACCGAAGTGAACACGCCGAGGCGTTTGATCCCCAGGCCCAGGGCCCGGGAGTTCTGCCGCAGGTTGTTGCCGTACCAGCGGAACATCAGTTTGCGGCTGGCCTTGATGAAGCTCTTTTCCGGCGGGTGTTCAACGGTGTTGATCGCGGCATCCGGCACGTAGAACGTGTCGTAGCCCAGGCGCATCAGGCTGAACCAGCTCGATTTGTCATCGCCGGTAAGGAACTTGAAGCGACCCAGGCGCCAGTGTTGCAGCGAGTCGCTTTCCACGTCGGCGATGAAGTCCGGGTTGGTGACCACGGTGGCGCGGAACACCGACATGCGACCGGTCATGGTCAGCACGCGCTTGGACAGGGCCATCGAGCACATGTTGATGTGGCGCTGAGCGAAACGCAGCTTGTGCCATTCGCTCATGATGTAGCCGCCGCGCACTTCGCAGAATTCGTTGGTGGTCAGGCCACCGACGTTGCCGAACAGCTGGAACCACGGCACGGTCTTGAGCACCACGCCTTCGCCGAGCACGGTGTCGCCATCGATCACTGCAACCACGGCGCGATCATCCGGCAGGTGCCGGGAGATGGCGCGGAAACCATAGGCCAGGCCATCGCGCTTGCCGGTGCCGGGAATGCGCACGAAGTCGAGCTTGACCCGGGCCGGTGGGTTCATCCGGTTCCACAGGCTTTTGACCAGCAGCTCATCGGACATTTCCACGATGGAGCAGACCACGGTGGTCGGCAGGCCGCAGTCGATGGCTTCGCGGATCACCGAGCTGTAGACCTGCGCGGTGGTCAGGGCGTCGATACGGAAACTGGTGACCATCAGGAACACGTGGGACGGGTCAGCCGCTTTGCCCAGCTTGCGCACTTTGCGCCGCAGGTGCGGGTAGACGATGTACAGAAAAATCATGCCGCGCACAAAGTGTGTGGCACCCATCGAATAGCGCCAGATACCCACGGCGCCAATCAGGAAAATGAAGTCCTTCGACTCGGAGTCGAACGTGGACACGGGCAACGCCATGGCGAGGCCCATCAGTAAACTCAGGTAGAACAGCCAACCGGCGGCCTGGAGTAGGCCGTGTTTTAGCCTGTGCATAATCGGAATCCTAAAGTCAGTTGCAAGCCCCAAGCTTCAAGCCCCAAGCGAGGAGCTTTGAACTTGCGGCTTGGAGCTTGAAGCTTGCGGCTGCCTTACCAGCAGATACCTTCGGCCCGGCTATTGGTGCTGGTGGCCTTGGACATGAAGCCAACCAGGTCAATCACCTGCTTGCCTTGTGGAACGTCCTGCACCAGAGCGCGGAACTTCTCGTCGCGGTTGCCGAGGATGATCACGTCGGAGTTGTTGATCACCGCGTCGAAGTCGGCGTTGAGCAACGACGAGACGTGCGGGATCTTCGACTCGATGTAGTCCTTGTTGGCACCGTGAACGCGGGCGTACTCGACGTTGCTGTCGTAGATGCTCAGGTCGTAGCCTTTGCCGATCAGCATTTCCGCCAGGTCGACCAGCGGGCTTTCGCGCAGGTCGTCGGTGCCGGCCTTGAAGCTCAAGCCCAGCAGGGCGACTTTGCGTTTGTCATGGCTGGAAACGATGTCGAACGCGTTCTGCACCTGGGATTCGTTGCTGCGCATCAGCGAGTTGAGCAACGGCGCTTCCACGTCCAGGGAACCGGCGCGGTAGGTCAGGGCACGCACGTCCTTTGGCAGGCACGAGCCGCCGAAGGCGAAGCCCGGGCGCATGTAGTACTGGGACAGGTTGAGGGTCTTGTCCTGGCAGACCACGTCCATCACTTCGCGACCGTCGACGCCGACCGCCTTGGCGATGTTGCCGATTTCGTTGGCGAAGGTGACCTTGGTGGCGTGCCACACGTTGCAGGTGTACTTGATCATCTCGGCGACCGCGATGTCCTTGCGGATGATCGGTGCGTCGAGCTCTTCGTACAGCGACTGCAGAACGTCGCCGGACGCTTTGTCGAATTCGCCGATGACGGTCATTGGCGGCTGGTCGTAGTCGGCAATGGCGGTGCTTTCGCGCAGGAACTCAGGGTTCACGGCCACGCCGAAATCAACACCGGCCTTTTTGCCGGAGCAGTCTTCGAGAATCGGGATGACCACGTTGGCCACGGTGCCCGGCAGCACGGTGCTGCGCACGACGATGGTGTGGCGGGTGGATTTGTCACGCAGGACAAAACCGATTTCGCGGCACACCGCCTCGATGTAGTTCAGCTCCAGATCGCCGTTCTTTTTGCTCGGCGTGCCCACGCAGATCATCGACAGATCGGTGTCGCGAATCGCCTCGGCGAAGTTGGTGGTACCGCGCAGACGACCGGTCTGGATGCCCTGGGCCAGAAGTTCGCCCAGGCCCGGTTCAACAATCGGCGATTTGCCGGCATTGATCATATCGATCTTGTCTTTGGCCACATCGACGCCGACGACGTCATGACCCCGTGCAGACAGGCAACCGGCACATACTGCGCCGACGTAACCCAAACCAAAAATGCTGATGCGCATCGCAATTACCTCTCTGTTATCAAGCCTGTATTCATCAAGCCATTAGATGGCCGGAGTTAATGGTGTTCAGCGGTGATAGTGCACTCGCAAGTACGCCTTACAGGCGCAACGATGCCGCGTGCTGGCATATAAGTTACGAGTGTCTAAATAAATGCACTCAAGGTGTGCGTAACTAGGCCTTGTTATTATAATTTGCCCTGTTATGCAGCCGATCCTCCTTTCAGGGGATGCAGGTGCAAAAAGGTCTTGCACGCTTGATCTCGGGCCGAAAGCCCGTGGATCAAGCGGTTGGGTGCTCGGGTGAGCACGTTTATAGGGGCGCTGCCGTGGCCTTGTAGGGGATAGTCATACCGCTTTATCTCCTGTCCGCTTGCTGTTGTCCAAATCAGTGATTAGTCAGCGCAAGTTAGTATTACAACTTCGCTACAAGAATCGCTTATCTGCGTAAGTTATCTCGTACACGCTCGGCGAGAATCGTTACGGGTGGTATGAGCGGCGCGTTTTGACATAGTTCCAGTCCGCCCATCGTGAAATCTGAAATTTTTTGAAATATTGAGAAAGATGGCACTGCTCTCAAACTGATAGCACTTGCCGTTTCGCCCTTTATATATAGGCAGATAATTGGGGCGGATACTTTTTTGCCACTATGGGAAAATTTTTTCAGTGCCACTACTGAAAAAAAAGATCGAAGTCGAGTGAAACTAAAGTTAAGAAATAGAGTGGTGATTTTTTGGCGCCATAAATATGGCGAAAAAGGCGGGGAAGTCTGAAGTGAATCCAAGGTCGGCGCACGAGAGTTGTGGGAGTCGTGCGCCGACTGGATGCATCACTCTGGTGCGTGATCGCGCAGGAATACCAAATTGTCCGGTTTGGACTGCTCGGCGCTGTAGCGATAACCCTGAATGTCGAATTGCTTGAGGGCAGCCGGATCGTTGATGCGTTCTTCGATGACGAAGCGACTCATCAGGCCGCGGGCCTTTTTCGCGTAGAAGCTGATGATCTTGTACTGGCCGTTCTTCAGGTCCTTGAACTCGGTATTGATGATGCGTGCGTTCAGGGCGCTGCGTTTGACCGCCGAGAAATACTCGTTGGAGGCCAGGTTGAGCAGTACGTCGTCGCCTTGATCGACCAGGGCTTCGTTCAGCCATTCGCTGATGCGTGTACCCCAGAACGCATACAAGTCCTTGCCCCGGGCGTTGGCCAGTCTGGTGCCCATTTCCAGGCGGTAGGGTTGCATCAGGTCCAGCGGGCGCAGCAGTCCGTACAGGCCGGACAACATGCGCAGATGCTGCTGGGCATAGTCGAAATCGGCCTCGCTGAAGGTTTGTGCATTCAGGCCGGTGTACACGTCGCCCTTGAAGGCCAGCAGTGCCTGCTTGGCGTTTTCCGGGGTGAACGCGGGCGTCCAGCTGCCGAAACGAGCGGCGTTGAGCCCGCCGATCTTGTCGGAGACGTGCATCAATTCGCTGATTTGCGCCGGCGTCAGCTCGCGCAATTGCAGGATCAGTTCCTGGGAGTGGTCAAGGTACTGCGGCTGGGTGAAGCGCTGGGTCGCCGGCGGTGTTTCATAGTCGAGGGTCTTGGCGGGTGAAATCACCATCAGCATGAAGTCGTCTCCTTTAATCGTGGCGGCGATTCTAGGGGGTTGTCGTCGTTGACTCCAGCTATGGCATCCATAGGTGATGGCCGGTGGTCATGCGCTGAACCTGTGGGAGCGGGCTTGCTCGCGAATGCGGTGTATCAGTCGACATTTTTGGTGAATGTCATACCGCTTTCGCGAGCAAGCCCGCTCCCACAGAGGTTCAGTGTTGCTGCGGGAGTTGTGTCTGGATCAGCTATAGTGCCGCGCGGGTTTTGTTATGGAGACATCCCATTGCGTATTGTTTTGCTCATCTCGGCCTGGCTACTGAGCGTCGCTGCCATCGCGGCACCGGGCGATGTGGCGACGCTTGATCGTAGTACCTGGCCAGAAAAACTCGGCAACCCGACGCTGTTCGACGTGGCGTCGAGGGCTGAGATCCTGATGTTTTCCAGTGTCCTGTTGGCCAGCGAGTCGCTGGATGAATCCGCCCTGGCCCAGCGCCTGGGCCTGCGCAAGATCAATCTGGAGTCGGTCAACCGGGTTCGCCAGCGCATGTGGCAACGGCTGCTGGCCAACTACAACTTCGCCCAACAGAGTTGCGACCAGGATGCCTCGTTCTGTTTTCTGGTCGAAGACATGCCCACCTTGCGCGAGCAAGCTGCCAAGTTTCAGGTCGGTGCAGACAGCTACTACATCAAGTGGGCCGAGCCGAGCCGTGTGTTTCACACCCAGTACCTGGACGAGCAGTTGCGCAAGGCCGCGCTGTTCCCGCAAACCAGCAGCGAAGTCGATCGTTTTGGCGACTATGAGCGCACCGGCGACGAGATGCATGACCGGCTGTTTCTGCTGAGCTTCGACAGCGCCGCCAACGCCGTGCCGGATAACACCGCCTGGGTCACCGAGTACCTGCGCAAGTCGAACATGAGCGGGACATTCTTCGTCCTCGGCAAGGACATCCAGGCCCGGTTGGCCGGACATTCGGTGAGTGAGCTGCAAGCGACCTACTCAACCCAGTGCATTGGCGTACAAGGCTGGGAGTTCCGCTCCCACAGCCACTGGCAGGACTGGCAAGACTCGGTGCGCCGCAGTGCCGAACTGGTCAAAAGCAAACTGCCGGAGAACTACGTGCCGCTGTTCCGTCCGCCTGATGGCCAGCGCCGTTCCGATGCCGAAAGCTTCTTCAAGACTCAGGGTTTGCAGGTAGCGCTGTGGGACATCGACGCCCAGGACGGCGCCGGCAAACTCAAGGGCAACCCGAGTGCGCAACGGGTGCTGACCCTGATGCTGCTGTGGCGGCACGGGGTAATCAATTTCAACGTGAAGCAGGATGGGGTGAAAACGGCGTTGCCGTGGCTGGTTACGCAAACGGCGCCTGTCGGGATCGGCTGGGAAGATTGCCAGGATGCGTTTCGCTGAAACGCCCAGACCCAGTAAACGTTGGGTTTTTGGCGATTTTGCAGGGGAATTCGGTGCAGGTGGACTTCCGACTGTAAACGGGTGATGGCAGTCCGCCAAGTGCTATTGGTCATTCTGAAAAATAAACTTCAAAAAAGCGTCAAAGTACTTTTTTCTGTCACACGTTTTGGAGTATTACGAAGACAGACCGCCGAAACCTGCAACACAGGTGGCGTCTCCCAAGACCCAGCTATGCAGGCAGAACACTTGAGTCCCCGCAGGTGTATTCGGCAGTCACTTCGAGGCGCAGCACCGCCAAGGTATTGCGTCGACTGGCTCCCACAAAGGTGACCGAGTATGGATGATCACGGACGTAGCTCTTCTTCCAACCAGCCAATCCTTTATGTACTCGATACCAACGTATTGATTCACGATCCAAACGCGCTGCTTAACTTCGAAGAACACCACGTCGCGATCCCGATGACCGTGCTTGAGGAGCTCGACAAGCTCAAGAGCGGGCATCACAGCGTTGCTGCCGAATGCCGCCAGGCCATCCGCCTGATCGACAAGACCCTGGGCGATGCCTCACCCGAGGACGTCGAGCAGGGTGTGCCGATCCAGCGTGGCAAAAGCGGACCCAAGGGTTTGCTGTCAATTCTGATGAGCAAGCATGCCGAGCCGAACCTGATTCTGCCCGAGCACCTGAATGACAACAAAATCATCAACCAACTGATCGATCTGCACGCGCGCGACCCGAAGAAGCCCGTGGTGCTGGTCACCAAAGACATCAACATGCGCCTCAAGGCGCGCGCCTGCGGGATCGCAGCCGAGGATTACAGTACCGACCAACTGGTTGACGACGTATCGCTGCTGCCCAACGGTTATCACAACATGACCGGCTCCTTCTGGGATCGTGTGAGGAATGTCGAAACCCGTCAGGACCATGGCCGCACCTGGCACCAGGTGCAGTTGATCGACAACCTGCCGGCGGTGCACATCAACGAGTTCATCATTGATGAACAGGGCTTTGTCGGCTGGATCAAGGAGATCGAAGAGGACCGGTTGCTGATCCTCGACCTGCACCAGGAACCGCTGCTGCACCAGGAAGCCTGGGGCCTGAAGCCGCGTGATATCTATCAGAGCCTGGCGTTGTACGCCTTGCTCGACCCGGATATCCACCTGGTCAACCTGTCGGGTGCCGCGGGTTCGGGTAAAACCATCCTGGCGCTGGCCGCTGCGATCGAGCAGACCATGGTCAGCAAACGTTATCGCCGCATCATCGCCACCCGCAGCGTGCAGGGCCTGGACCAGGAAATCGGCTTCCTGCCCGGCACCGAGGCGGAAAAAATGGAGCCGTGGCTGGGCGCCATCACTGACAACCTCGAAGCCTTGCACATGGATGACGAAAGCACCCATGGCAGCGTCGACTACATCCTCAGCAAAGTGCCGTTGCAGTTCAAATCCCTCAACTACATCCGGGGCCGCAGCTTCCAGCAGAGCCTGATTTTGATCGACGAATGCCAGAACCTCACGCCGCACCAGATGAAAACCATCATCACCCGTGCCGGCGCCGGTTCCAAAGTGGTGTGCCTGGGCAACCTGGCACAGATCGACACCCCTTACCTGTCCGCGACCAGCTCCGGGCTGACCTACCTCACTGAACGCTTCAAGGACTTCCCGAACGGGGTGCACATCACCCTGCAAGGGGTACCACGTTCGATCCTGGCCGAATACGCCGAATCGCATTTGTAACTGTCCACCGAAACCGGGCGGCCCAACAGCCGCCCGGTTTTTTGTGGAAGTATGAAAAACCTGTGGGAGCGGGCTTGCTCGCGAAAGCGGAGGATCAGTCACCCATGCATCGACTGACCCGCCGCTTTCGCGAGCAAGCCCGCTCCCACATTGGTTTGTGGTGGGCCGACAATCGTGCGTGCGAAAAATTGACCCACAGGTTTACAATCGATGCTCCTGATCAGGAGTAAATCCGTGCTGACTCATCTCGATTCCCAAGGTCGCGCCAACATGGTCGACGTCACCGAAAAAGCCGTGACGTTCCGTGAGGCGACGGCCCAAGCGCTGGTGCGCATGCTGCCCGAAACCCTGCAGATGATCGTCAGCGGGGGCCACCCCAAGGGTGATGTGTTTGCCGTGGCGCGCATTGCCGGCATCCAGGCTGCAAAGAAAACCAGCGATCTGATTCCCCTGTGCCATCCGCTGATGCTGACCGGTGTCAAGGTCGAGCTCAGTGCCGAAGGCGACGATTCAGTGCGCATCGTGGCGCGCTGCAAGCTGTCCGGACAGACCGGCGTCGAGATGGAGGCCCTGACTGCCGCCAGCGTCGCCGCACTGACGATCTACGACATGTGCAAGGCCGTGGACCGTGGCATGAGCATCGAAAGTGTGCGTCTGCTGGAAAAGGTTGGCGGCAAGAGCGGTCATTTCCAGGCGGAGCAGCCATGAACGTGACCGTGAAGTTTTTCGCCCGTTATCGTGAAGCGCTGGGGCTGGACTCGGTGAAGGTTCAAGGTGATTTCGCTACCGTCGACGACGTCCGCGCACTCTTGGCCCAGCGTGACGGTGCCGAGGTGTTGAGCGAGCAGAACCTGATGTGCGCCCGCAACGAAGACCTCTGCCAGCTCGACGAGCCGGTCAGCGAGGGCGATGAAGTGGCGTTCTTTCCGACTGTGACCGGAGGCTGAGCCATGGCCATTCGCGTGCAGTCCACAGCGTTCGATCCGGGGGCTGAAGTCAACGCCATGCACGACGCCAATGTCGGTGTGGGTGCAGTGGTGAGTTTTGTCGGCTACGTGCGCGATTTCAATGACGGCCTGGACGTCGCCGGGATGTTCCTCGAACATTATCCGGGCATGACCGAAAAGGCCCTCGGCAAGATTGCCATCGAGGCTGAACAGCGCTGGCCCTTGCTCAAGCTGGAAGTGTTGCACCGTATAGGCGCCCTGGAACCGGGCGAGCCGATTGTCTTCGTTGGCGCCGCCAGCGCCCATCGTCAGGCGGCATTCGACGCCTGTGCCTTTGTCATGGATTACCTGAAAACCCGCGCACCGTTCTGGAAGAAAGAAAACACCAGTGACGGACCGCGTTGGGTCGAGGGGCGTGACAGTGATCATGCGGCGGCGGATCGCTGGAAGCAGTAACTCCTGCGGCGTTCTCAAGTCAGCCTTCGCGAGCAAGCCCGCTCCCACAATGGATTTGGTTGAATACAAATTTTGTGTACGACACAGAACCTTGTGGGAGCGGGCTTGCTCGCGAAGGGGCCATCTGACTCACCCAATACCTTGCAGAACCACCACCCGACCACCGGCCGGCACGGTCTGCATTTGCCTGATTGACGACCAATACATAAAAGTCCAAGATGGAATTATAAGTACAAAAAATTTCCACCCGCTTCAGCTTTTTCTTCTGTCTTGCCAAACCAACAACAACCGCGAGAAAACGAACATGAAGAAGTTCCCCCTCATCACCGGTCTGGCCTTGAGCCTGTTGGCGTGCAGTTCTGTGTTCGCCGCCGAGAAAACCTTGCGTATCGGCATCGAAGCCGCGTATCCACCGTTCGCTTCGAAAACCGATAAAGGCGAGATCGTCGGTTTCGACTACGACATCGGTAACGCGCTGTGCGCGCAGATGAAGGCCAAGTGCGTGTGGGTCGAAGGCGAGTTCGACGGTCTGATTCCTTCCCTGAAAGTGAAGAAAATCGACATGGCGCTGTCGTCCATGACCATCAATGAAGACCGCAAGAAGTCGGTGGACTTCACCCACAAGTACTATTTCACTTCGTCACGCCTGGTGATGAAGGATGGCGCGGTGGTGGATGACCAGTACGCCAGCCTCAAGGGCAAGACCATTGGCGTGCAGCGCGCCACCACCACCGACCGTTACGCTACCGAGGTGTTCGAGCCCAAGGGCATCAACGTCAAGCGCTATAGCAACAACGAAGAAATCTACATGGATCTGGCAGCCGGTCGCCTCGATGCGATTTTTGCCGACACCATTCCGCTCAATGACTTCCTGTCGATGCCGCGTGGCAAGGGTTACGCCTTTGTCGGGCCGGAGCTGAAAGATCCGAAGTATGTGGGCGAGGGTGCCGGGATTGCCGTGCGCAAGGGCAACACCGAGTTGGTCAGCGAGCTGAACACGGCCATTGATGGCATTCGCAGCAGTGGCGAGTACCAGAAGATTTCCGAGAAGTACTTCAAGTCGGACATCTACGGCGACTGATAGTCCGCTTTCGCGAGCAAGCCCGCTCCCACAATGGACCTGTGTTTGCAGATCCAGTGTGGGAGCGGGCTTGCTCGCGAAGAGGCCAGATCAGACAGCACAAGCCTAAGGGCCTAGCCCTTCAATTCCTTCAAATGCTTGTACACCGTCGCCCGCCCCATGTTCAGCACATTGGCCACATAGTTCGACGCACTTTTGCCCTTGAAGGCGCCTTCGGCGTGCAACGCCAGCACCAGCTCACGCTTGTGGTCGCGGGTCAGCAGATTCAGGCTCAACTGACGTTCGCGCAGCCAGGCGTGGAGGAAGGTGTTGATCCGTTCCTGCCAGTCATCGCGAAACAGTGAGTCCGGTTGCGGGATCAGCTTGGTCGGCGACAGGAACAGATCCAGAGCGGCCTTGGCATTCTCGAACAGCGAAATATTCAGGTTGATGCACAGCACCGCCAGCGGATGACCCTCGCTGTCGCGTAGCACCGTGCTGAGGCTGCGAATCTTCTGACCATCCCAGTTGAGCTTTTCGTACGGTCCGATGTTTCGTTCGCTGACATCGTCGCTGAGCATGTCTTCCAGCGCCGAGTCGTCGCCGATTTCCCGCTTGGACAGGTTGTTGGCGATGTAGTCGACCTTTTGCGTGCGCAGGTCGTGCAGCACCACTTCGGCGTGGGGAAAGAACAGCGTGGCGATGGCATCGGCGATCGCCCGGTAGTTATCCAGCGACGTGGTGTCCGGGGCGGAGTCTTTTTCGGGGGCGTTCATACAGTGGAACTCCAGGCAGCGTCAGCGCCCCATCAAAGGGACGCTGAAAGTGTGCCGTAATCGTGGGGGCACGTCACCTGAGGATCAGGATCAGCCGAGGCGGGCGGGGGAGAGCATTTCGGCACTCAGGCCGAAGCGGCCGAGCGACTCGGGCAACGCTGCGCCACGTACCAGTGCCGCGCTGGCCTGGCCCATGGCGGGCGAGGTCTGGATGCCATAACCGCCTTGTGCCGCGACCCAGAACAGCCCCGGCACCTGTGGATCGAAGCCGGACAGCAAGTCGCCGTCGCTGACGAAGCTGCGCAGGCCGGCCCAGGTCCGGGTCGGGCGGCGAATGCTCAGGGTGGTGGCTTCTTCGATCTGGTAGATGCCCATGGCAATGTCCAGTTCTTCGGGCTGCACGTCGTGAGGTTCCACCGGGTCGGCGTTGGCCGGCGAGCCGAGGAACATCCCGGCGTCGGGTTTCATGTAGAAGGATTCGTCGAGGCTGACCAGCATCGGCCAATGGTGGATGTCCACGCCTTCGGGGCCGGCGAAGATGAACGCGGCACGGCGTTTTGGTTGCAGGCCCAGTGGCTTCGCGCCGGCCAGTTCGCCGATCTTGTCGGCCCAGGCACCGGCGGCGTTGATGATGATCGGTGCGCTGAACGTCTGGCTGCTGGTCTGGACGTGCCATGTACCTTGGTCATCGCGGCTCAGGCTGACCACTTCGCTGTCGGTGTGTACTTCGCCCTGATTGCGGCGGATACCGCGTAAATAGCCCTGGTGCAGGGCATCGGTGTCGATGTCGCTGGCGGTCGGATCGTAGATGGCGCCGTGGACTTTTTCCCGGCGCAGGATTGGCACCCGCTTGCAGGCCTCGTCGGTGCTGAGTAATTGCATCTCCGGCACCGTGGTTTTGGCGCTCTGATATTGCCTGTTCAATTCGTCCGGGTCACCGGTGAAATCCACAGTCATTTCGCCGCGCGGGGTCAGCAATGGGTGTTCGCAGAAGCCGCTGGGCGGGTTGTCGAAAAAGTCCCGGCTGGCCAGGGTCAATGCCCGCACTTGCGGGGTACCGTAGGCTGCGGTGTACAGCGCGGCCGAACGACCGGTGGAGTGATAGGCTGGATGGGATTCGCGTTCGAGCACGATCACGCGGCCATGCTGCGACAACCAGAAACCGGTGGAAGCGCCGGCAATCCCGCCGCCGATGATGATGAAATCTGCCTGGCTCATGAACGTCTCCTGTGAAGCGCGATGCTGAAATTGTAGTAATCCCCTGTGGGAGCGGGCTTGCTCGCGAAAGCAGTGTGGCAGTCAACATCTCAGGTGAATGTCAGACCCTATTCGCGAGCAAGCCCGCTCCCACAGGTTTTGTGGTGTCAGTGCGATAGGTGGTAGATGGCATTGGCCAGCGCAATGTCTTCCAGGCCCAGGCCGATGGAGCGGAAAAACACGTGGCGATCGTAATCCGGGCGCTGGACTTTTTCGCTGAGCAGGTCCGGCAGGTCGCCGACAATCGCGCTCCTGTCCCAACCGTGCTGCTCGGCGGCGATCAGCATTTCACCGGCCGAGCCCGGGGTGGTCAGGCGATAGTCGCAGAACACCTGCATGTCGTTGAGGCACTGCGGCGGCACTTCGTGGGCGCGCGGCGCGTTGGTGCTGATGGAGGTGATCAGCGCCGGTTTGCGCAAGCTCGACGGATCGATCACCGGACCGGCGGATGAGGTGCAGAGCATGATCACCTCGGCGTCCTGCACGGCGGCTTCGCGACTGTCGACGATGTTCAGGCGTGGCTCGATGTTTTTCAGCAGGCTCACGGTCTCGGCATCTTCGCTCAGGCTCGGCGAGTACAGGTTGATGCTCTGCCAGTCGCGCAGGCCTTTCACGTAATGCAGGTGCGCCTGGGCCACTTTACCGCTGCCGATGATGGCCAGGCGATTGGCCTTGAGCGGCGCGAGGGCATCGACGGCCACAGCCGTGGTCGCAGCGGTGCGTGCCGTGGTCAATTCGCCTGCATCGCACAGCAACAGTGGCTGGCCGGTTTGCATCGACATCAACAGTGTCCACGCCGTCACCAGCGGTCCCTGTTCTCGGACGATGTACGGCGACGTCTTGATCCCGTATACGCCGTCTTCAGCCAGCACGCCCAGGTAGTTGATGAAGTCGCCGGCGCCCTGGGGAAATTCAACCAGTTGTTGTGCCGGTTGCACGGCTTGCCCGGCCGCCAGGTCACGAAACATTTTGCGCAGGATCTGCGGCACGTCGACCTGCGCCAGTAGCTCGCGAGCCTGGGCTTGGGTGATCACTTGGGGCGTACTGGACATGGTCGGCTCCGGAGCTGGAAGTAAACTAATTTGTCTATTATGGACTTTTAGTTGTATCTAACAATATCCGGGCGAAAAAAAAGCGCAGTCCGTTTCCGGCTGCGCTTCCTCTTGCTACGTCACTCAGTGCGGACGCTTGCGCTCCACCGCCCGCAACAGATGCGTCGGTGGTGTTTCACAGCTGATCTTGCGCCCCAGTTTTTCCTCGATGGACGGTAACTGGTAGGAGTCGTCTTCACCGGCAAAGCTGATGGACACACCGTCGGCGCCAGCACGACCGGTACGCCCGATGCGGTGCACGTAGTCGTCCGGCACTTCCGGCAGGGTGAAGTTGATCACGTGGCTGATGCCGTCGATGTGGATGCCGCGACCGGCCACGTCGGTGGCGACCAGTACGCGGATCTTGCCTTCGCGGAAACCTTCCAGGGTCTTGATGCGCTTGTGCTGCGGCACGTCGCCGGACAGTTGCGCGGCATTGATGCCGTCGCGCACCAGGCGTTCTTCGATGCGCCGTACTTCATCCTTGCGGTTGGCGAAGACAATCACCCGCTCCCAACCATTGTCGTTGACCAGGTTGTAGAGCAGTTTGTACTTGTCGGCACCGGCCACGGCGTAGATGTGCTGTTCGACGTTTTCGTTGGCCACGTTCTGCGACTCGATCTCGACGATCGACGGGTCGGTGGTCCATTGCTTGGCCAGGTTCATCACGTCTTCGGTGAAGGTCGCCGAGAACAGCAGCGTCTGACGCTCGGCCTTCGGCGGCGTCTGGCGAATGATCTGGCGCACTTGCGGGATGAAGCCCATGTCGAGCATGCGGTCGGCTTCGTCCAGCACCATCACTTCGACCATGTCCAGATGCACGTCGCCGCGCTGGTTGAAGTCCAGCAGGCGGCCCGGCGTGGCCACGAGGATGTCGCAGTGGCGGGCTTCGAGGTGCTTGAGTTGCTTGTCGAAGTCCATGCCGCCGACGAACGTCATGACGTTGAGGCCGGTGTACTTGGTCAGGTCGGCAGCGTCCTTGGCGATCTGCACCACCAGTTCGCGGGTCGGCGCGATGATCAGCGCCCGTGGCTCACCCATGTAGCGCTCTTTCGGCGGCGGGGTTTGCAGCAATTGGGTGATGATCGAGATCAGGAACGCAGCGGTCTTGCCGGTACCGGTCTGGGCGCGGCCGATGGCGTCTTTGCCCGCGAGGGTGAAGCCCAGCACCTGGGCCTGGATCGGCGTGCAATACGGGAAGCCCAGGTCCTGGATGGCGTGCATCAGTTCAGGGGCGAGTTTGAAATCGTGGAAGCGGGTTTTGCCTTCCTGGGGTTCGACGACGAAGTCTTCGAGTTTCCACGGGATGACCGGCGCTTTGGGCTTGGGTTCGCGACGCGGTTTGGCGGGTTTCGGCGTTTCGCTGAGTGGCTGCTCCGGGGCTGTTACTTCCGCAGGCTGGGCAGCTTTTGCGGTCTTCGGCTCATGCTTGGGTGCAGCAGCGGGGGCGGCCCGTTCAGGCTGATTACCGTCGGTGCGGTGGCCGGGAGCGTGAGACGCAGGGCTGGGAACTGGCGCGAGTTGCTCAGTCTCGCTTTTACCGAACATTTTCTTGAGTGCTTTGAGCACGGTCATCTCATCAATTGGTTAAGGAATGTACGCCGGCCAGTGTAATGCAAGAATCAGGCGCGGCGTAGTGGGATGGATCAAAGGGCGCTTTTAAACAGGAATGCTTAACGCAAACGCTCGGCGAGCCATGTGCCGATGTCGCGAATTTCTTCGGGTAACACTTCGTGGCCCATTGGGTATTCCTGCCATGTCACGGTGACACCACGCTGCTTCAAATGCTCGTAGGCGCTGCGTCCCATCGAGTTTTGCACCACATCGTCGTATTGGCCGTGCATCGACAGTACGGGAATGCGCTGCTGGCTGGCGGACAGTTCCAGTTCATTGCTGAAGGTTGGTGCATAAGTAGAAAGGGCAATGATGCCACCCAGTGGTCCCTGCCATTTCAGAAATGCGGTGTGGAATACCACGGCACCGCCCTGGGAAAAACCTGCCAGAAAGATCCGCGAGGCGTCTATTCCGCTGGCGCGCTGCGTCTCAAGCAGTTCGATAATCCAGTTGGCCGACTCTTCGAGTTGTTCGCGATTGATCGCGCGTGCCGGGCTCATGGCCAATATGTCGTACCAGCTCGGCATCTCGTAACCGCCATTGATGGTCACGGCGCGGCTCGGTGCCTGGGGCAAAACGAAGCGGGTGCTCAGCAGGCTTTCCTGTAGCGCTTCGGCCACCGGCAGGAAGTCATAGCGGTCGGCGCCCAGGCCATGCAGCCAAATGACGCAGGCGTCTGCGGTCTTGACGGGTTCAAGAATCAAGGGGTTGGTCATGGCTGCTCCAATGTTGTGCGCGCGCGCTCATTAAGTGCGTGATCCAAGTGCGCGTCTGGTTGATCCGTTAAGAAGATGTCGCAAGGGTACAAGTTTTGCTATTGACCTGCTGCTGAACCGCTTTAGTAGGCGGTGTGGTACGAGCTTTGCTATGGGGAAACGGTGCAACCCATCTCGCGCCCGGCGGTAACACTATCAGTGTACTGCCGACTGTGGGATAGCAATGAATCCGGTGATGGATGTTCGCCAATGGCCGCTACGGGGCTTAGCGAACGTGAAAGGGCTACAGCCCGTTCGGCCGACTGGTGAGAGTGAGTTTTCCATGACGTGGATTTTCTCCTACTAGACTCAAAGCTAACGTCTTACGTCGGTTGACCCCAAAACAAGCCAACAAGGGTCAACTACGCCTCAAAAGGGTGCGACAGGACTCACGCTCCGACACAACAAGAGCAAAACTGGAGGTTTGAATGAAGATGTTGAAATCCACCCTGGCTATCGTGACTGCAGCCGCGGTACTCGGTGTCAGCGGGTTTGCCCAGGCGGGCGCAACCCTGGATGCAGTGATGAAGAAAGGTTTCGTGCAGTGTGGCGTCAGCGATGGCCTGCCAGGCTTCTCGGTTCCGGATTCCACCGGCAAAATCGTAGGTATCGATGCTGACTACTGCCGTGCAGTAGCGGCTGCCGTCTTCGGCGACGCGACCAAGGTCAAGTTCAGCCAGTTGAACGCCAAGGAGCGCTTCACCGCGCTGCAATCCGGCGAAATCGACATTCTGTCGCGCAACACCACCATGACCAGCTCCCGTGATGCGGGCATGGGCCTGAAATTTCCTGGCTTCATCACTTACTACGACGGCATCGGCTTCCTGGTAAACAACAAGCTGGGCGTGAAAAGCGCTAAAGAGCTGGACGGCGCGACCATCTGCATCCAGGCCGGTACCACCACCGAACTGAACGTTTCCGACTACTTCCGCGGCAACGGCCTGAAGTACACCCCGATCACGTTCGACACCTCCGACGAGAGCGCCAAGTCGCTGGAATCCGGTCGTTGCGACGTGCTGACCTCCGACAAATCCCAGCTGTTCGCCCAGCGCAGCAAGCTGGCTTCGCCGAAGGACTACGTGGTTCTGCCGGAAACCATTTCCAAGGAGCCTCTGGGCCCGGTCGTGCGTAATGGTGACGACGAGTGGCTGGCTATCGTGCGCTGGACTGGCTACGCCATGCTCAACGCTGAAGAAGCCGGCATCACTTCGAAGAACGTAGAAGCCGAAGCCAAGGGCACCAAGAACCCAGACGTTGCCCGTCTGCTCGGCACCGACGGTGAATACGGCAAAGACCTGAAAGTGAAGAAAGACTGGGTCGTGCAGATCGTCAAACAAGTCGGCAACTACGGCGAAGTGTTCGAGAAAAACCTCGGCAAGAGCACTCCGCTGGAAATCGACCGCGGGCTGAACGCTCTGTGGAACGCTGGCGGCATTCAATACGCACCACCAGTGCGCTGATGGTTCTATCACCCGGTGGGCCAACCACCGGGTGATGTTCTGTTCCATTATTTCCGGGGCACTTCATGCAAAATTCAATCGGCGCACCAAAGCAGAGGCTCAGCCTCAGCGATCCACGAGTGCGTGCGTGGGTATTCCAGATCATCACGATTATCGGGGTGGTCTCGCTAGGCTGGTTTCTGTTCGACAACACGCAAACCAACCTTCAGCACCGGGGCATTACCTCCGGTTTCGACTTTCTTGAGCGCAGTGCCGGTTTCGGTATCGCCCAGCACCTGATCGACTACACCGAAGCGGACACTTACGCCCGGGTGTTTGTCATCGGCCTGCTCAATACCTTGCTGGTGACCTTCATTGGCGTGATCCTGGCGACGATCCTGGGGTTCATCGTCGGTGTGGCGCGGCTGTCGAAGAACTGGATCATCGCCAAGCTGGCGACGGTGTACGTGGAAGTCTTCCGCAACATCCCGCCGCTGCTGCAGATCCTGTTCTGGTACTTCGCGGTGTTCCTGACCATGCCGGGGCCGCGCAACAGCCATAATTTCGGCGATACCTTCTTCGTCAGCAGCCGTGGCCTGAACATGCCGGCGGCGTTGATGGCGGATGGCTTCTGGCCGTTTGTGATCAGCATCGTCGTGGCCATCGTCGCCATCGTGCTGATGAGCCGCTGGGCCACCAAGCGCTTCGAAGAAACCGGTGTGCCGTTCCACAAGTTCTGGACCGGCCTGGCGCTGTTCCTGGTGATCCCGGCCTTGTGCGCACTGATCTTCGGTGCACCGCTGCATTGGGAAATGCCGAAGCTGCAAGGCTTCAACTTCATCGGCGGCTGGGTACTGATCCCGGAACTGCTGGCGCTGACGCTGGCGCTGACCGTTTACACCGCGGCGTTCATCGCCGAGATCGTACGTTCGGGCATCAAGTCGGTCAGCCACGGTCAGACCGAAGCGGCGCATTCGCTTGGCCTGCGCAACGGCCCGACCTTGCGCAAGGTGATCATCCCGCAAGCCTTGCGCGTGATCATTCCACCGCTGACCAGCCAATACCTGAACCTGGCGAAGAACTCCTCGCTGGCGGCCGGTATCGGCTATCCGGAAATGGTCTCGCTGTTTGCCGGTACGGTGCTGAACCAGACCGGGCAGGCGATCGAGGTGATTGCCATCACCATGAGCGTGTACCTGGCGATCAGTATCAGCATTTCCATGCTGATGAACTGGTACAACAAGCGCATTGCGCTGATCGAGCGGTAAGGAATAGCGCATGAGTACTCATACTTTCAAACCTGACATGCCTCCACCGGGCCGCAGCATCGGTGTGGTGGCGTGGATGCGCGCGAACATGTTCTCCAGCTGGCTCAACACCCTGCTGACCCTGTTTGCGTTCTACCTCATCTACCTGGTGGTGCCGCCGATCCTGCAGTGGGCCATCCTCGACGCCAACTGGGTGGGCACCACCCGCGCCGACTGCACCAAGGACGGAGCTTGCTGGGTGTTCATCCAGCAGCGTTTCGGCCAGTTCATGTATGGCTACTACCCGCCGGAACTGCGCTGGCGCGTGGACCTGACGGTGTGGCTGGCGGTCATCGGCGTGGCGCCGTTGTTCATCTCGCGCTTCCACCATAAAGCGGTGCACGGGCTGGGCTTCCTGGTGTTGTACCCGATCATTGCCTACTTCCTGTTGCATGGCGGCATTTTCGGCCTGACCAACGTGGCGACCAGCCAGTGGGGCGGCCTGATGCTGACCCTGGTCATCGCCACCGTCGGTATTGCCGGTGCGCTGCCGCTGGGGATTGTCCTGGCCCTGGGCCGTCGTTCGAACCTGCCGGCGATTCGGGTGGTCTGCGTGACCTTCATCGAGTTCTGGCGCGGTGTGCCGTTGATCACGGTGCTGTTCATGTCCTCGGTGATGCTGCCGCTGTTCCTGCCCGAAGGCATGAACTTCGACAAGCTGCTGCGGGCGCTGATCGGTGTGATCCTGTTCCAGTCGGCCTACGTTGCCGAAGTGGTGCGCGGTGGTCTGCAAGCGATTCCCAAAGGTCAGTACGAAGCGGCGTCAGCGATGGGGCTGGGCTACTGGCGCAGCATGGGCCTGGTGATTCTGCCGCAAGCCCTGAAGCTGGTGATCCCCGGCATCGTCAACACCTTCATTGCGCTGTTCAAGGACACTAGCCTGGTGATCATCATCGGCCTGTTCGACCTGCTCAACAGCGTCAAGCAAGCCGCTGCCGACCCGAAATGGCTGGGTATGGCGACTGAAGGCTATGTGTTCGCCGCCCTGGTGTTCTGGATTTTCTGTTTTGGTATGTCGCGCTATTCCATGCATCTGGAACGCAAGCTCGACACTGGCCACAAGCGCTAAGTCGCTACCTAATTTAGGAAGTTTTGTGATGAGCGAAGCAATCAAACAGCCTGTGAGCCCTGAAGGCATTATTCAGATGCAGGGCGTGAACAAGTGGTACGGCCAGTTTCACGTACTCAAGGACATTAACCTCAACGTCAAGCAGGGCGAGCGAATCGTCCTGTGCGGCCCGTCGGGTTCCGGCAAGTCCACCACCATCCGCTGCCTCAACCGTCTGGAAGAACACCAGCAGGGCCGCATCGTGGTCGACGGCGTGGAACTGACCAACGACCTTAAGCAGATCGAAGCGATCCGTCGTGAAGTCGGCATGGTGTTCCAGCACTTCAACCTGTTCCCGCACCTGACCATTTTGCAGAACTGCACCCTGGCGCCGATGTGGGTGCGCAAGATGCCCAAGCGCAAGGCCGAGGAAATTGCCATGCATTACCTGGAGCGCGTGCGCATTCCGGAGCAGGCGCACAAGTACCCGGGGCAACTGTCCGGTGGCCAGCAACAGCGTGTGGCGATTGCCCGTGCACTGTGCATGAAGCCGAAAATCATGCTGTTCGACGAACCGACTTCGGCACTCGACCCGGAGATGGTGAAAGAGGTGCTGGACACTATGATCGGCCTGGCCGAAGACGGCATGACCATGCTCTGCGTAACCCACGAAATGGGCTTTGCCCGTACCGTGGCCAACCGCGTGATCTTCATGGACAAGGGCGAAATCGTCGAACAGGCTGCACCAAACGACTTCTTCGACAAACCGCAGAACGAGCGCACCAAGCTGTTCCTGAGCCAGATCCTGCATTGATCTCAGACTGACTCGCAAAAACAGACCCGGCCTCGCGCCGGGTTTGTTTTACTACGTCTGCTATTCAGGAAACCGTGAGCGTTTCATGCTCTTTGTGCACTGTCGTTTTGAATTGTCTCAAGTCCGCATCTTCACCCAGAATCTTTGCGTCGGTGAGCAAATGCGGGTAACGATCCAGCAAACGCATCAGTAGTATCAATGCCTTTGGTGGCAGTACTTCACCGCTCTCATAGCGAGAAAACGCGTTGTGGCCGCCACCGGAGAGCAGTTGCACAGCGTCTTTTTGCGACAGGTGCAGTTTGCGGCGGATTCTCCTCATCTCGTTGCCGATCATCTGTCTGCCGGCTCTAACCAGTTCATCTCCTGCGTCTGAGAAACGCTGTGAGCACTCGGCGTCGAACTCGACCTCTCCGCACTTCTGGCACTCCCAACCAGACAAATCATCGATTCGACGTTCCATTCCCTTGACGCTCAAGGTTTCGCCCCGTCCCTCGAAATGCAACATGCCTTCCGGAGCTCCGCAACTGAAACACTGCTGTGTATTCATGTGTTTTTCTCCTTGAAGGAGATCACCGGTGGGCGCCCGCCGGGGCGATATGACACCTTGATGTAAATCTCCAGATCATGTGAATTGATGTGATAGACGTCTTGCCAGACTCGGTGATCGTCATAGGTCGTCATCGATTTGTACAACATGTTGCGTTGTAGATTGAGAATGACTTCTTGCATCCCTGTGAGATCCAGGCCGAGTGCGAAACCATTCCCTTGGGCTGTGCGTGTGAATGCTCTAGTCCCTAGCCGCATGACATCCTCCTTGATCGCCACCAAGTCGTAATGGGGTGTGTTCTTTTCCATAAGAAACCGTGAACCCTATCCCTGAAATTACCCTTAAAGGGTAATTTTGACCAATCGAAAATCCCGCTCCTTTCTCGCCCATTAACCCTAGGTGCTTGTCCTCTCAGACGAAGCTGACTAACATGTCAGAAAATTCATCCGATGATTGGATGAGAGGGTGAATTCAATGTCAGAAATTTCTCCGCTGGTTAAACGATCCCTGGTCGATCAGGCCCTGGACCAATTACGCCTGCGCATCAACCAGGGTGTCTGGGTCGTCGGGCAGCGCTTGCCCACCGAGCCCGAGCTGTCCGCAGAGCTGGGCATCAGTCGCAACACCGTGCGCGAAGCCATGCGTGTGTTGGCGTTTTCCGGGCTGATCGAAATCCGTCAGGGCGACGGCAGTTACCTGCGGGCAGTGATCGATCCGCTGGATACGCTCAAGGCGTTGTCCCGTTGTTCTCTTGAGCAGGCGCGGGAAACCCGGCACATCCTTGAAGTCGAGGCCATCGGTCTGGCTGCATTGCGCCGTACCGATGAGGATCTGGTGGCGTTACGCGAGGCGCTGGGAGTCAGCGGCAGCCATTACCACGGCGATCTCGACACCTACATCGCCTGCGACCTGGTGTTTCACCGCCGTCTGGTGGACGCCGCGCACAACCCTACCCTCAGCGAGTTGTATCGCTATTTCTCCAGCATCGTCGGCGCGCACTTGCGTCAGACGCTGAACATTGTTCCGCGCCGCCAGGAAGTGTTCGACCTGCACATCGAGTTGCTCGATGCGGTCGAACAACGCGACCCGGAGCGCGCCAAAGCCCTGTCGAGGCAGTTGATCAATGAACCTTGAAACCGAGAAGTCCATGCATCGCAGTGATTTATCCACAGCCGCAAAACGCGTGGCAGAGCTGGAAGAATTGCTGATCGACGCCGAGGCCGATGATGAGCAGGTCCAGCACGGTCACCCGGTTTTGCGCCGGCCATGGTTGTTGCTGCTGGGTCTGATTCTGGTGGCCTTGAACCTGCGACCGGCATTGTCGAGCATGGCGCCGATGCTCAGCGATGTGTCGAAGTCCCTCGGTTTGTCTGCGTCCCAGGCCGGTTTGCTGACGACGTTGCCGGTGCTGTGCCTTGGCCTGTTCGCGCCATTGGCGCCGGTGCTGGCGCGCCGCTTTGGCGCCGAGCGAGTCGTGCTGGGGATTCTGCTAACCCTCGCTGGCGGGATCATCCTGCGCAGTTCCTTCGGCGAGATCGGCTTGTTCGCTGGCAGTGTGTTGGCCGGCGCCAGCATCGGCGTGATCGGCGTTTTGCTGCCGGGCATCGTCAAGCGTGATTTCCCGAATCAGGCCGGGACCATGACCGGCGTCTACACCATGGCCCTGTGCCTGGGCGCGGCGATGGCGGCGGGGGCGACCGTACCCCTCAGCGAGCATTTCGACAAGAGCTGGGCAATGGGCCTTGGCTTTTGGGTTATCCCGGCGTTAGCGGCTGTAGTGTTCTGGCTGCCGCAAGTCGGCCAGAAACACGGCGCGCATCATGTCGCCTACCGCGTCCGGGGATTATTGCGTGACCCGCTGGCCTGGCAGGTGACCTTGTACATGGGCCTGCAATCGTCCCTGGCCTACATCGTGTTCGGCTGGTTGCCGTCGATTCTGATCGGTCGCGGCCTGACCCCGACCCAGGCCGGGCTGGTGCTGTCTGGCTCGGTGATCGTGCAACTGGTCAGCTCGCTCGCGGCGCCATGGCTGGCAACTCGCGGCAAGGACCAGCGGCTGGCGATTGTGATTGTGATGGTGCTGACCCTCGGCGGATTGTTCGGTTGCCTGTATGCGCCGATCGAAGGCTTGTGGGGCTGGGCAATTGTGCTGGGTCTGGGGCAGGGCGCCACGTTCAGCCTGGCGTTGACCCTGATCGTGCTGCGCTCGCGGGACTCCCACGTGGCGGCGAACCTGTCGAGCATGGCCCAAGGGTTCGGTTACACCCTGGCGTCGATGGGGCCGTTCGCGGTCGGTATCGTGCATGACTGGACCGGCGACTGGAACGCTGTTGGCTGGATCTTTGGTGTCATCGGCCTTGGCGCGATCATCGCCGGGCTCGGTGCCGGACGGGCGCGGTATGTGCAGGTCAGCAGCGAGAAGATTTAAATGCAATGGGGGCGTCTACAAATAGACAACCTCCAGCGTCGCCGAGCCATCGAGTGTCGCATCATCAGTCAGGTCCAGCGTTGAGGTAGGAGCAATGTACGTAACGAGTGTGACCCGACTGCTCAGACTCTGAAGCGCGACGGGGCCGGCAGTGCTGCCCGCAACATTGGTGAAACCCAGATAGCTCTGGGCGCCAACCGGTATCGCGCTGGACCTGGATGTACTCCATGCCTGCCCTCCTGTGGTGGAATCGGTTCGATACACTTGCGGCCAAGCGTCCACTACGGTGTTGGCGGGATCGAATTGCAGTGAGTACATACCGATCCTGTTGCCGCTGCGGTCGAACTCAAGGCCGTAGTAGATCTCGCTGTTGACGATGGCCGAGCCATCTCGGTTGTCGCGCATGATCAATGCGAATCGTGCAGGCATGTTGCAGTTGATGTTGAGGTCGAGTGATTCGTTGCGAAGTCGCGTCCTATTGTCGATGCTCAGGTCTTGCCGGGATATTTTTCCGTAGTCGACGAGGCCGTTGCTGGAAAAAGTTGGCGTGCAGGCGGCCGGGGTGATGATGCCGTTGACTGTCAGGTTTGCGGTAGACGCCGCAAGGGCGCAAGTCGCCATGCCCGTCAATAGCGCTGCGGTCAGGGCTGTGGGGATAAGCTTCATCGGTAAATTCCTTTTTGAGAAGAAGGTATAGGTGCTGAACCGCTCGCTCATTCAGGCAGCGAACGGTCCAGCGCTTTGGCCCTTAGAGGTACTTCACTTCGAACGTCGCGGAGCCATCAATGGTGACTTCGTTGTCCAGGGTCAGTGAGTCGGCGCGGGCGATGTACGTGTTGACCTCAAAGTCAAAGGTGACAACTTCTGCATCAACTGGTGTGGTGCTGCCAATAGTAGCAACGGACAAGAGATATCCCGCTTCAGCATCCGTTGTTTTCACCCAGCTTGATCCGCCGTTGCTTGATCTGATTGCGTCCAACGAAGTTACCCCGTCTTTGACTTGCTTGACTTTGGTGGAAAAGTAGCCCAATCGTTGACCGTCATCGGTCAGACCAAGGCCAAACCAATCAGCAATTGATGTGCCGTCTCTATTGTCAATTGGATTCAGTGCGAACTTGGCTGGAGCACTACAGGTTACGACTAGTTGAATTTCACGTGACCCAACCATGGTATTGCTTTCTCGATTAAGGTCCTGAGACGAGATCTTGCCCAGATCGATGACACCTCCACTGGACAAGGTCGGCGTGCAAGCGACCGGCGTGATGAGGCCTTTGACCGTCAGGTCAACGTTCGAGGCGGCGATGGCGTAAGGTGCGGCACCGATCAGTGCCGTTGTAGTGAGTGCTGCGAAGTACTTTTTCATGGTTGAAACTTCCTTTCTTTCGTTGTTGACCTTGAATGGTCCGGGGCGCGTGAGTGCATCTCGGGTTCAACAAGGCAGGTTGGGTGTTACGGGTAAAAAATTTCGATGGTCCCCGAGCCGTCGAGGTGAACGGCGCTACTCAGGTCCAGGCTCGTGGTGGGGGCGATCACGGCATCCACCGTCACCGTGGTTGTGAGGTTCTGGATCGAGGCCGGCCCTGAAGTGCTGCCGGCACTGTCGGTAAAACCCAGGTAGCTTTTCTGGGCGAACGGTATGGGGTTCGGACTGGAGGTGCTCCAGGCCACGCCTTGGGTGGTGGAGTCGGTTCGATACAGGCGGGTAAAGCTATCGGCGCTGGCGTTGGCGGGATCGACATTGAGTGAATACAGGCCGATCTTGTTGCTGCGGTGATCCAGACCCAGCCCGTAGTAAATCTCGCTGTTGACCGTCGCCGAGCCTGAGCGGTTGTCATGCATGACCAGGGCAAATTGTGTCGGGGCGGCGCAGCCAACCCGCAGGGTTAAATCCTTGGGCGGCAGCCGTGTGCTCTTGTCGGGGTTCAGGTCGTTTTGCGATAGCTGACCGAAATCCACCAGGCCGCCATTGGACAGTTCCACGTTGCACGCGGTGGGCGCGAAACTGGCGCGCAGGGTTATCTCCCTCGAGCGTCCCGTAGCGACCGCATCCAACAGGCCGGTGGTTTCCCAGGTAACGGCGTCACGTACCTGCAACGCTTTTTCCTGCGCCCAGGCTGTCAGCTCCAGTTGCGCCGAAAAACTTTGCCCTTGCGCCGTGACACCGCCCCGAACCGGAACGATGGCTTGCTGCGGTCGCCAAAGCAGACTCGAAGCGGTTGCTTCCGGTACCTGGCCGGCGGCGGAAATCAAGCCCAGTTCCACCGGTTGCCCATCGAGTACGGCGTCACTCATGCGCACGGCATAGCTGCCGTGCCCGGTAAAGCGAAAACGCTCGGCGGTCGCGGCCATGGCACGGTAGAACAGAGTCATGTCAGTGGGTTGTGCGCAGTTCAGGTTCAGGCTCAATCGGCGCTCGCCCAAGGTTCGCTCTTGGGGCCCATTGGCGCGTATCGCCCGATTCATTACGCCGTAGTCGAGTACTGTCTGGCTGAGGGTGAGCTTGCATTCATCGGCGAGGGCCGAGGCGTGCGGCGCAAGTCCGCTCAACATCAGCGTGCCGAGTGTCAGCAACAAAGGGTGGGACAGCTTCGTAGGGTCATCCTTAAAGTGTTCGACACTGGGCGGGGGCGGTCTCGTAATACACCTGGGTATTGGCCTTGGCCGGCAGTTCGAAACGCAGTTCGCAGCGCTCCAGTCCTGGTGCGGTTATCCACAGGTCGCGAGCAGTCAGGGCGTTGGGCAGAAACACCAATCCACCTTCTTGAGCGAGCGTTACGAACTCTCCGTTTGCGGTGCTTACCGTTGCGCCACGGGGCAGGGGAGCACCGTTGTCCGTGGTGACTTTGAGCAAGGCGCGACGGGTCAGCGTGACCCCGAATTCGACCTTGTCGACGGAACCACGCCCTGCGGAAACCACGGCCAGGCCGTTGTTGATATCGAGGTTGCGCGGCAGCGAACGGGTGTCGACCTCAATCGGACTGCGACCATAGGCGGTCACTTGAGGCACCACGGCCTGGCCTTGCCAATCGGTCCAGACCGGACCGCTGGGGGTCGAGACTTTGATAGCGCTGGCGTCACCTACCGAGAGCAGCGCAAAAGTGTCCCGCACGGGGTACGGCGACAACGTCAAGCCATCGCCGTGCAGCACGGCGCCGCCACGTGCTCCAGCCTGGTAACTGGAGCGCTCGGCATCGGAGCGGGTGTAACTCAAGTCCAGTTGGCTGTAACGCGGCAACAGGGAAACCCCCGCCGAGGACTGCACTTGTTTGTCTCGTGTGTCGTGCTCAACACCGACCCGGTAACTCAACTGGTCATTGACCTGTTCGTTCAAGCCGACACCGCTGCGGTATTCGCCAGCGGAACTGCGAACCCAAGAGCGCACCCGGCGGTTTTCACCTAGCGGAATACTGACGCTCAGATAAACGCTGTCATCGTTGCGCTGTGTACCGCTGACTTGCCTTTGCGCTGTGGCCGAGACAGACACGCCTCTGATGTTGGTGCCCCAGGACGTGAGGACGCGGCTGCTGCTTTGTCCGTCGAATGTCGTTGAGCGATTGAAGCCACTGCTGAACGCGCCAAGCCCGGGAGTCGACCAGGCCAGTGACAAGCTGTGCTGATCGCGGTAACGCGACTGGCTGCGTTCCGACTGAGTGTCGAACACCGCCTCCGACAGTTCGCGATAGCCGAAGGTCCGATATGAAGTGCCTGCATTGATCGACCACTGTTCGCCCAAACGTTGCGATAAATTCAGATCGGCCTGCAGCCCTCTGTCGGTTTGGCGGGCACGGGTGTCGGTCGTTTGCAGAGTGGTCTGGATCTGCGTGTCGGACCATGGCAACAAGCCAAGGCCTGCGCCTGCAGCAAGGTAGTCGGTGGCTCCCGTGGCGCCGGCGCTGAGCAGGGCATACGGGTTGAGTGCGCCGCTCCAGCCGCCGCTGATCACCCATGGTTCGCCGCTTTGCGCATCGCCGAGACTGCGCACCTGGCCTGCGGCCAACGAAAAGCCGGGAGCCGGCAGGCCAACGCCGAGCATGGCGACGGGAACCGTAAATTGTTGCTCGCCGCCATCCGCTTCCTTGACGGTCACTTCAACGTCAGAGCGACTGTCGAGCCGACGCACATTGCTCAGGGAAAACGGACCGGCCGGAACCACTGTCGAGTGGATAAGCGAACCGTTCTGCCGAATTTCGACCTGAGCCTGGCTGTGAGCAATCCCTTCGATGGGAGTGCTTTGGCCTTCCACCTGCAGGGCCTGCTCGGTCATGACTTGCACGCCGGTGATCTGCGCACCGGCCAGCACCGGGTTGTAGAGATTGATCTGACCGGCTTGAAGCACTGTCTCATGACTGGCAAAGGTGCGCTGGGCGTAAGCCGCCAGGTGAGCGGTACGGGACACATCGTTCTGCCAGGTCTGCACCTGGCGACTGCGCACAATCCAGTCCCCGGCATTGAAGCCGACCTCGGTGTTGGCTGAGGTGTAGCGATTTGTCTGGCTGCCGTATTGGCTGTAAAGGCTGTTGACGTCGTAGTTGAGCAACCCCGCGATGCCTCCGGTTTGAAAACCGGAGATATCCCGGACAGTCGGACGTATTGCGTTGGTTGGCACTATCAATGACAGGCCGAGGTTGGCCGGGTCCTGTTCGATTCGTGTTTGCGGCCAGGTGGCCAGCACATCGAAACAGCCACTGTCGGTGACCGGGGCTAGTGGCACGCTCAGATTTGCCGCATCAAGCAGGGCACGGTCAAAGCACAAGTCACCTTCCCCATTGAACGTGACGTCCACCCGGCCATGGCGCAGACCATTGACTGTGAGGGTGATCGGATGTCGGCCAGTGGTGAAGCGCGGAGCGGCCAGCAGCAGGGTTGCGAGACCAGGGTCGATACCGCGTTGACTCAGCATCGTTTGGTCGAATGACGTCGATGACGAAACGTCATTGGCATCGCTGGCCAGGGCATCGAACGACACCAGCGCATTGCTCAGCAGCAACACCGCGCCGGCCTGGAGCCGAAGCGGATGAGAAGTGCCGGCAGCCCGAATCGCGGGCATGGCTTCGCCGTCACGGTATTTCGATACTGTGTTCATGGGGGTTCACTTGGGGTTTGCCTGTGGGCTGGGCCAGTCCGCTACCGCTTCAGGCTCACATCCCGCGACGGATTACAGGCCGTCGCTTCGAACAATCAGGCCCACTCTTCCTTGGCGGGTGTTTTCGGTTGTACCGGTTTCAGGATTTGATCGGCGCGTCATAGGGCGGCACGGCAAAGCCATAAACGGTGGCGGGATGAATGCGCACTTGGGCAGCAGCCTTGGCGGTCACTGCCACGCTGATGTGCTCACCCGGCAGTACGTAGGTTTTTGGCAACACCGCACCGCTCCCGGAAGGCAGCAGTTGTACTTCCTGAGCCAGGCGTACCACGTAAGGCGTTTCGTTGCGTACGGTCAGTTGGCCGTCCTGCAGTGACCATTTCAGGTCGGTCCACGGTGTACGGTTGGGCGCCAGGCCTGCGGGGTGAAGGATGATCGGCAGGTTCTGGCGAACCGTCACACCCACTTGGGCTTTCCCGGTCTCGACGGCGGGTTTTCCCTGGGGAATTCCTTCAAAAATCACCCGCTTCAATCGCTGGGTGAGCAGGGGCTTTTCCGATTGCAGGATGAAGCGTACCAACTGCGTCCTGGAGGCCTCGACGCGTGCCAGCGGTGGTGTCACGAACACTAATGGCTCGGTGTCTTCGGGAATGTCTTCGATGGTGACGTGCAGCAGCGCCAGACTGGCGTCGGTATTGGTCACGGATACAGAGGTTTCCCCATTGGCTTCATTGACGATGACCACGGAGGTATCGGGCACCATGCCGTCGGCATGGGCCTGTGCGGTCAATAACAGAGCGCACGCACCGATGCCCGTATGGGTCAAACGGCGCAGATGCCTCAAAAATATCGTCTTGATGTCTCTCATTGAAATTCCCGGATAAAAGACCGTTGGCATGGCTCGGAATACAGGTAACGCAGGGGCTCCGTGAGCAGGCGTGCAGTGCGCAGGGTAATTGGTGTCTTGTTCATGTATTCGATAGTCAGGCAAAGAGTGAGCGCAGTTCTGTGCAGGTACGGGCGGACTGCTTGGCAGGCCACAATTTAGCGAGCAAGCGGAGCGGGAGGAATGCAACTAATACGAAAAGGGAGGGGGGGTGTATGAAAGAGTGTTGCGGACTACGGAACGCTTTCTAACGAGGAACCCTTTGGTTGTAGTCCTTCTGCGTAGTCTTAAGCCGCACTGCACTGTAGGAACCATCTATTTGTTAAATAGGCAAAGAGTGATCCCATTGAATACATTGAGGGTGCGACGTTAGAGGTTTTTTCGGGGCGTTGTGGAAGGGGGAGCAACGGCGCTATTTTCCGCGCCTTTGCGACACAAACAGGAGACGTCCCACAATGAGAGTCGTTATTGCTGACGATCATTCCGTCGTTCGTGTAGGGCTGCGCATACTCATCAACGCCAGCAGGCGATGTGTGATCGTCGGCGAGGCCGACAGTGCCGACAGCCTGATGAGTCTGCTTTCAAGCACGCCCTGCGAACTGCTGATCACTGACTTCTCCATGCCGGGAGGGCAGCAGGCCGATGGCTTGAAAATGTTGAGTACGATCCAGCGCCATTACCCGGCCTTGCCGATCATTCTGGTGACGATGTTTACCAGCGTGGCGACGACAAGGGCCGCGTTGGCCCAAGGGGTGATGGCCATTGTCGCCAAAACCGCCTCGTCGACCGAGTTGCCCCTGGCAATCAATGCGGTGGAGGAAGGGCGTCGCTACCTCAGCGAGTCCCTGCGCACGCTGCTGGCCAACACCCGCAGTCAGATGCACGAATCGCCACTGTCAGCCAAGGAACATGAAGTGGTCCGAATGCTCGCCAGTGGCATGACCGTGAGTGAAATCGCCAGTCACTTCAAACGCAGCGTGTCGACCATCAGTAAACAAAAGAACATGGCCATGCACCGGTTGGGCATTTCCACGGACGTTGATCTTTTTTCCTACGCACGGGACAACGGAATGTCGTACTGAAATGACGGGAGTAATCATTGCGTTATTTTCGTCATGAATGCCGATAGTGTTCGGTGCATTTGCAGACTATCGTGCAGGCAATCTTTCGAAGCCATTATGCAAATCCAGGGGAACCCGCAAATGAGTGAAGCCCATAGCGCCTTGATCACCCGTTTCTACCAGGCTTTCCAGCGCCTGGATGCCGAAGCCATGGCTGCCTGCTACACCGATGATGTGGTGTTCAGTGACCCGGCGTTCGGCGAGCTTCGCGGTCGCGATGCCGGTGACATGTGGCGCATGCTGACCACTCGGGCCAAGGACTTTTCCCTGACGTTCGATCATGTTCGCGCCGACGAGCGCACCGGTGGTGCCCATTGGGTTGCGACGTATCTGTTCAGCCAGACCGGCAACACCGTAGTCAACGATATCCAGGCGCGCTTCGTCTTTCGCGATGGCAAGATTTGCGAACATCACGACAGTTTCGATGTGTGGACCTGGTCACGTCAGGCGTTGGGTTTCAAAGGTCTGCTGCTGGGCTGGACGCCACTGGTGCGCAACGCCGTTCGGGCCCAGGCATTGAAGGGGCTGAAGGCATTCCAGGCCAGTCGCTGATAAGATCGCGGCTTGTTTTCTTTCAAGTCTTGATCGTGCCGTGACCACCCCAAGCGAGTCTCCCGTCAGCAAGCCCTGGTTCGTCTACCTGGTTCGAGCCGCCAATGGTTCGCTGTATTGCGGGGTCAGCGATGATCCCGTGCGCCGCTTCGCCAAGCATCAAAGCGGCAAGGGTGCACGGTTCTTTCTTTCCAGCCCGGCCATGGCACTGGTCTACACCGAACTTTGTCGCGACAAAAGCGAAGCGCTGCGCCAGGAACGGCTGATCAAAAAACTGCGCAAAAGCGCCAAGGAATGTCTGGTCGCGTCTTATCAATCTGACTGATCGGTTCCCATCAGGCACATCTGTAGGCTGCCAACCGATTGCGCGCTAAGCTGCGGATTCCTTATCTGTGCTGCGGAGCCGAGCATGTCCGAGTTGATTCTTCATCATTACCCGACGTCCCCCTTCGCCGAAAAGGCCCGGCTGCTGCTGGGTTTCAAAGGGTTGTCCTGGCGCTCGGTGAAGATCTCGCCGGTGATGCCAAAACCCGATCTTACGGCCCTGACTGGCGGTTATCGCAAGACGCCGGTGTTGCAAGTCGGTGCAGATATTTATTGCGACACGGCATTGATTGCCCGGCGACTGGAACAGGAAAAAGCCTTGCCGGCGTTTTTCCCGGAGGCTCAGGAAATGACCACCGCGTCGTTTGCCGCTTGGGCCGATTCGGTGGTGTTCCAGCATGCGGTCAGCCTGGTGTTCCAGCCGGAATCGATAGCGGTGCGCTTTGGCAATTTGTCGCCGGAAGCGATCAAGGCGTTTCTGGCCGACCGTGCCGGTTTGTTCAGTGGCGGTAGCGCGACAAAACTGTCCACCGAACAGGCCAAACATCAGTGGCCAACCCTCATGTTGCGCCTGGAGCAACAGTTGCAGCGCGAAGAAGGCGATTACCTGTTTGGCGAGCCGTCGATTGCCGACTTCGCCTTGGCTCATTCGCTGTGGTTTCTCAAGGCGACGCCGGTCACGGCTCCCCTGGTCGATGCTTATCCGGCGGTCAGTGCGTGGCATTCAAGGGTGTTGGGGTTCGGCCATGGCGCATCCAGTGAGATGACGTCCGAAGAGGCGCTGGAGGTGGCGCGCAGGTCCACGCCAGCGGCATTGCCGGATGAGCAGTTCGTCGATCCCAACGGGTTCACGGCGGGTCAGCAGGTGGTGATCGCGGCCACGGACTATGGCGTTGATCCGGTCGCGGGAGAGCTGCTGTTTGCCGGCAGCGAAGAATTGATTGTACGGCGCAAGGACGAGCGTGGCGGTGTCGTGCATGTGCACTTTCCGCGGTTCGGTTTCCGGATCGAAGCCATCTGACGCAGACATACACCTGTGGCGAGGGAGCTTGCTCCCGTCGGGTCGCGAAGCGGCCCCTGCAGAGGGACTGCTGCACAGTCCAGCGGGAGCAAGCTCCCTCGCCACAAGGGTTTTGTGAACCTGGTCAGTTACTTCAACGCGGCCAGTATCGCATCCGGGTCATACCCGCGAATCAGGGTTCCGTTCACATCGATGATCGGAATCCCTCCGCCACCCAGGGCCACGTAGTCCTTGCGCGCGACGGTATCCTTCTCGATATCGAATTCCTTGTACGGAATGCCTTTCTGATCGAGAAAGCGCCGGGTCAGCTTGCAGTAGCCGCACCATTCGGTGGCGTAGAGCACGACATTGGCCTTGGCCTGCGTCTGCTCAGGCAGTGCTTGCGATGGATTGAACACCCGCTCGATCTTGCCCCAGTTCTGATAAACCACGACCACCAGCAGGATCAGCAGGAATTTTTTCAGTACGCCGCCGAGCATCAGTTGCGACGCTTCAGCTGATCGGTGAGCGAGGTGGGCAGGCCCTTGATGATCAACGTGCCGGCTTCTTCGTCGTACTCGATCTTCGAACCCAACAGGTGCGCTTCGAAACTGATCGACAGGCCTTCGGCGCGGCCAGTGAATCGGCGGAACTGGTTCAGGGTGCGTTTATCCGCCGGGATTTCCGGCGACAGGCCGTAGTCCTTGTTGCGGATGTGATCGTAGAAGGCTTTCGGGCGTTCTTCGTCGATCAGCCCCGACAACTCTTCCAGGCCCATCGGCTCGCCGAGCTTGGCCTGGCTGCTGGCATAATCCACCAGGGTCTTGGTCTTCTCGCGGGCGTCGTCTTCCGGCAGGTCCTCGCTTTCGACGAAGTCACTGAAGGCCTTGAGCAGGGTGCGGGTTTCACCCGGGCCGTCGACGCCTTCCTGGCAGCCGATGAAGTCGCGGAAATACTCCGAAACCTTTTTACCGTTCTTGCCTTTGATGAACGATATGTACTGCTTGGACTGCTTGTTGTTCTGCCACTCGGAAACATTGATCCGCGCGGCCAGGTGCAACTGGCCAAGGTCGAGGTGGCGGGACGGGGTCACGTCCAGTTCGTCGGTCACTGCCACGCCTTCGCTGTGGTGCAACAGGGCGATGGCCAGGTAGTCGGTCATGCCTTGCTGATAGTGCGCGAACAGTACGTGGCCGCCGACCGACAGGTTCGACTCTTCCATCAGTTTCTGCAGATGCTCGACCGCCACACGGCTGAATGCGGTGAAATCCTGGCCGCCATCGAGGTACTCCTTCAGCCAGCCGCTGAACGGGAATGCGCCGGACTCCGGATGGAACAGGCCCCAGGCTTTACCCTGTTTGGCGTTATAGCTTTCGTTGAGGTCGGCGAGCATGTTCTCGATGGCTGCGGACTCAGGCAGTTCTTCGTTGCGGGCATGCAGAACTGCGGGTGTGCCGTCGGGTTTTTTGTCGATCAGGTGGACGATGCAATGACGGATCGGCATGGGCTTCTCGGCTGAATGAGGAGAGGAGGGCGTGCTCCCCCGAAAAAGCGCTCAGTGTACCGCAACCACTGGTTTTGGCGCGGTGCGAAGGGCAATTGACGGGCGACCGACGGCGCTTATGCGTTTTTTTCCTGTTTTAGCGCAATAAAGCTGACCAAATGGGTAGCTAGAGGCGGATATTTCCACGTCTGTGTGCTAGCTTTGCCCGGTCTTGCGCGACGTCACTGCGTTAAGCGTGCAGTCAGCATTTGTCAGGTCGAACCAAACCCTGATTTCGGTATCTATAACCCCGATCCCGAGGTTATTTGGCCGAGGGTGCCAGATCCAGAAGATCGGGCTCGATGGCTGACATTGCACTCTGCAATCCATATGAATTTGATAGGGAAGGAACACTAAATGGCTCTTACTAAAGACCAACTGATCGCCGACATCGCTGAAGCTATCGACGCGCCGAAAACCACCGCGCGTAACGCTCTGGACCAACTGGGCCAAATCGTTGCCGATCAGCTGGAAAACGGCGGCGAAATCACTCTGCCAGGTATCGGCAAACTGAAAGTGACTGAGCGCCCTGCCCGTACTGGCCGTAACCCTTCGACTGGCGCTGCCATCGAAATCGCTGCCAAGAAAGTGATCAAGCTGGTTGTGGCCAAAGGCCTGACCGACGCTGTCAACAAGTAAGACTTGTTGAAAAACCGTGCACCGGAGCGATCCGGGCACGGTTTTTTTGTGCCTGCGATTTAGCGCAAATAACCTGCCGTTCACTGACTCAGCTGCTGCGCGCCCAACGCTCACGCCAGGCGTGTTGCTGCGCCTTGGTCTGGAACGTCCAGGCGACGAAGCGGCTCTGTTTCTGGCCCTGACCCATTTCCACCACCTGACTGTCCAGCGCGCCGGCCTTGTTCAGGGCTGCCTGGATTGCCGGCAGGTTCGACGCCTTTGACACCAGTGTGCTGAACCACAGCACTTGTTGCGCCACCTGCACGCTCTCGCTGACCAGTTGCGTGACGAAACGCACCTCCCCGCCCTCACACCACAACTCCGCCGCTTGTCCGCCGAAGTTCAGTACAGGCAGCTTGCGTTTCGGATCTGCTTTGCCCAGGGCGCGCCATTTGCGCGTGCTGCCCCGTGTGGCCTCGTCCAGCGACGCGTGGAACGGCGGGTTGCACATCGTCAGGTCAAAGCGCTCGGCACTCTCCAGCAGGCCTGTGAGGATCTGCTTGGGGTTGCTCTGCTGGCGCACCTGAATGGCTTTGTTCAGGCCGTTTGACGCAATGATTGCCTTGGCGGCGGCGATGGCGGTCGCATCGATATCGGAACCGAGAAACTGCCAGCGGTAATCGCTGTAACCGATCAGCGGATACACGCAGTTGGCACCCATGCCGATGTCCAGCACCTTCACGGCGGCGCCGCGAGGGATTACACCGTCATTGCCACTGGCCAGCAGGTCGGCAAGGAAGTGCACGTAATCGGCACGGCCTGGCACCGGCGGGCACAGGTAGTCGGCCGGAATGTCCCAGTGAGCGATGCCATAGAACGACTTGAGCAGCGCCCTGTTGAACACCCGCACAGCTTCCGGGCTGGCGAAGTCGATGCTTTCCTTGCCGTACGGATTGATGATTACGAATTTCTTCAGTTCCGGGGCGCTTTTGATCAGCGCCGGAAAGTCGTAGTGACCCTGATGGCGATTGCGCGGGTGCAGGCTGGCCTTCTCACGCGGCGCCGCGGCTTTGGCCGCAGGCGCGGATTCAGGCTTTTTGCGCGCAGGTTTCGGTGTGCGGGGGGCGGTCATGGCGGTGGTCGATTCGGGTATGGCTAAAAGTGGCGGGCATTGTCCCACATCTGTGGGGTAACACCGACCAAATGTGGGAGCGGGCTTGCTCGCGAATGCGGACTTTCAGTCAATATTTATATCGAATGTTATGACCTCTTCGCGAGTAAACCCGCTCCCACAGGGGGATCTTCATTGGATGTAAGAAAGTGGCAGGCATAAAAAAGGGAGGCCACTTGGGCCCCCCTTTTTCATTGCGATCTGCCGTTACAGGCTGGCAATCCGCGCATGCTGCTCGGCCAGCTTGCCCAGGGCCTGTTCGGCCTCGGCCAGTTTGGCACGTTCTTTCTCGATGACTTCAGCCGGGGCCTTGTCAACGAAGCCGGCGTTGGACAGCTTGCCGCCGACGCGTTGCACTTCACCTTGCAGGCGCTGGATTTCCTTGTCCAGGCGCGCCAGTTCCGCACCTTTGTCGATCAGGCCGGCCATCGGCACCAGCACTTCCATCTCGCCGACCAGTGCGGTGGCGGACAACGGTGCTTCTTCGCCGGCAGCCAGGACGGTGATCGATTCGAGGCGCGCCAGCTTCTTCAGCAGGGCTTCGTTCTCGGTCAGGCGACGCTGATCCTCGGCGCTGACGTTCTTCAGGAACAGCGGCAGCGGTTTGCCCGGGCCGATGTTCATTTCGCCACGGATGTTACGGGTGCCAAGCATCAAGCCCTTGAGCCATTCGATGTCGTCTTCGGCGGCCTGATCGATGCGTGTTTCGTTGGCCACCGGCCAAGGTTGCAGCATGATCGTCTTGCCTTCGATGCCGGCCAGCGGCGCGATGCGCTGCCAGATTTCTTCGGTGATGAACGGCATGAACGGGTGCGCCAGGCGCAGGGCGACTTCCAGCACGCGAACCAGGGTGCGACGGGTGCCGCGCTGGCGCTCGACCGGTGCGTTTTCGTCCCACAGCACAGGTTTGGACAGTTCCAGGTACCAGTCGCAATACTGGTTCCAGATGAACTCGTACAGGGCTTGCGCGGCCAGGTCGAAACGGAACTGGTCAAGCTGGCGGGTCACTTCAGCTTCGGTGCGTTGCAGCTGCGAAATGATCCAGCGATCAGCCAGGGACAGCTCATAGGCTTCGCCGTTCTGGCCGCAGTCTTCGCCCTTGTCCAGCACGTAGCGTGCGGCGTTCCAGATCTTGTTGCAGAAGTTGCGGTAGCCTTCGACGCGGCCCATGTCGAACTTGATGTCGCGGCCGGTGGACGCCAGCGAGCAGAAGGTGAAGCGCAGGGCGTCGGTGCCGTAGCTGGCGATGCCTTCGGCGAACTCGTCGCGGGTCTGCTTCTCGATCTTCTTCGCCAGTTTCGGCTGCATCATGCCGGAGGTGCGTTTCTGCACCAGCGCTTCGAGTTCGATGCCGTCGATGATGTCCAGCGGGTCCAGGACGTTGCCCTTGGACTTGGACATTTTCTGGCCCTGGCCATCACGCACCAGGCCGTGAACGTACACAGTCTTGAACGGGACCTGAGGCGTGCCGTC
This sequence comes from Pseudomonas sp. GM48, assembly GCF_000282335.1. Classification (GTDB taxonomy): domain Bacteria; phylum Pseudomonadota; class Gammaproteobacteria; order Pseudomonadales; family Pseudomonadaceae; genus Aquipseudomonas. The sequence goes on from NZ_AKJM01000117.1 coordinate 114,628, forward strand.
TTCGTTTTTCACCAGGTGCATGGTGAGCATGATCATCCGGGCAACCCAGAAGAAAATGATGTCGAAGCCAGTCACCAGGACGTCGGTGGAGTGGAATTTCTTCAGGAATTCGGTTTTCTCCGGCCAGCCGAGGGTGGAGAACGTCCACAGGCCCGAGCTGAACCAGGTGTCGAGAACGTCGTTGTCCTGTTGCAGCGCAACGTCCGGGCCGAGGTTGTGCTTGGCACGTACTTCGGCTTCGTCGCGACCGACGTAGACCTTGCCCGACTCGTCGTACCAGGCCGGAATGCGGTGACCCCACCACAGCTGACGGCTGATGCACCAGTCCTGGATGTCGCGCATCCACGAGAAGTACATGTTTTCGTATTGTTTCGGCACGAACTGGATACGGCCGTCTTCAACGGCAGCAATCGCAGGCTCGGCCAGAGGCTTGGTGGACACATACCACTGGTCGGTCAGCCACGGCTCGATGACGGTGCCGGAGCGGTCGCCTTTCGGCACTTTCAGGGCGTGATCGTCAACGCTGACCAACAGACCGGCAGCATCGAACGCGGCCACGATCTGCTTGCGCGCTTCGAAGCGGTCCAGGCCGGCGTATTCGGCCGGGATCTTGCCGTCGATGCTTTCGTTCAGTGTGCCGTCGAGATTGAACGCCTGGCACGCAGGAAGAACGGTGGCGTTCTTGTCGAAGATGTTCAGCAGCGGCAGGTTGTGGCGCTTGCCGACTTCGTAGTCGTTGAAATCGTGGGCCGGGGTGATTTTCACGCAGCCGGTGCCGAATTCAGGGTCGCAGTAATCGTCGGCGATGATCGGGATGCGGCGGCCAACCAGCGGCAGTTCGACAAACTTGCCGATCAGGGCTTTGTAGCGATCATCGTTCGGGTTCACCGCAACGGCGGAGTCGCCGAGCATGGTTTCCGGGCGAGTGGTCGCGACGATCAGGAAATCGTTGCCTTCAGCGGTCTTGGCGCCATCGGCCAGCGGGTACTTCAGGTTCCACAGGAAACCTTTCTCGTCGTGGTTTTCCACTTCAAGGTCGGAAATCGCCGTGTGCAACTTGGTGTCCCAGTTCACCAGGCGCTTGCCGCGGTAGATCAGGCCGTCTTCGTGCAGGCGTACGAAGGCTTCTTTAACGGCTTCCGAGAGGCCGTCGTCCATGGTGAAGCGCTCGCGGCTCCAGTCGACAGACGAGCCGAGGCGGCGGATCTGGCGGCTGATGTTGCCACCGGACTCATCCTTCCATTCCCAGACTTTTTCGAGGAATTTTTCGCGGCCCAGGTCGTGGCGGCTCTGGCCCTTGGCTTCGAGCTGACGCTCTACCAGCATCTGCGTGGCGATACCGGCGTGGTCGGTGCCCGGCTGCCACAGGGTGTTGCGACCCTGCATGCGGCGGAAACGGATCAGGGCGTCCATGATCGCGTTGTTGAAACCGTGACCCATGTGCAGGCTGCCGGTGACGTTCGGCGGCGGGATCATGATGGTGTAGGACTCGCCCGCGCCTTGCGGGGCGAAGTAATTCTCTGACTCCCAGGTGTTGTACCAGGAAGTTTCAATGGCGTGCGGCTGGTAGGTCTTATCCATGCGCGGCGGGACCCTATTGGCATTTATTCAGGAAAAGCCGGGAAGTATAGCGGGGATGTGCCGATGCGCGTAGAGCGAGGTGACAATGGGTGGGGGAAAAATTGTGGTTGGTGTTTTGTCAGAGAGGGCCCCTTCGCGGGCAAGCCCGCTCCCACAGGGACATGTGTCGTACAGCTATCTTGTGATCGACACCAACCCTGTGGGAGCGGGCTTGCCCGCGAAAGCAATTTGTCAGGCGACCTGATTCAAATCGTTATGCCGCGTCTCCTTCAAGCACAGCACCGCAATCAAACTCAGTACCGCCGCCCCGGACACATACCCGCCGACGTAACTCAAACCACCCATCGCCACCAGTTTCTGTGCAAAGAACGGCGCCGCGGAAGCGCCGACAATACCGCCCAGGTTGTAGGCTGCCGACGCGCCGGTGTAGCGCACGCGGGTCGGAAACAGTTCCGGCAGCAGCGCACCCATTGGCGCAAATGTCACACCCATCAGGAACAGCTCAATGCACAGGAACAACGCCACGCCCCAGGTCGAGCCTTGGGTCAGCAGCGGTTCCATGAGGAAGCCGGACAGGACCGCCAACACGCCGCCGACGATCAGCACCGGCTTGCGCCCGTAACGGTCGCTGGCCCAGGCCGACAGCGGGGTGGCGGCCGCCATGAACAGCACGGCGAAGCACAACAGGCCGAGGAAGGTTTCGCGGCTGTAGCCGAGCGTGGTCACGCCGTAACTCAGGGAAAACACGGTGGAGATATAAAATAGCGCGTAGCACACGACCATCGCGCCGGCTCCCAGCAATACGGGCGCCCAGTATTGGCTGAACAGTTCGACCAGCGGGATCTTCACGGGCTCGTGGCGAGCCACGGCGTTGGCGAATACCGGGGTCTCGTGCAGCTTGAGGCGCACGTACAGGCCGACTATCACCAGTGCGGCGCTGAGCAGGAACGGAATACGCCAGCCCCATGAACGGAACTGTTCATCGTCCAGCACCACGGCCAGTGTCAGGAACAGGCCGTTCGCAGCCAGGAAGCCAATGGATGGGCCCAACTGCGGGAACATGCCGAACCACGCGCGCTTGCCTTTTGGCGCGTTCTCCGTGGCCAGCAATGCCGCGCCACCCCATTCACCGCCTAACCCCAGGCCCTGGCCGAAGCGCAGGACGCAAAGCAGGATCGGTGCCCAGGCGCCAATGCTGTCATAACCCGGCAGCACGCCGATCAGCGTGGTGCACACGCCCATCAGCAGTAGCGAGGCGACCAGGGTCGATTTACGACCGATACGGTCGCCAAAGTGGCCGAAAAGGGCCGAACCCAAGGGGCGAGCAAGGAAGGCGATGCCGAACGTGAGAAACGCCGAAAGCATCTGTGCGGTGCCGGATGTCTGTGGAAAGAACACCGGACCGATCACCAGCGCAGCGGCGGTGGCATAGACATAGAAGTCGTAGAACTCGATGGCGGTACCGATGAAACTCGCAGTAGCCACGCGGGTGGCGGAGTTCGTCGGTTGCGCAGGTGTGGAGTCGCTGTAAGTCGTGCTGGTCGTCATGCGGTTATCCCTGACAGTCATGTGCTCCAGTGGAGCGAATTATTATGGTCGAGAACCCAGGGATGTGGGTGGGGGCACGGTCGCTGTTTCAGGTAGGAACAGTCGTCGGTTTGCTGCGGATGTTGCTGATGATCGGGCCGGAAGCTGCGAAGTGCGGGATAAGCACGGGGCCGGCGAGGCTTGGGTAAGCGGTTCGATTATAGGAAGGTGGCTAACGATCGAACAAGTAGCTGGATTGGGCTATGGCTTTATGTGGCGAGGGAGCTTGCTCCCGCTGGACTGCGAAGCAGGCCTGAGGCGGCCGCTGCGCGCCCGAGCGGGAGCAAGCTCCCTCGCCACAGAAAATTACCTTGACCCTAGATAACCACAGGCATCGAGCTGGTCTGCCAGATCAATACTCGCGTGACACGGTTGTCTTCGGTCTCGAGAATTTCCAGGCGATACCTACCGATCTTCAGGCACACCGCGCTTTCGGGAATGGTTTCCAGCGCCTCGGTGACCAAACCGTTCAGGGTTTTCGGGCCATCGCTTGGCAGGTGCCAGCCGAGGCTCTTGTTCAGCTCGCGAATGGACGCGGCGCCGTCGATCACCAGGCGTCCGTCGGCTTGCGGATGAATGTGCGGATTGTCCAGGCTGTGCTGGCTTTCGAACTCGCCGACGATCTCTTCAAGAATGTCTTCCAGCGTGACGATGCCCAGCACTTCGCCGTATTCGTCGACCACCATGCCCAGGCGCCGCTGCTGCTTGTGGAAGTTGAGCAGTTGCAACTGCAACGGGGTACTTTCCGGTACGAAGTACGGCTCGTGGCTGGCCGCCAGCAACGCTTCCCTGGTCAGGCTTGCATCGGGCAGCAAGTGAAGGATATGTCGGGTGTTGAGGACGGCTTCGACCTGGTTGATGTCACTGTGGAACACCGGCAGGCGAGTGCGTTTGTTGTGGCGCAATTGTTCGATGATTTCTTCGAGGGGGTCATCGAGATTGATGCCGTCCACATCACTGCGCGGTACCAGGATGTCATTGACCGTGATGTTGTCCAGTGCGTGGATGCCAGGCAGCGGGTGAGGGCGGCTTACTGTTTCGGGCGTATCCTGCCGATCCGTCAGTGTTTCGTCCTCACTTCGTTGCACCACTTTGGCTTTACGGGCGAACGGTCGCATCAGCAACTGACTGAAGCTGTTGAGCAGCCATGCCGCGGGATAGATGATTTTCAGCGGCACGCGCAGCAGATTGTTGCCTTGGGCCAGGATCGCATCCGGATAGCGGGCGGCGAGCGCGCGAGGCAAGTAGTCGGAAAACACCAGCAGTATGGCGCCCGCCCCGAGGCAAGCGACCCACGGACCGTTCTCGGCCCAGGTGAAAATTGCCAGCAAAGTGACGATGACCACCACGAGTGCACGGCAGAGGGTGTTGCAAAAGATCAGGCTGACCAGTGGAAAGCTCAATTTGGCCGGCGGTTTGTCGCTGGAGCGCGTAGCAATGCGCTTGGCCAGTAAATGCTGGTGCGCCGCTTCAATGGCGGTAAACAGGCCCGACCATAAAATCAGCAGGGTCACTACCGCGAGCATTGGCCCTATGGGCAAATCGTCCATTAATGCCGCCCGTCAGATATGCAGGATGTATTCACGTACCAGTTTGCTGCCGAAATACGCCAGCATCAGCAGGCAAAAACCGACCAGGGTCCAGCGAATGGCTTTGTGCCCACGCCAGCCGAGGCGATTGCGGCCCAAAAGCAGCACGCTGAAAACGATCCAGGCCACGCAGGCCAGCAGGGTTTTGTGCACCAGGTGCTGGGCGAACAGGTTTTCGACGAACAGCCAGCCGGAAATCAGCGACAGCGACAACAGCGTCCAGCCGGCCCAGAGGAAACCGAACAGCAGGCTTTCCATGGTTTGCAGCGGCGGGAAGTTCTTGATCAGCCCGGATGGGTGCTTGTGCTTGAGCTGGTGGTCTTGAACCAGCAGCAGCAAGGCCTGGAACACCGCGATGGTGAACATACCGTAGGCAAGAATCGAGAGCAGGATGTGGGCGAGGATGCCCGGCTCCTCATCGATGACCTGTACCGTGCCGGCGGGGGCAAAATGCGCCAGCATCACGGTCAAGGCCCCAAGCGGGAACAGCAGGACCAGCAGGTTCTCTACCGGAATCCGCGAGCAGGCCAGCAGGGTCAGTGCGATGACCGCCACGGCAATCAGGCTGGCGGCACTGAAGAAGTCCAGGGCCAGGCCGGTCGGGGTCAGCAGGTGGGTGAGCAGGCTGACGCTGTGGGCCAATACGGCGAGCACGCCGAGCATGACCAGCAGGCGTTTGTTGACCTTGGCGCCGGACGCCAGGCGAGTGCCCTGGTAAATGGTCGCAGCGGCATACAAGCAGGCGGCGGCGAGGGTAGTTAGCAAGCTGGGTGACAAGGGGAGCATAAATCCTGTTAGGCAAGCCCGAAAGTCGCTGAGTTTGGCATAGAACCCCCACGACACGAAAGACCGCGCAACCCGACGGCGAGGTGTCCGCCAGCCACAGTCTTCGCTATAATCCGCGACCTGCCCACGCCGCAGGCTCGCCGAGCACACGTTTAGTCCGGTCCGGGCCGCCATTATCCCGGTCTACACAGGGCCTGAAAGGATCGCGCAATGTTTGAAAACTTAACCGACCGTCTCTCGCAGACGCTGCGCCATGTCACCGGCAAGGCCAAACTGACTGAAGACAACATCAAAGACACCCTGCGTGAAGTGCGCATGGCGTTGCTCGAAGCCGACGTCGCCCTGCCGGTGGTCAAGGACTTCGTCAATTCGGTCAAGGAACGCGCCGTCGGCACCGAGGTGTCGCGCAGCCTGACGCCGGGCCAGGCCTTCGTGAAGATCGTCCAGGCCGAGCTCGAAAGCCTGATGGGCGCGGCCAACGAAGATCTGAACCTGAGCGCAGTGCCGCCAGCGGTCATCCTCATGGCCGGTTTGCAGGGCGCTGGTAAAACCACCACCGCCGGCAAGCTCGCGCGCTTCCTTAAAGAGCGCAAGAAGAAGTCGGTCATGGTTGTGTCCGCCGACGTGTATCGTCCGGCGGCGATCAAGCAGCTGGAAACCCTGGCCAACGACATCGGTGTGACCTTCTTCCCGTCGGACCTGAGCCAGAAGCCGGTCGACATCGCCAACGCGGCTATTAAAGAAGCAAAACTCAAATTCATCGACGTGGTCATCGTCGATACCGCTGGTCGCTTGCACATCGATGAAGAGATGATGGGCGAGATCAAGGCCCTGCATGCCGCGATCAAGCCGGTCGAAACCCTGTTCGTGGTCGACGCCATGACCGGCCAGGACGCCGCCAACACGGCCAAGGCCTTTGGCGATGCATTGCCGCTGACCGGTGTGATCCTGACCAAGGTCGACGGCGACGCCCGTGGCGGTGCGGCACTGTCGGTGCGTGCCATCACCGGCAAGCCGATCAAGTTCATCGGTATGGGCGAGAAGAGCGAAGCGCTCGATCCGTTCCATCCTGAGCGTATCGCCTCGCGCATCCTCGGCATGGGCGATGTGCTCAGCCTGATCGAGCAGGCGGAAGCGACGCTCGACAAGGACAAGGCCGACAAGCTTGCTAAAAAGCTGAAGAAGGGCAAGGGCTTCGATCTCGAAGACTTCCGCGATCAGCTGCAACAAATGAAGAACATGGGCGGCCTCGGCGGGCTCATGGATAAGCTGCCGAATATCGGTGGTGTGAATCTGGCGCAGATGGGCAACGCCCAGGGTGCGGCAGAAAAGCAATTCAAGCAGATGGAAGCCATCATCAACTCCATGACCCCGGCCGAGCGTCGTGACCCTGAGATGATCAGCGGTTCGCGCAAACGCCGGATCGCCATGGGTTCCGGCACTCAGGTGCAGGATATCGGCCGCTTGATCAAGCAACACAAGCAGATGCAGAAGATGATGAAGAAATTCTCCGCAAAAGGCGGAATGGCCAAAATGATGCGCGGCATGGGCGGTATGTTGCCCGGCGGCGGCATGCCGAAGATGTAAAGAATCCGCGCAAGAGCTGGCTCTTGCGCCGCCCCACAAGGAAGTGGGATCAACAGCAAACCCGCATCAGGCGGGAGCTGACCGGCCGTTTTCAACGACGGCTCTATAGCAAATCTGCATGGCGGCCGATAGGCGCCGGAAAAAGTCATTTGCAAAAGTCCGGATATTCCTTAGAATATGCGGCCTTTCGGGCACCCATGCCCGCTGTGCATTTAGATTTGCAGCACCGACTACAGGAACGATGTTCACATGCTAACAATCCGTCTTGCCCTTGGCGGCTCCAAAAAGCGCCCGTTTTACCACTTGACCGTAACCGACAGCCGCAACCCGCGCGACGGTTCGCACAAGGAACAGGTTGGCTACTTCAACCCTGTTGCTCGTGGTCAGGAAGTTCGTCTGTCCGTGAACCAAGAGCGCGTAGCCTACTGGCTGAGCGTTGGTGCACAACCTTCTGAGCGCGTTGCTCAGTTGTTGAAGGAATCTGCTAAGGCTGCGGCCTGAGCAATATGAACGCGACGCCAGCCATTGCTGATGATTTGATCGTTATCGGCAAGATTTATTCTGTTCACGGCGTTCGCGGCGAAGTGAAGGTGTACTCCTTTACTGATCCGATTAAAAACCTGCTGGACTACAAAACCTGGACGCTCAAGCGTGAGGGTAATGTAAAGCAGGTAGAGCTGGTCAGCGGACGCGGGAATGACAAGTTCCTGGTCGCAAAGCTCAAGGGTCTCGATGATCGCGAAGAAGCTCGTCTTCTGGCCGGTTATGAGATCTGCGTGCCGCGCAACCTGTTCCCTGAACTCACCGACGGCGAGTACTACTGGTACCAGCTGGAAGGTCTCAAGGTCATCGACACCCTCGGACAACTGTTCGGGAAGATCGATCACCTGCTGGAGACCGGCTCGAACGATGTCATGGTGGTCAAGCCTTGCGCTGGCAGCCTGGATGATCGCGAACGCCTGTTGCCCTATACCGAGCAATGCGTGTTGGCTGTCGACCTGGCCGCAGGCGAGATGAAGGTGGACTGGGACGCGGATTTCTAAGCGTGGCTAACTTGCGCGTAGAAGTGATCAGTCTGTTTCCCGAAATGTTCGCCGCCATCAGCGAGTACGGCATCACCAGTCGTGCGGTGAAACAGGGGCTCTTGCAGCTCACCTGTTGGAATCCGCGAGACTACACGACGGATCGACATCACACTGTGGACGATCGCCCGTTTGGCGGTGGTCCGGGCATGGTGATGAAGATCAAGCCCCTGGAAGATGCTCTGGTTCAGGCCAAGGCAGCCGCCGGGGAGGGAGCGAAGGTGATTTACCTGTCCCCCCAAGGCCGTCAGCTGACTCAGTCGGCGGTACGCGAGTTGGCGAATCTGGATGCATTGATCCTGATTGCCGGCCGCTATGAAGGCATTGACGAGCGTTTTATTGATGCTCATGTCGATGAAGAGTGGTCGATTGGCGACTATGTACTGTCTGGCGGCGAGCTGCCGGCGATGGTCCTGATCGATGCGGTTACACGACTGCTGCCTGGAGCTTTAGGGCATGCGGACTCCGCCGAGGAAGATTCCTTTACGGATGGTTTGCTGGATTGCCCGCACTACACCCGACCGGAGGTGTATGCGGATCAGCGTGTTCCCGACGTATTGCTAAGTGGCAATCACGCGCACATCCGGCGTTGGCGTTTACAGCAGTCCCTTGGTCGGACCTATGAACGACGCGCCGATCTTCTGGAAAGCCGCTCGCTTTCTGGAGAAGAGAAGAAGCTGCTCGAGGAATACATCCGCGAGCGGGACGATAGTTAACAACGTATCGATGGTAGATCAGACGATTTACCTTAGGAGCACAGCATGACTAACAAAATCATCCTTGCACTCGAAGCAGAGCAGATGACCAAAGAGATCCCTACCTTTGCCCCGGGCGACACCATTGTCGTTCAGGTGAAAGTGAAGGAAGGCGACCGTTCGCGTCTGCAAGCGTTCGAAGGTGTTGTTATCGCCAAGCGTAACCGCGGCGTAAACAGTGCATTCACCGTTCGTAAAATCTCCAACGGTGTTGGCGTAGAGCGTACTTTCCAGACCTACTCCCCGCAAATCGACAGCATGGCTGTCAAGCGTCGCGGTGACGTACGTAAAGCCAAGCTGTACTACCTGCGTGACCTGTCGGGTAAAGCAGCTCGCATCAAGGAAAAACTGGCTTAAGTCCAGCTTCCGATGCAGAAAGAAGCAGCCTACGGGCTGCTTTTTTGTTGCCTGCGATTTATGCGTGCGATGGTTTCGCGGGCGTGCGGGCTATGAAAGACTTGCAGTCAGTCTTTCCGCTGCCTGAGTCTTTATGCCCGCCATCGATCATCCCCTGATAGATCAATTCCTCGACGCCCTGTGGCTAGAGAAAGGTCTCTCCGACAACACCCGCGATGCTTATCGCAGTGACCTTGCGCTGTTTAACGGCTGGCTGCAGGAAAAAGGCCTGGAACTGATCAACGCAGGGCGCGAGCTGATCCTCGATCACCTGGCCTGGCGTCTGGAGCAAAACTACAAACCCCGCTCAACAGCGCGGTTTCTTTCCGGTGTACGTGGCTTCTATCGTTATTTGCTGCGGGAAAAATTGATCGCTGTTGATCCAACGTTACGGGTTGATATGCCGCAACTCGGCAGGCCATTGCCCAAATCCTTGTCTGAGGCAGATGTTGAAGCCTTGCTAAAGGCGCCGGACTTGAGTGAAGCCATCGGTCAGCGCGACCGGGCCATGCTTGAAGTGCTGTATGCCTGCGGCTTGCGGGTGACCGAGCTGATCAGCCTCACCCTTGAACAAGTCAATTTGCGTCAAGGCGTGTTGCGCGTGATGGGCAAGGGCAGCAAGGAGCGGCTGGTGCCGATGGGCGAGGAAGCAATTGTCTGGGTCGAGCGCTATGTGCGCGATGGGCGTGGTGAGCTGCTTGGCGGGCGTCCCAGCGATGTGCTGTTTCCCAGCCTGCGTGGCGAGCAGATGACCCGCCAGACGTTCTGGCACCGGATCAAGCACCAGGCCAAGGTCGCGGGGATCGGCAAGTCACTGTCGCCGCATACCCTGCGTCATGCGTTCGCCACGCACCTGCTCAACCACGGCGCGGATCTGCGGGTTGTGCAGATGCTGCTGGGGCACAGCGATTTGTCGACCACCCAGATCTATACCCACGTGGCACGCGCACGCTTGCAGGACCTGCACGCCAAACACCACCCGCGCGGTTAGCACGGGACTGTGTAGCAGCTGGCGAAGCCTGCGTCCGGCTGCGAAGCAGTCGTAAACCCTGAGTTCTCGGTTTAACTGATGTACCTCAGTGCCTGATCTTGCGACTGCTGCGCAGCCGGACGCAGGCTTCGCCAGCTGCTACATAAATGCGTCGTGCAACGTGAGCGAAATGTCGTGCATCAGGCGCATTCGGCCCCGGGGACCTTATGTGATAGGCTTGGCCGGTTTGCACGATGGGCGATTATGACCCGGTGTTTCGGCACGGGCGTTCTGATCGTCCCATATGTTCGCCTTCAGGAGTTCTCATGCGTCTGACCCAGATTTTCGCCGCCGCAGCCATTGCGTTGGTCAGCACCTTTGCCGTCGCCGATGACGCGGCCGACAAAGCCATTCGTAAAAGCCTGGAAAACCTCCAGCTCGAAGTCCCGGTGGAAAGCATTACCGCCAGCCCGTTGCCAGGCCTGTACGAAGTCAAGCTGAAGGGCAGTCGCGTTCTTTACGCCAGTGCCGACGGCCAGTACGTGGTTCAGGGCTACCTGTTCGATCTCAAGGACGGCAAACCGGTCAACCTGACCGAGAAGACCGAGCGCCTGGGCATTTCCAAGTTGATCAACGATATTCCGGTCGCTGAAACCGTGGTGTACCCGGCCATTGGCGAAACCAAGTCGCACATCACCGTATTCACCGACACCACCTGCCCGTACTGCCACAAGCTGCACGCCGAAGTGCCTGAGCTGAACAAGCGCGGCATCGAAGTGCGTTACGTGGCGTTCCCGCGTCAGGGCCTGGGCTCGCCGGGTGACGAGCAGCTGCAAGCGGTGTGGTGTTCGAAAGACAAGAAAGCGGCCATGGACAAAATGGTCGACGGCAAGGAAATCAAGGCCGCCAAGTGCGATAACCCGGTTTCCAAGCAGTTCGCTCTCGGCCAGTCGATTGGCGTGAACGGCACACCGGCCATCGTTTTGGCCGACGGTCAGGTCATTCCGGGCTACCAGCCTGCGCCACAAGTCGCCAAACTGGCGCTGGGCGCGAAGTAAATTCGCATCGTCACGGCAAGCCTTGACGATCATGGTCCGGCAGCGACATCGCCGGGCCATTAATAGAGAGCCGCGAGCATGCGGCTGTTTTCACGGCCGGCCTTGAGTCGGCCGTTTCATGGGGAGTTCACAGTGAAACCGGTCAAAGTAGGCATCTGTGGGTTAGGGACCGTCGGTGGCGGTACCTTCAACGTACTTCAGCGCAACGCCGAGGAAATTGCTCGTCGTGCCGGGCGTGGGATCGAAGTGGCACAAATTGCCATTCGCACGCCAAAGCCTCAGTTCCAAACGACCGGTATTGCGATTACCAACGATGTCTTCGAAGTGGCCACGAACCCTGAGATCGACATCGTCATAGAGCTGATGGGCGGCTACACCGTTGCCCGCGAGCTGGTACTCAAGGCCATCGAGAATGGCAAGCATGTGGTCACCGCGAACAAGGCGCTTATTGCTGTTCACGGTAATGAAATTTTCGCCAAGGCACGCGAGAAAGGCGTGATCGTTGCGTTCGAAGCGGCGGTGGCCGGTGGCATTCCGGTGATCAAGGCGATCCGCGAGGGTCTGTCCGCCAACCGCATCAACTGGGTGGCCGGGATCATCAACGGCACCGGCAACTTCATCCTGACGGAAATGCGTGAGAAGGGTCGCACCTTCGAAGACGTGTTGGCCGAAGCCCAGGCTCTGGGTTACGCCGAAGCCGACCCGACCTTCGACGTTGAAGGGATCGACGCCGCTCACAAGCTGACGATCCTGGCGTCCATCGCGTTCGGCATCCCGCTGCAGTTCGACAAGGCTTATACCGAAGGCATCACCAAGCTGACGACGGCCGACGTGAACTACGCCGAAGCGCTGGGCTACCGCATCAAGCACCTGGGCGTGGCGCGCAGCACCGCGGCAGGTATCGAACTGCGCGTACACCCGACGCTGATCCCGGCCGACCGCCTGATCGCCAACGTCAACGGCGTGATGAACGCAGTGATGGTCAACGGCGATGCGGCCGGTTCGACCCTGTTCTACGGTGCCGGTGCCGGCATGGAGCCGACCGCTTCGTCGGTGATCGCCGACCTGGTGGACGTGGTCCGCGCCATGACCTCCGACCCGGAAAACCGCGTACCGCACCTGGCGTTCCAGCCGGATTCGCTGTCGGCTCACCCGATCCTGCCGATCGAAGCCTGCGAAAGCGCCTACTACCTGCGTATTCAGGCCAAGGACCATCCGGGCGTATTGGCTCAGGTCGCGAGCATCCTCTCGGAGCGCGGCATCAACATCGAGTCGATCATGCAGAAGGAAGCCGAGGAACACGACGGCCTGGTGCCGATGATCCTGTTGACCCACCGCGTGCTGGAACAGCACATCAACGATGCCATCGCTGCTTTGGAAGCCTTGGCGGGTGTGGTCGGTCCGGTTGTTCGGATCCGTGTCGAGCACCTGAACTAAGCCGATATCGTTGACCGGGCTCGCTTGCGGGTCCGGCACTACGAACACTGTCCATTGGAGTCAGTCATGCGTTACATCAGTACCCGCGGCCAGGCACCGGCCCTGAATTTCGAAGACGTCCTGCTGGCAGGTCTTGCCACCGACGGCGGTCTGTACGTCCCGGAAAACCTGCCACGTTTCACCCAGGAAGAAATCGCTTCCTGGGCCGGCCTGCCGTATCACGAGCTGGCTTTCCGCGTTATGCGCCCGTTTGTCACCGGCAGCATTCCAGACGCTGATTTCAAGAAAATCCTCGAAGAAACCTACGGCGTGTTTGCCCACAGCGCCGTTGCGCCGCTGCGTCAGTTGAACGGCAACGAATGGGTGCTGGAGCTGTTCCACGGCCCGACCCTGGCGTTCAAGGACTTCGCCCTGCAATTGCTCGGCCGTCTGCTCGACTACGTGCTGGAAAAGCGCGGCGAGCGCGTGGTGATCGTCGGTGCCACCTCCGGTGACACCGGTTCGGCCGCCATCGAAGGCTGCAAGCATTGCGAAAACGTCGACATCTTCATCCTGCACCCGCACAACCGTGTGTCCGAGGTGCAGCGTCGACAGATGACCACCATTTTCGGTGAGAACATCCACAACATCGCCATCGAAGGCAACTTCGATGACTGCCAGGAAATGGTCAAGGCGAGCTTCGCCGACCAGGGTTTCCTCAAGGGCACGCGTCTGGTCGCCGTGAACTCGATCAATTGGGCGCGGATCATGGCCCAGATCGTTTACTACTTCCACGCGGCCCTGCAACTGGGCGGCCCGGCACGCTCGGTGTCGTTCTCGGTGCCGACCGGCAACTTCGGCGACATCTTCGCCGGTTACCTGGCGCGCAACATGGGCCTGCCGATCAACCAGTTGATCGTCGCCACCAACCGCAACGACATCCTGCACCGCTTCATGAGCGGCAACCAGTACGTCAAGGAAACCCTGCACGCGACGCTGTCGCCGTCCATGGACATCATGGTGTCGTCGAACTTCGAACGCCTGTTGTTCGACCTGCATGGCCGCAACGGCGCGGCGATTGCCGGCCTGATGGACAGCTTCAAGCAAGGTGGCGGTTTCAGCGTCGAGCAAGAGCGCTGGACCGAAGCCCGCAAGCTGTTCGACTCGCTGGCCGTGGATGACGCTCAAACCTGCGAAACCATCGCTGAAGTCTATGAACAGACCGGTGAAGTGCTGGATCCGCACACTGCCATCGGCGTGAAAGCAGCGCGGGAATGCCGCCGCAGCCTGGACATTCCAATGGTGATTCTGGGCACCGCCCATCCGGTCAAGTTCCCGGACGCCGTGGAAAAAGCCGGTGTAGGAAAAGCTCTCGAACTGCCTGCACATCTTTCTGATTTGTTTGAACGAGACGAGCGTTGCACCGTATTGCCAAATGACTTGAAGGCCGTACAGGCCTTTGTCAGTCAGCATGGCAACCGCGGCAAGCCGCTGTAATCGCTCAGAGCTGTCACATTTTGAAGCCCGTCTCCTGACGGGCTTTTTCATTTCTGCATGCACACTTGTCGTGTTATCGCCGCGAAAGGACAGGCGAGTGAATCACCAAGGACGTGGGAATGCTGTTTACAAGTGTGTTCAAACCGGCCATGCGCTGGTTGTTTTTGCTCGGCATCATGGGCATCGCCCAATGGGGAGGCGCGAGTCCTCCAACCCTTCAGGAACGCGGGAAGTCTGTCGCCCGTTCAACGGTCGTGCTGGATGAGCAGGAGTTACGGTGGATGGCCAGCCATCCACGGGTCGTTGTCACGGCACTGGAGTATCCGCTGTACCTGTTCAAGGATGAACATGGTCACTGGACGGGCCTGAACAGCGATCTGCTCAAGCGCATCAGTGACATGACGGGCTTGCAGTTCGTTTACCAAGAGTCGTTTTCCACCGATCAGATGCTCGCACACCTGGAAAGAGGCACGGCGGATTTAAGTACCACGCTTTCGATTAATGAAGAACGCAGGGCGCTTCTCGATTTCAGCCATGCGTTCGGTGGTGCAGGCTGGGTCTTTGTCGGGCAGGCGGGGGCGCCGCCGGTGCAGTCGCTGGAGGATCTGGCGAAACGGGTGCTGGTGCTGCCGACCCGACATGCACTGGAAGCGATGATACGTCGCGATTATCCGTCCATCGAGTTGCGCTCGGTTAAAACCCATGCCGAAGCCCGTGCCTGGGTTGAAAGCGGCGAAGCCTACGCCACCATCGAAAACGAAATCGGCGCCCAGCTGTTTCCGTCAGGCCGGCTACAGCTCGGGGCTGTGGTGCCGGGCAAATGGGATGGGGATTATCTGGCGGTGCGCAAAGGCCAGCCGCAGTTGCTGAGCATCCTCAACAAGGCGCTCGAGGCGTTTCCTGAGCAGGAACTGCGCGCCATTCGCCTGAAGTGGCTCGGTGGCACCAGCACGTCACAGGCACATGGCTTCTGGCAGCAATTTGACCAATGGATTTGCTGGGGCATGTTTGTGGTCAGCCTGTTTGGTCTGTTGTCCCTGCTTTGGAGCCGACGGTTGGCGGTGGTGGTCAGGCAACGGGTCGAGGCCCAAAGAAACCTGCGTGATCAGCTGGCATTCCAGCATGCCCTGATGGATGCCATGCCTGACCCGATGTTTGTTCGTGATCTGCAAGGGCGTTTGATCATGTGCAACAAAAGTTATGAGGACGCCTTGTCGACGCGTTTTGACCGGATGCAGGGGCGGCAGTTGATCGAGGTCGATGTCATGCCCAGACAAACCGCGGAACTGCTGCATGCCGAATTCATGGCGCAGTTGAGTACGCGCAGGACGCGCTTCTTCGAGCGTCAATTGGTGTTCAAGGACGGCGTCAGGGATATCTACCAGTGGACGGTGCCGTTTTACACGGCGGATGGCCAGCTACGAGGATTGCTGGGGGGCTGGGCCGATATCGCCAGGCGTACCCGACAAACGTGACGGTGGCGTTTTTTCTCTGTCATGTTCGCCGTGCATGCTCTCTTGACTGACCTGCAGTTTCATCTGCGGTCAGTATCCAGAACTTTCTTCTCGGGCCAGCGGTCATCTGTTGTAGGCATGCCCCAGGCACGTTGTTTCGGACTATTGAGTGGTGATCGGGATGGAAAGTATCAGTCTGTTGCTCGGTGAGGCGCTGAGCCCGTATCAGGTCACATTGACCCCGTCAGGCATTCGTGGCGAATGCCGGGTGACTCTGAAGAATGCTATCGGCGCGACTGTGGTCGAGCGCGAGTTAAATCAGGCCCAGTTGAATGACAAACGCTTGCTGACGGATGTGGTCGACGGTTTGCATCGCGACGTGCTGATCGCTGAAGGACGCCTGGAGCCTTGTGTCATCGCAGCATTGCGCAATGCTGCCCAGGACAAGCTTCTGGCCAGCCGCAATTGAACGGATTTTTGTGGGAACCTTCCCACGCTCAGGTCAGTCAGACTTTTTAACAGCAGGATCAAGCATTGTGCTCCGGTGCTTGTAGCTTGCTGCTACTGGTCTCCAAGCAGGCCACGTTTAACCCCGGGTCGTCTCCCCACTTCCCGGGGTTTCTTTTTGTCCGGGATTTGTCATGGTTGCGCCAGATTGTCGAAAAAAGCCTTGGTGTCTTTCAGGTAATCGCCGCGACTCTCCGGATCCAGCCAGGCGGCGTAGGCCTCGTCAAGGGGCTCGCGGGGAAGGGCGCGCAGCACCTGGTTGATCTCGGCGATGGCCTGCCGGCCCTTTGGCGTGTCGGTGCAACCGATGTAACCGGACAGGTATTTGCCCGTGCCGCGAATTGTATAGAACTGCAATTCATCCTCGGCGATGCCTTGCAGCGAGGCCTGATAGCGAATTTCCGGGCGATAGCCCAGCAGCAGGTGCAAGCGTCCCAGGCGCTGCATTTGCAAGAGGCTGCCCAAGGCGTCGTTGCCGTAATGAGCGGTCAGTGTGTTGGCTGGTGCTTGCTTGAGCAGCCCGTCCAGGTATTCGCCGTAATTGCGCTCGGCAATAATCCCCAGTTTTTCGCGGCCGCTGGCGAGCAGCGCTGCCAGGTCCACTTCGCCATCCTTGATAAAGGGCGCCAGCACGTTCTGGTCAATGCGCCGCACGGCCAGGCCATTGCTCATGGCGCGGAAGACCGGAATGGAAAAGGCGATCCACTGTTCCCGTTCCTTGCTCCAGTTCAGCGCCGCGTCGCAGACGAGGGCCGGTTCGTGGAGCATTTGCAGTCCACGCGCGCGATTGACCCTCATCACGCTGTGCTGGTACTGCGGCATGCCGGCAATCAACAGTGGAAGCAGTTGATCGATGACACCCTGGCCCTCTTTCGGCCCGTCGAAAATCGTCAGCGGCGGCAGATCACGCTTGAGCCAGATCAGGTTTTCCCTGGGCTGTGCCAGGGCTGACGGGAGCGGTTCAAGGAGCAAGAGTAAAATCGCCAGCATGCACAGCGGCCATCCGCCGTGCGACGGGTGGTGCCGAATGGGCCATGCAGGCAGGCGCCTCAGTTCAGATGGCTCCGTCTTTGCGCAACTGTGCGATTTGCGACGCGTCATAGCCAAGTTCCTGGAGTACCTGTGCGTTGTGCTCACCCAGTTGTGGCCCGACCCATTCACATTCACCGGGTGTCTCTGAGAGTTTTGGCACAATGCCCGGCATCTTGAAGTCCTTGCCATCCGGCAGCTTGGCTTGCAGGAACATTTCACGCGCCAGGTATTGAGGGTCATTGAACATGTCTTCGGCGCTGAAGATCCGGCTGGCTGGCACCTCGGCCTGATTCAGCTGTGCCAGCACCGTGTCCAGCGGCAACGAGTTGACCCAGCGATCGATGACGCCGTAAATCTCGTCGCGTCGGGCATCGCGGCCATCGTTGCTGGCAAGCTGAGGGTCGTTGGCCAGGTCTTCCCGACCAATGATCAGCATGAAGCGTTTGAAAATCGCGTCGCCATTGGCGCCGATCTGCACATGCTTGCCATCGGCACTGGTGTGGATCGAGGACGGGGTGATGCCCGGCATGATATTGCCCGTGCGTTCGCGGATGAAGCCGAACACGTCGAACTCCGGGACCATGCTTTCCATCATCGCGAAGATGGCTTCGTACAGCGCCACGTCCACCACTTGCCCCTGGCCGCCGTTGACCTCGCGATGACGCAGGGCCATCAATGCGCCGATCACGCCCCAGAGCGCGGCAATCGAGTCGCCGATGGAAATGCCGGTGCGCACCGGCGGCCGGTCTTCGAAACCGGTGATGTAGCGCAGGCCTCCCATGGATTCACCGACCGCGCCAAAGCCGGGCTGATCTTTCATCGGGCCGGTCTGGCCGAAACCTGACAGCCGCACCATGACCAGTTTCGGATTCAAGGCGTGCAGGACATCCCAGCCCAGGCCGAGTTTTTCCAGGACGCCGGGACGAAAGTTTTCGATCAGAATGTCTGCTTCGCCCAGCAGCTGTTTCAGGATCGCCTGACCTTCGGGGTGTTTGAGATTGAGGGTCAGGGATTTTTTATTACGCGCCTGGACGAACCACCACAACGAAGTGCCTTCATACAACTTGCGCCATTTGCGCAATGGATCACCGCCGTCCGGGGATTCGACCTTGATTACGTCGGCACCGAATTCAGCGCAAATGCGCGAGGCAAACGGGCCGGCAATCAATGTGCCCAATTCAATGACTTTCAGACCGGAAAGCGGTTTGGCGGTGATCGGCATGCGGGATCCTGCAGGACAAGGGTTGAGAGGATAGAGCGTTTTAACATAGCCGATTGTCAGACGCTCCAGCTTGATTGTGTTCTATTCGTGGATTGCCCGTTGCATCGGGTAGACTTGCCGCCTTTCCTCGTATCAAGAAGCCCGTTCATGGCCCAGCCGTCCACGACCTACAAGTTTGAACTGAACCTCACCGACCTCGACCGCAGCGTCTATGAGAGCGTGAAGCAGACCATCGCCCGTCACCCTTCGGAAACCGAAGAACGCATGACCGTACGCCTGCTGGCCTACGCTCTTTGGTACAACGAGCACCTGTCGTTTGGCCGTGGTCTGTCGGAAGTGGATGAGCCGGCCTTGTGGGAAAAAAGCCTGGATGACCGTGTCCTGCACTGGATCGAAGTTGGCCAGCCCGATGCCGAGCGCCTGACCTGGTGTTCGCGCCGCACTGAACGCACCAGCCTGCTGGCCTATGGCAGCCTGCGCGTGTGGGAAGGCAAAGTGGTGCCAGCGGTGAAAAACCTGAAGAACGTCAACATCGCTGCCGTGCCTCAGGAAGTCCTGGAAACCCTGGCCAAGGACATGCCGCGCGTTATCAAGTGGGACGTGATGATCAGCGAAGGGACGATCTTCGTCACCGACGACCGTGGTCAGCATGAAGTCCAGTTGCAGTGGCTGGCCGGTGAGCGCGGCTGATTTTTCGCCGCTCTAGCGCGTCACCCGGTTTTATCCTACGTATTCAAGAGAAGCTCCTGTCACCCCATGCGCATTGAACCTCGCCTGCTGCCCGACACCCTGCCATTCCTCGGTGATATTCCACCTCTGCTGACCCGCCTGTACGCGGCGCGGGGCGTGCAATCCGAGGCAGAACTGGACAAGAGCCTGGCGCGGCTGATTCCGTTCCAGCAGCTCAAGGGCATTGATGCCGCCGTGGATTTACTGGTGACGGCGCTCGAACAGCGCCAGCGCATTCTGATCGTCGGCGACTTCGATGCCGACGGTGCGACGGCCAGCACCGTGGGCACCCTGGGTTTGCGCCTGTTGGGTGCTGCGCATGTCGATTATCTGGTGCCAAATCGTTTCGACTACGGCTACGGCCTGACCCCGGAAATCGTCGCGGTGGCGCTGGAGCGCCAGCCTCATCTGCTGATCACCGTGGACAATGGCATCTCCAGCGTCGATGGCGTGACCGCGGCGAAAAAGGCCGGGCTCAAGGTGCTGGTTACCGATCACCACTTGCCCGGCGACGAACTGCCGTTGGCCGATGCCATCGTCAATCCGAACCAGCCGGGTTGCGAGTTCCCGAGCAAGGCGCTGGCCGGTGTCGGGGTGATTTTCTATGTGCTGATGGCCCTGCGCGCGCGATTGCGTGAACTGGGCTGGTACGCGAGCAAGCCGCAACCGAATATCGGCGAACTGCTTGACCTGGTGGCCCTGGGCAGCGTGGCCGACGTGGTGCCGCTGGATGCCAACAACCGGATTCTGGTGCATCAGGGCCTTGAGCGGATTCGCGCCGGACGTGCCCGGCCGGGGATCAAGGCGATCCTCGAAGTGGCCAAGCGCGATCATGCGCGCATCACCTCCACCGATCTGGGTTTCATTGTTGGCCCGCGCCTGAACGCGGCAGGGCGTCTGGATGACATGAGCCTGGGCATCGAGTGTCTGCTGACCGACGATGCGGCGACTGCCCGTGAAATGGCGGCGCAACTGGATGGCATGAACCAGGATCGCAAATCCATCGAGCAAGGCATGCAGCGCGAAGCGCTGGCGCAGCTCAAGGATTTGCCGGTGGAGTCGATGCCGTTCGGCTTGTGCCTGTTCGATCCGGAGTGGCATCAGGGCGTCATCGGTATCCTTGCGTCGCGGATGAAAGAGCGCTATTTCCGCCCGACCATCGCCTTTGCCGATGCCGGAGATGGCCTGCTCAAAGGCTCGGGGCGTTCGGTCCAGGGCTTTCACATCCGCGACGCCTTGAGTGTGGTGGCGGCGCAGCATCCGAACCTGATCACCAAGTACGGTGGCCACGCGATGGCGGCCGGCCTGACGCTGCCGGAAGCGAATTTCCCGTTGTTCGCCGAAGCCTTTGACGCTGAAGTGCGTCGGCAACTGCGCGAAGAAGACCTGACGGGCCGCCTGCTGTCGGACGGCACCCTGGCGGTGGAAGAGTTTCACCTGGAACTGGCCCGTGCCCTGCGGCATGCCGGCCCGTGGGGGCAGCACTTCCCGGAGCCGTTGTTTCATGGGGTGTTCCAGTTGGTCGAGCAGCGCGTCGTTGGCGAACGGCACCTTAAAGTCGTGCTGAGAAGTGAGTGTGGTTCGGTGAAACTCGATGGCATTGCCTTCGGGATCGACCGCGACATCTGGCCGAATCCGACCATCAAGTGGGTGGAACTGGCCTACAAACTCGATCTGAACGAGTTTCGTGGCAACGAGACGGTTCAACTGATGATTGCCCACATCGAACCGCGATAAGTCAGCTCACTGTATTGCTTTTGTGGCGAGGGGGCTTGCCCCCGTTGGGCTGCGAAGCGGCCCCAAATCTGCTTTATAATTCCGCAAGGCCAACTGTGCCGAATGGCTTTGTTGCGGCTGCTGCGCAGCCGAACGGGGGCAAGCCCCC
>NZ_AKJM01000118.1 GCF_000282335.1 Pseudomonas sp. GM48
GGGGGGGGGGAGCCGATAATGCCGATTTCACCATTGCTGTTGTCGGCACCGGATTTCACCGCACCGTTGGCGGCTTTGCCGGCAACCGCTTCACCGCCGGCCTGTACCGTTTGCCGGTCACGCAGGATTCGCGCGGCGGCTTGCAGCATTTCGTCGTGGTCGAACGGCTTGGCAATGTAATCGACAGCGCCCATTTTCATCGAGTCGACTGCCGAGCGCAGGCTCGCATAGCTGGTCATGATCAGCACCGGCGTGCCTTGGGCGAGCTTGATCAACTCCGTGCCAGGCGCGCCCGGCAGGCGCAGGTCACTGACGATCAGGTCGAACGAGGGAATGGTGAAGCGTTCTTGTGCTTCCTGCACTGAACCGGCTTCGCTGACCTGGTACTGGTTACGTTCCAGCAGGCGGCGCAAGGCGGAGCGGATAATGGTTTCGTCTTCGACGATCAAAATGTGCGGCATTGATTCGATACTCTCGACGGTCTCAGTTCACAGCGGACGTCGCTTCGACATGACGCGGCAAGGTAACCCTGATTCGGGTGCCGCGTTGGCTTTGAACATCAGCCGGGCTGTCGATGGTGATTTGTCCATAATGCTCTTCAACGATGGAATAGACCAGTGCAAGGCCCAGACCGGTGCCTTCGCCAGGGTCCTTGGTGGTGAAGAATGGTTCGAACAATCGGTCCATGATGCTCGACGGAATACCGCTGCCTTCGTCCTCCACGATCAGATCGACCGTGTGTTCGCCGGCTTCGCTCTTGACCCGTACCGCACTGCCGGGAGGCGAGGCGTCACGGGCGTTTGAGAGCAGGTTGATCAATACCTGGGCCAGCCGCTGCGGGTCGCCTTCGACCCAGTGTTCGGGGTCGCACAGGTTGTAGAACTGCACCTCGAAATTGCGTCGGTTCAGGGCCAGCAGGCCGATGGCATCCTGGGCCACTTCGGCCAGACAGACGGGCTCGTCGCTGTGCTGATGGCTGCCGGCATGGGCAAAACTCATCAGCGACTGGACAATGCGCGATACGCGTTTGGTCTGTTCGAGGATCTGCCCGCTGATTTCCTTCAGCTCGCCGTCTTCTTCACGTTCTTCGCGCAGGTTCTGCGCCAGGCACGCGATACCGGTGATCGGGTTGCCGATTTCATGGGCCACGCCGGCCGCCAGTCGACCGATGCTGGCCAGGCGCTCGGAGTGCACCAGTTTGTCCTCGAGCATCTGGGTTTCGGTCAAGTCTTCCACCAGCAACACCAGGCCACTGTTGCCCGGTGCGAGCGGTTCGTCGATCGCCGCTTTGTGCAGGTTCAGCCAGCGAGTCTGGCCGTCGAGGGCCAGGTGCTGCTTGTGCAGGTGTTCGTCCGGCAGGTTGATGAAGCCTTGCAGCAACTCCTTCCACGGGTCAGCAATGGTGCTCAGGCGCGAACCGACCACGCGCTGTGCGGCGATGCCGGTAAGCTCCTCCATGGCTTTGTTCCACATGAGGATTTCCTGATCCTTGGCCAGCGAGCACACGCCCATCGGCAATTCCTGCAGCGTCTGGCGGTGATAGCGGCGCAGGGCATCGAGTTCGGCGGCCAGGCCGGTCAGGCGCGAGTGGTAGTCCTCGAGGCGACTTTCGATGAAGTGGATGTCTTCAGTGACATAGTTTTCGCCGCCAGCCTTGTACGGCAGGAAGGTTTCGACCATGTCCTGGGCCACGCTCGGCCCCATCAGGCCGGAGAGGTTGGCTTCGATGCGGTCACGCAAGCGGCGCAGGGCATACGGCCGACGCTCGTCGAATGGCAGATAGAGATCGCGCAGGGCCTGTTCCACTTCTTTCTGTGCCGCTTTTGCACCCAATGGTTTTGCAAGCTGTGTGGCGAATTCCTGGGGCGAGGCGGCGTGCAGTTCGCGGCGCTGTGGGCGGCGCACGTTGTCCACGGCACAGGCTTCGGCGGCGCTGGCCTCTTCGGTGCTGGCGTTGGTGAACAGTGAAATCAGGGTAAACATCAGCACGTTGGCTGCCAGCGAGGCAATCGCCGCCATGTGCCAACTGGTATCGTCCAGCACGTAGATCATGTTCAGCAACGGAATGTAGAAGCCTTGCAGGTTGCCGACCAGCGGCAACAGCATGGTCACCAGCCACACCAGAATCCCCGCCAGCAAGCCAGCGATGAAGCCGCGACGGTTGGCTGTCGGCCAATACAGGACCGACAGCACGCCCGGGAGGAACTGCAATGTGGCGACGAACGCGACAATGCCGAGGTTGGCCAGGTCCTGTTCGGCACCGAGCATCAGGTAGAAGCCGTAGCCGGCCATGATGATCGCGACAATCAGCGCCCGGCGGGTCCACTTCAGCCAGCGGTAGATGTTGCCTTCGGCCGGAGGCTGATACAGCGGCAGCACCAGGTGGTTCAAGGCCATCCCGGACAGCGCCAGCGTGGTGACGATGATCAGGCCGCTGGCAGCGGATAGCCCGCCGACATACGCCAGCAACGCCAAAGCCTTGCTGTTGGCGGCGATGCCGATGCCCAGGGTGAAGTATTCCGGATTGGTGGTGGCACCCAGTTTCAGGCCGGCCCAGAGAATCAGCGGCACCGCCAGGCTCATCAGCAGCAGGAACAGCGGCAAGCCCCAGCTCGCACTGACCAGCGAGCGCGGGTTGAGGTTTTCAGTAAAGGTCATGTGATACATGTGCGGCATCACGATCGCCGAGGCGAAGAACACCAGCAACAGCGTACGCCACGGGCCTTCCTGCAAAGGCGTATGCAGGGCAGCGAGCGCGGTCTGGTTTTGCAGCAGCCAAAGCTCAAGCTGTTGCGGGCCGTCGAACACGCCGTAAAGCGCATACAGCCCGACACCGCCGAGGGCGATCAGCTTGATCACCGATTCGAAGGCAATCGCGAACACCAGGCCTTCATGCTTTTCCCGGGTGGCGATGTGGCGGGAGCCGAAGAAAATCGTAAACAGCGTAATCAATGCGCAGAAGCTCAGGGCCACGCGGTGCTGGACCGGCTCGCGGGTGAGGATGCCGATGGAGTCGGCGACCGCCTGAATCTGCAAGGCCAGCAACGGCAATACGCCGACCAGCATGAAAATCGTGGTCAGCGCACCGGCCCAGGTGCTGCGGAAGCGGAAGGCAAACAGGTCCGCCAACGACGACAGTTGATAAGTGCGGGTGATCTTCAGGATCGGATAGAGCAGCACTGGCGCCAGCAGAAAGGCCCCGGAGACACCCAGGTAGCTGGACAGAAAGCCGTAGCCGTACTGATAGGCCAGGCCCACGGTGCCGTAAAACGCCCAGGCGCTGGCGTAGACCCCCAGTGACAGGGTGTATGTCAGCGGGTGGCGAATGATCGCCCGGGGGATCATGCCCCGTTCACTGATCCAGGCCACACCGAACAGCACCGCCAGGTACGCGGCGCTGATCAGGATCATCTGGGTCAGGCTAAAGCTCATCGGCATCTTTTTGACTCTGCAGGATGAAGGTCACGACAATCAGAATCAGCCAGAGCAGATAAGGGCGATACCAGGCGCCAGTGGCGTCGATCCACCAATCCATGATGGCCGGGGAAAACAGGTAAATCCCCACTACCAAAAGCAGGACCAAGCGATAGATGTACATCCCGGCCTCTCTTTTTTATACACGTGCCCGAAAACGTGCGGCGATGGTAACGGATGGGCGCGCCACTGCAAGTGCGATCACAACAGCTGTGCCTCGGGCAGGTTCAGTGTGCGCGGGATCAACGAGGCATCCCAGTGGGCAATGCCCCAATTCAGCACTTCCCGTGGCGTGGCATCAATCAGTTCGGTTCCCGGGTTCTGTCCCAGTGCGCGTAGCGCCCGCAATAACAGCGGCGTTGCCTGATCCTCGGTCAACGGCGGCGAGCGGTAGGATTTACCGAGTTTGTTGCCATCTGGCTGAGTAATCAGCGGGATATGCAGATAACGCGGTTGAGGCAGGCCGAGCAGTTCCTGCAGGTAGAGCTGGCGGGGCGTGGAGTCCAGCAGGTCGGCACCGCGAACGATATCGGTGATGCCCTGCCAGGCATCGTCCAGGACCACGGCCAATTGATAGGCATAGAGCCCGTCGCGGCGGCGGATCACGAAATCGCCGACTTCCCGGCCCAGATGTTGGCGGTGCTCGCCCTGCACCCGGTCGATGAAATGGTATTCCAGTTCCGGTACGCGCAGGCGGATGGCAGCATTGTCAGTACCATGGCCGGCATTGCGGCACAGCCCCGGATAAATCCCGTGATACGGCTCCAGCTGCTTGCGCGAACAGGTGCAGGCGTAGGCCAGGCCGTGATTGAACAGGCGATTGAGTACCTCGGCGTAGGCATCGTGCCGTTCGCTTTGGCGAACCAGGTCGCCATCCCACTCGAAGCCATAGCTTTCCAATGCCTTGAGAATGGCCATCTGGGCGCCGGGTTCCTCGCGGGGCGGGTCAAGGTCCTCCATGCGCATCAGCCAGCGTCCGCCCACCGAGCGCGCATCAAGGTAAGAGGCCAGTGCTGCGACCAGAGAGCCGAAATGCAAATGACCACTGGGCGTGGGTGCGAAGCGACCGATGTAAGTGGGGGAGGCGATGGCAGTCATGGGGGCAATATTACGTTGTCCTGGCTTGCGCAAATCACCTGTGGGAGCGGGCTTGCTCGCGAAAGCGGTAGGTCGGGCGGCATTAATGTTGAAGCTGATGGCCCCTTCGCGAGCAAGCCCGCTCCCACAGGTTTGCTGCTGAGGAGAATTTTAGAAACAAAAACGGAGCGTTCGCACGCTCCGTTCTTCGTTCAAGTCGCCATTACTTGCCGACTTGCTTTTCCTTGATTTCCGCCAGGGTCTTGCAGTCGATGCACAGGTCGGCGGTAGGGCGCGCTTCGAGGCGCTTGACGCCGATCTCGATGCCGCAGGATTCACACCAGCCGTACTCTTCGTCTTCGATCAGCTGAAGTGTCTTGTCGATCTTCTTGATCAACTTGCGTTCACGATCGCGGGCACGCAGTTCGAGGGCGAATTCCTCTTCCTGGCTGGCACGGTCTGCCGGATCAGGAAAGTTGGCCGCTTCGTCCTTCATGTGGTCCACGGTCTTGTCGACACCTTCCATCAGCTCTTTTTTCCACTGATTCAGAACCTTGGTGAAGTGCTTGCGCATGGGCTCGCCCATGTACTCTTCGCCGGCTTTCTGAACATAGGGCTCGAAGCCGCTGATCGCCTGGTTTTGCTGCTTTGCTTGGGTGGACATGAAATAGACCGCCTCTACTCTTGTAATCCATCTGCGCAGGATTGCTCCATCACCGGCACTTGCCGGCCCTGCGGCTGCAAGCGGGCGAACTTACCAGATCAACTCGGGCCGCGCTACTCCCGGATGTCGAGCTCGCGGCACAGAGTGCTTGCCAATGATGACAAACTGTTGTCTGGTGGCTCTGGAGCCTGCTCAGTTATTGATTTTAGTCAAACCTTGCGCTCGCGCTTGAGTCGTTTGTGGTCGGGGGTTACAAGGCCTCTGACCGCTTTAGGTTCTCGCTCGTTCCTGCGCTTGGGTAGAATCGTTTTTTTTCCGTTGAAGGAAGGCCAATGGCTCAGTCCTACAGTGCCCGCAGTCGCGCGATCGAACCTTTCCATGTCATGGCGCTGTTGGCGCGGGCCAACGAATTGCAGGCGGCCGGCCATGACGTGATCCACCTGGAAATCGGTGAGCCGGACTTCACCACCGCCGAACCGATCATCCAGGCCGGCCAGGCTGCTCTGGCGGCAGGGCGGACCCGTTACACCGCCGCACGCGGCATTCCTGAGCTGCGTGAGGCCATTTCGGGCTTTTACCAGCAACGTTATGGTTTGAACATCGACCCGCGGCGGATTCTCATCACACCTGGCGGGTCCGGCGCGCTGCTGCTGGCCAGCGCTTTGCTGGTAGACCCCGGTAAACACTGGCTGCTGGCGGACCCGGGCTACCCCTGTAACCGGCACTTCCTGCGATTGGTCGAAGGTGCGGCGCAACTGGTGCCGGTCGGTCCGGATGTGCGTTATCAGTTGACGCCTGGCCTGATCGAACGCCATTGGGACAATGACAGCGTCGGTGCATTGGTGGCGTCGCCAGCCAATCCGACCGGCACGATCCTGACCCGCGACGAGTTGGCGAAGTTGTCTGTCGCGATCAAGGAGCGCCACGGTCATCTGGTGGTCGACGAGATTTATCACGGCCTGACCTATGGCACCGATGCGGCCAGCGTGCTGGAAGTCGACGACAGTGCATTCGTTCTGAATAGTTTTTCGAAGTATTTCGGGATGACCGGTTGGCGACTCGGATGGCTGGTGGCCCCCGACGCTGCCGTCGGAGAGCTGGAAAAACTCGCCCAGAATCTCTACATCAGTGCTCCGAGCATGGCGCAGCACGCTGCGCTGGCCTGTTTCGAGCCGGCAACCATCAGCATTCTCGAAGAGCGTCGCGCCGAGTTTGGCCGGCGTCGGGATTACCTGTTGCCGGCCTTGCGTGAAATGGGTTTTGGCATTGCCGTGGAGCCGGAAGGAGCGTTCTACTTGTACGCCGATATCAGCAAATTCGGCGGCGATGCCTTCGCGTTCTGTAAACATTTTCTCGAAACCGAACATGTGGCGTTCACCCCGGGGCTGGATTTCGGGCGTTATCAGGCCGGGCATCACGTGCGCTTCGCCTATACGCAAAATCTTGAGCGTTTGCAGGAGGCGGTCGAGCGCATCGCTCGTGGATTGCGGAGCTGGCAAGGCTGATGCGTTTTCATCCTCCCCTCGAAGAGGGTCGCCTGATCCGTCGTTACAAGCGTTTTCTCGCCGACATCGAAACTGTTGACGGCGAGTTGCTGACCATTCACTGCCCGAACACGGGCTCGATGCTCAATTGTCAGGTCGAAGGCGGGCAGGTCTGGTTCAGCCGCTCCAACGACCCGAAACGCAAGTTGCCTGGCACCTGGGAGATTGGTGAAACCCCGCAAGGGCGGCTGTTTTGCGTGAACACTGCCCGCGCCAATGGTTTGATCGAAGAGGCGCTGCGAGCGGGCGTCATCACGGAACTGAACGGCTTTACCGGGCTCAAGCGCGAAGTGGCTTACGGTCAGGAAAACAGTCGTATCGATTTCCGCCTCGATTATCCCGACGGGCCAGCCTACGTCGAAGTCAAAAGCGTGACCTTGGGTTTCGACGGTACGGCGGTGGCGGCGTTTCCCGATGCGGTCACCCAGCGTGGCGCCAAGCATCTGCGGGAGCTGGCCCATCTGGCCAGGGACGGTATTCGCGCGGTGCAGTTGTACTGTGTCTGCCTGACCGATATCGAGGCCGTGCGCCCGGCGCAGGAAATCGATGCGGCTTATGCGCAAGCCTTGCGTGAAGCTGTGGCCTGTGGGGTTGAGGTATTGGCTTACGGTGTGCGGTTGAGCCACGAAGAAATGCGGGTCGACCGGCGTCTGGACGTGTTACCGGGTGGCTAAAGGCTGATCCAGATCCCTTGTTCATCCTCGCGACAAGCTACGCCGGTCAAGGCTTGCCCCGCGCATGGGCCGGCAACGCACTCACCGTCTTCGATCAGAAACAGTGCGCCATGGGTGGCGCACTGGATCAGGCTGTTGCTGGGGTCGAGAAACTGGTCGGGATGCCACTCCAGGCCGACGCCCCGGTGCGGACAGCGATTGATATAGACATAAACCTGTCCGCTGCGGCGCACCGCAAAAAACTTTTGGCCATCGATGTCGAACCCGCGACTGCTGTCATTGACCAGTTCGGCACCTGCGCAAAGCAACTTCATGTCTATCCTCGGTCCTGCGGCTCGTGACCGGATATGTCCGAGCTTAAGTGTTGAATGCTATCAAATGGCTGACTTGCCCGTGGAATCCTTGGAAGGAAGCTACACCTGACCCTGTCGGTACTTTTCAACAGGCAAAAAAAGACCCGGCAAGAGCCGGGTCAAATAACCGTGATTAGCCTGATGAGGAGATAATCCGAGAGTCCGAACCAAGGGCCTTTCAGAATATCGACCAGTCTCGCGACCAGTTGTGATAATCATATCGATTCTCATTACCAAGTCAACCGCTGTTTTTTGATTTCTTTGCGATTCGTCGAATTTACTTCTACAGGCCCTGTAATCATTGAGTTTCAGGTTGAAAAGCTTCAGAAATATTTGCCGGATCAGTTCTTGTGGCGTGAAGAGATAGCTTCCAGTTGTTTGTTCAACGCTTCCTTGCGCTCGGCAGGAATGTCGTTCCAGTGAACGTCCATCAGGGCACCTTCAATTGCGTACAACAACACCTTGGACGCCCGAAAACCGCGCGTGCGCACGGCCCGATAAGCATCCACCGCCCCGAGGCGACGCAAGTCCGACGCGCTATGGATGCCCACGGCATGCAGCCATTGCGCTGACGTCTTGCCAAGATTCTTCAGGTGTTGCAGTTCATCATTCATCAAGCCTCCTTGCGATGGCCGAATGGAGAGCGTGGGCAATCTTCTGAGGAGTGTAGCCATCAGTAGGAAACGCGTGATTGTTTGCTGGTTTTCGACGCAAATGCTTCTAAGAGACGAGTATTGGCAGAGTGTGAAAAAATCCGCGAACGCGAAAGGAAAAGGCGGAGAATAATCAGGAATTACGGGTGAGCATCCCCGTAGTCCAGCGCAGCGAGGGGCGCTGGACGTATCAGTTTGCGACGTTGATCAGCGGGTGCGATAGCGCAAACGTGTGCCGAAGTTCATCGACATCAGGATTTCGTCGGCACTGAGCTCCACTGG
Source organism: Pseudomonas sp. GM48 (assembly GCF_000282335.1). Taxonomy (GTDB): domain Bacteria; phylum Pseudomonadota; class Gammaproteobacteria; order Pseudomonadales; family Pseudomonadaceae; genus Aquipseudomonas. The sequence goes on from NZ_AKJM01000118.1 coordinate 8,722, forward strand.
AAAGTAGGCGCCGGAGATTTGCGCGTGAGCCAGGCTCGCGCCTTCCAGGTTCGCTTTGCTGAAGTCGATGCCGCGCAAGTCGGCGGAACGGAAGTAAGCGTTGCTGAAATCCACGCCGTCGGCATTTAGCTCGCGCAGGTCCAGCCCCCGGAAGTCTCCACCGGCCATGTCGATGGGGCCATCCTTGGGGCGCTCACTGTTGAAGCCTCTGATGTCGTCTTTGTGCAGCAGGGCATAAAGCGGTGTATCGAGAAGTTTCGGCTGGCTCATGTCGCATCACCTGATGGTTTTATGACGCCAGTATAGTGCCACTATTTGACAGTCGTGAAGCCAGCGCGGGCCTCACGACTGAAATAGTTTTTTACAGACCCGGAAGACGCTGGCGAATTTGCGCGACAACGGTATCGAGCGTCCCGCTTTCATTGGTCTGGACGCGCTTGCTGCAGAGGATTTCTGCGGGGGTCAGCGCTTCACGGCTGGCTTGTTGGGCTGCGATAACGGCCAGGGTGGCATCGGACGGGTCCTTTTTGTCTGCCTGGCGCAAGGCCAGCCAGCTTTCGATCACGGCCTGTGGCGCATTGCAGTCGAGGATCAGGAACGGTGCGCCCGTGGCCTCGGCAACCTTCGCTGCACTGTCGCGCTGATCACGCTTGAGGTAAGTGGCGTCGACCACCACCGGGAAGCCCGCGCGCAGAATGACGTCGGCGATTTCGTGCAGACGGGCATAGGTAGCGGTGCTGGCGTCGGCACTGTAGATGCCGGCCTGTACGTCATTCTCGACGGTTTGCTCGCCGAACAGACGCTTGCGCTCGACATCGGAGCGCAAGCGAATCGCGCCCAGGGCTTCGACCAAACGCATGGCGACATGGCTCTTGCCGACTGCGGAAACACCGTGGGTAATGGCCATGAAGCGCGAAGGAATGGTGCTGTAGCTTTCCGCCAGGTTGGCGTAGTTGCGGTACTGGCGCAGGGTCGTGGCGCGCTGCACCGCACTGGCTTCGGCCGGCATGCTGAACAGGGCGACCTTGGCGCGAACCAGTGCGCGGTAGGCCTTATAGAAGTTCAGCAGTTCGAGACCGCGGTAGTCCCCGGTCAGCTCCAGGTACTGGCTGATGAAACGCCGCGCCAGGCACTTCAGTCCGCGATCTTCCAGGTCCATCGCCAGGAAGCCGGTGTCGGCATAAACGTCGGTAAAGCGAAACGGTTCGTTGAACTCGATGCAGTCGAAGATCACGACCTTGCCGTCGATCACGGTGGCGTTGCCCAAGTGAATATCACCGTGGCATTCACGAATGAAACCTTCGGCCTTGCGCTGGGCGAACAGCGGTTTGAGGCGCTCGAAGCTGCTTTCGGCCCAGGCTTGCAGGGCGTCGAGTTGCAACAGGTCGGCTTTATCGCTGAGGAACGGACGGATCTGTTCGAAGTTCTGCCGCACCGGTGCCATGACGCTGTCCGGTGTGCCTGCTTCGTGTCCGGCCGGCACTTTTGGTGCGCTGAGGTGGAAGCGGGCTATTTGCTCGGCCATCTCGTCGATGTGCGCGGTAGTCAGTTCGCCATTGGCTTGAAGGGTGCTCAGTAATCCGTTTTGCGGGAACTGGCGCATTTTCAGTACATATTCGATGGCCGGGCCTTCGCCGCCCAGTTGCGGAGCCTCGGCGCTGCCGGTGATGGGCAGCACTTCCAGGTACAAATCGTCGGTCAGGCGCTGGTTCAGGCGCAGTTCTTCGGTGCAAAAGTGTTCGCGAGCCTCAAGGCTGGTGAAGTCGAGAAAACCGAAATTGACCGGCTTCTTCACTTTATAAGCGAAGGGTCCCGTGAGAACGACCCAGGAAATATGGGTTTCGATGACCTGGAATCCATCTACAGGATGCGGGTAGAGGGCAGGGTTTTGCAGGGCAGCGATCAGGGACTGGCTCACGGGCGATCCTTCAGAGTCTGGAAAATCAAGGCCGCCATTATGGCTGTAAGTCCGCTTGGCGCAAACCTCGGAGCGCTCCTGTTGAGTATGAATAAAGTGCGTATAATCCGCCGCCATGACTCGTACCCGAACTCCCCGTACCCCAAAAAAACCACCTTCCAGGGGCCTGCGCCCGTGGCTGGGCTGGGCCATTAAACTCAGTCTGGTTGGCCTGGTAGTGCTGGCCGGATTCGCCGTTTACCTTGATGCAATCGTCCAGGAAAAGTTCTCCGGCAAGCGCTGGACCATTCCGGCCAAGGTTTACGCGCGCCCGCTCGAGCTGTTCGTCGGACAAAAGCTGAGCAGGGACGACTTCCTGACCGAGCTCGATGCCTTGGGCTATCGCCGTGAAAGCGTGGCCAATGGCCCGGGCGCGGCGTCGGTCAACGGTAATGTCGTTGATCTGAACACCCGTGGCTTCCAGTTCTATGAAGGTATGGAGCAGGCACAACCGGTGCGGGTGCGCTTCTCCGGCGATTACGTGGCCGAATTGTCGGGAGCAAAAGGTTCGAAACTTTCGGTGGTGCGCCTGGAGCCGCTGCTGATCGGCGGTCTGTACCCGAAAAACCTCGAAGACCGGATCCTGATCAAGATCGATCAGGTGCCGCCGTATTTGCTCGACACCCTGGTGGCGGTCGAGGATCGCGATTTTTACCATCACTTTGGTGTTTCACCGAAGTCGATCGCCCGGGCGATCTGGGTCAATGGCTCGTCCGGGCGCATGCGCCAGGGCGGCAGTACCCTTACTCAGCAGTTGGTCAAGAACTTCTATCTGACCAACGAGCGCAGCCTGAGCCGCAAGCTCACCGAAGCGATGATGGCGCTGCTGCTTGAACTGCATTACGACAAGCGCGAAATCCTTGAGGCTTACCTCAACGAAGTGTTTATCGGGCAGGACGGCCAGCGCGCAGTGCATGGTTTCGGTCTGGCCAGTCAGTTCTTCTTCAGCCAGCCGCTGGCCGAACTCAAGTTGCATCAAGTGGCGTTGCTGGTGGGCATGGTCAAGGGGCCATCCTCCTACAATCCGCGCCGTAATCCGGAGCGCGCCCTTGAGCGGCGTAACCTGGTACTCGATGTGCTGCAGGAGCAGGGCGTTGCTACTGCCGAGCAGGTTGAGGCGGCGAAGAAAATGCCGCTGGGTGTGACCAAGCGCGGCAGTCTGGCGGACAGCTCGTTCCCCGGCTTTCTCGATCTGGTCAAGCGTCAGTTGCGTGAAGACTATCGCGACGAAGACTTGACCGAGGAAGGCCTGCGCATCTTCACCAGTTTCGACCCGATCCTGCAGATGAAGGCTGAGGCCTCGGTCAACGACACCTTCAAGCGCCTGGCCGGGCGCAAGGGTTCCGATGACGTCGAGGCGGCCATGGTCGTGACCAACCCGGAGACCGGCGAAGTACAGGCCATGATCGGCAGTCGCCAGGCCAGTTTTGCCGGGTTCAACCGGGCGCTGGATGCTGTGCGGCCGATCGGCTCGTTGATCAAGCCGGCGGTGTACCTGACCGCGCTGGAGAAGCCGAGCCAGTACACATTGACCAGTTGGCTGTCGGACGAGTCCTTTTCGGTCAAGGGCGCCGATGGTCAGGTCTGGAAACCGCAGAACTACGATCGTCGCTCTCACGGTACGGTCTTCCTCTATCAAGGTCTGGCGCATTCCTACAACCTGTCGACCGCGCGTCTCGGTTTGGCGGTCGGTGTGCCGAACGTCCTGAAAACGCTAGCGCGCCTGGGGGTGTCTCGTGAATTCCCGGCCTTCCCGTCGATGTTGCTCGGCGCTGGCGGGATGACGCCCATCGAAGTGGCGACCATGTACCAGACTCTCGCCAACGGCGGCTTCAATACGCCGATGCGCGGGATTCGTAGCGTGCTGACTGCCGAGGGCGAGCCGCTCAAGCGTTATCCGTTCCAGATTCAGCAGCGATTCGATCCGGCCTCCATTTACCTGATCCAGAGCGCCATGCAGCGCGTAATGCGTGAAGGTACCGGCAGCTCGGTTTACAACGTGTTGCCAAGGACCCTGACCCTGGCGGGTAAAACCGGTACCAGTAACGACTCGCGAGACAGTTGGTTTGCCGGTTTCAGTCAGGACTTGCTGGCGGTGGTCTGGCTGGGGCGCGATGACAACGGCAAGACGCCTTTTACCGGTGCCACCGGAGCCTTGCAGGTCTGGACCAGCTTCATGCGCAAGGCCGACCCGTTGCCGCTGGACATGCCGCAACCGGATAATATTGTTCAGGCCTGGGTCGATTCCCGTACCGGGCAAGGTTCTGACGCCGGTTGCCCAGGTGCCGTGCAGATGCCGTATATTCGCGGCAGCGAACCGCCTCCCGGCGTCGCTTGCGGTGGTGAAAACCCTGCTGAGTCGGTGATGGATTGGGTCAAGGGCTGGATGAATTAAGCAAAGAGGGTTTCAAGTGAACAAGTGGTTGATTCCAGCGGTTGCCGCCGTAGCTTTGCTCAGCGGTTGCTCCACCGTACAACGTGGCTCGATCCCGGTCGAGGACTCCGGCACCGTCGTGTCCAACAGTGAGCGGATCTCGGCCAATGGCGGCTTCCGCCAGACGACCGTCAAGCGCCCTGCACAAGGTCAGTCCCGGACCCAGGCGATTCCGCAAGGTGACAGCGGTGTAGTGGTGATGGTGCCAGGTGCTGCAACGACTTCAACGCCGATCAGCACCACGCCGATAACTCCGGGTCCGATAACCCCAGGTCCGATCACGCCGGGGCCGATTGACACGTCGCCGATTCAATCGGCGCCGATCAATCAGGGCAGCTACAACATGCCCTCGTCGCCGAGCGGGATTCCGTCGGCCAGTTCGGGCGGACTTTCTGCAGACGAGCAACTCGACGGCCCGGTATTGGCCTTGCTGACCACAGCTCAACAGCAACAGGCGAGCGGTGATCTCAATGGCGCCTCCTCCAGCCTCGAACGCGCCCAACGCGTTGCCCCGCGTGAGCCGCAGGTGCTTTATCGTCTGGCGCAGGTGCGCATGGCTCAAGGCGATGCGGCGCAAGCCGAGCAGTTCGCTCGCCGTGGGCTGACCTTTGCCAATGGCCGTCCGGCCCTTCAGGCCAACTTGTGGGAACTGATTGGCCAGGCGCGTGAAAAACAGGGTGATTCCCAGGGCGCGGCACTGGCTCGTCAGAAGGCCAAGGTAACGGGGTGATGGACGCGCGTTTTCTAAAAATCGCCGATCAACTGTTGTTGATCGAGCGCGAGTTGCGGGTGCAAGGGTGGTGGGATGAAGTCTCGCCATCTGCTGAAGCGCTTTCCAGTGTCGAGCCTTTTTCGGTCGATACACTGGATTTCGAGCAATGGCTGCAATGGATCTTCCTGCCACGCATGAAGATGATCCTTGAGCAGGATTTGCCGCTACCCAACGCTTCGGGCATTCAGGAAATGGCTGAAATGGTCTTTGCCGGACGCAATGTCCAGGGCAAGGACCGGCAGTTGCAAGAGTTGCTCAAACAGTTTGATCAGTTGATCACCGCGTCTCGCTGAGCCAGAAGCTGCCAGCGTCCGCTGGCAGTTGTTCACAATATCTCTTTATTTTGTCGGCCGCTGCAGGGTAAGCGCATGCGCGTGCCAATTTTTTGCTAAAAGTTGCGCAATCGAAGCTAACACACGGCTGATTTACGGGTTTTTTCTTGCGTTCTCATGTGCTTAGTAGAATAAAGCACATAGACGACTTGACTTGCGAAGGACGAAACAGAAGAATCCAAAGTCCGCTGTACAGGGACTGCCAGAAGCAGACCCTCTCAGCAGATCATGAGGCGCATATCCGCGTCGACCTGTTACACCCGCAACGCGTTACCTCGCGCTGGGTGGGAAAGGCCCGCAACACTTGGGACGATCCCAATACTTGCTCAGTCAGTGCTGACGTAGTCGGCGACCACCGTCGCTCATGCTCTGCCGAGAAGTAAACCTATTAAGACCCGTCCCATTTTTCGTGGGCGGTATTCTGGCGTTTTAGAGGTGAGCAACGTGGAGCTTTTATCTGGCGGTGAGATGCTCGTCCGCTTTTTGCGCGACGAAGGCGTCAAATATATCTACGGGTACCCGGGTGGTGCTCTTCTTCATGTTTACGATGCCCTGTTCAAAGAACCGGAAGTGACCCACATCCTGGTTCGTCACGAACAAGCGGCTACCCATATGGCTGACGGCTACGCCCGTGCCACCGGTAAAGCCGGCGTGGTATTGGTGACTTCCGGCCCGGGCGCGACCAACGCCATCACCGGTATCGCCACAGCCTACATGGACTCCATTCCGATGGTGATCATTTCCGGCCAGGTGCCGAGCACCATGGTCGGCACCGATGCGTTCCAGGAAACCGACATGATCGGTATCTCCCGGCCGATCGTGAAGCACAGCTTCATGATCAAGCACGCGTCGGAAATCCCGGAAGTCATGAAGAAAGCGTTCTACCTGGCGCAATCCGGTCGTCCTGGTCCGGTCGTTGTCGATATCCCGAAAGACATGACCAACCCGGCCGAGAAGTTCGAATACGTCTTCCCGAAAAAAGCCAAGTTGCGCTCCTACAGCCCGGCTGTTCGCGGTCACTCCGGTCAAATCCGCAAGGCGGCAGAAATGCTCCTGGCGGCCAAGCGCCCTGTGTTGTACTCGGGCGGCGGCGTGATCCTTGGTGGCGGTTCCGCACCACTGACCGAACTGGCGAAGATGCTCAATCTGCCAGTGACCAATACCCTGATGGGCCTCGGTGGCTTCCCTGGCACCGACCGTCAGTTCATCGGCATGCTCGGCATGCACGGCAGCTACACCGCCAACCTGGCGATGCACCATGCTGACGTGATCCTCGCTGTCGGCGCGCGTTTCGACGACCGTGTCATCAACGGTGCGTCGAAGTTCTGCCCGAACGCCAAGATCATTCACATCGACATCGACCCGGCTTCGATCTCCAAGACCATCAAGGCCGACGTGCCTATCGTTGGTCCGGTTGAGAGCGTCCTGACTGAAATGGTCGCGATCCTCAAGGAAATCGGCGAGACCCCGAACAAGGAGTCCGTTGCCAGCTGGTGGAAGCAGGTTGACGAGTGGCGCGGTGATCGCGGCCTGTTCCCGTATGACAAGGGCGACGGCAGCAAGATCAAGCCGCAAACCGTGATCGAAACCCTGTGCGAAGTGACCAAGGGCGACGCCTTTGTGACCTCCGACGTTGGTCAGCACCAAATGTTCGCCGCGCAGTACTACAAGTTCAACAAGCCGAACCGCTGGATCAACTCTGGTGGCCTCGGCACCATGGGCTTCGGTTTCCCTGCGGCCATGGGCATTCAGTTGAGCTTCCCGGATGCGGACGTCGCCTGTGTAACGGGTGAGGGCAGCATCCAGATGAACATTCAGGAACTGTCCACCTGTCTGCAATACGGTTTGCCGGTGAAGATCGTCATTCTGAACAACGGCGTGCTGGGCATGGTTCGGCAGTGGCAGGACATGAGCTATGGCAGCCGTCACTCGCACTCCTACATGGAGTCGTTGCCTGACTTCGTCAAGCTGGCTGAGGCCTATGGTCACGTCGGCGTACGCATCACTGAATCGAAAGATTTGAAGTCGAAGATGGAAGAGGCGTTCGCCATGAAAGATCGCCTGGTAGTGATCGATATTTCGGTCGATACCAGCGAGCACGTCTACCCGATGCAAATCAAAGACGGCTCCATGCGCGATATGTGGCTGAGCAAGACGGAGCGTACCTAATCATGCGGCACATTATTTCCTTGCTTCTGGAAAACGAACCTGGCGCTCTGTCTCGTGTGGTTGGTCTGTTCTCGCAGCGCAACTACAACATTGAAAGCCTGACCGTTGCGCCGACCGAAGACCCGACCTTGTCGCGTCTGACGCTGACCACAGTTGGCCACGATGAAATCATCGAGCAGATCACCAAGAACCTGAACAAGTTGATCGAAGTGGTAAAACTGGTCGACCTGTCGGAGAGTGCTCACATCGAGCGCGAACTGATGCTGGTCAAGGTCAAGGCCACCGGCGCCCAGCGCGCCGAGATCAAGCGCACTACCGATATTTACCGTGGACAGATCGTCGATGTCAGCGCCAGCGTGTATACCGTTCAACTGACCGGTACCAGCGACAAGCTCGACAGCTTCATTCAGTCCATTGGCACCGCCTCGATTCTGGAAACCGTCCGTAGTGGCGTGACCGGCATTGCCCGCGGCGACAAAGTACTCAGCATCTAAACCAAATTAGCGAACGGCCTGAACGGCCTGATATAGGGGAAATTCATGAAAGTTTTCTACGATAAAGACTGCGACCTGTCGATCATCCAGGGCAAGAAAGTTGCCATCATCGGTTACGGTTCCCAGGGTCACGCTCAAGCGTGCAACCTGAAAGACTCCGGCGTTGACGTGACTGTTGGCCTGCGTAAAGGTTCGGCTACCGTTGCCAAGGCTGAAGCCCACGGCCTGAAAGTGACCGACGTTGCTTCCGCTGTCGCGGCTGCCGACCTGGTCATGATCCTGACCCCGGACGAATTCCAGTCCTCCCTGTACAAGAACGAAATCGAGCCGAACATCAAGAAAGGCGCCACCCTGGCCTTCTCCCACGGCTTCGCGATCCACTACAACCAGGTTGTGCCGCGCGCTGACCTCGACGTGATCATGATCGCGCCGAAGGCCCCAGGCCACACCGTACGTTCCGAGTTCGTGAAGGGCGGCGGTATCCCTGACCTGATCGCTATCTACCAGGACGCCTCGGGCAACGCCAAGAACGTTGCGCTGTCCTACGCGGCCGGTGTTGGCGGCGGTCGTACCGGCATCATCGAAACCACTTTCAAGGACGAGACTGAAACCGACCTGTTCGGCGAGCAAGCCGTTCTGTGCGGCGGTACCGTTGAACTGGTCAAAGCCGGTTTCGAAACTCTGGTCGAAGCTGGCTACGCGCCGGAAATGGCCTACTTCGAGTGCCTGCACGAACTGAAGCTGATCGTTGACCTCATGTACGAAGGCGGTATCGCCAACATGAACTACTCGATCTCCAACAACGCCGAATACGGCGAGTACGTGACCGGCCCGGAAGTCATCAACGCCGAATCCCGTCAGGCCATGCGCAACGCCCTGAAACGTATTCAGGACGGCGAATACGCCAAGATGTTCATCAGCGAAGGCGCTACCGGCTATCCTTCGATGACCGCCAAGCGTCGTAACAACGCCGCTCACGGTATCGAAATCATCGGCGAGCAGCTGCGCTCCATGATGCCGTGGATCGGTGCCAACAAGATCGTCGACAAAGCCAAAAACTAAGTCACGCCCTTGTACGAAAAACGCGGCCCAGGCCGCGTTTTTTCGTTTGGGAGGCCGGTTCTGGTATAAAGCTGCATCGTTTGCGGCCGAACCGTCGTCCCAGACACCTGTCCAAACTTTCCACCCCGTTGCAAGGTAATGTCCATGAGCGAACGCCCCGAAGAGCCAAACCAGGCTTCTGACGCCGAAAGCCTGCTGCCCATCGATGAACATGTCGAGGAAGGGCATGACGCTGAAGGTCGTAAAGTCCGGCATCGTGGTATCTATCTTCTGCCGAATCTGTTTACCACTGCGAACCTGTTCGCGGGGTTCTATTCCATCATTAACTCGATGAGTGCGCAGGCTGCCTTGAGCGCCGGCGACTCGGTCAATGCGAGCAAGTACTTTGCTTTTGCAGCCATCGCGATTTTCGTTGCCATGGTGCTCGATGGCCTCGATGGTCGCGTTGCTCGCATGACCAATACCCAGAGTGCCTTCGGCGCCGAATATGATTCGCTGTCGGACATGGTTGCCTTTGGCGTTGCGCCGGCATTGCTGGCCTTCGGTTGGGCCTTGGGTGACATGGGCAAGGTTGGCTGGATGGTCGCCTTCATTTATGTCGCGGGTGCGGCGTTGCGTCTTGCACGCTTCAATACTCAGGTCGGCACTGCGGACAAACGCTACTTCATCGGTCTGGCCAGTCCGGCAGCTGCGGGTGTTGTTGCGGGCATTGTCTGGGCGTTCAGCGATTACGGCATCCAGGGTTCCAAAATGTCGTTCCTGGTTGCGTTGATGGTGGCTGCGGCCGGCATGTTGATGGTCAGCAATATCAAGTACAACAGCTTCAAGGAGCTGGACCTGAAGGGGCGGGTGCCATTCGTTGCGATACTCGCGGTGGTACTGGTGTTCGCGGTCGTGTTCAGTGATCCGCCGCGCATCCTGTTGCTGGTGTTTCTCGCCTATGCAGCCTCCGGTCCGTTTCAATACCTGTTACGTCTTCGTCGTAACAAGAGCGTGTAATTTCCCTCATACTCCGCAGTCTATGGGTGCATCTGTCCTCCAGAGCTGCGGAGTAACCATGCTGATCAAAGTCTCCAAAGCGTCCGACTGCCATGAGTCGGACGTCACGCCTGAATCCCTCTATCTATCTCGGCGCAATGTGCTCAGTGCCACGGTTGCCGGCTTCGCTTTGGGCAGCCTGCCGCAATGGGCCAGCGCTGGCGATGCTGCGCATTACCCGGATGTTGAACCCGGCAAGGCGCCTTCCTGGTTCAGCGAAAAGCTTCCGGCTACCCGGTGGGGTGCGGTCAACGTCAAGGATGAGGCGATCACGCCTTTCAAGGATGCGACCCACTACAACAACTTCTACGAATTCGGCACCGACAAGGGGGATCCAGCTGCCAATGCCGGCACGCTGAAGACGGAGCCGTGGTCGGTGGTGGTGGACGGGGAGGTGGGCAAGCCGGGGCGGTATGCGCTGGAAGACTTCATCAAACCGTTTCAGTTGGAAGAGCGAATCTACCGCCTGCGCTGTGTGGAAGCCTGGTCGATGGTCATTCCCTGGATCGGTTTCCCCCTCTCGGCCTTGCTCAAGGAAGTCGAGCCGACCTCGAAAGCCAGATTCATCCGTTTCGAAACCCTGCTGGATCTCAAAAGCATGCCGGGCCAGCGTTCCGGTTTTACCTTGATCGACTGGCCGTATATAGAAGGGCTGCGTCTGGATGAAGCGATGAACCCGTTGGCGATTCTTGCCGTTGGAATGTACGGGCGTGAATTACCTAATCAAAACGGTGCGCCGCTGCGTTTGGTGGTGCCTTGGAAATATGGCTTCAAGAGCATCAAGTCCATCGTCCGCATCAGTCTGGTCAGTGAGCAGCCGAAAACTACCTGGCAGAGTATTGCGTCGGATGAATATGGTTTTTACGCGAACGTGAATCCCACCGTTGATCATCCTCGCTGGACTCAGGCTCGTGAACGCCGCTTGCCCAGCGGTTTGTTCAAGCCCAATGTACGCGACACGCAAATGTTCAACGGCTATTCAGAAGAAGTCGCTTCTCTATATACGGGGCTCGACCTGAGGAAGAATTACTGATGCGCCATCCGTTTTGGCGTATCGGCGTCTTTGTCGTGGCGCTGGTGTGGCCGATGCTGTGGTTGTACCAGGCTTGGGAAGAACTCCTCGGGCCGGATCCAGGCAAGGTGCTGGTGGACCGATTGGGTTTGGGGGCGCTTGTTCTGCTGCTTGTAACGTTGAGCATGACGCCTTTGCAGGCGCTCACCGGTTGGTCGGGGTGGTTTGCCGTACGGCGACAGTTGGGGTTGTGGTGTTTTGCCTATGTGCTGCTCCACCTCAGTAGTTATTGCGCATTCATTCTTGGTTTTGACTGGTCGCAGCTGGGTGTCGAGTTGCGCAAGCGGCCTTACATTATTGTCGGGGCGCTGGGTTTTCTTGGTTTGCTGGCATTGGCGGTGACGTCCAATCGATATAGTCAGCGACGATTGCGGGCGAGTTGGAAGAGGTTGCATCGTCTGGCTTATGTAATTCTTGGACTCGGATTGCTGCATATGCTCTGGATTGTGCGTGCGGATCTGAAGGAGTGGGCGATCTATGCATCTATAGGTGCGCTGCTGTTAGTGCTGCGGCTACCGCCTTTAGCCCGTCGAATCCCGCGTTTAATGGCTAAAAAGGCCTCTTCTGCCAAAAAGGCGTAAATAGGTGTTGACGGCAGATCTCAGGTGTCTATAATTCGCCCCACTTCCGGCGCAGTCGAAACGGAAAACTCCTTGATAAACAAAGAGTTATGCAGTTTTCGACAGCAAGTTGCTTCAGGTCATCGAAGCCGAAAGGAAGTTGAAAAAGAGGTGTTGACAGCAGCGAGTAACGCTGTAGAATTCGCCTCCCGCTGACGAGAGATCGGAAGCGCAAGTGGTTGAAGTTGTTAAGGATTCCTTGAAAACTTCTGAAAAAAATCACTTGACAGCAAATGAGGCTGCTGTAGAATGCGCGCCTCGGTTGAGACGAAAAGCTCTTAACCAACCGCTCTTTAACAACTGAATCAAGCAATTCGTG
>NZ_AKJM01000119.1 GCF_000282335.1 Pseudomonas sp. GM48
GATTTTACGACTGCTTCGCAGCCGAACGCCGCCTCGCGGGCTCGGCAGCTGCTACAAAGATGTCGCGGCTGAAACTGTTTAACTGACTGGCATCAGGCTTAGGCTTCTTTTTTCGTCCCGACAATTTCTTTCGGAGTTTGCTCGCGGCCGCATCCGGGCTTTGCTCGTAGCCGTTTGCAGATAGATGACGCATTGCCGGACCCGTACATTTCTCCTCAATCGATCGAGACGAGGAGAAGTACTCTTGCCGTTGACTGATACGGCCGTTCGCCACGCCAAAAACCTCGGAAAAAATTACAGCCTCTTGCTGCCTGTCAAGAAAGGCTGCAACCGACCCAACTCTGCCACTTCCGCAGGTGGCGAACTTTCCGTTTTACGAATCGAACTTATATGAATCTGGTATTAGTGCTATGTGATTGGCGCGCTTTATCGATTAATCGTTGAAAGGTAATTTGCTTCTCGGCGATATCAAATCGAGGGCAAACCATGATTCAGTGCTTCATCCGCCAATGCATGCCTGCCGCTGCAAAGGCCGGCAGTCTTTGTTTCGCGTTAGGCGCCAGTGTGTTTGTCAGCGCTGACGATCACGCCCCGTTGATCATCAAAGATCAGGGCAGCCTCATTGCCGGCGGTGGGTTGATCACCCAGCCGGGAACCTTCGACCCCTACAAACCGATGACGCCCGATGGCCAGACCTATCACGGCGACCATGTGTATGCGTTCTATCAGGTTCCCGTCGGCGCTCGTCCGCTGCCGATTCTCATGTTGCATGGCGCGGGGCAGTCCGCGAAATCCTGGGAGACAACGGCCGACGGCCGTGAAGGGTTCCAGAATATTTTCCTGCGGCGAGGATTCTCCACGTACCTGATCGACCAGCCGCGCCGTGGCGATGCGGGACGCAGCCTGGTTGAAATGACGATCAAACCAGTGCCGGATGAGCAGCTTTGGTTCAATCAATTCCGCATCGGCCTGTGGCCCGAGAGCTTCGAAGGCAGCCAGTTTCCACGTGGGCCGGCGGCGCTGGAGCAGTTCTTTCGGTCGATGACGCCCAACACCGGGCCTTACGACATTGACGTGGTATCCAATGGCGTTTCCGCTCTGCTGGAAAAGACGGGGCCGGCCATTTTGTTTACCCATTCACAGGGTGGCGGCCCCGGTTGGCTGGCGGCAATCAAAAACCCTAACGTGCGGGCCATCGTAGCGTTCGAACCGGGCAGCAGTTTCGTGTTTCCAGAGGGCGAGGTGCCCGCGCCGATTGCCAGTGCGTTCGACACGCTCTCGGCTCAGGCCGTATCGGCGGAACAGTTCAAGGCGCTGGCCCAAATCCCCATCGTTATTTTCTATGGCGACAACATCCCCGACCAACCGGTTCGGTTGCCGGCCCAGGACAGTTGGCGTGCGCGGCTCGAGATGGCGCGCCTGTGGCGCGATACGGTGAACCGCCATGGCGGTGACGTCACGCTCGTTCATCTGCCGGAGATCGGTATCAAGGGCAATAGCCACTTTCCTTTTTCGGACATGAACAACGTCGAAATCGCTGATCTGGTTTCGCGGTTTCTCGCTGAAAAAAATCTGGATTGACCAGGCGCGTGGCGATATCGGCCACCCCTCTCACAAACTTGAAATGTCAGGAGTATTCCTATGATGCGAACCACGCTGAAGGCCACGTTGATGGCTGCCATGATCGGGATGTCGGGCGTCGAAGCCGAGGCTGCGGACTACAAGCAGAATCCGTTCACTTTGACCTACGGTGGAGCGCTGACCAGGAACGAACCGGGCAAGGTCAATATCCATCCGGTCACCTACAAACTTGGTGGCCTGGACATTGCCGCCAACGTGTACACCCCGGCGAACTATGATGCGGCGAAAAAATACCCGGTCGTCGTCGTGGCACACCCCAATGGCGGGGTGAAGGAGCAGGTCGCGGGCCTGTATGCCCAGCGTCTGGCAGATCAGGGCTACATCACGATCACGGCGGATGCGGCGTATCAAGGGGCCAGTGGTGGTGAGCCGCGCAATGTGGACAAACCGGCGCATCGCATCGAAGACATCCATGGCATGGCTGACTTCATTGCCGGCTATCCCGGCGTCGACAGCAAGCGTCTGGGCTTGCTGGGTATTTGCGGTGGTGGCGGTTATTCATTGGCGGCGGCGCAAACCGACAAGCGCTTCCAGTCGATTGCGACCTTGAGTATGTTCAACTCCGGGCTGGTTCGCCGTAATGGCTACCAGGATTCGCAGCTGTCGACGATCCAGGAGCGCTTGCAGCAGGCGTCGGCGGCCCGCGCCCAGGAAGCGACGGGTGGCGAAGTTCTCTACGTCGGTGATGTCAAGCTGACCGATGAACAGATTGCCAAGCTGCCGTTTGATCTATATCGACAGGGCTTCGAGTATTACGGCAAGACCCACGCTCACCCCAACTCGACTTTCCGTTACACCCGGAGCAGCTTGATGGACCTGATGAGCTTCGATGCCACGGATCAGATCGAGCTGATCGACAAGCCGTTGCTGATGATCGCGGGCAGCAAGGCCGACAGCCTTTATATGTCGCAACAAGTCTTTGCCAAGGCCACCGGTACCCAGGACAAAAAACTTTTCATCATCGATGGCGCGACGCATATCGATACCTATTGGGTGCCTGCGTATGTGGACGTCGCAATGGGCCAGTTGACCGCGTTTTACGCCAGAACGCTGTGACTTGAAGGGGTACGTGCTCATGAAGAACACCTTGATAGGCATCGCGGTGTGCGCCGCGGCCCCCTTTGCCGACGCCGCCGGTGCGGACAATGCCACTGAGTCCCGGACCGCGCAGCAGATCAGCCGGGCGGGTAGTCAGGCTGCGGTTACGGGAGCTACGGATTATTTCACCGGGCGAGTACGCGTCGATCCCTTGTTTCCCGCCACGAACGAGATCAATGCTTCCGGCGCTTATGTCAGCTTCGAACCGGGCGCGCGCTCGGCCTGGCATACCCACCCCGCAGGGCAACGATTGGTGGTGACTTCCGGCGTGGGACGGGTTCAGGAATGGGGCAAGCCGATGCAGGAAATCCGTCCGGGTGACGTGATCGTCTGCCCTCCGGGTGTCAAGCACTGGCATGGCGCCGCGCCGACGAGCGCCATGACGCACCTGGCTGTGACTGGCTCGGTGGATGGCAAGAGTGTGCATTGGCTGGAAAAAGTGACTGACGAGCAATACAACGCCCAAGGTTTGGTGGCACCGAAAGCCGAGCCTGCGACCCAACCGGTTTCCGAGACGCTGTCCGCCAGGCAGCAGGCCATCCCGTTGATGGCCGCCGCCATGGCCACGAGCAACATGTCCGGGCTCAATGCCGCGTTGAATCAGGGGCTGGATGCGGGGCTGGCGGTGAGCGAGGCGAAGGAAATTCTGGTGCAACTCTATGCCTACAGTGGTTTTCCACGCAGTCTCAATGCGCTCGGCGAGCTGATGAGCGTGGTCGAGGCACGCAAGCAACGCGGCGTTCAGGACGATCCGGGGCGCGAGCCCGGTCGGGTCATTCCTGTCGGCGATGAACTCCTGGCGGCGGGCAAAGCCAATCAGACGCGAATCGCCGGTGCACCGGTCCAGGGCCCGTTGTTCGACTTCGTTCCGGTCATCAACCAGTACTTGCAGGCGCATCTGTTCGGCGACATCTTCGAGCGCGACAACCTGGACTGGCAAAGTCGTGAGCTGGCCACCGTCGCTGCTTTAGCCGTCACTCCCGGTGTCGAACCGCAACTGCGCTCGCACATGGCTGCCAGCCTGCGGGTCGGCCTGACTGCTGCGCAGTTGCGTCAGCTGGTTCAACTGCTGGCTGACCAAGGTGATGCTGCCGCGGCCAAGCGTGCTGGTGAAGCGCTGGCTAGCGTCCTGGCGAATCAGCCCAAGTAGCGCAGGGTTTCACGCAGCAAGGTGAAGGCCGGTGAACTCTGGCGCCGGCTCGGATAATAGAGGTGGTAGCCAGAGAATGGTTCGCACCAGTCTGTGAGCACGCGAACCAATCGTCCCTGCGCTATATGCTCCAGCACCAGGTCCTCCGGCATATAGGCCAGTCCCAGTCCCTGCAGGGCCGCTTCCAGGCGCATGGCGATGTTGTTGAATACCAGCTGGCCTTCGACCCGTACTTTCAGTTCCTGCCCGTCTTTCTCGAACTCCCAGAGAAACAGGCCGCCGTAAGTCGGCATGCGCAGGGTGATGCAGTTGTGCACCATGAGGTCACTCGGGATGACCGGTCTGGGATATCGGGTGAAATACGCCGGGGAGCCAACCACCGCCATGCGCATGTCAGGGCCGATGCGCATCGCGATCATGTCCTTCGCCACTTGCTGACCCAGCCGTACGCCAGCGTCGAAACCCTCCGCCACAATGTCGGTAAGGCCATAGTCGACGATGATTTCGATATTGAGATCGGGATTATCGGGCAGCAACTTGGCTAGCACTGGATGCAACAGCGTGATCGCCGCGTGCTCACCTGCCGTGATGCGCAATTTGCCGGCCGGTTTGTCGCGGAACTCGCTGAGCAACGCCAGCTCGCTATCGATTTCTTCAAACCGCGGGGCGATCACCCGCAGTAAATGCTCGCCGGCTTCGGTGGGGGAGACGCTTCGAGTGGTGCGAGCAAGTAACCTGATCCCCAGTCGCTCCTCCAGCTGACGCATCGCCCGGCTCAAGGCCGGTTGAGACATGCCGAGCCTGGCGGCGGCGCGGGTGAAGCTGCGCTCTTGGGCTACGGCCGAGAAGATCGCGAGTTGGTCGTAGCTTTCGACGGTCATTTATACGCCCCTGTTATGAACAGTTTGCGATTATGCCATCCGTGCGATTGATCGTCCGGTTGAATCCACAACCGTTTCAAGTCACTCACCCATGACTGCCCGACCAGGGTTAACCTGTTGAGCTCAAGGATTTCGAGGAGGCTCTGGCTGGGCTGCGCCGGCTCTTAGCGCTCTGGATACCTGGGTTTGAATCGCGTAAGCAGGCGTCTCGACGGCTGTGTAATCTCGGGTATAGCGAGTGGCAAACTCGTGAACGCCCCATTGCAGGTACTGCTGCACGTGTTTGAGTT
The DNA here is from genome assembly GCF_000282335.1 of Pseudomonas sp. GM48. Taxonomy (GTDB): domain Bacteria; phylum Pseudomonadota; class Gammaproteobacteria; order Pseudomonadales; family Pseudomonadaceae; genus Aquipseudomonas. The sequence goes on from NZ_AKJM01000119.1 coordinate 5,061, forward strand.
CATGTGCCCACAGCGCGACATTGTTAAGCGCATCATCGGGACTTCGAAAGACGATGATGTCTATGAGGGTGACAGCACTTACATCGGGATTCTGCATCATTGTGTGTGCGGCGTTCAGCTCCACGTCATCGCCTACCTTATAGCGGGCCGAATCGAGCACCTGAATGTCATAGAAGGGTTCGAGTTGGGCTCGGATATTCAGCGGGATTGTTCGAATATCGCCAGTTGCCGCGGTGTTGCGCGATTGCTCAATCCAACTCTGTAATCCAGAGGCCGCCATTTGGTTCATGTTTTTGAAGATCGTCCCAATTTCCTCCTTGGAGCCCGGAGCACAAAAACAAGCGACCATGCAGACTTGGTACTGCCCTCCTGGGCAGGCCAAAACAAAAGACGAAGTGCCAGCGGAAAAGAGCAGTATCGCTAAGCGGAAAGTTTGACGCAAAAAGACAGCTAACAATTGGTTCTCCCAAAGGCAATGGCGGTCGGCAGGTGATACTTTGGGCATCTCGCGCCCGTTGTCCGGCACGTGTTGGACCGCTGCGACTGCCATTCGATTCCCTGGGTACCACAGCTTTTTCAGGCCCTTGCCAGCAATGCCTGGCGTGCGTTCACCGGCGGGTGAGCATGACGATGTGGTCTGGGTTCTCTGCTGCCCTGATGTTTTGTACGGACCTTGGAAGTTTTCATAGTGGCAACCCAGGCTCCTTAGGTAGGGAAAAGAATTTTTAGACGGGGGTTGACCACGTGTTTTAATCCTGTATTATTCGCCTCCCGCTAACGAGCAGTTTGATGCTGAGTTTGGCTTAAGTAATTGATTTTGTTAAAAAAATCATGCGCTTTTAAGGGTGTTATTTGAGAGCGTGTGCTGTATAGTGCGCGCCTCGGTTGAGACGAAAGCTCTTAACCAACCGCTCTTTAACAACTGAATCAAGCAATTCGTGTGGGTGCTTGTGGAGTCAGACTGCTAGTCAACAGATTATCAG
>NZ_AKJM01000120.1 GCF_000282335.1 Pseudomonas sp. GM48
CTGACTCCACAAGCACCCACACGAATTGCTTGATTCAGTTGTTAAAGAGCGGTTGGTCAAGAGCTTTTCGTCTCAACCGAGGCGCGCATTCTACAGCAGCCTCATTTGCTGTCAAGTGATTTTTTTCCGAAGCTTTCAAAGTTTCCTTTGTAACTTCAACCACTTGCGCCTCCGATCTCTCATCAGCGGGAGGCGAATTCTACAGCGCTACACGCTGCTGTCAACACCTCTTTTTCAACTTCCTTTTGGCTTCGATGACCTGAAGCAACCCGCTGCCGAAAACTGCGTAACTCTTTGTTTACCAAGGAGTTTTCCGTTTCGACTGCGCCGGAAGTGGGGCGAATTATAGGCCTCCAGAATCTGCCGTCAAGCACTGATTTTGGTTTTCTACCGACATATGCAAAAACGCCGCTTATATATAGACGCGCCCGCAGTGAATGCGCAGTATATTGCCCATCACGAAGAGAAACGCCCTTACTTCCTATTTTCGGACGATGCCACGTAATGAATGATCAGCCTCGCAGCCTAGCCTCTACCTTATTCTCGGTGGGGCTGCTACTCATAGCCATGGCATCGATTCAGTCCGGAGCCTCCCTGGCCAAAAGCATGTTCTCCGTTGTTGGCCCTCAGGGGACGACAACATTACGACTGATTTTTGCCAGCGTGATCATGATGCTGATACTGCGTCCATGGCGGGCGAAATTAACCGCAAGATCTCTGCGCACCGTCATCGTCTACGGGATGGCGCTGGGCGGCATGAACTTCCTCTTCTATATGTCATTGCAAACAGTCCCGCTGGGTATCGCGGTGGCTCTGGAATTCACTGGCCCGTTGGCTGTGGCAATCTACGCCTCCCGTCGCGCGATCGACTTTTTGTGGATTGCCCTGGCTGCCGTCGGCTTACTGTTATTGATACCGACAGGAGAAGCGACCGCAGGAATCGATCTGATAGGCGCCGGTTATGCTTTGGGTGCAGGTGTCTGCTGGGCGCTGTACATTTTGTTCGGCCAAAAAGCCGGGGCTGACAATGGCGTGCAAACCGCCGCGCTGGGGGTAATGATCGCTGCACTGTTCGTAGCCCCTATCGGCATTGTCCATGCCGGTTCCGCTCTGTTGACCCCGTCATTGATCCCTGTGGCCCTCGGCGTTGCCATGTTGTCCACTGCCCTCCCCTACACCCTGGAGATGGTCGCTCTAACCCGCATGCCGGCCAGAACCTTCGGCACACTGATGAGTATCGAGCCCGCCTTCGGCGCCTTATCGGGCTTGCTGTTCCTTCATGAATACCTCTCGCTGTCACAGTGGATGGCTATCATGTGCATCATCCTGGCATCCGTCGGCGCAACCATGACTATGAGCACTGCCGCCAAGCCGGCAGTAGCGGCAGATTGAGAGCAGATATGACGTAGGTCTGGTATTTGACGCTCAATTAGGCCATGTTTAGCCCCGCGACCCAGAGTCATACCATGGACAATTCCAGATAGGGATATCAGTAAGCTTCAAGCGCAAGCGAATGCAGCCAGACCCGGGCACAAGATCCGGGGACGCTTTAAGGACAGTAATGAAACGAATTTTGATACTGATCGCCGTACTTGCAATTGCGGGCTGCGCAGCGACATCAAAAACACAGATCAAACACGGCAAGAAAGGGCTACATATCAACTGTTCCGGACTGTCTTCGTCCTGGGACAAGTGCTACGCCAGCGCGGCCAACTCCTGCGCCCCCAAGGGTTACAAGGTCATTGCCAAGTCGGGAGATGCAGTGGAAGAGCCCGGCGATTATCCGTTTGGCCTCAATCCTGCCGGCTATACCAGCCGCAGCATGATTGTCATCTGCAAATAGTCAGGGCCGTCGCGTCACGCTCTTGGAGTTGCGATCTGACGGCCAATCTCTTCGTGGCTGGACTTAAGCACTGTGCGCTGAATATCCGGGCTAGCGAGCATACGCGCTACAACCAGCGCGCCAATGCATTGCGACAGAATCGCCCATGCCAGGCTGTCGCTTTGCAGAACACCCGCCCAACTTTCCTGAAGCCGACAAATCCAGAGCTCTGCCTGTTGACGGACAGAAATGTCGGATCGGGCAATTTCCGCCCCCAATACCGGTAACGCACAGCCGGTTTCCGGATTCTCGACATGCGACATGCTCAGATACAGTTTCAAGCAGCGCTCAAGCTTGTCACGGTCCTGCCCTTCCCCCAGTCGCGCCAGGCTTTGGCACAACTCACGCTCGACAATGGTTGCGAACAACTCGTCTTTCGACGAGAAGTGGCTGTAGAAAGCGCCGCCACTCAAGCCAACCGCTTTCATAAGGCCGTCCACGCCCACCGTTGAAAATCCGGATTTCTTGGCCAATACCGCACTGCTTTCCAGCAGCCTTTGCCTGGTTTCCAGCTTATGACTGGCGGAATAACGCATTGCCCTTCTCCCTTGATTGCTCACCTTGACGCCTGTCGAATCGTAGCATAACGTTCGTTTAGTTAACGATCGTTTACCAAAGGGATCTACCCATGAATAACAAGAAGGTCGTACTGGTCGTCGGTGCAGGTGATGCCACCGGTGGCGCCATTGCCAAGCGTTTTGCGCAGGAGGGTTTTGTCGCCTGCGTCACCCGCCGCAGTGCGGACAAGCTCCAGCCACTGGTGGATGCCATCCAGGCCGATGGTGGCGAGGCCCATGGTTTTGCCTGTGATGCACGTAAAGAGGAAGACGTGATCGCGCTGGTCGAGCAGATCGAAACCCAGATCGGCCCCATCGAAGCTTTTGTCTTCAACATCGGCGCCAACGTGCCGTGCAGTATTCTCGAAGAAACCGCCCGCAAGTATTTCAAGATCTGGGAAATGGCCTGTTTTTCCGGTTTTCTCAACGCGCGTGAAGTGGCCAAGCGCATGGCCAAGCGCCAGCGGGGCACGATCCTTTTCACCGGGGCCACCGCAGGCATGCGTGGCGCTGCCGGATTCGCCGCATTTGCGGGTGCCAAGCACGGTATTCGTGCACTGGCGCAAAGCATGGCCCGGGAGCTCGGGCCGATGAACATTCACGTTGCCCATATCGTCGTCGACGGCGCCATCGATACCGACTTCATCCGTGAAAGCTTCCCCGAAAAATATGCAACCAAGGATCAGGATGGCATCCTCGATCCCGAGCATATAGCCGAAAACTACTGGTACCTGCACAGCCAGCCCCGCGATGCCTGGACTTTCGAGCTGGACCTTCGCCCCTGGAGCGAGCGCTGGTAACTCCCCACACATAACAACAAGACGAGCGCCTTGAACATGAGCAAAACCGTGGAGTTCTACTTCGACCTCGGCAGCCCCGCCACCTATCTGGCCTATACCCAGCTACCGAAAATCTGTGCACAGACCGATACCCGGCTGGTCTACATTCCGCTCTTGTTGGGCGGGGTATTCAAAGCCACCGGAAACGCCTCTCCGGTGACTGTCCCGGCAAAGGGCCGCTACATGTTTCAGGATCTGGACCGCTACGCCAGACGCTACGGCGTGCCTCTGAAATTCAATCCGCACTTCCCGATCAATACCTTGATGCTGATGCGTGCCGTAACAGGCATGCAGTTGCGCCACCCTGAACGTTTTGCCGAGTTCATCGATTGCCTGTTCAAGGCCATTTGGGTCGACGGTCGGAATCTCGATGAACCGGCAACTGTCGCGGCAGTGCTGAGCGAAAACGCTTTCGACCCGCAAGAGGTGCTGACCCTGACCGCTGATGCAGAAGTCAAAGCCGTGCTCAAGGACAATACCGAAAAAGCTGTGCAGCGAGGGGTGTTCGGAGCGCCGAGCATGTTTGTCGGCAACCAGTTGTACTTCGGCCAGGATCGACTGGACTTCGTGCTCGAAGCCTTGAGTTAAATCTCGACCACCAACCGCCCCTTTGCCGCTCCCGACAAGAGCAGTACATGGGCGGCTTCTGCGGTCTGCAATGTGAACGAGTGCGGGTCAAGCAACGGCAGGAGCTTACCCGCCTCAATCAACGGCGCCGCCTCGGCGATTCATGGCGTGTCCCCCGACGAATCGTCGCCAATCCGCCAGGGTCAAAGCGTTTGTCGACTATGTGGCTCAGGTGCTTGAAAAAGCGCCTGAGCTGCACAGAGACAAATAGCTACGCAGGAACCAGTAGCTGCACCCGATCAAATAGCCGCGGTACGAGTGTTCAGCCACTCCAGCGCGGCCCCCTCGACCAGCGGACTCAGGCGTTCACGCACTTCGGCGTGATAGGCGTTGAACCACTGTTTTTCCTCTTCGGACAGCAGTGAGGTTTCCAGGCAGCGTGTATCGATCGGACACAGGGTCAGCGTTTCGAACTTCAGGAACTCGCCGAATTCGCTTTTGCCTGCCTCACGGTTCATCGCCAGGTTTTCGATCCGCACCCCCCAACGACCCGGACGATAGGTGCCCGGCTCAATGGACGTGATCATGCCGGGTTGCATCGCCGTTTGTGGCGCAGGCGCAGCCTGATAAGCGATGACTTGCGGACCTTCGTGGACATTCAGAAAGTAACCGACGCCATGACCGGTGCCGTGACCATAGTCGACACTTTCTGCCCAGATGGGCGCGCGGGCGATGGCATCGAGCAGTGGCGACAGAATGCCCTTCGGGAACTGCGCGCGGGACAAGGCAATCACGCCCTTGAGTACGCGGGTGCAATCGCGTTTTTGCTCATCGGTCGGTGTGCCCACCGCAACCATCCGCGTGATGTCGGTGGTGCCGCCCAGGTACTGACCGCCGGAATCGATCAGTAACAGACCGTCTCCTTCAATCACCGCGTGTTCTTCTTCGGTGGCGTGGTAGTGCGGCATCGCGCCATTGGCGTTGAACGCGGCGATGGTATTGAAGCTCAGTGACACGTAATCCGGACGACGCTCACGGGCGGCGGTGAGTTTTTCGTCGATGGTCAGTTCGGTGATGCGCTCGCGGCCCAGCGCCGAGTCCAGCCAGGCGAAGAATTCGCACAGCGCTGCACCGTCCTGTTCCATGGCCTGACGGATGTGTTCGGCATCGGCCAGGCTTTTTTGCGATTTGGCCAGGGTGGTCGGGTTCAGGCCTTCAATCAGTTTCACCCCGCAGTCGAGGTTGTCCAGCAACCCCGCCGTGACCCGCGCCGGGTCGACTTGCAGGCTCGCGCCGCTCGGCACGGCGCGCAGTGCGGCAGCGACTTCGCTGTAATCGCGCAAAGTCACGCCGTCCTGTTCGAGGATGGCGCGCAGCTCGGCGCTGACCTTGCTCAAGGCGACAAACAGCGTGGCCTGTTGCTGATTGATCAAGGCGAAAGAAACGAATACCGGATTGAATGACACGTCGCCGCCACGCAGGTTGAACAGCCAGGCGATGTCATCGAGGGTGGCAATGAAATGCCAGTCGGCACCCCGTGCCTTAAGGGTTTCACGCAGTTTGGCAAGTTTTTCGCCACGGCTGACGGTCGCCTGTGGTGGCAAGTGCTGATAGATCGGTTCGTTCGGCAGGCTTGGGCGGTCGCTCCAGACCCCGCTCAACAGATCGAGGTCGGTGCGCAGGCGGGCGCCACGCTCTTCAAGTTTACCGCCCAGGGTCCGTGCCGAAGCCACGGCCATGACCGCGCCATCGACGGCGACAACGCCACCTTCGGGGGTTTGCTCGGCGAGCCATTCCAGTGGCCCGGGTTGACCCGGTTGCAGCTTGACCAAGTCAATGCCACTGCCCTTGAGCTCCTTGGTCGCTTGCTCCCAATAACGGCTGTCGGCCCAGACGCCGGCAAAATCCGGGGTCACGATCAAGGTACCGACCGAACCATGGAAACCCGACAACCACTGGCGCCCCTGCCAGTAACCCGGCAGATATTCGGACAGATGCGGGTCGGCCGACGGCACCAGCAGGGCATGAATGCCCTCCCGGCTCATCAGTTCGCGGGTTTGCGCCAGGCGCTGGGGCACCGATCCGTTGATCGAAAGCTGCGTATTCATCGTGTCTCCTGCTAACCACTTCATCATTATTGTTGAGGGCCGATCAACGTCGGCACTTCGTCGCCCTATTGCCAGAATGCCGGAGCACTGGCGCAGGCTGCCTTGATCAGTTGAACCGCCTGGTCGATATCCTGCTCGGTGGTGAAACGCCCGAGGCTCAAGCGGATGGTGCGACTCGCCGAGCGGGCATCATGCCCCAGGGCCAGCAGTACATGGGATGGGGTATTGCTGGCGGAATTGCAGGCCGAGGTCGCGGAAAACGCGATCGAGGCCAGCAATGCTGCCGGGTTGAACTCGCCTTCGCTGAAGGTCAGGCTCAGGGTATGGGGAATGCGCCGGGTCGGGCTGCCATTGAGCCGTACACCGGGAATACTCTGCAATTGCTCGAGCAAGCGTTCACGCAAACGCACGATGCTGGCTTTCTCTTCATCGAATGCAGCCGCCGCCAGTGCAAAGGCCGAGCCCATGGCCACGATCTGATGGGTCGCCAGTGTTCCGGAACGCAAACCGCCCTCATGCCCGCCGCCATGGATCTGCGCCTGCAGGCGCTGTTGTGCACGCGGACCGACGTACAACGCACCGATGCCTTTTGGGCCGTACAGTTTATGCGCGGAAAACGACATCAGGTCCACCGCCCACTGTGCAAGGTCGATCGCCACTTTGCCCGCGCCCTGTGCGGCGTCGACATGGAACAACGCCCCGCGATCACGCACGACCTGACCGATGGCGGGAATGTCGTTGAGGGTGCCCAGTTCGTTGTTGACCAGCATCAGCGAGACCAGGAAGGTGTCCTCGCGCATGGCTTCGCTGACCGCTTGCGCGGTGATCAGGCCATCGGCGTCCGGCACCAGATAAGTCACCGCTACACCGGCATCCTGCAGTTGCTTCGCGGTATCGAGAATGGCCTTGTGTTCGATCTGGCTGGTGATGATATGGCCGCCGCCAACGCCCCGGGCCTGAGCCACGCCTTTGAGCGCGAGGTTGTTGGACTCGGTGGCGCCTGAGGTCCAGATGATCTGCTCGGGCGTCGCGCCGACCAGTTCGGCGACCTGGCGTCGCGCCTGTTCCACCGATTGCCGGGCCTGCTGGCCAAATGCGTGGGAACTGGAGGCCGGGTTGCCGAAATTGCCGGTAAAGCCCAGACACTCGACCATCACCTTGATGACTCGCTCATCCACCGGCGTGGTGGCGGCGTAGTCGAAATACAACGGACGTTTATTCATAAAAGACTCGCAGAGCGTGTTCCGGGATCAGGAAGCTCGTGACTGCAAACGGCAAAGCGCAGCCTTGTGAGCTGCGCGCGGTTTTCAGAACGTTACCAATACCTGATCGGATGCCGTTAAAGAAGAACTACTTCATTTAATAGTGCGTAGGAACGCTCCTGAAAAGTCAGCTTAACAGGCATCGGGCAACCGATTGAAGCAATGCGTCAGCTAAAGCTTTCGAGCAACAACGGATACAGCGACCCCACGAGCAGCGCGGCCATGCCCCAATTGAACAGGCGCAGCCAGCGGCGGTCCTTCAGAACGTTGCGTAACAGCGTGCCACAAGCGGCCCAGACACCGACGCTCGGCAGGTTGATGATCGCAAAGACGGCCGCAATCACGATCACATTAGTGAAGTAACCCTGCATCGGCGTGTAGGTGCTGATGGCGCCAATGGCCATGATCCAGGCCTTGGGATTGACCCACTGGAACGCGGCGGCGCCCAAATAGCTGATCGGTTTCGCCTCGCCCTGCTGGCTCTCCGACATTGGTCCGGAATGGGCGATTTTCCAGGCCAGATACAGCAAGTACGCCGCCCCCACGTAACGCAGCACGGTGTAGAGCAAAGGGTAAGCCTGGAACACCGCGCCAAGGCCGAAACCGACTGCCACCACGAGTACGAAGAAGCCACAGGTGATGCCGAGCATGTGCGGAATCGTGCGGTTGAAACCAAAGTTCACCCCGGATGCCAGCAACATGGTGTTGTTCGGGCCGGGCGTGATCGAGGTGACGAGGGCAAACAGGGCGAAGCCCAGCAGCAGGTCGAGTGAGAGCGTCATGGGTGGCAGTCCGTCAGGGTCGGTCAGGTATTGACCCTACCGCACACCTTGGGCGAAACCCACGGACAGTTGTGTGAAACTTGAAGCAGTACAGTTTTGCTTCAGCTTGGACGACCGTGAAGCTGTACAGATCGCCCGGCGTTCATTTCACCCTGGTTGTCGAAGCCGAACGCCTTCTGCGGCTGGCCGAGCAGTTCGGCTTTTTTCGCATGGTATTCGTCGAAGGACAATCCGCGGCGGTTCAGCGCCTCCAGCGCCAGTTCCTTGGTCTCTTCAGCCGTGTAAGGGCGAAGTTCCGGGGAAACATGGCTGGCACATCCGGCGAGTACGGAGACGGCGAGCATCAGCAAAGTGGCAATCATCGGTTTCATTTTTGGCGTCCTGGCGACTGGGTTCGAGGCAATGAACACAGGCTACCCGCGCCTCCCGGGCAGCAGAAATCAACGCTTTCAATAGTGGCTATCAGGAAATGGCGATCATTGTCGATGTGCTGGGGGAACGCGGGCCGGGAGCGCACTGGTTGGAGCCGACTTGATGGCACTTGTGTGGCGCGACTGCTCGTCGGGTGTTCGGTGAGACGAAAGAGGCTGACCTATATTAATTCGGCCGAATAACGGCGCAGGCACTGTCTATTCACAAAACAGGAACAGGGAGATCCATCATGAGCGTCAAACCCATTCCAGAGGGATATCACAGCATCACCCCTTACTTGGGCATCAACAAAGCTGCAGATGCCATCGATTTCTACAAAAAAGCCTTCGGCGCCATTGAAGTCATGCGCCTGGCCATGCCCGATGGCGGTGTCGGTCACGCCGAACTGCGCATTGGCGATTGCCCGATCATGCTAGGCACACCGTGCGATCAAGGACCGCTGAGTAATCCGGACAATTCGTCGTCCGTGGGTCTGCATTTGTACGTGACTGATGTCGACAAGTCCTACAAAAAAGCCATTGATGCCGGCGCAACCGTTGTATCCGAGGTCAAGGATCAGTTTTACGGCGACCGTACGGGCACCTTGAAGGATCCCTTCGGGCACGTGTGGTTCCTGGCCACGCGCAAGGAAGACCTGACCCAGGAACAGATTGAACAACGGGCGAAGGAGATGTTCAGTCAGGGTTGAGGGCTTTTTCCCAACCATAGAATCTCCCACAGTGGGTCCCCGATCTTACGCCGGACTTGTGATCACTGAAGGACCCTGTGGGAGCGGGCTTGCTCGCGAAAGCGGAGTGTCAGGCGACGTGGATGTTGAATGTGCCGGCCCCTTCGCGAGCAAGCCCGCTCCCACCGTTTGATCTTCAGTAAATGTAAATCCTGCGGCCGGCGGTGCGCGGATTGCTCTGCCTCTCCGCCCCTCGCGAAACATTTTCTTTCATTTCCCCTTTCGGGATTTCCCCTGCTCATCCGTCCTACCTAGATGCAGTCCTTTCGCGTAGGCAAAAGCCACGACTGGACCTTCATGGCGCTCCTCCCTGCGAAGCCCGCAGCCGAGCGGCCACTCATCCAGGCAAGACCTCCAACATGTCAAAGAAGTCCCGTTCAAAAATCTGGTTCCTGGTCCATAGCTGGCTGGCGCTGCCGATCTGGTTTTTCGTACTGATCGTGTGTGTGACCGGCACCCTGGCCGTCATCAGTCAGGAAATCGTCTGGCTGGCCAACCCGCCAATGCGTGCCACCCAACCCACGGACGATGCCCCGCTGCTCAGCTATCAGCAGGTCATCGAGGCCATCAACAAGGCTGAACCGCAGACCGTGGTGCAGAGCATCAGCCGCCCCGACGAATCGCACTTTGCCCTGGATGTCGAAGTCAGCTACCTCGACGGGCGCTCGGTGGTGATTTATGTCAATCCGTACAGCGGTGTGATCCAGGGTGTTGCGCCGGAATTCAACTTCCGCGCCTTCACCCGCGCCTTGCACGCCTGGTGGCTGGTGCCGTTTACCAATGGCTATAGCTGGGGCTGGTACCTGGTGTCGTTTCTCGGCTTGCCATTGCTGGCTTCGCTGATCACAGGACTGGTGGTCTACAAGCGCTTCTGGAAAGGTTTTTTCCGCCCGACCTTGCGCATTCGTCACGGTGCACGGATTTTCTGGGGCGACTTTCACCGCTTGAGCGGCATCTGGTCGATCTGGTTCATCGCAGTGATTTCCATAACCGGCACATGGTTCCTGATCCAGGCATTGCTGTCCGATAACCAGATTTCCATTTCCACGGAAAAGATCATCCCGGCGATCTCCCGCGAAGCGGTACCGCTGTCGCCCGATGGGTCGCCCCCACCCCGTATTGACCTTGACCGCGCGATTGAAATCGCCACGCAGGAAATCTCCGGTCTGGAGGCCAGTTTCGTCAGCCTGCCGGGCAATGCCTACAGCCATCTGGATGTCGGTGGACGCGGTTGGTATCCGTTGATGTTCCAGACCGCCACCATCAACCCGTACAACGGCGAAATCGCCGCCTCGCGCCTGATCTCCGACCGCTCGGCCCTGGAGTTCGTCACCGAGTCCATGCGCCCGTTGCACACCGGAGACTTCGGCGGACTGTGGATCAAGCTGATCTGGGCATTTTTCGGTCTGCTGCTGAGCATGATGGTGCTCAGCGGTTTGCTGATCTGGACCAAACGCACGGCACTGGCCACGGCCAATGCCTTCAAGCGCAGCCACAAGAAACAGCGCGGCACCGCGGAGCAACCAGCCACAAGCAACGAAACGTCGGAGGCCAACCTGTGAGCAAAGTCACTGCGGCCTCTCCCCCCTCGCGCCTGAGCGTGTTCTGGCACAAATGGCGCTTTCACCTGAATGTCCTGTTGCTGCTGATTCCACTGGGTTTCATGCCCAAGTATTTCGCCGACGAAGCGTTGATGCGTGGTGACAGCGGCCTGGGCGAACGCGACGTCGGCGAAGTACAGGTCGGCCCCTGGAGCCTGCGCCTGGCGGAATTGCGCAACTCAGCCCCGATGCTCGAAGGACCGGCCGGTTACATGAAAGGCTTCAACGCCGCGCTGTGCGATGCCTGTATCGGACAGGTCAAGGCCACTTACCTGCGTATCGGCAAGCCCCGCAGCCTGCGCGCCGCCGGGGTGATTTTCTTCGGTACGCCGTACCGCATGGGCGCTTCGCTGCCCGTCCCGGAAAAGACCACGGCCGACGCCGAGCTGTGGATCACCATGGAAGGCTGGGACGGCGCCATGCATCAGGCATCCATTCCTTTGCGCCAGGCCTCTCCCGCCACCATCGCCTGGCTGAACAAACAAGGAGGCAAACCATGATCAACCCGCTTCGCCCGCTCAACACCGTGTTGCTGCTCTGCGCCGGCTTCAGCGCCAGCGCCCTGGCCCACAACCCGATGTGCGAATGCAAGGCCATCGACGCCGACCAGATCCAGTGCACCGGCGGTTTTTCCGACGGCAGCGGCGCGCCGGGCGTGACCCTCGACGTGATCGGCTACGACGAAACCATTCTGGTGCCGGGCAAGCTCGGACCTGATTCGACCCTGACCTTCAAGAAGCCCGGCGCCGAGTTCTATGTGCTGTTCGATGCCGGCCCCGGTCACGTCGTGGAAATAGACCAAGCGGACATCCAGGCGCCATGAGCACTCCAACGACCCAAGTCGTGCGCCCGGCCGGTGCAGGTCACGAATCCCTCTACGTTCTGCTGCTGTGCCTGGTGATCCTCGCGGTCGCAGGGACTGTGGTGCTCTGGCGCGGTGAACCGTATGAGGTGAACAGCGTCAACAGCCACCAACTGGATGCCCGCCGTGACCTCAGTGCTGCCGAGCAAGGCATCTACGCCGATTTGCGCGTGACGCTGGACGAGATTCATTTGTTGCGTCAGGAACAGCAAACGCTGGCGACGCCCGAAGCTCTCGCCGAGGAAGGTTTTGCCCCGTTCGCCCAGGACGCCAGTTCTGTCAGCCGGGGCGGCCATACCTGGCAATTGCTCGACGCCAAGGCCTACTTCGGCCTGAGCCAGTCGCCGACTGTCGCCGGTTCATTCCTGATGCGCATGAACGCAACCGACGATGCCGCACCGGACATCTGGCTCAACCGCGCCGGCAAGCTCACGGCACCGGCCGACCTCAGCGACGCCACGCTCGAAAGCGCCGGCTGGCAGCAGGTCGTCGCGCAATTCGATGCCGGCGTGACCCGCCAGCACCGGCACTGAACCCTCGCCTTCACCCGAGAGAAGACCGCTTTCCCATGCCTATTTCATCTCAACGATCTTTCCTGCGACTGCTGCTGGTGGGGCTTCTGTCCTGCCTGCTGCCATCACTGGCCAGCGCCGACGAAGCCAAACGCCTGCGCATCGGCATCACCCTGCACCCTTATTACAGCTATGTGGCGAACATCGTCGGCGACAAGGCCGACGTAGTGCCGCTGATTCCGGCCGGTTTCAATCCGCATGCCTATGAACCCCGCGCCGAAGACATCAAGCGCATCAGCGGCCTCGACGTCATTGTGCTCAACGGCGTCGGCCATGATGATTTCGCCGACCGCATGATCGCCGCCAGCGAAACCCCAAATGTCGCGGTGATCGAAGCCAATGAAAACGTGCCGCTGCTCGCCGCCACCGGTGTTGCCGCCCGTGGTGCCGGCAAAGTTGTGAACCCGCATACCTTCCTGTCAATCAGCGCCTCGATTGCCCAGGTCAACAACATCGCCCGGGAGCTGGGCAAGCTCGACCCGGCCAACGCCAAAACCTACACCGAGAACGCCCGCGCCTACGGCAAGCGCCTGCGCAAGATGCGCGCCGACGCCCTGGCCAAACTGACCCAGGCGCCGAACGCCGAACTGCGGGTGGCCACGGTGCATGCGGCCTACGACTACCTGCTGCGCGAGTTCGGCCTGGAAGTGACGGCCGTGGTCGAGCCGGCCCACGGTATCGAACCAAGCCCGAGCCAGTTGAAAAAGACCATCGACCAACTGCGTGAGCTGGACGTGAAGGTGATCTTCTCGGAGATGGATTTCCCGTCCACTTACGTCGACACCATCCAGCGCGAATCCGGGGTGAAGCTGTATCCGCTGTCGCATATTTCCTACGGCGAATACGCCGCCGACAAGTACGAAAAGGAAATGACCAGCAACCTCGACACCGTGGTGCGGGCGATTCTGGAGTCCGGCGCATGACATCGAAAGAAACGCTCACCACCCCAAGCGCCAAATACCCTGTGGGAGCGGGCTTGCTCGCGAATGCGGTGGGTCAGTCAGCATCATTGCCAAATGACACACCGCTTTCGCGAGCAAGCCCGCTCCCACAGGTTCCCGGGCCGACGCTGGATTTTGCCGGAGTCAGCCTGACCCTCGGGCGCACGACGATCCTCGACAAGGTGACCTTTCAGGTCCGCCCCGGCAGCGTGCATGCACTGGTCGGCCCCAACGGCGGCGGCAAGAGTTCTCTGATCAAGACCTTGCTCGGGCAAATGCCGCATCAGGGCCGCTTGAGCCTGCAATGGTCGGCCGAGCCAGGGACCATCGGCTATGTGCCACAGGCGCTGGAGTTCGACCGGGGCTTGCCGATGACCGTCGACGATTTCATGGCCGCCATGTGCCAGCGTCGCCCGGCCTTTCTAGATTTGAGCAAACACTACGCGGCGGCGATTGGCGAGGCGCTGGAACGGGTCGGCATGCAGGACAAACGCAAGCGACGCATGGGCGCGCTATCCGGCGGCGAACGGCAACGGGTGTTGCTGGCCCAGGGGCTGATCCCGCCTCCGCAACTGCTGGTACTCGACGAACCGATGTCGGCCCTCGATGAGGCCGGAATTCAGGTGTTCGAACGCCTGCTCGGCGACTGGCGAGCGGCGGGCACCACCGTGCTGTGGATCGAGCACGACCTGGAAGCGGTCAGGCGCCTGGCCGATCACGTCACCGGGCTCAATCGCCGAGTGCTGTTCGACGCCACGCCGCAACAGGCACTGACGCCGGAGCGCCTGCTGATGCTGTTCTCGACTCACCCACGGAGCCTTGCCTGATGAGTTACGAAGCTTTTCGCCTGATGGTCCAGGGTTGGGCCTCGTCGGGTTATCTGCCCGAGGCGCTGGCCTATGGATTTGTGGTCAACGCCCTGCTCGCCGGCCTATTGATCGGCCCGGTACTGGGCGGCCTGGGTACGCTGGTGGTGGTCAAGCGCTTCGCGTTTTTCTCCGAAGCCGTCGGCCATGCTGCGCTGACCGGCGTGGCCATCGGCATTTTGCTCGGCGAGCCCTACACCGGCCCCTACGGCAGCCTGTTCGGCTACTGCCTGCTGTTCGGCATTTTGCTCAACTACCTGCGCAACCGCACCGGCCTGGCGCCGGACACCTTGATCGGCGTGTTCCTCTCGGTGTCGCTCGCCTTGGGCGCCAGCCTGCTGCTGATTCTGGCGGGCAAAATCAACGTGCACATTCTGGAAAACGTGCTCTTCGGGTCGGTGCTGACGGTCAACGGCAATGACCTGCTGGTGCTGGCCATCGTCGGTTCGCTGGTGATGGCCCTGGCCTTGCCGCTGTACAACCGCATCATGCTCGCCAGCTTCAATCCGCAACTGGCGGCGGTGCGCGGGGTCGCGGTAAAGGCTCTGGATTATCTGTTCGTGATCCTGGTGACGTTGATCACCGTCGCCGCGGTGAAGGTCATCGGTGCGATTCTGGTTGGCGCGCTGCTGGTGATTCCGGCAGCGGCGGCGCGTTTGCTCAGCCAATCGCTGAAGGGCTTTTTCTGCTGTTCGGTGTTGATCGCCACTGTCAGCACGCTAGGCGGGATTCTCGCTCCGATTGTCTTCGACCTGCCGATCCCGTCCGGCGCCGCCATCATCCTCGTGGCCGGTATCGCCTTCGCCCTGGCCGCCATTGCGCGCGGCATCGTCCCCAGCCTGAAAGGGAACCTTGGATAAATGATTTTTTCACTGCGTCAACTGACCCTCTCGGTGGCCCTGTGCGGGCTGGCCGCCACGACCTTCGCCGCAAACAACGGCAAACCGCTGCGCGTGCTGGCCTCTTTGCCGATTACGTATGGGCTGGGTGAAGTGCTGCTCAAAGGCACCGATGTCAACCTCGAACGCGCCGCGCCGGCCAACCTGCCCGGCAGCCGCCAGACCGCCTATTTCACTGGCCGCGGTGCCCCGGCGCTGGCCAGACTGGCGGACGATGCCGATGCGGTGATCGGCCTGCGCTCACTGTGGCCGGATGACCCGCTGTACCCGATCGCGCGCCGCAGCAATATCCGTATCGTCGAAGTCGACGCCGCCCGCCCCGTGGACGGCGCCCTGCCCGGTATTGCCGTGCAACCCGGCAACAAGGTCGACGGGCTGAACAGTCAGCCGTGGTTTTCCAGCAATAACATGGGGCGGATGGCCGACGTGATGGCGGCGGATCTGGTGCGCCTGGCCCCTGAAGCCAAGCCGACAATCGACGCCAACCTGGCAGCGCTCAAGCAGCGCTTGCTCAAACTCAGCGCTGCCAGCGAGGCGCGCCTGGCCAACGCGGATAACCTCAATGTGATGAGCCTGAGCGATCACTTTGGCTACCTGATTGGCAGTCTCAATCTGGAATTGATCGGCCAGGACGCACGCCCCGATGCCGAGTGGACACCCGAAGCGCTCAGGCAGTTGGCCACAACACTCAAGGACAATGACGTGGCGGTGGTGCTGCATCATCGGCAGCCGTCGGATGCACTGAAAGCGGTGATTGCCGGGTCGGGTAGCCGGTGGGTGGTGTTGAGTACCGATGCCGAGGATCCGGTGGCTGAACTGGAAAGGAATGTGGATTTGCTGATCAAGGGGCTTGGCGGGGCGTGACCTCAGTTGGACCGCGTTATCGTTCTTCGCGAGCAAGCCCGCTCCCACATTTGGAATGCGGTCACCTGTGGGAGCGGGCTTGCTCGCGAAGGCGGCCGGACAGACAACACAAACTCCAGACCTGAAAAAGCCCGCTGCCTGTCACCAGTCCAGCGGGCTTCTTTGCAGGCAACAACTCAGTGCGCCACAGCCGCCTGCTCTTCCATCTTCTGCCGCAGGCTCAGCGGACGCATGTCGGTCCAGGTTTCTTCGATGTAGGCCAGGCATTCCTTTTTCAGCCCGCTTTTACCCACGGTGCGCCAACCTTGTGGCACGGCTTTGTAGTCGGGCCAGATCGAGTATTGCTCTTCGTGGTTGACCACGACCTGAAAGAGGATGTCCTCGCGGTCGAATACTGACGTCATGGTGTCTCTCCATCGTTATCGGGCGGACTGCGCTGTGTGCGCAGCCGTTATGTAGAAGGAACGTTGCGCAAGGCGGAAAATTTAAGGATTGGCCGTGGCGGCGGCCAGGGCCCGGCCGAAAATCTCAGCCACGCGATCGATTTGTGCAGCAGTAATCACCAGTGGCGGCAAAAAGCGCACCACCGCGCCATGCCGGCCACCGAGCTCCAGGATCAAGCCACGCTTGAGGCATTCGCGCTGTACCAGCGGTGCCAGGCGGGCGAAGGCCGGCGGGTGACCCTGGGCATCCAGCGCGCCAGTCGGGTCGACCAGTTCGACGCCGAGCATCAAGCCACGCCCACGAATGTCCCCCAGTTGCGCAAAATCCCGTTGCAGGATGCGCAGGTGCCCGGCCAGGCGTTCGCCCATCGCGGCGGCATGCTCGCAGACCTTGTGTTCGACCAGATAACGCATCACCGCGGACCCGGCGGCCATGGCCATCTGGTTGCCACGGAACGTCCCGGCGTGGGCGCCCGGCAGCCAGGTGTCGAGCCAGTCGCGATAGACCACCACCGCCAGCGGCAGGCTGCCGCCGATGGCCTTGGACATCACCACGACATCGGGAATGATCCCGGCGTGCTCGAAGGCAAACATCTTGCCGGTGCGGGCGAAACCGCTCTGGATTTCATCGACGATCAGCGCGACGCCAGCCGCTTCGGTGATCCGCCTCACACCGCGCAACCAGTCCAGGTCCGCCGGGATCACCCCGCCCTCACCCTGCACCACTTCCACAATCACCGCCGCCGGCAATTGCACGCCAGCCTCGGGATCGTTGAGCAGATTTTCCAGATAACTCAGATTGGCCTTGACCCCTTGCGCGCCGCCGAGCCCGAACGGACAGCGATAATCGTAAGGGTACGGCATGAACTGCACGCCGCTGCCGAGCAAAGCGCCCAGGGGCTTTTTCGGCCCCAGGCTGCCCATCAGGCTCAACGCGCCCTGACTCATGCCGTGATACCCCCCCTGAAACGAGATCACGGTGCTGCGGCCGGTGGCGGTACGCACCAGTTTCAGTGCGGCTTCCACGGCGTCGGTGCCCGTGGGGCCACAGAACTGGATCTTCGCTTCAGCGGCCAAGGCAGGTGGCAGCAAGCCGAACAGGTCCTGGACGAACCGGTCCTTGACCGGTGTGGTCAGGTCCAGGGTGTGCAGCGGCAATTCATCGATCAGCACTTGTTGGATGGCTTCGATCACCACCGGGTGGTTGTGTCCCAGGGCCAGGGTCCCGGCACCGGCCAGGCAGTCGATGAACGTGCGGCCTTCTACGTCTTCGACGTATATGCCCCTGGCGCGCTTGAGCGCCAGGGGAATGCGTCGCGGATAGCTGCGGGCATTGGATTCCTGCCGGCTCTGGCGGGCGAGCAATGGTGATTCGTTGAATTGATAAAGCGTCTCGGCGGACGTCGCCGGCTGCTCTTCGATAAGGCTGGTAGCGACTGACATCTCTCGACCCCTCAATACGCTGTAGATAGTGACCAAAACTGCACACCGGGCAGGTACGCGTTCCGGTCACGGGGCGCACTTGTCAGGTTTTCCTGTTCTGGAAACGCATCAGCGTCGAGAGGATTTAGACTTTGGCTCGGTTTTCTCAGAGGTAACTGCAATCCCTTGTGGGAGCGGGCTTGCTCGCGAAGGCGGCGTTACAGTCGACATAGATGTCGAATGTAATGGCCTCTTCGCGAGCAAGCCCGCTCCCACAGGGGATGGTGGTGTTTTTCAGGCCGGTTGCAATGGCATCGTCAGCTCGACCCGCAAGCCGTCCGGCCGGCTATCGAAATGCAACGTGCAACCGCAACGCTGAACGATGGCCTGGACAATCGCCAGCCCCAGACCACAACCGGTGCTCTGGCCGTTGCGCCAGAAGCGCTGGGTCAGGTGTTGCAGATCTTCTTCGGCAATCCCCGGCCCATGGTCGCGCACCACGAACTGCACACGATTGCCGGTGGTTTCCAGGCTCAACTCCACCGCTTTGTCGGCGGGAGTATGCCGCAGAGCGTTGTCGAGCAAGTTGCGCAGCGCGGCAATCGACAGCACGGCGGGCATTTGTACCGGCGCAGCGGAGACCTTGCCCGGCGCCTGGAACCTGATGCGCTGACGATCGCCGCTCGCCGCGTCCTGGATCGCCAGTTTCGCCACTTGTTCGGCGTTGCATTGCACACCGTCGTCGAACGACAGGCTGCCCTCGACGCGCGCCAGCAGCAGCAATTGTTCGAGGGTCCGGTGCATGCGGTCCGCCCCCTCTTCGGCCCGGGCCAGGGACTGATCCCGGGCGTTGCCGTCGGTCATCCGTGCCACTTGCAGGTGGGTCTTGATCGCGGTCAGCGGGCTGCGCAGTTCGTGAGCCGCATCACCGGTCAGGCGACGCTCGCGCTCGATGGTCTTGCCAATGCGCTGGAGCAACTGGTTCTGGGTTTCCAGCAGGGGTTGCAACTCGCTGGGCAACGGCTGAATCTGCAACGGTTCGAGGGAGTCGGCACTGCGCCGCATCAAGGCATCACGCATGCGGTTGAGCGGCGCCAACCCCTGGCCGATGCCCAGCCACAGCAGGCACAAACATCCGAGCAACGCCACGCCCACCGGCACCGAAGCGGCCAGCAGGATCGACATGTTCAAGGCCTCGCGCTCAATCTGCCGGTCGGCGGTGGTGATGCGCAGATCGCCCCGGGCCAATGTGAAGCTGCGCCACGGCGCGCCGTCGATCATTTGGTCGTGAAAACCGAGTTTCTCGGCTTCCAGTGCCTGCTGCGGATCGGTGTGACTGCGGGCGAGGATTTCACCACGCAACGAGCTGACCTGACACGCCATGCCACCCGGAATGTTCAGTTGTTCGGCGCTGAAGTGGGTGCCCTCGCCCTTGCTCGACACGGGCGGCAGTTGCTCCATCAGGCCGGCGACCATGCGCGCCGACGCCACCAGGCGCTGGTCGAGGGAAAACATCATTTGATTGCGCAAATCGCTGAGCATCCAGGCCGCGGCCAGGGCCCAGATCAACGTAAACGCGGCGCCGAGCGTCAGGCTCAGGCGCAAACGCAGACTCATCACTTCGATTCTTCTCCGCCATCAGCCGGCCCCAGGCGATAGCCCAGGCCGCGCACGGTCTCGACAATGCCATTGCCGAGTTTGCGCCGCAGGTGATGGATATGGACGTTGAGGGCGTTGCTCTCCAACTCGTCGTTGAAGCCGTAGACACTGTCCTTGAGTTGCTCGGTGGACAGCACCCGGCCACGGTTATGCAGCAAGGCTTGCAGCAATGACTGCTCGCGACGCGACAGGTCCACCGGTTGCCCCGCGAGTGTGGTTTCGCGACTGCTCGGGTCGTAGGTCAGGGCTCCGTGTTCAATCAGGTTGACGCTACGCCCCGCCACCCGTCGCAACAGCGTATGCAGCCGTGCAGCCAGTTCACGCAAGTCGAACGGTTTGAGCAGATAGTCGTCGGCACCGGCTTGCAGGCCATCGACGCGGTCGGTGACCGAATCACGCGCGGTGAGGATCAAAACCGGCAACTCCAGACCTTGTTGGCGTAGCTGCTGCAGCAGCTTGAGCCCGTCTTCGTCCGGCAGCCCGAGGTCGAGCACCATCACGTCGAACTCCGCCACCTTGAGCATCGCCCGGGCCGCAGACGCCGTGGCCACGTGCTCCACGGTCAGACCCTGGGCGGTCAGGCCGGCGACGATGCCGCTGGCGATCAGCTCATCGTCTTCGCAAACCAGTACGTGCATGGGGAAACCTGTAGAAAAGTGTTGATTAAAAGGCCACCGGGTTAACTCAGGATTATGCCTTGACCCGGTAACCGCTGTCGTTCTCAAGACAGGTGGCCCGTCGAGTGCGCGATACATATGTACCGCACTCGCGCCTGTTCGCCTGAATAACCTGTGTATCGAACCACCCCAATCAATCATCAACACAGGTATCGATTATGTATACACATTCATCCGCTTTGACGACGCTGTTCGGCTTGCTCAATACGCTTGGCAGGCTGATCGGCCGATTTACCGATCAGCAAGACTCCGCCCGGAAAAAGGGCCTGGAACTTTATAATCTGGGAGAATTCCGCAGTTCGGAGGCCTATCTGACGATTGCCGCGACCGCAGGGGATAGTGAATCGCAGTACGCACTCGCAGAAGTCATCAGACGCCGGGAAAAAAGCCTCGATGAGAAAGATAAAACCCACGCCGACAAAGACTGGTATGCGCGGGCAGCGGCTCAAGGCGACATCTACGCCCTGCTGCGATTGGCAGATAAAGCGTCTCTTGAAAAAGCCAAAACACTTGCGCAAGCACGTGCCGACAGTGGCGACGGCCAAGCCATGCTGCAACTTTATGAAATGACCAAGGATATCGCCTGGCTTAAAAAATCGGCTGAAGCAAATTTTCTGGAAGGGCAATACATACTGGCACTCGTGTATGACAAGGACCACACCCTCATTCCGGATGCGGTTGAACGCAGGACCACTATCGACAGCTGGCTCAAACGTGCCGCCGAGGGAGGCTTTTCCAAAGCGATGCATTGGTACAGCAATCGTCCACCCATCAGCCAGGATCTTCCTGCCAGGAGAGAGTGGGTGATAAAACGGGCGCAATTTAACGATGTAAACGCTGTGCTCGAGTACGGGTATGGGCTCGGTGGTGTCTACGAGGATGAGGACGGAGTCGACACCGAATATGGCTTTGAGAAGGACCTGATCAAAGGTTACGGTCTCATTTGGCTGGTGCTGGACACCACTCGAGAATTTTGGCGATACAACGAGGCGTCGAATAACCTTTCCGAGATTGCGAAAGACATGTCCAGCGCAGACATGGAAGCGGGCAAGGCGTTTGCGCAAGAGTGGAAGGGTACGCATCCCCCAATGTGGGAATGCCGATTGACCTACAGCGATCTTAATTAATCCAGCGAGGGCGATTCGCGCTGCTATTCAGGATTTCAGCGCGAATCAATCCAGCAACCAAATGTGTCCGGTTCGTTAACACCCGGTTAATCGGCGGCCATCATCGTGCCCGACAATAGCAATTTTCAAGGCTCTGTCGATGCGCGGTATTTTTGTTTTTATGATCTGGCTGTTTGCCAGCTTTGCTCAAGCAGCCACCGGGAATAACCCTTTCGAGAGCAAGCCCGACTTTCTGCCCGTCGAAAAAGCCTTTGTCTTCACCTCGGAACGCCTTGAATCCGGTGAAACCCAATTGTTCTGGCAGATCGCCGACGGCTACTACCTGTATCAGCAGCGGCTGAAGTTCGATGGATTGCCTGCCGGGCAGCATCCTGCGCTGCCGCAGGGTGAAGCCCACAGCGACGAGTTTTTCGGTGAACAGCAAGTCTATCGCCAGGGTCTGGAACTGAAGATTCCGGCGGGTGCCAGCGGTCAGATCAAGGTCAGTTACCAGGGCTGTGCCGATGCCGGCTTGTGTTATCCGCCGCAAACCAAAGTCGTGGACCTGAGCAATACCAATGCGTTGAACACGACCACCGAAGCACCCGACCAGGCGCTGGCCAGCAGCCTGCAACAACGGGCGCTGGGCTGGAGCCTTTTGCTGTTCTTCGGCTTGGGCCTGTTGCTGGCCTTCGCGCCTTGTTCTTTGCCGATGTTGCCGATTCTGGCCGGGTTGATTGTCGGCAGTGGCGCCACGCCCAAGCGTGCTTTCGCCCTGGCCAGCAGTTACGTGGTCAGCATGGCGCTGGTGTATGCGGCGATGGGTGTCCTGGCCGCATCCCTCGGGGCGAACCTGCAAGCCTGGTTGCAGAACCCCTGGCTGCTGGGGAGTTTCGCGGCGATTTTCGTGCTGCTGGCACTGCCGATGTTCGGCTTCTTCGAACTGCAACTGCCGGTGGCCTTGCGCGATCGCCTGGAAAACGTCTCGCGCAATCAACGCGGCGGCAGTTTGATCGGCGCCGGGGCACTGGGTGCCCTGTCGGGTCTGCTGGTCGGCCCGTGCATGACCGCACCGCTGGCCGGCGCGCTGCTCTACATCGCGCAAAGCGGTAACGCGCTGCATGGCGGATTGATTCTGTTCGCCATGGGCATTGGCATCGGTGTGCCGCTGCTGTTGCTGGTGACCGTCGGCAATCGCTTCATGCCCAAGCCTGGCGCCTGGATGAACCTGGTCAAAGGCATTTTCGGCTTCCTGTTCCTCGCCACCGCATTGTTGATGCTGCGCCCGGTGCTGGACGAATCCCTGTGGGTCGGCGTGTGTGGTGCGCTGCTGTTGATCGCGGCCTACAGCACCTGGAAACAGTCGGAAGGTTTCGGCCGCACCGCGCACCTGTTTGGCGCCAGTTCGTTGCTGCTCGGTTTATGGGGCGCAATGTTGGTGGTCGGTGCGGCCGGTGGTAGCGATGATCCGTTCAAGCCATTGCAGGTCTACCGCGCCTCGAACCAGGCTGCGGCCGCCGTACCGGTTGGCCACGATGCCTTCACCACCATCAAGGATCCGCAGGCACTGCAACGGGAACTCGACGCCGCGCAGGCTCAGGGCCAGTGGGTGCTGCTCGACTACTATGCCGACTGGTGCGTGTCGTGCAAGGTCATGGAAAAACAGGTCTTCGGCAAAACCCGTGTCCTCGAAGCCTTGAGCGATGTGCGCTTGCTCCGGCTGGACGTCACCGCCGACAATGCCGCCAGCCGCGAACTGCTCGCTCGTTACAAAGTGCCAGGGCCACCGAGCCTGCTGTGGATTGGCGCTGACGGCGAAGAGCGGCGCAGCCAGCGCATCACCGGCGAGGTCGATGCGCAAACTTTCCTGCAACGCTGGACCATCACCCGAGACGCCCGTTAATGCTGACCTTCACCCTCGGCACCTTTGCCATCGCGCTCAATCACCTGCTGTTGATCAGTGCGCTGGCGCTGGCCACTTTTGTTGGCTGGCGGGTGGCCAGGCGTGGGGGTGAAAACCCCGAGTCGGTACTGTTCAGCCTCTTTCTGCTGGGTATGCTGGCAGCCCGAGTCAGCTTCGTGGCGGTCTATTGGGCGCACTATCGCAATAATCCGTGGCAGGTCATCGACCTGCGCGATGGCGGTTTCCTCGCCTGGCCGGGGGTGATTGTCGTTTTGCTTGCCACGCTGTATCGCGGCTGGCGTCGCCCGGGTTTACGCCGTCCATTGGGCTTTGGTGTGGTCAGCGGCCTGGCGTTCTGGCTGTTGGCGACGTTCTCACTGTCGATTTATGAACAAGGCACACGCCTGCCGGAAATCACCTTGAAAAACGCCGCCGGAGAAGTCGTGCAATTGGCCGACTACAAGGGGGGCCCGTTGGTGATCAATCTCTGGGCCACCTGGTGCCCGCCATGTCGCCGTGAAATGCCGGTGCTGGAAAACGCCCAGCAACACCGGCCGGACCTGACGTTCCTGTTCGTCAATCAGGCGGAAAGCATGCAAAGCGTTGCGACCTTTCTGGAAACCCAGGGCCTGAGCCTGACCAACGTGCTGTTCGACGGCGGCGGGCGTCTGAGCCAGGCCGTCGGTTCCATGGCATTGCCGACTACGCTGTTCTATAGCCCCGAAGGTCGTCTGCTGGGCAGTCATCTGGGCGAGCTGTCGGAAGCCAGCCTGGCCCGCGCACTGGAAAACTTCGACACCGTTCCCGTCACCTCTTCAAGGAAACTGCCATGCCCCGCCTCCGCCACCTGCTGACCCTGAGCCTCGGTGCTGCCCTGTTGCACCTGCCGTCGGTACAGGCCGAAGAGTTGCCCGATGCCATCAAGAAAATCGAGGCCAAGGGTGCGAAAATCGTCGGTCAGTTCGATGCCCCCGACGGCTTGCGCGGTTATGCCGCGCAATACCAGAGCCGCGGCATGGCGCTGTACCTGACTCCGGATGGCAAACACGTGTTGCTGGGCAACTTGTATGACGCCGAAGGCAATGACCTGAGCAGCGCGCCATTGCAGAAACTGGTGTACGCACCGATGGCCAAGGAAGTCTGGGCCAAGTTCGAAACCAGCAACTGGATCGGCGACGGCAAAAAGGATGCGCCGCGCGTGGTGTACCTGTTCAGTGACCCGAACTGCCCGTACTGCAATATGTTCTGGGAACAGGCCCGGCCGTGGGTCAAGGCTGGAAAGGTGCAACTGCGTCACATCATGGTAGGCATCATCCGCGAAGACAGCCCGGGGAAATCCGCCGCACTGCTAGCGGCCAAAGACCCGGAAAAAGCCCTGCAGGATCACGAAGCCGCTGGCAAGGACAGTTCGCTCAAGGCCTTGAAAGATGTGCCGCCAGCGATTCAGGCAAAATTCGCGGCCAACATGCAATTGATGGAAGAGCTGGAGCTGCAGGCGACGCCAGCGATTTTCTACATGGACGACAAGGGCAATCTGCAACAGCAGCAAGGCGCGCCCTCGCCGGACAAGTTGGTGAAGATTCTCGGGCCGAAGTAGTTTTACCTACAGATTTGCGATGACAGTACTGACGCCTTCGCGGGCAAGCCCGCTCCCACAAGGGGTAGTGGTGAACATATGATTTGTGCACACCAGAACTCCCTGTGGGAGCGGGCTTGCCCGCGATGAGGCCGGTACAAACACTAGAGAATCACAGCGCCTCCAGCTCCGCCATCAGATCATTCAAGCGATCCACCTTCTCCTCGGTGATCTCGCTCACCATCAACCCGTCGATGTACTGGGCCAACTCCTCCACCGTGCTGCACTCGAACATCGCCCGCAACGGCACATCCCGTTGCAGGGTTTTCTGCACCCGCGAGGCAATCTGCGTGGCCAGCAGCGAATGCCCGCCCAACTCGAAGAAATTGTCGCGAACGCCCACCTTCTCGACCTTCAACACCTCGGCCCAGATGCCCGCCAGGGTTTGCTCCAGGTCATTGCGCGGTGCCTGGTAATCCTGGCTGTGCATCTGGCCAATCTCCAGCGCCGGCAGGGCCTTGCGGTCGAGTTTGCCGTTGGTGTTGAGCGGCAGCTTGTCCAGCCACAGCCAGTGCAGCGGCACCATGTATTCCGGCAGTTCGGCGCGCAGGCGTTGCTTGATGCGCTCCAGGCATTCAGCGCAATTGAGCGCTGAATCGACCGCCACCAGATAACCCACCAGATGCTTGCCGTTCGCGCCGTCCTGCACACCGACCGCCGCATCGCGGACTTCCGGTTGTTCGTGCAGGCGTGCTTCGATTTCACCCAGCTCGATGCGATAGCCGCGAATCTTCACCTGGTGGTCGATGCGCCCGACATACTCCAGCACGCCGTCACTGCGACGGCGGGCCAGGTCGCCGGTGCGATACAGGCGCTCACCCGGTGCGCCGAACGGGTTCGGCACAAACACCGGTGCCGTGCGCAGCGGATCGCCGACATAGCCACGACCGACTCCGGTCCCCGCCACGCACAGTTCACCCACCGCACCCAGCGGCACCAGTTCCAGCGCTCCGTCGAGCAGGTACAACCTGTTGTTGTCGGTCGGCGTGCCGATCGGCAGGTAACTGCCGCGAGTCGAGGCCAGGTCAACGCGGAAGAACGCCACGTCATCCGAACACTCCGCCGGGCCATATGCATTGACCAGGCCGATCTGCGGATAGCGCAACAGCCATTGATGCGCCAGCTCCGGCGGCATCGCCTCACCCGTTGGCAACATCCAGCGCAGGCCTTCGAGGCTCATGCGTTCCTGGGCGAGCATGCCCTGGATCAGTGACGGCACGCTTTCCAGCACAGTGATGCCCTGGCTCTGCACATGGGCCAGCAAGCCCTGTGGGTCGTGGGCAATGGTGTTCGGCACGATGTCCACCCGTGCGCCGAACAACGGCGCGGCGAGGAACTGCCAGACCGAAATATCAAAGCTTTGCGAAGCGGTTTGCGCGATCACGTCGGCGTCGCTCAGGTTCAGGTACGGCACCTTGCTCAATTGGTTATTGAGCATGCCGCGCTGTTCGACCATCACGCCTTTCGGCAACCCCGTGGAACCGGAGGTGTAGATCACGTAGGCGAGGTTATCCGCAGCACTGTAGATGCCAGGATTGTCCACTGACAGCGCAAGGGCCTGAACCTCCTCCCAGACCAGCAGCCGTGGCCGGCTGGAGCAGCCAGACTCGTCGAGCAAGGCCTGCGCCTGTTCACGGCACGCTTGCGTGCACACCAGCAAAGGTGTGCGACTCAGTTCGATGATCCGGCTCAGGCGCTGACTCGGCAAACCCGGGTCCAGCGGCAGGTAACCCGCACCCGCCTTGAAGCTGCCGATGATCATGCCCAGCAAATCGAGGCTGCGTTCGGCCAGCAACGCCACCGGTTGATCGCGCCCGACACCGGCGGCGATCAACGCATGACCGAGACGGTTACTGCGTTGGTTCAGCTCAAGATAACTGTGTTGGCGGTCAAGACAACTGGCGGCAATCCGCTGCGGGTGCCTGGCGACCTGCGTTTCAAACAATGCAACGTAGCTCTGCTCCAGCGGATACGGGTGTTCGCTCTGGTTGCAGCCATGGATGAGGAAGTCCTGCTCTTCGGCCCCCAGCAACGGCAGGTCGGCCATGTCGCCATGGAAACCTTCCACCAACGCCAACAGCAATCGCTTGAACTCACCGAGCATGCGCTCGACCGTGGCCTCATCGAAGTAGCGCTGGTCGTAGGACAGGTGCAAGCCCAGGTCATCACCCGGATAGCACACGGCCGTGAGCGGGAAGTTGGTATGCGTGCGGCCCGAATCCGACGTCGCGTTGAGGCTCTGCGCACGGTCCAGCACCGAGACTTCCACCGGGGCGTTTTCGAACACGAACAGGCTGTCGAACAACGGCTGGCCTTTGGGCAATTCGCTCTGTTCCTGGATGTCCACCAGCGGCAGGTATTCGTACTCACGCAGTTGCATGTTGTTGTCGAGCAGACCGCTGAGCCACTGGCGCACGCTGCAACGCTGGCCATCCTCAGGCATTTTCACCCGCAGCGCGACACTGTTGATGAACAGGCCGACGGTACGCTGCATTTGCGGCATGTCCACCGGACGCCCGGCCACGGTGACGCCGAACAGCACGTCGCGATCACCGCTCAAGCGCCGCAGCACCAGGGCCCATGCCGCCTGGGCGAAGGTGTTGATCGTCAGTTGATGCGCCTGGGCCAGTTCGCGCAATTGCGCGCCGTCACGGGCATCGAGCCTTGTGTAGCGGTCGCCGACGATCATGCCGCCGCTGTCGCCGGCATGTTCACGCAGCAATGGCCGGTCGCTTGGGATCGGTGTGGTCCGTTCGAAACCTTGCAGGTTGGCTTTCCACCATTGGCGCGCTTCGGCCAGGCTCTGATGCTGCAGCCAGCCGATGTAGTCGCGATAACGTGACACAAGCCCAAGCTGCACTTCCCGGCCTTCGCCGAGGGCGCTGTAGATTTCGAAGAAATCGTTCATCAGCAGCGAACGGCACCAGGCATCGATGAGAATGTGGTGGTTGCTCATCATGAACCAGTAGCGCGCCGCGCCGACCCGGATCAGACGCAAGTGGAACGGTGCCTGGTTGAGCAGATCGAACCCGGCCTCGCGTTCGGTCTTGAGCAAGGTTTGCAATTTCGACTCTTGCTCGGCTTCGGCGAGATCGCTCCAGTCGAGGTATTCGATCGGCGTGCTGCCCGGTTTGTGGATCACTTGCAACATGGCTTCACCGACGTTCCAGCAGAACGAGGCGCGCAATGCTTCATGGCGGGCGATCACCGCTTGCCAGGCCTGGGCGAAACGCTGCGGGTCGAGTTCGCTGTTGATGCGGTAACGGTCCTGCATGTAATACAGGCCGGTGCCCGGTTCCAGCAAAGTGTGCAACAGCATGCCTTCCTGCATCGGGGTCAACGGGTAGACGTCTTCGATGACGGCGGCCGGGACCGGCAGCGCATCCAGTTGTGTCTGATTGAGCTGCGCCAGCGGGAAGTCCGACGGTGTCAGGCCACCGGCATCGTCGCGCAGGCAATGCCCGATCAGGCTTTGCAGTTCGCCGAGGTACGCGTCAGCCAACTCGTTGATCGTCTGCGGGTCAAAGCGTTCAGCGCTGAAGGTCCAGCGCAGCACCAGTTCACCGCCATACACCTGACTGTCGACGCTCAGCTCATTGGGCAATAGTGCATTGGCATCATGGGCCGCGCCGATGGCTTCATCCAGCGGATGGAACAGCGCGTCCGCCCCGAAGCTCTGGTCGAACTGGCCGAGGTAGTTGAAAGTAATCAGCGCCACCGGCAACGCCGCCATGCTGTGGCGACTCTGATCATCGGCGAGATAGCGCAGCACGCCATAACCCAGGCCCTTGTGCGGGACGGCACGCAGTTGTTCCTTGATCGCCTTGATCGACGCGCCTTGCCCGGCGGCTTCTTCAATGTTCGACGGCGTCAGGCGCAGCGGATAGGCGCTGGTAAACCAGCCGACGGTGCGGGTCAGGTCGATGTCGTCGAACAGCACTTCGCGGCCGTGGCCTTCCAGTTGAATCAGCGCCGATGGCTGACCGCTCCAGCGGCACAGCACGCGGGCCAACGCGGTCAGCAGCAGGTCGTTGACCTGGGTGCGATAGGCACTCGGCGCCTGTTGCAGCAGTTGCCGGGTGCGCTCGCTGTCGAGGCGCACGCTGACGGTTTGCGCATGCCGGTTCTGCCGTGCGCCCTCGGGACGATCACACGGCAATTCGGCACTTGGCCCGGCCAGTTGCGCTTGCCACCAGCCCAGTTCTTCACGCAGGGATTCGCTACCGGCGTAGGCCTGCAAGCGTGCGGCCCAATCCTTGAAGGCACTGGTTTTCGCCGGCAGTTTCACCGACTGTTGCGCGTCCAGTTGGCGATACACGGTTTGCAGGTCATCCAGCAGCACCCGCCACGACACACCGTCCACCACCAAGTGGTGGATAGCGATGAACAAGCGTTGCTGACCTGCGGGACCATCGACCAGCAACACGCGCAGCAACGGCCCCTCTTCCAGGTCGAGGCTGCGCTGGGCATCGGCGAACAACGCCGCGCATTTGTCCATGGACGAAACGCGCACCTGCCACAGTACCGGTGCATCGAAAACAGATGGGTGCATGGCCTGCCATTGGCCGGCAAGGTTGCTGAATCGCAGGCGCAAGGCGTCGTGCTGCTCGATCACCGCCAGCATCGCTTGCTCCAGACGATGGGGTTCCAGCGTCACGGCCGGTTGCATCACCAACGCCTGGTTCCAGTGTTGGTGTTGCGGGATATCGCTGTCGAAGAACCAGTGCTGGATCGGCGTCAGACGCGACTCGCCGATGATCAAGCCTTGCTCGGCGCTGACCTGCTCGCTGCGGGTGGCCACGGCGGCAAGGGTCTGCACGGTCTGGTGCTGGAACAGCTCACGCGGGCTGAAGTGAATGCCCTGCTGCCGTGCCCGGCTGACCACCTGGATCGACAGAATCGAGTCACCGCCCAGTTCGAAGAAGTTGTCGTTGAGGCCAACCTGACCGACGTTGAGCACTTCGCACCAGATCTGCGCGAGCGTGATTTCGAGCTCGTTGCCGGGCGCCACGTAGTGTTGGCGATTGAGCTCCGGATCCGGCGCCGGCAGTGCGCGGCGGTCGAGTTTGCCGTTGGCGGTCAGCGGCATGCTGGCCAACAGGATCAGGTGCGTGGGCACCATGTAATCCGGCAGTTGCGCTTTCAAACGGGCCTTGAGCGATTCACGCAAAGCGGTTTGCTGCGCTTCGTCTTGCTCAGCGAAATCCGTTACCAGATAGCCGACCAGTTGCTTGCCGCTCGGTGCATCGAGTGCCAGCACCACGGCCTCGCGAATCGACGCATGCTCCAGCAGACGGGTTTCGATCTCGCCCAATTCGATACGGAAACCACGAATCTTCACCTGGTGGTCGATCCGCCCGAGGTATTCCACCAGGCCGTCGGCCCGCTGACGCACCAGGTCGCCGGTGCGGTAGATACGCCCGCCGCTGGCGGCAAACGGATCGGCCACGAACCGCTCCGCGGTCATCCCCGGACGCTGGTGATACCCCTGGGCCAGACCCGCGCCGCCGACGTACAACTCACCCGTCGCACCTTGCGGCAGCAACGCCAGATCGGCGTCGAGAATATAGGCCACGCGGTTACCGATCACGCTGCCGATCGGCACGCTGCCGGCGCCCTCTTCCAGCACTTCAGGGGCGCGGCTGGCCAGCGGCATGACCACGGTTTCGGTTGGGCCGTAGGCGTTGAAGAACTGGCTCGGCTGGAACGCTGCGCGAATCCGCGCCAGGTGTTCACCGGTCAGCGCTTCGCCGCCGGTGATGATCATCCGCACCGGCAGGGTTTCATTTTGCGTTGCCAGCCATTGCGCCAACTGGCTGCCGTAGCTCGGCGTGAAACCGAGGACGTTGATGTGATGACGACGGATCAGGCCACAGATTTCTTCCGCATCCCACTGCCCTTGAGCCCGCAGTACCACTTGCGCACCGCTGAGCAGCGGCACCAGCAAACGTTCGGTGGCGGCGTCGAAGTTGATCGAATAGAAGTGCAGCTCGCAGTCGTCGGGGCGCATGCTGAAACGCTCGATCACGGCGCGGCAATGCATGGCGATTTCGCCGTGGGACACCACTACGCCTTTCGGCTTGCCGGTCGAGCCCGAGGTGTAAATCAGGTAGGCCTGATGCTGCGGCAGGCTGGTCAATGGCAACTCGGTGGCCGGATAGCCGGCCAGTGCAGCGGCGTCCTCTTCAAGACAGCAGCGACCGACGCTCGCCGGCAACTCGCCCAGGGCCTTGAACATCGTCGCATCGCTGAGCAGCAGACCGATGCCGCTGTCTTCGATCATGTAGTGCAGGCGTTCCAGCGGGTATTCCGGATCCAGCGGCACATAAGCGCCGCCGGCCTTGAGGATCGCCAGCAGGCCGACGACCATTTCCAGCGAGCGCTCAAGTGCCAGGCCCACACGAACCTGCGGTCCGACGCCGCGCTCGCGCAGCATCCACGCGAGGCGATTGGCGCGGCGGTCGAGTTCGGCGTAGCTAAGGGTTTGTCCGGCGAAGGTCAGCGCCGGAGCATCCGGACGCGCCTGGGCCTGTTCGCTGAATAGATGATGAATGCACTGATCGAGTCGATGCTCACCCGGTTCGATGCCAAGACTGTCGAGCAGATGTTGTTGTTCCCCGGCGTCCAGCAGCGGCAGCTCGCTCAAGCGCTGTTGCGGATCGGCAATCAGTGCCTCCAGCAGATTGCGCCAATGCCCGGCCATGCGGGCGATGCGCGGTTCGTCGAACAGATCGGTGCTGTAGGTCAGACAGCAACCCAGGCGATGGTCGAGGTCAGTGACTTCCAGGTTGAGGTCGAACTTGGTTGCGCGGGCATCGTTGACCAGGTACTCGACCGTCATACCGGCCAGGGTTCGGCTTTGCTGGAACTCCCAGCGCTGCACGTTGCACATCACCTGGAACAACGGGTTGTAGGCCGCGCTACGCGGTGGTTGCAAGGCTTCCACCAAATGATCGAATGGCAGGTCCTGATGGGACTGGCCTTCGATCACCGTGTGCCGGACCTGCTCGAACAGCTCGCCCACGGACATCTGCCCGTCGAGCTGGCAACGCAGCACTTGAGTATTGAGGAACGCGCCGATCAGCCCTTCGCTTTCCGGACGAATGCGGTTGGCTACCGGGGCGCCGATGCGCAAATCGGTCTGGCCGCTGTAGCGGTACAGCAGCGTCGCCAGGGCGGTGGTCATGGTCATGAACAGAGTCAGGCCGTGTTGTGCGTTGAAGGCGCGGACCCGTGCCGCGAGGTCGTCGCTCAGGTCGAACCGGTACAACTCCCCCTGATGGCTTTGCACCGGCGGACGCGGACGGTCGGCCGGCAACTCCAGCAACGGGTGTTCGCGGCCCAGCTGCGTGGTCCAGTAATCGAGCTGGCGCTGACGCTCGCCGGACTCCAGCCACTGACGTTGCCACACGCTGTAATCCAGGTACTGCACTGGCAACGGCGCCAGTGGTGATTCACGATCATCGACGAACGCTTCGTACAGCGCGCTGAGTTCCCGGGCAAAAATGTCCATCGCCCAGCCTTCGGTGACGATGTGGTGCAGGGTCAGAACGAAGTAGTGTTCCTGTTCGGTGGTCTTGACCAGGCAGGCGCGCAGCAACGGTCCGGTTTCCAGATCGAACGGCTGGTGCGCTTCGTCGTCGGCCAGTTGCTGAACCTGCCACTCGCGGCTTTCGGCATCCAGCGCGGTGAGATCCTTCCACGCCATGTGCACGCCGGATTGCGCGTGCACGTGTTGGCGGGCGACGCCGTCAATGCTCGGGAACGTGGTGCGCAGGGTTTCGTGGCGCAGAATCAGGGCTTGCAGCGCGGCTTCGAAACATGCGACGTCGAGCACGCCGCGCAGCCGCGCCATGCCGCCGACGTTGTACGCCGGGCTGTCCGGCTCCAGCTGCCAGAGAAACCACATGCGTTGCTGGGAATAGGACAGCGGCACCGCTTGGCGGCGGTCGACTTGTTCAATCGGCAACTGTTTATTGGTGCGGCCGCTGGCCTGGTTCAGGCGAACCTGTTCGGCAAACGCAGCGAGTTCGCTGTGTTCGAACAGCACCCGCAGCGGCAACTCGACGTCGCAGGCCTGGCGGGTGCGGGAGATGATTTGCGTGGCCAGCAATGAGTGGCCACCGAGTGCAAAGAATTCATCGCGCAGGCCGACTTGTGTCAAACCCAGCACTTCGCGCCAGATACCGGCGATGTGTTGTTCCAGCTCCGTCACGGGTTCAACGTGTTCGCGAACCTGCCACTGCGGTTCCGGCAAGGCGCGACGGTCGAGTTTGCCGCTCGGGCTGAGGGGCATTTCGTCCAGGCGCATCAGTTGCGCCGGTACCATGTATTCCGGCAGTTCGGCGGCCAATGCGCTTTTCAGGCGCGCAGATTGGTCGGCTTCGTCCCCGGCATTGTCCGCAGCGGTGTAGTAACCGATCAGCTGCGCACCGGCCACGGTTTCGCGCACCAGCACCACGGCTTGCGCAACCCCCTCCCGGGCCAGCAGGCGCGCTTCGATTTCCTCTGGTTCGACCCGGAACCCGCGCAGTTTGACCTGCTGATCGAGACGGCCGAGGTATTCGATCACGCCGTCCGCCGTCCAGCGCGCCCGGTCACCGGTGCGGTACAGGCGCGTGCCCGGCTCGCCCAATGGGTCGACCACGA
Source organism: Pseudomonas sp. GM48 (assembly GCF_000282335.1). Lineage (GTDB taxonomy): Bacteria > Pseudomonadota > Gammaproteobacteria > Pseudomonadales > Pseudomonadaceae > Aquipseudomonas. The sequence continues at coordinate 33,257 of NZ_AKJM01000120.1, forward strand.
ATCGTTCAGCGGTCAATGCCGGGCGACCGAGGTAACCACGGGCTAAACCAATGCCGCCGATGCACAGCTCACCCGCCACGCCGGCCGGAACGGGGTTGAGATCGCCGTCGAGCACGCGGCAGATCACATTACCCAGCGGCCGGCCAATCGGCGAGCGTTCGCCGTCGGCGCTGGAGCACTGCCAATGCGTGACGTTGATCGCGGTTTCAGTCGGTCCGTAGCGGTTGTGCAGTTGCACCGCCGGCAGTTGTGCCAGCACACGATTGCGCAGCTCCGCAGGCAAGGCTTCGCCTCCGGAGAACAGCCGACGCAGGCTAGTGCATTCAGCGCTGAGCGGTTCATCGATGAACAACGAAAGCAGCGGCGGCACGAAGTGCAACGTGGTCACGCCGTGTTCTTGCACAAGCTGCGCGATGCGATACGGATCGCGGTGTTCACCGGGGCCGGTGATCAACAGCTTGCTGCCGGTGATCAGCGGCCAGAAGCACTCCCACACCGACACGTCGAAACTGATCGGCGCCTTTTGCATCAGCACGTCGGTTTCGTTCAGGTGATACGTGTCCTGCATCCATTGCAGGCGCTCGGCCAGCGCCGCGTGGGTGTTACCGACGCCTTTGGGCTGGCCGGTGGATCCCGAGGTGTAAATCACGTAGACGAGGTTGTCGCCCTGCAGGCGCAACCCCGGCGCGTGGCTTGGCCAGCGGTCCAGATGCAAGGTGTCCATGGCGATCACGCTGACGCCCTCGCAGGCCGGCAAGCGCTCGAGCAATCGGGTTTGCGTCAGCAGCAATTCAACGCTGCTGTCACTGAGCATGTAGGCCAGGCGCTCGGCCGGGTAATCCGGGTCCAGCGGTACATAAGCACCGCCAGCCTTGATGATCGCCAGCAGGCCGATCAGCAGTTGCGGCGAACGTTCGCAGGCGATGGCCACGCAGACGTCCGGGCCGACGCCTTTGTCGCGCAGGTAATGGGCCAGACGGTTGGCCTGAGCGTGCAGTTCGGCGAAGTCCAGGCTGCCGCCGTCCCACACCAGCGCGGTGTGCTGCGGCGTCTGGCGCGCTTGCTCATTGAGCCATTCGGGCAGCCATTGACTGGCTGCTGTGCACGGTGCGATGGCCCACCCCGATTGTTGCTGCTGCTCGGTAACCGTCATCAGTTGCAGGTCGCCAATGGCAGTTTTCGGTTGCTCGCAGACCGCCCGCAACAGGTTGCTGAAGTGTTCGGCCAGGCGCTCGATGGTCGTGACGTCGAACAACTCGCTGGCGTAGTCAAAGGACAAGGTCAGGCGACCATTGCGGTCTTCTTCACTGTGCAACTGCAAATCGAACTTGGCTTCGCGGCTGTGCCACGGCAGCTCTTCGGCCAACAATCCCGGCAGCCGGCGCAAGGCGCTCAAGTCCCGTTGCTGATGGTTGAACATGACCTGGAACAGGCCCTGCTCGCGGGCCTGCGGGAAGGCTTCCAGCAGTTGCTCGAATGGCAGGTCCTGATGGGCCTGGGCGCCCAATGCGGCGTGTCGGGTTTGCGCCAGCAGCTCAACGAATGGCAGGCGCGAATCCACCTCGGCGCGCAACACCTGGGTATTGATGAAGAAGCCAATCAGCCCTTGGGTTTCCAGGCGCGGGCGGTTGGCATTGGGCACGCCGATGCGGATGTCCCGTTGGCCGCTGTAGCGGTGCAACAGGCTCTGGAACACTGCAAGCAGCAGCATGAACGGTGTGGATTCATGGGCCTGGGCGGTCTGGCGAATGGCTTCGCTGAGGGGGGCGCCCAGACGCACCGTGTGTCGTGCAGCGCTACGCAGTTGCTGCGCCAAGCGCGGATGATCGGTGGCCAGGCTCAACGCTGGATGCTCCTCGCCCAACTGTGCTTTCCAGTAAGCCAGTTGCCGCTCGCTCTCCCCTTGCGCCAGCCATTGGCGCTGCCAGCTGGCGTAATCGGCGTACTGCGTCGGCAACGGCGCCAGCACCGCTTGCTGCCCCTGGCAGGCGGCCGCATACAGGCGCGAGAACTCGTCGATCAGCACATTCAGCGACCAGCCGTCAGCGATGATGTGGTGCATCGTCACCAACAACTGATGATCTTCGTCGTCGAGGCGTACCAGCGTCACCCGCAGCAGCGGGCCTTTCTCCAGATCGAACCGGGTACGCGCTTCATCCTCGCGGATTTGCTGCGCGCGGGATTCACGCTCGGCAGCAGGCCGGTCGCTGATGTCGATCATGTGCAAATTGAACTGGCCAGCCGCATCGACCTGTTGCAGCGCCACGCCATCACGCTCGAAGAATCGCGTGCGCAGGGATTCGTGGCGCTCGATCAACTGCTGGAAACTGCTGCGCAAGGCGTCCTCATCCAGCTCGCCGCGCAGGTGCAAGGCACCGGGAATGTTGTAGGCGCTGCTTTGGGGGTCGAGTTGCCAGGTGATCCACAGGCGGTTTTGTGCCAGGGATTGCGGCATCGGTTGCAGGCGCGACAGCGCGGTGATCGCACCCTGGGCCAGGCCACCGTCCTGTTGCAGATTGGCCACGACATCGGCGAATGCGCCGAGGGTCGGCGCTTCGAACAGCAGGCGCAGGTTCAACTCCAGACCGAGTTCTTCGCGCAGGCGCGCCACCACTTGCGTCGCCGCAATGGAGTTGCCGCCGAGCAGGAAAAAATGATCGTCGGCGTCCACCCGCCCGACCTGCAACTGCTCACACCAGATGCGACCGATCAGGCTTTGCAGCTCGGAGCCCGACTCGATCTGGCCTGCGCTCTCGGTGTTGGCCGACGGGAACACCGCGTAGCTGTCGAGATTGCCGTCCGCCAGGCGGCTGCGGCACGCCGAGCGTTGCACTTTGCCGCTGGATGTCTTGGGCAGCGCGCCCGGATTGAGCAGCACCACCACGCTCGGTGCTTCCTGATACGCCTCGGCGACGGCCTGGCGAATGGCTTTGATCAAGGACTCGGGTGGCAGGATTTTCTGCACGCTGCGGCTGATTTCGGCGGCGATGCCGATGCCTTCCTGACCCTCGATCGAGACAGCGAAGGCGGCAACCCGCCCCTTGCGCACCACTTCCACTTCGCGCTCGACGGTCTGCTCGATGTCTTGCGGGTACAGGTTGTGCCCGCGCACGATCAGCAGGTCTTTCAGGCGCCCGGTGATGAACAGCTCGCCGTTGCGCATGAAGCCCAGGTCACCGGTTCGCAGCCAGGTCTGGCCGGCGTGCCGGACGAAGGTCCTGGCGGACGCCTCGGGGTTGCGCCAGTAGCCGAGGGCGATGCTCGGCCCGCTGGCCCAGACTTCACCGACGGCGTTGTCGGTCTGTTCGGTGAGCGTGACCGGGTCGATGATCAGCACGGCGTGCGCCGGTTGGCTGATACCGCAACTCATGATCGGGCTGCCCTCGCCCGCTTCGACACGGTTCTGCGCCAGGGCCTGATCGTCCACCCGCAGGTTGCCGATGCCTTGGCCACGCGTTGTGCCGGCCACGAACAATGTGGCTTCGGCCAGACCATAGGAGGCCATGAAACTGTCTGCGGTGAAGCCGCAGGTCGCGAACTTCTCCGTGAAGCGTTCCAGGGTGTCGAGGCGAATCGGTTCGGAACCGGAATACGCCACGCGCCAGCCACTCAGATCGAGCCGCTCCAGAGCCGTCTCGCTGACCCGTTCGCTGCACAAGCGATAGGCAAAATCCGGCCCGCCGCTGATGGTGCCGCCGTACTCGCTGATCGCTTCCAGCCAGCGCAACGGCCGGCCAAGGAAGTACGCCGGGGACATCAACACGCAAGGCACGCCGCTGAAAATCGGCTGCAACAGGCCGCCGATCAGACCCATGTCGTGATACAGCGGCAGCCAGCTGACGATAACGTCATCGGGGTTCAGGTCAATGCCGAAACCGTGGCGAATCAGCAGTTCGTTGGCCACCAGATTGCCGTGGCTGACTTGCACGCCTTTGGGCAATGCGGTGGAGCCGGAGGTGTATTGCAGAAAAGCAATGTGATCGTCCTGCAAATCCGCCGCGACCCAGCGCTCGGCCAGTGCACCGTCGAGGGTATCGACACACAGCAACGGCGGCGCCCCGTCGATTGGCTGCAATGCATCGCGCAGTCCGGCACTGGTCAGCAGCAGGCGCGGTTGGGCATCGTCGATGATCGACAACAGGCGTTCCTGGTGATGACGCCGCGTCGACTCCGGCGGATAGGCCGGCACTGCAATCACCCCGGCGTACAGGCAACCGAAAAACGCCGCGACGTAATCCGGGCCGCTGGGGAACAGCAACACGGCGCGGTCGCCAACATCCGCTTGAGCCTGCAACGCGCCGGCTATCGTTCGCGCCCGCTGATCCAGTTCGCGATAGCTGAGCACCACCATTTGTTCCGGAGTCTCGGCGAGAAAACGCAAGGCCACCCGATCCGGTGTCAGTGCCGCACGGCGCTGAAGGGCCTGGACCATTGTGCTGGGGAGTTCGAACGCGTCGGTCATGAGGTTTCCTGCCTGATTTCGGCTGTAGGAGCGAGCTTGCTCGCGAAAAAAGGAGAACGCCGCGGAGTGTCAGGCGCCCATCGCCATCGTTGACGACCATCGCGAGCGAGCTCGCTCCTACAGGGTTATGAGAATTGCGCTGTTCCATTCACCAATGAGAACGGATGACGTCTTGAATTAATTAGTCGCCAGACCGGAACACAAAGCGGACTGAAGTGAGTCAGCGTGTCGCAGTTCTCGCTCTGCATCTTTGTAGCGCACTAGTTCTTCTTCTCATTTGACAATCATTATCATTACGCCTAATTTGTCGCTCGATGTGTAGGACGGCCCCCCCGGTTTATTCGCCGTCCCACCAACCTTTTGGCAGCAGGGTGATTTCCATGATGGAACCAGTATCCACAAGCAGGTGCGATACACCGCTACTTCAGGCATTCGTCGACAATCGATTGATTCTGGTGAAGATTGCCGCCCGAATTACCGGTTGCCGCTCACGTGCCGAAGATGTTGTGCAGGACGCATTCTTCCGGCTGCAATCGGCCCCGCCCATCACCAGTTCGATCAAGGCCCAGCTCAGCTACCTGTTCCAGATCGTGCGCAACCTGGCGATCGACCATTACCGCAAGCAGGCGCTGGAACAGAAGTATTCCGGCCCTGAAGAGGAAGGTCTGAATGTGGTGATCCAGGGTGCGTCACCGGAAACTTCGCACATCAATTTCTCGACGCTGGAGCACATTGCCGATGCGTTGACGGAGTTGCCGAGCCGCACCCGCTACGCCTTCGAGATGTATCGCCTGCACGGCGTACCGCAAAAAGACATCGCCAGGGAACTCGGCGTCTCGCCGACCCTGGTGAACTTCATGATTCGTGATGCGCTGGTGCACTGCCGCAAGGTGTCGGGCAAGCGTGGCGATGCGGCTTCCCGCCAATAAGATCTGAAATCTGCGTCGCGCCCTTCGCGAGCAAGCCCGCTCCCACAGGGTGTGCGCTGAACCTGTGGGAGCGGGCTTGCTCGCGAAGGCTGACTCAAGACCGCAACGAATCTTGAGCCTCAAGCATCAAGCCAGTGCGCAGCGATCAAAAAACCGCTCCCGCCCCAACACCATCAAGGCCGCGCGCTTGTGCGGGAAGTCGAACTCTTTCTCGCAGTGAAAGCACTGGTTTTGCATGTACCCGATCATCTTCGCGTTATCGGCACGAGGCTCGGCAACCACGCGCTGCGTGCGCGGATCATCGAGAAACAGGTAATGCACCAGCGCCGATAACCAGCTCGCCACCTTGTGCGGACCGCGATGATTTTCCTCACCCACCAGCATGTGAATGCCACGGTCGTAGTCGTTGACCTCATAGAACGGCGCGATGCGATCTTCCCTGGCCCAATAAGCCTCGAAATAAGCAAACGGCTGATCGTCGAAACTACCGATGAGCGTTAACGTGTGCGGGTCGGCCTCGAGTTTGTTCAGGTATTCGCGATGCTGTTCGAGGCTGCCCTCCTCCTGCCAGAAACTGGCGACGCGCGGGCTGTTCTGCCAACGGTTGAAGCGTGCCAGGTCTTGCTCGATTTCCAGCGTGCGCAGGGAAACCCAGGTGCCTAGCCGCGCATCGAAGCGTCGATACACTTCACCACGGGGTTTGACCGGCCGCCGTGGATGACGCTTGCCGTCGCTCATGAGCATTTGCTGCGGATAGCTGCCGGTCAGTGAATGCCTCAGCCACGGCTGCGGCAACTGCCAGAACAAGGTGCGCTCGCAGTGATACTGGCCGCTGATGGAGGTCGGAATCAGCAAGCCGCTGAACACGGCTTCGTTCGGCACGTCTTGCAGTTGCCAGACCAGGCGCTGACAGTCGGGGTCGCGGGCGAACAGCCAGTAACAGGCCGCCCACAACGCCTGCCCTTCAGGGCGACCGAAACGCTCTTGCAGTTGCACGTGCAATTCGGGGCCACGCATCAGCCGCAGGGTGAGCAACGGTTGCCCCTCCAGGCTGAGACTCAGGCGACTTGGCGTTTCATCAGCGGCAAGACGACTGCCTGTCGGCAGACACAGGGCAGTCAGGTCATTCAGATTGGGCATGGATCAGGCTCACGATAATCGTCGACAGTTCAACGAGGTGACGTGAGCCACGGCGGGAAATTTAGGAAAAGACCATCACTTCGCGACCTGTTGAGCCGGTTCGTTGTGCGGGATCGGCACAATCGCAATCTTGTACGGATCGAAAATCCTCAGCATCTGGCCGTTGTCCCGCAAGCCTTGCAACAACTTGCCGAAGGCCTCGCCGCTGATGGGCGCAGTCGGACGCAGAATTGCGTAGTGGTGATAGACCTGATCGATGCGATCGGACGCCAACAACTTCTTGGCGACATCCGGATTGCGCAAAAAATAGTCGTTCAGGTAAGAGCGCGTGACCAGGGCAATGTCGGCCCGGTCGCGTAATACCATCAGCAGATTGCTGTCATGGGAATAGGTCAGCGTGGCGTTGTAGTTTTTCGCGAGGTACTGGGGGTCGGCATTGAAATTGGCGAATTCGTAGTGATAGCCACTGAACAATGCCAGACGCTTGCCGTTCAGGTCGGCAAAATAGCTTTGCTGTCGATCGGGCAGGCGTTGCGCGACAAAAATCTCGGCGTCCTCCAGCCCCATGTCGACGGCCGTGTGAGGAATATCCTCCCAACCCCAGGCGGGATTTTCGAAGATGGCCATGTCGACCCGGTCCTGCTTGAAGTCACCGAAGCGTCGGGGAATGGAAGTGGGTACCAGGACAAACTGGTAGTCACTTTGCGATGCGTTCAGCGCCTCGACCAGTTGCGGTAGCAACCCGGTATCGGCCCCGGATTCCGGGCGCACGGTGTAGGGCGGAAAGTGCGCGGCACCAATGCGCACCTGTTGCGCAGCCTGGGACGGTATCACCGTTGACGCTGCAAGCATCGCCAGCAAAAGCTGCGAGGCTGTCCGAATTGGCAAACCCATCAAAACGACCCCACTCCCCAATAAAACGGCATCAATGCATTCAAGCTAGGCGGTTTCGTCCGAATAGCCAGTTTAATGTTGGCCAACACTAGCTTATTGCCGCTCTTCCAGCACCAGAATCAATGCCTCATCGGCCAACTGATCGAGGCTCATGCTGCCATCGGCGCGAAACCACGTCGTGGTCCAGGACAATGCGCCGGTCAGGAACCTTCGGGTGATGAACACATCACCGCGGATAAACCCGGCGGCCTTGGCTTCACCCAGTACTTGCAGCCAGATGTCTTCGTAGATGTCCCGCAGCGCCAGGACCTTGGCCTGGCCGTCTTCAGACAACGAGCGCCATTCGTAGACCAGCACGGCCATGGCCTCGCCGCTGCCGCCCATGATCGACTGCAATTCACACCGGATCAGCGCCAGCACCCGCTCGCGCACATTGCCGGCCTCGGCGATGGCCGCACGCATCAACGCGGTGTTGTAGCGTATGGTTTCTTCCATCACGGCGCGCAGGATTTCGTCCTTGCTTTTGAAGTGATGGAAAATACTCCCGGACTGAATGCCCACGGCGCCGGCCAGATCGCGCACGGTCGTGCGTTCATAGCCTTTATTGCGGAACAGGTGGGCCGCCACTTGCAGCAGCTTGCCACGGGCGCTGTCCGGGTCGGTCAATTGGCCGCTGTCCACCAATTCGCGCATGACCCTCAGGGCTTTTTGCTCGTCCACCCGTTCTCTCCTACAGTCGATCAATCAATAACGCCGATCCCCCCGAAAACAGCGGGATTGCGCGGGCAATTTAAGCTCATGGATGCAACCAAGCAAGCGCTTGGGCAGAAGATAATCAAGTCATTTACAAACCAAGCGCTTGCTTGGTAATGTCGACGCACTTCGGTTGGAGATGGCTATGGAATGGACTGCGCCAAAAACAATTCGCATCGGCTGCGCCAGCGCCTTCTGGGGCGATACCTCGACCGCTGCCGCGCAACTGGTCAATCACGGGCATCTGGATTATCTGGTCTTTGATTACCTGGCCGAGATCACCCTGTCGATCATGGCAGGTGCGCGGATGAAAGATCCCCAGGCCGGTTACGCAGGCGACTTCATCGAAGTCCTCGCGCCCTTGTTGCCGCAGCTCGCGGAACACAATATCCGGGTCATCAGCAATGCCGGCGGGGTCAATCCCCAAGCCTGCGCCGCCGCCCTGCAAGCGGCCTGCGACAAGGCCGGGGTGGCCCTGAAGATCGCCGTGCTGCTGGGTGACGACCTGCAACCGCAATTCAAACAGCTGGGCAACCTGGGCATTCATGAAATGTTCAGCGGCGCGCCCCTGCCATCGATGTGCGTCTCGACCAATGCCTACCTCGGTGCACCCGGCATCGTCGAAGCCTTGCGTCTGGGGGCGGACATCGTAATCACCGGGCGCGTGGTCGACAGTGCCGTGGTCAGCGCTGCGCTGGTGCATGAGTTCGACTGGTCGTGGCACGACTACGACAAGCTCGCCCAGGCAGCATTGGCCGGGCACATCATCGAATGCGGCGCCCAGTGCACGGGCGGCAACTTCACTGATTGGCGCGACGTCCCCGACTACGAACATATCGGCTTTCCCATCGTCGAAGTCAGCGCCGACAGCCAGTTCATCGTCAGCAAACCCGAAGGTACCGGCGGGCTGGTCACACCGCTGACGGTGGGCGAACAGATGTTGTACGAAATCGGGGACCCGCGTGCGTATCTGCTGCCCGATGTGGTGTGCGATTTCACTCAGGTCAAACTGCTGCAACAAGGCAAGAACGCAGTGCAGGTGCACGGTGCCAAAGGCCTGCCACCGACGGCTCAATACAAGGTCAGCGCGACGTACCCCGATGGTTTTCGCTGCACCGCCAGTTGCCTGATTGCCGGCATCGATGCCGTCGACAAGGCACGGCGCGTCAGCGATGCGATCATCAACAAGACTTCGGAAATGTTCCGCCAGCGCGGCTGGGCGCCGTACAGCGATGTGAATATCGAGTTACTGGGCAGCGAGGCCACCTACGGCCCTCACGGCCAGCGTCAGGACAGCCGCGAAGTGGTGATCAAACTCGCCGTGCGCCATCCGGACAAGCAGGCCTTGATCGTGTTCTCCCGGGAAATCGCCCAGGCCGCCACCGGCATGGCGCCGGGGCTGACCGGGATTGTCGGTGGGCGGCCGACGGTGTATCCGCTGATCCGGCTGTTCTCGTTCCTCATCGACAAAACCGCCTGCACGCTGGACATTGATTTCATGGGCCGGCGCCACCGGTGTGCCCTGCCCGCCCTCGATGTGCTCGACCCGCTGGACCTGCCAGTCCCGCTCGCCGCGCCGAAACCGATTGGCCAGGCCGACGCCAGCGTGGCCCTGGTCAAACTGGCGGTCGCCCGTTCCGGTGACAAGGGCAACCACAGCAACATCGGGGTCATGGCCCGCGCTCCCGAATATCTGCCATGGATTGCCGAAGCCCTGACGCCGGAAGTGATCGTCGACTGGATGGGCCACGTCCTCGATCCAATCCACGGGCGGGTTGAACGCTGGTACTTGCCCGCCAGCCACAGCCTGAATTTCCTGCTGGAAAACGCCCTCGGCGGCGGCGGTGTCGCCAGCCTGCGAATCGATCCGCAAGGCAAGGCCTTCGCCCAGCAACTGCTGGAAATCCAGATTCCGGTGCCCCAGCGCATCGCCGACCAGCTCAACTAGAGGATTGCCGCCATGGCCTACGATTCGATTTTCAAAGCCGATTTGTTTGCCGGCCAAAACATCATCGTCACCGGGGGCGGCAGTGGCATCGGCCGCTGCACCGCCCACGAACTGGCAGCCCTCGGCGCCCATGTGCTGCTGGTCGGGCGCAAGGCCGACAAGCTGAAAACCGTTGCGGCGGAGATCGCCGAAGACGGCGGCAAGGCCGATTGGGCGGTTTGCGACATCCGCGAGGAAGAACCGGTGCAGCACCTGGTCAGCGAATTGATCCGCAAACATGGCCCCATTCATGGCCTGGTCAATAATGCGGGCGGGCAGTACCCGTCGCCCCTGGCCTCGATCAATCAGAAGGGCTTCGAAACCGTGATGCGCACCAATCTGGTGGGTGGTTTCCTGATGGCCCGGGAAGTGTTCAACCAGTCCATGAGCAAGCACGGCGGCGCCATCGTCAACATGCTCGCCGACATGTGGGGCGGCATGCCCGGCATGGGGCACTCCGGCGCGGCACGTTCGGGCATGGACAACCTGACCAAGACCGCCGCGTACGAATGGGGTTATGCCGGGGTGCGGGTCAACGCCGTGGCGCCGGGCTGGATTGCCTCCAGCGGCATGGACACTTACGAAGGCGCATTCAAGGCTGCGATTCCGACTTTGCGCGAACACGTGCCGCTCAAGCGCATCGGCACCGAATCGGAAGTCAGCGCGGCGATTGTTTTTCTGCTCAGCCCGGCAGCGGCGTTCGTCAGCGGCAGCACCTTGCGCATCGACGGCGCCGCCAGCCTCGGTGGCCGTGCCTGGCCGATTCACAAAGCGACCAACAGCGAGTCGTACAACGGTTTCCACCGCGCCTACTTGCCAGACGTGTTGAAGGACAAGGAATAACCCATGCCGGTGATTCAGTCGCAACTCGACCCCCACAGCGAGCCGTTCGCCCAGAACCGTGCGGCGATGCTGAACGCCATCGAGCAAGTCCGCGCGCTCGAACAGAACCTGCTGAACAAGGCTGCCGAAGCCAAGCCCAGATTCGAAAAGCGCGGCCAACTGCTGCCCCGCGAGCGCCTCAATCTGCTGCTGGACCCCGGCGCGCCGTTTCTCGAACTGGCCAGCCTGGCCGGCTATAAGCTGCACGACGACAAGGATGGCAGCTCCGCCGGAGGCGGCTTGATCGCTGGCATTGGCTATGTCTGCGGCGTGCGCGTGCTGGTGGTGGCGAACAACAGCGCAATCAGGGGCGGGACCATTTCCCCCGCCGGTTTGAAAAAATCCCTGCGCCTGCAACAGATCGCCATGGAAAACAAACTGCCGGTGATCACCCTCGCCGAAAGCGGCGGCGCCAACCTCAATTACGCGGCGGAGATTTTCGTCGAAGGCGCACGCAGCTTTGCCAATCAGGCGCGGATGTCGGCCATGGGGTTGCCGCAGGTCACCGTGGTGCACGGCTCGGCCACGGCGGGCGGTGCCTATCAGCCGGGGTTGTCCGATTACGTGGTGGTGGTGCGCGGCAAGGCCAAGCTGTTTCTCGCCGGCCCGCCACTGCTCAAGGCTGCCACCGGTGAAGTCGCGACCGATGAAGAACTGGGCGGCGCCGAGATGCACGCACAAACCGCCGGCACCGCCGAATACCTGGCGGAGAGCGATGCCGACGGCGTGCGCCAGGTGCGCGAGATCGTCAGCCTGTTGCCGTGGAACCAGCAATTGCCTCACCTGCCCGAACGGCATTGGGAAGAGCCGCTCTACCCCATCGACGAATTGCTGGGCCTGATCCCGGATGACCCGAAAAAACCTTACGACGTACGCGAAATCATCGCCCGTCTCGCCGACGCTTCGAACTTCCTTGAATTCAAAGGCGAGTTCGATCAGCAGACCGTGTGCGGCCACCTGAAAATCCAGGGCCGCGCCTGTGGCTTCATCGGCAACAACGGCCCGATCACGCCCAAGGGTGCGAGCAAGGCCGCCCAGTTCATCCAGTTGTGCGACCAGAGCCAGACGCCGCTGCTGTTTTTCCACAACACCACCGGGTTCATGGTTGGCACCGAATCGGAGCAACAAGGCGTGATCAAACACGGCGCGAAGATGATTCAAGCGGTGGCCAACGCCCGGGTGCCGAAGCTGACCATCGTCGTCGGTGGCTCCTACGGCGCGGGCAACTATGCAATGTGCGGGCGCGGCCTCGACCCGCGTTTCATCTTCGCCTGGCCCAACAGCCGCACCGCCGTGATGGGTGGCGCGCAAGCGGGCAAAGTGCTGCGCATCGTCACCGAGGCCAAACAGGCCAAGGACGGTCTGGTGCCCGATCCGAAAATGCTCGACATGCTGGAACAGGTCACCGCGCAGAAACTCGACAGCCAGTCCACGGCGCTCTACGGCAGTGCCAACCTGTGGGACGACGGCTTGATCGACCCGCGCGATACCCGGACCTTGCTGGGTTATCTGCTGGATATCTGTCACGAGGCCGAGGTGCGGCCATTGCAAGCCAACAGTTTTGGCGTAGCCCGGTTCTAGGCCGGCTCAAGGAGAACAATAAAAATGATCTTCACCCAGGAACACGAAGCACTGCGCCGCACCGTGCGCCAATTCGTCGAGCACGAGATCAACCCGCACGTCGAAGAGTGGGAAAAGGCCGGGCGCTTCCCCATCCACGAAATCTTCCGCAAGGCCGGCGACCTCGGCCTGCTGGGCATTTCCAAACCGGAAAAATTCGGTGGCATGGGGCTCGACTACAGCTATTCGATCGTTGCCGCCGAGGAGTTCGGCACCATTCATTGCGGCGGTATCCCGATGTCCATCGGCGTGCAGACCGACATGTGCACGCCAGCGCTGGCACGTTTCGGTTCCGATGAACTGCGCGACGAGTTCCTGCGCCCCGCCATCAGCGGCGAGCAGGTCGGTTGCATCGGCGTCTCCGAAGTCGGCGCCGGCTCCGACGTTGCCGGGCTGAAAACCACTGCGCGCAAGGATGGCGACGATTACGTGATCAATGGCAGCAAGATGTGGATCACCAACTCGCCGAGCGCCGACTTCATCTGCCTGTTGGCCAACACCTCGGACGACAAACCGCACATCAACAAGTCGCTGATCATGGTGCCGATGAACACACCGGGCATCAGCTTGAGCTCGCACCTGGACAAACTCGGCATGCGCAGTTCGGAAACCGCCCAGGTGTTTTTCGACAATGTGCGCGTACCGCAGCGCAATCGCATCGGTCATGAAGGCGCGGGGTTCATGATGCAGATGCTGCAGTTCCAGGAGGAACGCCTGTTCGGCGCAGCCAACATGATCAAGGGCCTGGAGTACTGCGTCAACAGCACCATCGAATACTGCAAGGAACGCAAAACCTTCGGCAATGCGCTGATCGACAATCAGGTGATCCACTTCCGCCTGGCCGAACTGCAAACCGAAATCGAATGCCTGCGGGCGCTGGTCTATCAGGCCACCGAGCAATACGTCAAAGGCCAGGACGTCACGCGCCTGGCCTCCATGGCCAAGCTCAAGGCCGGCCGGCTGGGCCGCGAAGTCAGCGACAGTTGCCTGCAATATTGGGGCGGCATGGGCTTCATGTGGGACAACCCGGTGGCCCGGGCTTACCGCGATGTACGGCTGGTATCGATTGGCGGCGGCGCCGACGAAATCATGCTGGGGATCATCTGCAAGTTGATGGGCATTCTGCCGGGGAAAAAGAAATGAGCAGCCTGCCGGTTTGCCAGACCTTGCTGCTGGAACTGCACAACGGCGTGCTGCATATCACCCTCAATCGCCCGGAATGCCGCAATGCGATGAGCTTGCAGATGGTCACCGAGTTGCGCTCGGTGCTGACAGCCGTGCGCGATGACCGAGGGGTGCGCGCTCTGGTGATCGGCGGTGCCGGCGGCCACTTCTGTGCCGGCGGCGACCTCAAGGACATGACCAACGCCCGCGCTCAAGGTGCCAGTGCGCACCGCGACCTGAACCGGCTGTTCGGTGCGCTGCTGCAAGAGATGCAACACGCCCCGCAAGTGGTGATCACGGTGCTGCAAGGCGCGGTGCTCGGCGGTGGTTTCGGCCTGGCCTGTGTCAGCGATATCGCCCTGGCCGATCACCAGGCGCAATTCGGCCTGCCGGAAACCAGTCTGGGTCTGCTGCCGGCGCAAATCGCGCCATTCGTGGTTCAGCGCATCGGCCTGACCGAGGCCCGGCGCCTGACCCTGACCGCAGCCCGTTTTGATGGTCACCAGGCACGGCGCATGGGGCTGGTGCATTTTGTCGAACATGATCCGCAAGCCTTGGCCGAACGTCTCGATGAGGTCCTGGCCCATGTGTTGTGTTGTGCGCCAGAGGCAAATGCGATGACCAAGAAACTGTTGCTGGCGAGTACCAGCCAGCCGTCGGATGCCATGCTGGATCAGGCTGCCGAATGGTTCAGCGAAGCGGTGACCGGGGCAGAAGGCGTCGAGGGAACGCTGGCCTTCATGCAAAAACGCAAACCGGGGTGGGCCATTTAAAAGCTTCGCGAGCAAGCCCGCTCCCACAGGGGTTATGAACGACACAAATCCAATGTGGGAGCGGGCTTGCTCGCGAAGAGGCCCGAACAGACACCGCAAATACAAGAGAGCCAACCCATGCCCGGACTGAAAAAAATCCTCATCGCCAACCGCGGTGAGATCGCCTGCCGAATCCAGCGCACGGCCCAGGCGCTGGGCTATCGCACGGTCGCCGTATTCAGCGACGCCGACGCCGATGCCCTGCACGTGCAGATGGCCGACGAAGCGGTCAACATCGGCCCGGCCCCGGTGCAACAATCTTACCTGAACATCCCGGCGATCCTTGACGCGGCCCGGCGCACGGGCGCGGATGCGATCCATCCTGGCTACGGTTTCCTCTCGGAAAACGCCGGGTTTGCCCTCGCCTGCCGGGACGCCGGCATCACCTTCATCGGTCCCAGCCCCGAGGCCATCGAACTGATGGGCAGCAAGCGCCTGTCGAAGATCGCCATGATCGAAGCAGGCGTGCCCTGCATCAATGGCTATCAAGGTGCCGAGCAGGACGACGCCACCCTGAGCCGCGAAGCCGAGCGCATTGGCTATCCGTTGATGATCAAGGCCAGCGCTGGCGGCGGTGGACGCGGCATGCGCCTGGTGCACGACGCCGGCGATTTGCTGGAGCAGATTCGCACCGCGCGCTCCGAAGCCCTGAACGGTTTTGGCAGCGGCGAACTGATCCTTGAACAGGCACTGGTCGAACCACGTCACGTCGAGGTTCAGCTGTTCGGTGACCGGCATGGCAACCTGATCTACCTCGGTGAGCGCGATTGCTCGGTCCAGCGCCGGCATCAGAAAGTCATCGAAGAGGCGCCCTGCCCGGTGATGACTCCTGATTTGCGGCAGGCCATGGGCGAAGCGGCGCTCAAGGCCGGGCGAGCGGTGCAGTACGTCGGCGCGGGCACCGTTGAGTTTTTGCTGGATGCGCGCGGGCAGTTTTACTTCCTGGAGATGAACACCCGGCTGCAAGTGGAACACCCGGTGACCGAACTGGTCACCGGGCTGGACCTGGTGGCCTGGCAACTCAACATTGCCGAGGGGCAAGCATTGCCGCTGCGCCAGGAGCAGGTGCAACTCAAGGGCCATGCCATGGAAGTGCGCTTGTATGCCGAAGATCCTGCCCGGGGTTTCCTGCCACAAACCGGGCGCGTCGTGGCCTGGGAACCGGAGTTACGGGACGGCGTACGGATCGACCACGGCCTGATCGAAGGTCAACTCATCAGTCCCTTCTACGACCCGATGCTCGGCAAGCTCATCGCCCATGGCGCCACCCGCGAAGAAGCCCGACGCAAATTGCTGCGGGCGGTACAAGACAGCGTGCTGCTGGGTCTGCAAAGCAATCAACGCCTGCTGGCCAGCCTGCTGGAACACCCGCAGTTCGCCCGCGGTGATTTCAGTACCGGGTTCATCCCGCAGCATTTTTCCGAGCATGCCTGCCTGCATCCTCACATCCCAAACGCGCAACACCTGGCCATCGCAGCCGCCCTGTTCTATCAGGCGTCGGCGCAGGCTCATCCGGCACCGCTGTCTGGTTGGCGCAACAACGCCAGTGTGCCGCTGCACTATCGCATTGGCCTTGACGATCAGGACTGGCCGGTAGCGTTGCAGGCGATCCCGGGCGAGCCGTTGCGCATTCAGGTCGCCGGGCGCAGCCTCGAGCTGAAGATCATCCACAGCGACGGACGCTGGGCCACTCTGGAAATCGAAGGCGTTCGCCAACGCCACGCTTACCACCTGGAAACCGGGCATCTCTGGCTGTTTACCCGTCCGGGCAGCCTGCAGTTCGTGGATCGCACTCAAGCTCAGGCCTGCGGCCGGGCCAGTGTCAGCTCCGGCACCCTCAAGGCCCCGATGGATGGGGCGATTATCGACGTCCTGGTCAATGAAGGCAGCCCGGTGACCAAGGGCCAACTGCTGGTGGTACTGGAGGCGATGAAAATGGAGCACCCGTTGAAATCGGGCATTGACGGTGTTCTCAAGCGCTTGCAAGTGAAAGTAGGGGATCAGGTGAAAAACCGGCAGATTCTGTTGGAGGTCGAATAAGCGGCTAGGCGGAACCGCCGGGTTTGGCTACGCTCAAACCCTAACAGGCCGCGGATACCAGGAACCCTGCAATGCCTCACTGGCTGGTCATTGATCTGGAGGCCACCACCGATGAGGGTGGTTGGCCCGTAACGGATATGGAAATCATTGAAATCGGTGCCACCCTGGTGGACCGCAAGGGACGCGAACTGGACCACTTCCAGCGCTTCGTCCGCCCCTTGCGGCGGCCGTTGCTGACACCGTTTTGCCGCGAACTCACGCACATCACCCAAGCCAACATCGATGCCGCGCAACCGCTGGGCGAAGTCTGGCCGGCGTTTGAACGCTGGCTCGGCCAACACCACACGCGACTTGAAGGCTGGGTCAGCTGGGGCGATTACGATCGCAAACAACTGCTTCAGGAATGGCAGCGGCTGGGGCTAACCAGTGCGCTGGCCAACGTGCCGCACATGAACCTCAAGCAGCGCTTTGCCAAGGCCCGGCGACTGGAACGTCCGCTGGGGCTCAACGGCGCTCTGCAACTGGCTGGCCTGCAGTTCACCGGCCAGCAACACCGGGCGCTGGAAGATGCACGCAATACCGCACGACTGCTGCCACTGGTTCTTCCGCTTTAGACAGGTGACGACACCCAGGGCCTTGTGCATACTGGCCGGCCCTTTTTAGCCCTTTTCGAGGAATCGCCCATGTTTAAAGTCAACGAGTACTTCGACGGCACCGTCAAGTCGATCGCCTTTGGCACCGCAGAAGGTCCAGCGACCATCGGCGTCATGGCTCCGGGCGAGTACGAATTCGGCACCAGCCAGCGTGAAATCATGCACGTGGTCAGCGGCGCACTGACCGTCAAACTGCCGGACAGCAGCGACTGGGAAACCTTCGCCGCCGGCAGCCAGTTCAACGTGCCGGCCAACAGCAAGTTCCAGCTGAAAGTGGCCGTCGACACGGCTTACCTGTGCGAATACCGCGGCTAAACCCGCGGACTTCAGCAAAAGAGAAGTCACCGAAATAAAAAATGCCCGTGTTTTTTGACACGGGCATTTTTTATTCTGCGGGAAATTATTCGAGGATCTCTACCGGCATGCCGACTTCAAGCCGACCGTTGCCATCGTTGACCAGGTTCTGGCCGAACATTGCTCCGTCGGCCTGCGAACGGTATTTCTGCAAGGTTGCCAAAGGTTCGCGGTCGTCGCTGCGCTCCCCGGTTTGCGGGTCGATGGTGGTCAGGATGCAGCGTGAACAGGACTTGACCACGCGGAACTCGACCTCGCCGATGCGGATACGCTTCCAGCCGTCTTCGGCGAACGCTTCACTGCCTTCAACCACCAGGTTTGGCCGAAAACGCAGCATCTCCAATGGACGCCCGACCCGTTGCGACAAGTCCTCGAGGGAGGCCTGGCCAATCAGCAACAACGGGTAACCATCGGCGAACGCCACCTGATCGTCCTCCTTGCCGTAGCCGGCCTCCGTCATCCGCGCCCGATCCAGCGGCACTTGCACCAGACGGGTCGGTTTACCAATAAACTCGCTGACCCAGGCTCCTGCTTCATCGCCGGCATCGGGGACTCGCAAGGTATCGCGCCAGATCGTCACGCCACGCAATTCTGCATCGCTACCAGGCAAGGCAATGTCAATCGGCGAATGGCCCGGCGCGCTGAGGGTCAAGCCACCCTCGGCATTCCACAACGCCGACAGCTGGCTCATCTGCGCCACTGCACGCTGGGTCAGGAAGCGTCCACTGGCCTCATCCACCAGCATCCAGCGTCGATCGCCGTCCAATCCAAGTTTATCGAGACCGATTTGTTGCAGCGTCTCGCCCTTGGCGGATTTCAACGGATAACGATACAGCGCACTCAGACGCAACATGGCCAGCTCCCTGGTAGGCAAAAACGCCACCCTATACGAGCTTGAAGGCCGAATCAAAGACTGACGATCACACACCGCGTCCCATGTGGGAGCGGGCTTGCTCGCGAAGGCGGTGTGTCAGTCGATAACAATGCCAACTGTCACACCGCCTTCGCGAGCAAGCCCGCTCCCACAGGTTGTGCAGGCCCCGCTTAGGCCGGCACTTCGTCAAGCATCAGGCGCTGGCGCACCACATCGACGAGTTTGTCCGGCTGGAATTTGGAGAGGAAATTGTCGCAGCCGACCTTTTTCACCATCGAGTCGTTGAAGCTGCCGGACAGCGAGGTGTGCAGAACCACGTACAAGCCACGCAGGCGCGGGTCATTGCGGATTTCGGTCGTCAGGCGATAACCATCCATTTCCGGCATTTCCGCATCGGTGAAGACCATCAACAGTTTGTCGGTCATGTGTACGCCGGTATCGGCCCACGCCTTGAGCATGTTCAAGGCTTTCAGACCGTCGCTGGCGATGTGCATCTTCACCCCCAACTGTCCCAGGGTATCGCGCAATTGCGCCAGGGCCACGTTCGAGTCATCCACCAGCAGCACCTCACGGCCACGGGCACGTTCCAGCACCGGATCTGCGAGCTTGTCGCGGGAGACTTTGGCGTTGTACGGGACGATTTCGGCCAGGACCTTTTCGACGTCGATGATTTCCACCAGTTGATCATCGACCTTGCTGATGGCCGTCAGGTAGTGCTGGCGGCCGGCGCTGCTCGGAGGTGGCAGGATGGCTTCCCAATTCATGTTGACGATCCGGTCCACACCACCGACCAGGAAGGCCTGCACCGAACGGTTGTACTCGGTGACAATAATCGTGCTGCCTGGCCCCGGTACCAACGGGCGCATGCCGATGGCCTGGGACAGGTCGATCACCGGCAGGGTCTGGCCACGCAGGTTGACCACGCCGCACACAAAAGGATGGCGCTGCGGCATCAGCGTTAACTTTGGCAGCTGCAACACTTCCTGTACTTTAAAGACGTTGATCGCGAACAATTGCCGCCCGGCAAGCCGGAACATGAGAATTTCCAGGCGATTCTCACCCACCAGTTGCGTGCGTTGGTCTACCGTGTCGAGAATGCCGGCCATCAATGACTCCTGGTCTTGTTCGGATGAATTCACTTAAAGAAGTTTATCGGCTGTTTTTGCCGAAGCTTGACCCTCTCTAAAATGCCACGCCCGAGCATTGATGTCACATTAACATCATGCTTTACTGGCGCCGTGAATACATCTGCTGCCCGCCTGCGCCACGCGACCATAGTTCACGCGGTAAGTTCCTCTGCGTAAGGGTTTCCCCTACCAACAATCAGGTGCAACCTGATATTCGCAATATCCAATAGCCATTAATGTGACGCCATTCTCATTGCATGAACGGAGTCAGGCTTTTGTGTGCGATCGCAAGTAAGTGGCCAACCACCCTCTCGTGTTCCCCAGCCTGCCTCCAGGCCAGCCGCAGTTCGTTCACTCGACGACTCGGCGATGCCGGGGTCCCGACTGCCCTCGTCGACACACACGATATCCCCTCATTTGACATGACGTTGTGGAGATAAGTATGCCGAACGATCGTAAAGAGTGGGCCCGGCGGCTCCCGGAGTTTCTCGTCGAGGCTGAAACACTCCTGGCTAAAACCGAGGAATGCCTGAGTCATCTGCAGTTGATCAGCAATGACAAGGACGCCATCGACTGCATGCTCAGCACCCTGCTCAAGCTGGCCAACAAGGCCGATGCCCTGGCGTTGGCGGCCGTGTCTGAATTCTCTCTGCATATTCATGGCCTGCTGAATCACGCACAGAACACGATGAGCCTGCACGACGAGGCGCTGGGTGCCTTGAAAGACTGCCTGACCCTGATTGCCTGGCAACTCGAACTCATCGACCAGACCACCGGGCAACTCAGTCTCGACGACAGCGAGCAGGTCACCCTTATCGAAGCTTTTGCCTTTCAGGTCGGGCAAAGCCGGTTTCAACCACCGGTCAATTCCAGGCCGTTCACCCTCGTGTCCTATTCGGAGCGACAGGCCTGAACTTGCCAAACTATGCCGTATGGCGTGTTTTGGTTATCAATACCGCGCTGTAACTTGAGTGCGCACATGTCGCAAATAAATATTTCATAGCTATAAACGACACCGTGTCACAAACACGAATGCCCATCGACAGTTGCGTGCCTGTCTTGACCAGGGTATTGCCTGGGCATCAACAAAATCCAGGGACAATCGTCATCTTGCGACGGCAACAGCCAACTTGTTCCATTATGGAACCACTGTCCAAATGTCTGGATTCCTGACTTTTCGGACATGTATACAAACGCGACCAACGGTATCTTAAGTGCTACTATGCCGCCTGTTAGTTGGCGCCAATTAATGGCAGTGTGATTGCGGCCGGACAGTTTGGGGCTGATTTCTCCAACAAAATAGTGCATCCCGTTGAAGTCGACGCTCCACATTAAAAAACAGGGGCCTGTCAGCCAGCATGACCGGTCTGCCCACAGCGAACATCCATTGGCTCCATCCGCTATGCACGCCAGCCTCAAGTCAATCGCCATGTGGCCACCGTCCCGAGAAATTGCACGCACATTCACGCTGTTGCTATGTGCCTGCTCGACGCTCGGCAGTGCACTGGCCTATGGCTTGTCCATTCCGTTGCCCCTGGCATTGCTGGTGCTCAATGTTGCGGCGCTGACCAGTGTTGCGGTGCAGTACCGCCTCTCGCGCAAATCCATCAAATTCCAGCCTCAGGAACTGGCCGACCGGCTGTTGCAGGTTCAGGAAAACGAGCGTCACCGGTTGAGCCGGGAGCTGCATGACGATATCGGTCAATTACTGACCGCTGCAAAACTTCAAAGTGACTGGCTCAAACGCCGGATGCCCGAAGAGCTTCAGGGGCAATGCTCGGTCCTCTGCGACACGCTGGAAGAAACCCTGGCCAAGGTTCGTGATGTATCCGCCATTCTAAATCCCCGGCAGTTGACCAGCCTTGGGCTGGAAGCCAGTCTGCGGGCGCACCTGCTCAAGACCCTGGCCAACACCCCGGTACACTGGAGCCTGGAATGCCAACAGCGCCTGACCGGCATACCGGAGGAAATGGCCGTGGCCGCTTTCCGTATCACCCAGGAAGCGGTCACCAACATCCTGCGACATGCCCACGCCAAGAACCTGCTGGTGTGCCTGCAGCGCCTGCCACAAGGCCTGATGCTGCAGATCCGCGATGATGGCCAGGGCTTCGCGCCCGCAACAGACCCAGGTCGTGAAGGGCAACGCGGTATGGCCGGGATGTCGGAGCGGATCGACCAACTGGGCGGCACATTGACCGTTACCAGCGAGCCGGGCAAAGGCACTCAAATCGAAGCTCTTTTTCCCTGGGCGCCCCGAGCGCTCGAACGGGCCAGTTCGAATAAGGTTATGCATTGACTTGTAATTTACTACTGGTGGATGACCACTCGCTGATCAGGGCTGGCGTGCGCGCCCTGGTAATGGACCTGCCGGGCTATGCCGTCATCGGTGAGGCCAATGACGGCTCGCAGTTGCTCGAAATGGTCGGGCATCTGTCCCCGGATATTGTCCTGCTGGATATTTCGATGCGTCACACCGGCGGCCTCGAAGCCTTGCAGCAGCTAAAGCGCGTACGCCCGCAGAGCAAGGTCCTGATCCTCTCGATGCACACCGACCCGGCCCTCATCATGCAGGCGCTGGAGTCCGGAGCCCATGGCTACCTGCTCAAGGACACCACGGCGACCGAACTCGAACACGCGCTGGAGGCCTTGCGCAACAACGAGCGCTATCTGAGCCCGGCCATTGCCCACACGGTGATCAATCAGGCATTGACCCGAAACCAGAAACACCAGCCCGAACCTGCCGACTCGCACAACCTGACGGCTCGTCAGCTGGAAATCCTGCGGTTGATCGTTCGCGGAAAATCCACCCGAGAGATCGCCAACGGCCTGGGGCTGAGCGTCAAGACCGTCGAAACCCACCGCTCGCAGATCATGAAGCGCTTGCAGATCTACGATGTAGCCGGCCTGGTGCTATTTGCCGTGCGAGAACAAATCATCAGCCTCGATGACTAGGCACCTCACTGGCATTCACCCGCGGCGGATCCTCTGGCAAATGCACGAGCAGCGCCACTGGGCGATCTGAAAAACGCAGGTTGTCCCCTTCCAGCGGCTCACCGTACAGATTGATGTAAAGCCCTTCCGAGACCTTGATCTCTCCTCAACGCAGGCGCGCACGGACAAATTTACTGTCGTTGCCGAAGCCTTCGGCCAGCAGGATTTTCAACGTCCGTCCACCTCCTGCCCGTCTCGTTGACCTCGAAGCCTCCGTTAAAAGTCGCAAGAAAATGAATTATTTCCTGACAGAAAGACACGGCAGGATTTTTCTTACAAAACATGAGGAATCGGCTCAATTGACCAGAATTCTGAATTGGTAGACCTTGGGCTGCAGCAGGACATCACAAGGACGTGCCATGCAAACCCAAAACCTCGCATCACCCGCTATTTCAGCCTTGCCGCTCACAGATATTAAAAGTGCAGGCCACCGAACCGAATGCAGCAACAGCATAAAAGCCACGGGAGAAGTTGATATGGAACCTCGCGTCACCGAGCTGGAAACACACCTCAAGTACATACGCAGGGACATGGAAGAAGTCCGGGGTGACGTCAAATCCATCAGGCACAGGCTTGCCTATTCCGCCGGCGGAACAGCCGTGATCCTCGGTTTGCTTGGCTGGATCGCCAATAGCCGTTTCGAGCAGGTTATTTCATTGCTTCTGGCGCATTGAACGGCCATCAACACAAGACCCGGTTCAATCAACCGGGTCTT
The DNA here is from genome assembly GCF_000282335.1 of Pseudomonas sp. GM48. Taxonomy (GTDB): domain Bacteria; phylum Pseudomonadota; class Gammaproteobacteria; order Pseudomonadales; family Pseudomonadaceae; genus Aquipseudomonas. Next base: position 56,654 of record NZ_AKJM01000120.1, read on the forward strand.
GTGTGAAAAAGCCGCTGGAGCCATCAGCTCAGGACTTCGCTCAACGGAATGAAGAAAACACTGTCGCCCTGTACCAGCGTACGACCTTCCAGGACTTCTACCAGTCCATCAGCCCAGGCAGCGCTGCGCAGCACACCGGAACTCTGGTTTTTGTAAATCGTCGCCCTGCCGCTTTCCAGCCGTCCGCGCAAATATTCACGCCGATTGCCAGGTTGAAGCCAGTCAAACCCTGCCGGCACCTGCACCTTCAGTGGCTCAACGTCTTGCACACCCTGACGACGCAAGAGATAGGGCCTGGTCAACAATGCAAAGGTCACGAGGGTCGACGCCGGATTGCCCGGCAAGCCGATCACCGGCACGCCGCGAAAATGCCCGAACGTCAGCGGTTTTCCAGGCTTGATGGCAAGTTTCCACAAGGTCAACTCGCCCTCTTCGCGCAAGGCGATGCCCAGAAAATCGGCTTCTCCTACCGATACGCCACCGGTCGAGAGGATCAGGTCGACATCCTTCAACTCACCCAATCGGGAGCGAGTGGTTTCCAGATTGTCCGGAAGAATTCCCGCGTCGACGACCTCACACCCCAAACGCTGCAACCAGCTACACAACAACACCCGGTTGCTGTTGTAGATCTGTCCCGGCCCCAGCGTCTGCCCGGGCTCAATCAATTCGTCGCCGGTAGACAGCACCGCCACGCGCACCCTGCGAACCACTTCCAGCTCGGCGCACCCCAAGGAGGCAGCCAATCCTTGCTCGATCGGGCCCAGCCGCGTACCTGCCGGCAGAATCAACTCGCCGACGGTCGTTTCCTGGCCTTGCGGACGAATGTTCTGGCCTAGGGTCATGGTTTCGGTGAAGCGCACTCGCTCATCCGCCTGGACCTCGGCGTTTTCCTGCATCTCGACGCAGTCGGCACCTGCGGGAACGGGCGCCCCGGTGAAAATGCGCGCACAGGTTCCTGGCTGCAACGGATCGGGGGCCTGGCCGGCAAACACCTTCTGACTGACCACCAACGGCTCTCCCGTCCAGTCAGCCATGCGCAAGGCATAACCGTCCATGGCACTGTTTGGCCAGGGCGGCAGATCAAGTGTCGACACCAGGTCTTCAGCCAGTACACGCCCCTGTACCTGCGCCAACGGCAAGCGCTCACGCTCGACAATCCTTGAGGCTTCGGCCATTTCCAGTAGACGCGCCAACGCCTGCTCGACAGGCATCAGACTGCCAGCCTTGCCAGGCTTACCCACGGGATTCACAAGGCGCTGCCTGTTTCAAATGGGGTACGAAATTGCACGGGCGATGCCGCGAATCCAGTTGCTCGGCAAGTATGCCGTCCCAACCGGTGCGCACGGCATTGGTCGAACCCGGCAAACAGCAAACCAGCGTACCGTTAGCCAATCCGGCCAAAGTCCGGGACTGAACGGTCGAGGTGCCGATATCGGCAACCGAGATCTGGCGGAACAGTTCACCAAACCCATCAACCTGTTTGTCCAGCAGGCAGCTGACGGCTTCCGGTGTGCTGTCACGCCCGGTAAACCCGGTTCCGCCGGTGATCAGCACAACCTGCACGACATCGTCGGCAATCCAGTTGGCGACTTGCGCGCGAATTTTGTAGAGGTCATCTTTGAGCAACACGCGGGCTGCCAGGTAATGACCGGCAGCGGTCAAGCGGTCGACAAAGACCTGACCTGAAGTGTCGGTTTCCAGTGTGCGGGTATCACTGACAGTCAGCACGGCGATGTTCAGCGGTGCGAAAGGTACATCAGCCTTGGCTTTCATAGGCTCGTCCAGTTGTAGGAGAAACAGCCCGGTGTTATATCACAGCGCTCCGTTTTTTCGCCGCTCCCATGGAGACCTGCCATGACCACGAATTCACAATTGCCACCCTGCTCCATTCTGCTCCTGGCGGGCGGGCGCGGCCAACGTATGGGCGGTCAGGATAAAGGGTTGCTGGACTGGCACGGGGAACCGCTGATTGCACACTTGCATCGCAAGACCCGTCCACTGACCGATGACCTGATCATCTCCTGCAATCGTAACCTTGAAAAGTATGGGCCCTACGCCGACCAGTTGGTCCACGATGATGAAGGTGGCTTCCCCGGGCCTCTGGCCGGTATTCGCGCTGGCCTGAAAGCTGCTCGCCATACTCACCTGTTGGTCCTGCCATGTGACGTTCCGGGCATTGATGCGGCGCTGATTGGTAACATGCGCGAGACCGCCAACCTGCATCCGGACAAGCCGCTGATGGTGCGGCATGACGGCCACTGGGAACCGTTGTTGTGCGTTATTCCCGTGGAACACAGGGCTGCGTTCGAGAATGCCTGGAGCGAAGGTGAGCGCAGCCCTGGCCGGTTAATGCGCAAGCTCGGCGCGACCGCACTGCAATGCCCCGACAAAGACCCTCGGCTGGCCAACCTGAACACGCCGGAACTGTTAAGCGGTCATATCACTGTGTCAGACTGATATTAATCAGGAACTTGCGCGGACGGTGCACGTCTCAAGTTCGGCAACCAAAGAATTCTTATTCGGAGACACACTCATGACTCAACGGACCCTCGCCACTTTCATGCTCGCACTCGGCCTCGCAACCCTCGCCGGTTGCTCGTCGCCTACAGTGATCACCTTGAATGACGGTCGCGAAATCCAGGCCGTCGACACCCCACAGTACGACAAGGATTCCGGTTTCTACGAATTCGAACAGCTCGATGGCAAACAGACCCGCATCAACAAAGACCAGGTTCGTACCGTTAAAGAGCTGTAACCCTGGCGCCGCCGGATACACAAAAGCCCGCTTGATGCGGGCTTTTTCATGCCCGAAGAACAGCGCTTCAGGGTATTGCCAGTCAGTTAGACACCCTTTGTAGCAGCTGCCGAGCCCGCGAGGCTGCGTTCGGC
>NZ_AKJM01000121.1 GCF_000282335.1 Pseudomonas sp. GM48
CGAACGCAGCCTCGCGGGCTCGGCAGCTGCTACAGATCGCATTACCGTTTAACTGACTGGCATTAGGCCTAATGGCTCCTCATTCCCTTCGAAAATAGTGGCTCCGCTGACCGCGGCCGACGGCTAGGGTGTAAAGACCTCAGCTCTCAGGATTCGCCATGCACCCGTACTTTTCCCTGCAAGGTCGCACCGCCCTGGTGACCGGCGGCACCCGTGGTATCGGCAAAATGATCGCCAAGGCCTACGTCGAGGCGGGTGCCACCGTGTACATCTGCGCCCGCGACGCCGAGGCCTGCCAGCAAACCGCCGACGAACTCGGAGCACTTGGACGCTGCCACGCGATGGCGGCCGATCTCGCCACCGAAGAGGGCGTCCTGCAACTGACCACGCGCCTCGGCGAGCAGATCTCCCATCTGGACATTCTGGTAAACAATGCCGGTACCACCTGGGGCGCGCCGCTGGAGAGCTACCCGATCAAGGGTTGGGAAAAAGTCATGCAGCTCAACGTGACGTCGGTGTTCAACTGTATCCAGCAGTTCCTGCCGCTGCTGCGCAAGGCCGGTTCGGCGCAGAATCCGGCGCGGATCATCAACATTGGTTCGGTGGCCGGGATTTCATCCTTCGGTGAACAGGCGTATGCCTACGGGCCGAGCAAGGCGGCACTGCATCAACTGTCGAGGATTCTGGCGCGCGAACTGGTAAGCCAGCACATCAACGTCAATGTGATCGCCCCCGGGCGCTTTCCGAGCAAAATGACACGGCACATTGGCAATGATGAGCAGGCACTGGCCGAGGATACGGCGCTGATCCCAATGAAGCGCTGGGGTCGCGAGGAAGAGATGGCGGCGCTGGCGATCAGCCTGGCGAGTACCGCTGGAGCTTACATGACCGGGAATATCATTCCGCTGGATGGCGGGTTCAGTCTCTGAAATCGGCGGCGCGGCCTTCGCGAGCAAGCCCGCTCCCACAGGGTTCTGGAGCGCACACAAAATTTTTGTCCATCACAAAACCTGTGGGAGCGTGGCTTGCCCGCGATGACGGACTGACAGGCGCCACCGGGCTAGAGGTCGCGTGGGTTATCATGCCTGCCTTCATTCCGCCTCGACCGTAAACCATGACCTACAGCGTTTCCCCCATCGGCTTCGTGCGCTCCTGCTTCAAGGAGAAGTTCGCCATTCCGCGCCAACCGCAACTCGCCCCGGCCGCCCGCGGCGTGCTGGAACTGGTGGCGCCGTTCGATCAAGGGGATGCCGTGCAAGGTCTGGAGCAGGTCAGCCACGTGTGGCTGCTGTTCCTGTTCCACCAGGCTCTGGAGGAAAAGCCGCGCCTGAAGGTCCGCCCTCCTCGTCTCGGCGGCAATAAATCCATGGGCGTGTTTGCCACCCGCGCCACCCACCGCCCCAATGGCATTGGGCAATCAGTGGTGAAACTGGACAGGGTCGAAGCCAACCGCCTGTGGATCTCGGGCATCGATCTGCTGGATGGCACGCCGATTCTCGATATCAAACCCTACGTGCCCTACGCCGACATCATCGATACCGCCGCCAACAGCATCGCCAGCGCCGCGCCGCTGCTGATTCCCGTGCAGTGGACGGATGCAGCGCTGCAACAGGCTCACGAGCATGCCCAGCGCCTTGAAGAGCCCTTGGTTGAGTTGATCGAGCAATGCCTGGCACAGGATCCACGCCCGGCCTACCAAACGCCGGCACCTGAGCGGGAATACGGTGCGCAGTTCTGGGATCTGGATGTGCGTTGGCATTACCCGACACCGGAGCTGATCCGCGTCCTGGAAGTCATTCCCGCGAAAACCTGAACGCCGAAAATGCAAAAAGCCCGCGCTGCCTTCACAGGCAACGCGGGCTTTGGCTTTATGTGGGAGCGGGCTTGCTCGCGAAAGCGATTTACAACTCAACGATGATGTTGAATGCCAATCCGTCTTCGCGAGCAAGCCCGCTCCCACAGGGTTCCGCTTACTTCTCGACGAATGCACGCTCGATCAGGTAATCACCCGGCTCGCGCATCCGCGGCGAAACCTTCAGGCCGAAGCTATTCAGCACTTCGCTGGTTTCGTCGAGCATGCTCGGACTGCCGCACAGCATGGCGCGATCGTCCTGCGGGTTGATCGGTGGCAGACCGATGTCGCTGAACAGCTTGCCGCTGCGCATCAGGTCGGTCAGGCGACCTTCGTTCTCGAACGGCTCGCGGGTCACGGTCGGGTAGTAGATCAACTTGTCACGCAGCGCTTCGCCGAAGAATTCGTTCTGCGGCAGGTGCTCGGTGATGAACTCGCGGTAAGCGACTTCGTTGACGTAACGTACGCCGTGGCACAGGATCACTTTTTCGAAACGCTCGTAGGTTTCCGGGTCCTGGATGACGCTCATGAATGGCGCCAGACCGGTACCGGTGCTCAGCAGGTACAAATGTTTGCCAGGCTTCAAGTCATCCAGTACCAGCGTGCCGGTAGGCTTCTTGCTGATGATGATCTCGTCGCCTTCCTTCAGATGCTGCAACTGCGAAGTCAGCGGACCATCAGGCACCTTGATGCTGAAGAACTCGAGATGCTCTTCCCAGTTCGGGCTGGCAATCGAGTAAGCGCGCATAAGCGGGCGGCCGTTGGGCTGTTGCAGGCCGATCATCACGAACTGACCGTTCTCGAAGCGCAGGCCCGGGTCGCGGGTGCACTTGAAGCTGAACAGAGTGTCGTTCCAGTGGTGAACACTGAGGACACGCTCGTGGTTCATGTTGCTCATGTACGTGGGACTCCTGGAGATTTGTCTGCGCGTGTTCGGTGTGCTCTGCAAGAAAGCCAGCTCTGCGCAATTGCATCGCATTCTAAAGGCAGAGACAATATCTGTTAAATGGATTATTAAGATAAGGGTTATCGGTTATATCGATATGCGATTTACTCTCCGTCAACTTCAAGTATTCGTCGCCGTCGCCCAGCAGGAAAGCGTGTCCCGTGCTGCGGGCCTGCTCAACCTCTCGCAATCGGCGGCGAGCACCTCGATCACCGAGCTGGAGCGCCAGTGCAGCTGCCAGTTGTTCGACCGTGCCGGCAAACGGTTGAGCCTGAACGCCCTCGGCAAACAACTGTTGCCGCAAGCCGTCGCGCTGCTGGACCAGGCCAAGGAAATCGAAGACCTGCTCAATGGCAAGTCCGGTTTCGGCTCGCTGGCCGTGGGCGCGACCCTGACCATCGGCAATTACCTGGCCACCCTGCTTATCGGCAGCTTCATGCAGCGCCATCCGGAAAGCCAGGTGAAGCTGCACGTGCAGAACACTGCCAATATCGTGCAACAAGTGGCCCACTATGAAATTGATCTGGGTCTGATCGAAGGTGACTGCAGTCACCCGGACATCGAAGTACAAAGCTGGGTCGAGGACGAATTGGTGGTGTTTTGCGCCCCCCAGCATCCGCTGGCCAAGCGCGGCACGGCCTCCATGGACGAGTTGAGCCACGAAGCCTGGATCTTGCGCGAACAGGGATCCGGCACGCGGTTGACCTTCGATCAAGCCATGCGCCATCACCGCACTTCTTTAAATATCCGCCTGGAGCTTGAGCACACCGAAGCGATCAAACGCGCAGTGGAGTCAGGTTTGGGGATTGGCTGTATTTCCAGGCTGGCATTGCGCGACGCATTCCGCCGCGGCAGCCTGGTGCCTGTCGAGACGCCGGATCTGGATCTGGCGCGACAGTTTTACTTCATCTGGCATAAACAGAAATATCAGACATCGGCGATGCGCGAGTTTCTCGATCTGTGCCGCGCCTTCACCGCCGGGGTTCAGCGCAGCGACGAGATCGTGCTGCCGACGATCGCTTAGAGCAGAATCACCGCCCACACCAGGGCAATCATGCTCAATGCCACGAGCTGGGCGGCACTGCCCATGTCCTTGGCATTCTTTGACAGCGGGTGCCGTTCAAGGGAAATGCGGTCGATGGCCGCTTCCACGGCCGAGTTGAGCAACTCGACAATTAGCGCCAACAGGCAGACCGCGATCAACAACGCCCGTTCGACCCGGCTGACATTCAGGAAGAACGACAAAGGAATCAGGATGACGTTGAGCAATACCAGTTGCCGAAAGGCTGCTTCTCCGGTGAAGGCTGCGCGCAGGCCGTCCAGCGAATAACCGGAAGCATTGAGAATTCGTTTCAGGCCGGTCTGGCCTTTGAAAGGTGACATAGAGTGGGCAACTGACAAAAAAGAAGTGGGAAAGCTAGTTCAACCAAAGTCAAAAAAGCGTGAAGTTGCCAGCCATTAATGGCTGGAAATTGACTCAAGTTGTTGCAAGAGCAGCGCAGCCTGGGTCCGGGTCCGCACATTCAGTTTACGGAAAATCGCGGTCACGTGCGCCTTGATAGTCGCCTCGGAAACACTCAACTCGTAGGCGATCTGCTTGTTCAGCAAACCTTCGCAGACCATGGTCAGCACCCGGAATTGCTGCGGCGTCAGACTGGCGAGGCCTTCGCTGGCCGCCTTGGCCTCCGCTGAGACGCTGACCGCTTCGAACGCCTGCGGTGGCCAGAACACATCACCATCAAGGACCGCCCGCACGGCTTTCTGGATCACGCTCAAGTCGCTGGATTTGGGAATGAAGCCACTGGCGCCGAATTCACGAGACTTGACCATGATGGTCGACTCTTCCTGGGCCGAGACCATGACCACCGGAATCTGCGGGTACTGACCGCGTAGCAGGACCAGCCCGGAAAAACCATAGGCCCCCGGCATGTTCAGGTCCAACAGTACCAAATCCCAATCGGACTTTTCCGTCAGGCGCACTTCCAGTTCGGCGATGCTCGCCACTTCCACCAGGCGCACATCCGGGCCAAGGCCGAGGGTCAGCGCTTGATGCAAGGCACTACGAAAAAGTGGGTGGTCATCGGCAATCAGGATTTCGTATGTGGCCATTTTTCAAATGATCCTGTTTTTCATGGAGCGCCCGATGCATTCGGACCTCGCCAAAGCAACTCAAGGCACAGCCACGGAGCTGCACTGACAAGGCACGCTCAACGCAAAACCGCGTTGCAAACTCTGGCTGCACCCTGATCGGCGCCAAGCATGCCCAGCGAAGCCAGGGTGGTCAAGCAGCATGGCCAGGACACTTTATTGCAGCATGCGCAACAATCAGTCCATCAACGGACTTGCCGACTGAACATAGGGCATTAACTCGGCATGCGCCGGGGTCGAAACGTTCATTTCCAGCTGATGTTTGGCATCGAGGTAATGCTGGCTGAACACATCGAAATAGGCGTCCAGCGCCGATGCAGCGGCCACATCGCCTGCAAGATCGAGGCACAGCGCGGCAACCTCCGCCGTACACAGATGTTCGCTGCGGGTTGATCGGCGCAAGCGGTAACGGGAGAGCTTCTCGGGCAACAGACTGAGGATCGGCAGTCGGTCGAAATAGGGGCTCTTGCGAAAGATCTTCCGCGCTTCGGTCCAGGTCGCATCCAACAGAATGAACAACGGGCGCCTGGTGCCATCGACGTCCACGCTGTTTGTCACACGCTCAGGCTCGACGTACTCACCTGGAAACACCAGGTACGGCTGCCATTGCGGGTCGGACAACAGCGCCAGCAACTGCGGATCGACCTCGGTACGGGACCAGATGAAGGCATGATTGTCAGGCACCACATCGGCGATCAGCCAACCGGTGTTGCTCGGCTTGAAGACTTCCTTGTTGGTCATGATCAGGCACACGCCAGAGCGGGTTTCGACCTGCGGACGCCATGCGCACAGGCAGTGGCTCTCGATCACGCGGCAATCACGGCAACGCGGGGCGCGCCAGCCACGGGCCTGAATCGGCTTGATGCCCTCCTCCTCACGCTGGTCGCGCAGGCGGGCTACAGCATTCAATGCAAATTGCGCGCAGGCACGGCTCATCGCGGGCAACGCCGACAAAAAACGGAAATCGACACGAAAAACACTCGACAGGGTAAAAAGTGCCAGCAGTTTACCAGACCGCCCGGCGCAAGCCTGTACCGTCCAGCCCGCCTCCCCTATAATTCGCCGCCACTGAACGCACAGTCACGTGACGGGTCCAACCCCCATCACTGAACCAGGAGAGTTTCATGCTGCGCCTTATCGTTCCTACCGCGGCCATTTTGCTGGCGTCGTCCTTCAACGCCCAGGCTGCGTCCTTGAAAGACACGGAACTGAACAAAATGCTGCAAAACGTTGCCACCCAGAGCAGCGTCGGCACTCCACGAGCGATCAACGAAGACATACTCGATCAAGGCTACACCGTTGAAGGCAAACAGTTGATCAACCATCTGAGCGTGCAGAGCAGCCACGCCGACAAGATGCGTGCAGACCCGAAAGCCGTGTACTTTCAGTTGGGAGCGTCTGTCTGCAGAAACGAAGGCTTTCGCAAGCTGATGGCCAAGGGCGCGATCATGCGCTACGACTTCACCGAGGTGAAGACCAACCGCCCGGTCGGCTCCGCAAGCTTCCAGGAATCGGATTGCCTGCAACCGGCCAAGAAGAAAAAGTAATCACCGGGAATTGGCGCGCCGCTGTTCATCTTCGGCGCGCAATTCTGCCAACAGCGCCTGCAAGTAATGTGAACGGCGTTCGCCGCCGCGTAAACGCCGGCAGCACTCCTCTTCGAGACTCAAGTGATTGGTCTCGGCTGATGTCTTCAGCAATCGATACAGTTGCGTATCGATCTCCAGAACGACTCTGGCCATGGTTCCCGCCTCCCTGCACCCCACTCATTATTGAGTGATAAATCCTTGAACCCGTTTGTACTGTGCGCCCTGCCGTTGACGCAAAGTTGTCGTGTGACGCCTGTAACTTAGTAAATCAGAGTGCCGCACATACGACGTACGTTCAGACGAGCGGTGAAAGCACCTTGCAAATCGTCAATAAGCGGTTGCCAGGAAAGACTTTGTGGCGCAATGATCAAGTCAGCGCAAATCACTGTGAAGGTCTAGATTTCAGGGTATCAACGTTTACTTTTTCAGGGCTGGAAAGGGGCTGCCCGTCGCTTGTCGTGTTGTGCGAACGTTTCTTTCATCCAAGGGAAAAACAGAGCCTGTTTGGATGATCCGATGCCTTTCGGATCAAGTAGATCGCCCAGGCACGGGCCTGGGCAGACAGCGACACATGATGTGTCGTGGCACCGACGCAAGTTCTCGGGCCGAGGGTTCTGTGCAGAAGGAGAAGTTGAATGCCTTACCAACCGAATGACCTCCTGAGCCGTCATTTTGAAGAGAGCGGCCATGACCTCATCAGCAAGGTCGAAGAACAACTCAAGCTGATTTCACCCAACAGCCCGAACATCCCGATCTACCGCGACATGATCCTGACCGTGCTGCGCATGGCCCAGGAAGACCACAATCGCTGGAATGCCAAAATCACCCTGCAAGCCTTGCGTGAGCTGGAGCAGGCTTTCCGCGTGCTCGAACAATTCAAGGGGCGACGTAAAGTCACGGTGTTCGGCTCGGCCCGCACCCCCATGGAACATCCGCTCTACAGCATGGCCCGGGAGCTCGGCGCCGCGCTGGCGCGCTCGGATATGATGGTCATTACCGGCGCCGGTGGCGGCATCATGGCCGCGGCTCATGAAGGAGCAGGCCTGACGCACAGCCTGGGGTTCAATATCACCCTGCCCTTCGAACAGCATGCCAACCCCACGGTCGACGGCACGACCAACCTGCTGCCGTTCCATTTTTTCTTCACCCGCAAGCTGTTCTTCGTCAAGGAAGCCGACGCCCTGGTGCTGTGCCCGGGCGGCTTCGGTACGCTGGATGAAGCGCTGGAAGTGCTGACGCTAATCCAGACCGGCAAGAGCCCATTGGTGCCAGTGGTGCTACTGGATGCACCGGGCGGCAAATTCTGGCAAGGCGCGCTGGACTTCATTCATCAGCAACTGGAGGAAAACGGTTACATCCTGCCCACTGACATGAAGCTGGTGAGACTGGTCTACAGCGTCGAAGAAGCGGTGGAGCACATTAACCAGTTCTACAGCAACTTCCACTCCAGTCGCTGGCTCAAGCATCAGTTCCTGATTCGCATGAATCACACACTCAACGACCGGGCACTCGAGCATATGCAGGAGGCTTTCGCCGACCTGTGTCTGAGCGATCATTTCCATCAGCACGCTCACACTGGCGAGGCACATGACGAAGCCGAATTCAGCCACCTGGTGCGGCTGGTCTTCAACTTCAACGCCCGCAACCATGGCCGCCTACGCGAACTTGTGGACTACATCAACCTGCCGGAAAACTGGACACCATCAAAACCCCAGGTACAGCAGCGTACGCGGGAGTCGTCAAAGGTTACGTGAGGCATAAAAAAACGGCCCGCTAGAAATAGCGGGCCGTTTCAGTTCAGTCGTCCATCCCTCGACCGCTGAACAGGCGGTTGATCATTTCCATGGAGTATCCCCGATACGCCAGGAACCGGCCTTGTTTGGCTCGCTCCCGGGCATCCGCCGGCAATTGCCCGGAGAACTTGCGCCGCCAGGTGTCGGCCAGTTGCTCCTGCCAGTCGATACCGCTCTCGCGCAGGGCGAGTTCAATATCGGTGCGCTGCAGGCCGCGCTGGCTCAACTCTTCACGAATGCGTAAAGGGCCATAACCGGAACGGGCACGGTAGGAAATAAAACTTTCGAGGTAACGGGTTTCGGACAACAACCCCTCTTCCGTCAACCGGTCGAGTGCTGTTTCGATCATTTCAGGGAGGGCGCCGCGCTGACGCAGTTTACGCGTCAGCTCGACTCGACCGTGCTCGCGTCGTGCGAGCAGGTCCATTGCGGTTCGCCGCACCGCGACGAGTGTATCGAGTACGGCGGTCATCGCTTCGATCAGATATCAGCGTCAACCAGGTCGTCTTCGGTCTCTTTGACCGCAGAAGCTTTGGCGTCTGCTACGGATGCCGGGGACAGGAGCTTGTCACGCAGTTGCTTCTCCAGCTTTGCCGCGACTTCCGGGTTGTCCGCCAGGAACTTGGCCGAGTTGGCCTTGCCCTGACCGATCTTGGTGCCTTCATAGGCATACCAGGCACCGGACTTCTCAACGAAACCGTGCAGAACACCCAGGTCGATCATCTCACCGTTGAGGTAGATGCCCTTGCCGTAAAGAATCTGGAACTCGGCCTGACGGAACGGCGAAGCCACCTTGTTCTTCACAACCTTGACGCGGGTTTCGCTACCGACGACTTCATCACCTTCCTTCACCGCGCCAGTACGACGGATGTCCAGACGAACCGATGCGTAGAACTTCAGTGCGTTACCACCGGTGGTGGTTTCCGGGCTGCCGAACATCACGCCGATCTTCATGCGGATCTGGTTGATGAAGATCACCAGGCAGTTGGCGTTCTTGATGTTACCGGTGATTTTACGCAGCGCCTGGGACATCAGGCGGGCTTGCAGGCCCACGTGCATGTCACCCATTTCGCCTTCGATTTCAGCCTTTGGCACCAGGGCGGCTACGGAGTCGACGATGATCACGTCAACCGCGTTGGAACGCACCAGCATGTCGGTGATTTCCAGGGCCTGCTCGCCGGTGTCCGGCTGGGAAACCAGCAGGTCGTCGACGTTGACGCCCAGCTTGCCGGCGTACTCAGGATCGAGGGCGTGCTCGGCGTCGACGAATGCGCAGGTCGCGCCGGCTTTTTGAGCCTGGGCGATCACGGACAAGGTCAGCGTGGTTTTACCGGAAGATTCAGGACCGTAGATTTCAACAATACGGCCTTTTGGCAGGCCGCCGATGCCGAGAGCGATGTCCAGACCCAGAGAGCCAGTGGAAATGGCCGGGATCGCCTGACGGTCCTGATCGCCCATACGCATTACGGCACCCTTGCCGAATTGACGTTCGATCTGACCCAGGGCCGCAGCCAAGGCTTTCTTCTTGTTGTCGTCCATTAAAGTCCTCACGTAATCAATAAGGCCTGACGGCCAACACCTGTATAAGTAGCCAGTATTATTCCACAGCGTTTCCGGATCGCCTACCCCTGATTTGAGATTTCTGCCGCGGCATACCGCAGCAGCCCCTCTAGCGCGGCCTTCACCGTTTGTCGGCGGACCTCGTCGCGGTCACCAGCGAAGTGTTGCAACTCGCTGAACACTCGCTCGCCCACGCCCCAGGCCAGCCAAACCGTCCCCACTGGCTTGCTCGGCGAACCACCGTCCGGCCCGGCTACACCACTGACCGCCACGGAAAAATACGCGCGACTTTTCTCTTGCGCCCCCTTGGCCATCGCTTCGACCACCTCGCGACTGACCGCCCCCACCGTGGTGAACAACTCCACAGGAACATCCAGTTGCAGGTTCTTCTGCAGATTGGAATAGGTGACGTAACCGGCCTCGAACCACGCCGAGCTGCCCGGAATACGGGTGATCGCCTCGGCGATCCCGCCTCCGGTGCAGGACTCGGCCGTGGAAACGTGGGCATTGAGAATCTGCAATTGCCTGCCAAGGTCAGCGGCGAGCTGGGTAATTACTTTCACGGTCATCTCCTGATGGGGCGGGATGGGTTAACCGTACACCAGCAGACTGCACTTGCAAGCGACAGGACCGATCAAAATGTAAAGAACCAGAGGCTCTGGAAAAGGCCTGCCAGGGGATTCAATCTTCCACGTCACCGGATGGACCTTGACCGACACCCATGCGCCTGGCCGCCCAACGTTCATACAACCCTAAAGCTACGTCTGTCCCGGCCATCGCCGTTAAACAGCCCCCCGCACAAGCGGCCCAAATGGAAACATTGGCGGCGTGCAGCAGCATGATGACCGAGGCGCCGCAGATCATGCTGGAGCCAGACCGCAAGCTCAGGCGCCGGATAAGGGACCAGCCACGAACGCCCTCCTTATCGGCACGCCACATTTCACCGGTAACGCCACCGAGTATTGGCAGGATGATGACCAGCCAAAGAGGCATGTCCAGCAACGCATATTGCTCAGCGGTCATTTCACGCCTCCTTGAGTGAACGGTCACACCGTGTTCTTGAATAGACAGGCAACAAGATTATGCATTGATGCATATTAAGTCAATGCGTTAACGCATACACAAAGACAGCTCGATGCTTTCGACACACGAAAAAAAAACCCGCTCGGGAAGCGGGTTTTGAATGAACACCGGGGTGTTAGCGGGCGTACATGCCCCACCAGAAGACATGTCCGAGGATAACTATCGGCTCCTCCTGGATCTCCTGAAAGGTGTAGTCCTCGTCCGGATGTTCGTCGCGGTTGAAGCTGCGCAGGCGAATCCCGGTTGGCAGGCGATACAGCTGCTTCACCCGCAATTGGCCGTTGTGATTGATTGCATAAAGGTCGCCGTCAACGATATCGCCAATACCGCACTTGCCGGCATTGACCCCGACCGTGGCGCCGTCGCGCAGTACCGGCAACATACTGTTGCCCCGCACTGTCACGCATTTGGCCTGGTCGAACTGCACGCCGTTATGTCGCAGGCTACGCTTGCCGAAGCGCAGGCTAGAGCGCTCGCTTTCCTCGATGACGAATCTTCCCGATCCTGCGGCCAATTCAACCTCGCGAAGAAAGGGGACCGACACCTCGTCGTCATCGACAGGGGTATCGTCGTCCCACAGGCTTATATCCTTGAGTTCCGAATGCACGGGAGCGCGCCCGGCATTAGCGGCAGGCGCGACGTCCGCGCGGCCACGCAACTGGTCGGTGCTCACGGAGAAATACTCGGCGATCTTCGAAATATGCTTATCCGAAGGATCGACGATTTTCCCGCTGAGAATGCGCGAGAGCGTGGATTGAGGCACGCCGGTGCGACGGTGAAGCTCCGTAGGGGAGATCCCGTGCTGATCGAGCAATGCTCTTAAGACAGTAGATACGTTGCGTTTTTGCATAATGCGCATAGTGCTTGTTCTTTTCGAAGAAGACAAATGCATAACTGCATAATCGATGCATAACATGATTTTTGCATCGTAAAAGATGTCACCCGGCCGTGGTGCCTGCGTCGGATAGACCGCCCATGGTAACCTTGCGCCCATCGCGGAAAAGCCCGGCTGTTGCCCCGCTTTTGCCCCACCTCTTTCAACGAGCTTCCTGACAATCCGATGAATAAAGCCGTCTCCGACCTGTCCTCCCACACCCCGATGATGCAGCAGTACTGGCGCCTGAAAAACCAGCACCCGGACCAGTTGATGTTCTACCGCATGGGCGACTTCTACGAGATCTTCTATGAGGACGCGAAGAAGGCCGCCAAGTTGCTGGACATCACCCTGACGGCCCGCGGGCAGTCGGCTGGCCAGGCGATTCCGATGTGCGGGATTCCTTACCATGCCGCCGAAGGTTACCTGGCAAAACTGGTGAAGCTTGGCGAGTCGGTGGTGATCTGCGAGCAGGTCGGCGACCCGGCCACCAGCAAAGGGCCGGTGGAGCGGCAGGTCGTGCGCATCATCACGCCGGGGACGGTGAGTGACGAAGCGCTGCTCGATGAGCGCCGCGACAACCTGATCGCCGCCGTCCTGGGCGATGAGCGCCTGTTCGGCCTGGCGGTGCTGGACATCACCAGTGGCAACTTCAGCGTGCTGGAAATCAAGAGTTGGGAAAACCTGCTGGCGGAACTGGAGCGGGTCAACCCCGTGGAGCTGCTGATCCCGGATGACTGGCCCAAGGACTTGCCGGCGGAAAAACGCCGCGGTGTGCGTCGCCGTGCGCCGTGGGATTTCGAGCGCGATTCGGCGCTCAAAAGCCTGTGCCAGCAATTCTCGACCCAGGACCTCAAAGGCTTTGGCTGCGAAAACCTGACCCTGGCCATCGGCGCCGCCGGTTGCCTGCTGGCCTACGCCAAGGAAACCCAGCGCACCGCCCTGCCCCATTTGCGCAGCTTGCGCCATGAACGCCTGGACGACACCGTGGTGCTCGATGGCGCCAGCCGTCGCAACCTGGAGCTCGACACCAACCTGGCCGGCGGCCGCGACAACACTCTGCAATCGGTGGTGGACCGTTGCCAGACCGCCATGGGCAGCCGCCTGCTGACCCGCTGGCTGAATCGCCCGTTACGCGACTTGACGGTGCTGTTGGCGCGTCAAACCTCGATCACTTGCCTGCTCGACGGTTACCGCTTCGAAAGACTGCAACCGCAGCTCAAGGAAATCGGTGACATCGAGCGGATTCTTGCGCGGATCGGCCTGCGCAATGCCCGCCCACGCGACCTCGCCCGTTTGCGTGACGCCCTCGGCGCACTGCCCGAGCTGCAAGTGGCAATGACGGAGCTCGAAGCCCCGCACCTCCAGCAACTTGCCAGCATCACCAGTACCTACCCGGAACTGGCGGCCCTCCTGGAAAAAGCCATCATCGACAACCCGCCCGCGGTCATTCGTGACGGCGGTGTGCTGAAAACCGGCTACGACAGCGAACTCGACGAACTGCAATCACTCAGCGAAAACGCCGGGCAATTCCTGATCGACCTCGAAGCACGGGAAAAGGCCCGCACCGGTCTGTCCCACCTGAAGGTCGGCTACAACCGCATCCACGGTTACTTCATCGAGCTGCCAAGCAAGCAAGCGGAGTCGGCACCGGCCGACTATATTCGCCGCCAGACGCTCAAAGGCGCCGAGCGTTTCATTACGCCGGAACTCAAGGCGTTCGAAGACAAGGCATTGTCGGCCAAGAGCCGTGCCCTGGCCCGCGAGAAAATGCTTTACGAAGCGCTGCTCGAAGACCTGATCGCCCAGTTGCCACCGTTGCAAGACACCGCCGGCGCCCTGGCCGAACTGGACGTCTTGAGCAACCTGGCCGAGCGTGCACTGAACCTTGACCTGAACTGCCCGCGCTTCGTCAGCGAACCGTGCATGCGCATCAGCCAGGGCCGCCACCCGGTGGTCGAACAAGTGCTGACCACGCCGTTCGTGGCCAACGACCTGAGCCTGGACGACAACACGCGCATGCTGGTGATCACCGGCCCGAACATGGGCGGTAAATCCACCTACATGCGCCAGACCGCTTTGATTGTGCTCCTGGCGCACATCGGCAGCTTCGTGCCAGCGGCCAGTTGCGAATTGTCGCTGGTCGATCGCATCTTCACCCGGATCGGCTCCAGCGATGACCTGGCCGGCGGGCGCTCGACCTTCATGGTGGAAATGAGCGAAACCGCGAACATTCTGCACAACGCCACCGAGCGCAGCCTGGTACTGATGGATGAAGTCGGGCGCGGCACCAGCACCTTCGACGGCCTGTCCCTGGCATGGGCGGCGGCCGAACGCCTGGCACATCTGCGTGCCTACACGCTGTTCGCCACCCACTACTTTGAACTGACCGTCCTGCCGGAAGCCCAGCCGCTGGTAGCCAACGTGCACCTCAATGCCACCGAGCACAATGAACGTATCGTGTTCCTGCACCACGTGTTGCCTGGGCCGGCCAGCCAGAGTTACGGCCTGGCCGTTGCACAACTGGCGGGCGTACCGAGCGAAGTCATCACGCGTGCTCGCGAGCATTTGAGCCGCCTGGAAGACACTGCCTTGCCCCATGAGTCGCCAGCACCTGCCAAAGGTAAACCGGCTGCTCCACAGCAAAGCGACATGTTTGCCAGTCTGCCGCACCCGGTGCTGGATGACCTGGCCAAGCTCGACCTGGACGACATGACGCCACGCCGTGCTCTCGAAATGCTCTATACACTAAAGACACGGATCTAACGCAGCGGCTTGCAAGCTGTTAGAATCTCGCGCGGTTTGGGATGCTGCTGGCTAATAGCCTGGCCAGCAGACTATCGCTCCCGAACCTGGCGACCCCTACGAGAAGGGGCGCAGCAAGCCGCGCCTGAGGAGAAAATTAGAAATGACCTTCGTCGTCACCGACAACTGCATCAAGTGCAAGTACACCGACTGCGTAGAAGTCTGTCCGGTGGACTGCTTTTACGAAGGCCCGAATTTCCTGGTGATTCACCCGGATGAGTGCATCGACTGCGCGCTGTGCGAGCCTGAATGCCCTGCTGTGGCTATCTTCTCTGAAGATGAGGTTCCGGCCGGCATGGAAAACTTCATCGAGCTGAACGCAGAGCTGGCCGATATCTGGCCAAACATCACCGAACGCAAGGATCCGCTGCCAGATTCCGCCGAGTGGGATGGCAAGAAAGACAAGATCGAACACCTCGAACGCTGATTACCCCCGCGTTCCCTAAAAAGGCCCCACAAGGGCCTTTTTGCTTTTCTGCAGGCAAAAAAAGGGGGCGGTTTGACCCGCCCACACTTTTTCCCTATTCCCTATATTCCTTTTCATCGTCCTGATGAATCGCGTCCCGCGATATCCATTTCCCTCATCCTTGAAGGATGTGTCTGTCCGTCGACACAACCTGAATACTAGAGTTTTCCTCTCCGGGATCAATCGCCCATTGGCGCGAAATCTAACTGTCACACATCATCAATAATAAAAAATAGTCTTATAAATCATAAATATAGGTTCATGCAGCGTTCAACATAGACGACTGCCAGGGTGTAAAAATAACGAACACTTACGTAAGAGTCAGCCGAGGCTTACAGCACGAAACCAAAATCCCGAGCTAACGCGAAATGGACCTGCCAGCCCCCCCCCTTGTGGGAGCGGGCTTGCTCGCGAAGAGGCCATCACATTCAGCATCAATGTTGCCGGTTAGACCGCCTTCGCGAGCAAGCCCGCTCCCACACTGGATCGGAGTACATCCTTTGAATTGCAACAAAAAAAAACCCCGAGCCAGTCGGGGTTTCTTATGCCATCGCAGTGAGTGCCTTATTGGAACAGTGACTCGCTCGACAGACCATTTTTTTCGAGGATCTCGCGCAGCCGCTTCAAGCCTTCCACCTGAATCTGTCTGACCCGCTCCCGGGTCAGGCCGATTTCCAGGCCTACGTCTTCAAGGGTGCTGCTTTCATGACCGCGCAGGCCGAAGCGGCGTACAACCACTTCGCGTTGCTTGTCGGTCAATTCCGAGAGCCATTGATCGATGCTCTGGGACAGGTCGTCGTCCTGCAACAGCTCGCACGGATCGGTTGGGCGGTCGTCAGTCAGGGTATCCAGCAGGGTTTTATCCGAATCCGGACCCAGCGAGACGTCGACCGAAGAAACCCGTTCGTTAAGGCCGAGCATACGCTTGACCTCTCCTACCGGTTTTTCCAGCAGGTTGGCGATTTCTTCGGGAGAGGGTTCATGGTCGAGTTTTTGCGTCAGCTCCCGCGCGGCCCGCAGGTACACATTCAGCTCCTTGACCACATGGATCGGCAACCGGATGGTCCGGGTCTGATTCATGATTGCGCGTTCGATGGTCTGACGAATCCACCAGGTCGCGTAGGTCGAAAAGCGGAAACCGCGTTCCGGATCGAACTTCTCCACCGCCCGGATCAAGCCGAGGTTGCCCTCTTCGATCAGGTCCAGCAGCGACAGCCCGCGATTGACGTAGCGTCGGGCGATTTTCACCACCAGCCGCAGGTTGCTTTCAATCATGCGCTTGCGCCCGGCCGGATCGCCACTTTGCGACAGGCGCGCAAAATGAACTTCTTCTTCGGGTGAAAGGAGGGGAGAGAAACCAATTTCATTGAGATACAGCTGCGTGGCATCAAGTGCCCGCGTGTAGTCAATGTACTTGTGCTGTTTCAACGATGCGGAGTGTTTGGATTTGGCACGAACGGAAGGTGGAGCCGCCCCTTCATCATTCGACATCGAATCCGTATCGATGCTGCTCTCCATCAGGAGAACCTCATCGTCGATGTCAAACTCCGGCACTTCTTTACTGAGAGCCATTGTTATAGTCCTTTGGTGAGTTCGACCTCAAGCTCAAGCGGCGCCTTTATCCCTGGCAACGCTGGAGCCTGTCCCCTCTACGCGACGGAACAGGCTGGTAAGCGATCAACGACGTGGCAGGAATTGCAGCGGATCTACAGGTTTACCTTGGCGGCGAATCTCAAAATGCAGTTTCACCCGGTCTGTACCCGTTGACCCCATTTCGGCAATTGACTGTCCAACCTTGACCTGCTGCCCCTCCCGAACCAACAGCCTGCGGTTATGTCCGTAGGCACTTACGTAGGTTTCGCTGTGTTTGATGATTACCAATTCGCCGTAGCCCCTTAAGCCACTCCCGGCATATACCACCGTCCCATCAGACGCAGCTAAAACAGGCTGTCCCAAATCTCCGGCGATATCAATTCCTTTATTCAAACTACCGTTTGAAGAGAATTTCCCGATCAGAATGCCATTAGATGGCCATCCCCAGCCGGTCGGGGCTGGCCCGGGAGGGGGCAAGGGAGCGGGTGCCGGCTTGTTGGCGACGGACGGTACAACCGTCGTTGTGCTAGTGGTCGAACCGTTTACCGGACGACGGATGACCGTTGTTTTACTCGACGACGAAGGTGTTGAACTGGATGAACTGACCACCGCCGTCGACGTTGAATCGGTACGACCATCAAAGCGAATCGTCTGACCCGGATGGATGGTGTAAGGCGCGGCAATGTTGTTACGTGCCGCCAGCGCCTTGTAGTCCCAGCCGTAACGGAAGGCGATGGAGAACAGGGTGTCCTTGGGACGAACGACGTATTGTCCCGTGGTCACGGCCGGACGCTGGGCCGCAGCATTGTTGCGGTCCAGGACACGTACATCGCTGGATTTGTTGCTGGAACAACCGACCAGCAAGGTGCTCAAGACAAGGCCAGTCACCAGGCGCTGAAAGCTCGTTTTACTCATACGCTGCGCAATGACTGTGAGACTCACCCGCCGCTCCCTCTGTGGTGGCTGAAATGTGAAATACCGGAGTCCGGCATGAACTGTCGCAAGTATAACGGGCCGTGCACGCTTTACCTTTAATGCGGCGAATCGGTGTCGCGCACACGTTTGCTGTCTGACGATGAATCCCGATCAACTGAACGATGCCGCTGTAAGACAAAGGCAATCGAAGAGAATTCAGCGTGCCAAAACAAATGCTCAGGCCAGTGGCCCATTGAGCAATGGCACGAAGCGCACAGCCCCCAGAACATGCCTGGAAAAACCCTGTTCCTCGCGGATGATCAGCATCAATTGCTGGACTTCGCCGGCCCCGACCGGGATCACCATTCGCCCTCCCGGTGCCAACTGATCAAGCAATGCCTGGGGCACATCGGTCGCCCCTGCAGTGACGATAATCCCGTTGTACGGCGCCAGTGCCGGCCAGCCCTCCCAGCCATCGCCCCAGCGGAACACCACGTTGCGCAGGTTCAGTTCGACCAGGCGTTCCTTTGCCCGATCCTGCAGAACCTTGATGCGCT
This sequence comes from Pseudomonas sp. GM48, assembly GCF_000282335.1. Lineage (GTDB taxonomy): Bacteria > Pseudomonadota > Gammaproteobacteria > Pseudomonadales > Pseudomonadaceae > Aquipseudomonas. Next base: position 18,182 of record NZ_AKJM01000121.1, read on the forward strand.
CGACCGAGAACACGCGCTCGACCAGTTGCGACAGGACCGCCGTCTGATAGCCCGACCCGGTGCCGATCTCCAGCACCTTGTCGAGGGGACCGGCCTCCAGCAGCAGCTCGCTCATGCGCGCCACCATATAAGGCTGGGAGATGGTCTGGTTGTTACCGATCGGCAGCGCCGTGTCTTCATAGGCACGGTGCGCCAGTGCTTCGTCGACGAACAGGTGACGCGGGGTCCGGCGAATGACCTCCAGCACCCTGGCGTTGGAGATGCCTTCTTCATACAAACGCTGGATAAGCCGCTCCCGGGTTCGCTGGGAGGTCATGCCGATGCCACGACGCAGCATATCGTCTTGTTCGCGACTCATTAGCGCAACCCCTCCAGCCAACCGTCCAGACTTCTGAAGGCATCATTGAACGTGCGATCCAGTTGCAGCGGCGTGATCGAAACATAACCCTGCATCACCGCATGGAAATCGGTCCCCGGGCCACCGTCTTCGGCATCCCCGGCCGCCGCGATCCAGTAACCGGACTTGCCCCGCGGATCCACCACTTTCATCGGTGCCGCGGCACGCGCGCGATGGCCCAGACGAGTCAACTGGATACCGCGGATACGGTCCAGCGGCAAATTGGGAATGTTCACGTTCAGTACCGTACGCGGTGGCAGATTCAGGTCAGCATGGGCTTCAACCAGTTTGCGCGCGAAATAGGCAGCTGTGGGAAGGTTCTCTACCTGGCGTGAGACCAGCGAGAAGGCAAACGAAGGGTGTTTCAGGAAACGCCCCTCAAGGGCCGCCGCCACCGTACCGGAATACAGCACATCGTCCCCCAGGTTTGCACCCAGGTTGATACCGGAAACCACCATATCCGCTTCGCGCTCCAGCAGGCCGTTGAGGCCCAGGTGCACGCAATCGGTTGGCGTGCCATTGAGGCTGATAAAGCCGTTGGCCAGGGTTTGCGGGTGCAACGGACGATCGAGCGTCAGCGAACTGCTGGCGCCGCTTTTGTCCTGGTCCGGGGCGATAACCACGCATTCGGTGTAATCCGCCAGCGCAGCATAAAGCGCGGCGAGACCGGGTGCGGTTACCCCATCGTCGTTAGAAATCAGAATACGCATGGGCTGTCCGTCTGCCCCACCGGCACCAGATCAACAAGCTCGCGCACCAATACGGTGGCGAAGCATCCGGCCGGCAGGACGAATTCCAGTTGCAGAATGTCAGGCTCGGGATAATGCCACGTCAACCCGCCAATGGGCAGCCGCAGGATGCGACGTTCGTGGCTCATACCGGCGTTGATCAACCAATCACGCAAATCCGCTTCGCGTGCGGCGATGGCCTGCTCCAGTTCATGGACAGCGCCCGTGGCCGGCGAGTCACCTTCGCCCCACTGCGGACCGGTCGGGTGCAGATCGAGAATCGCCAGGCGCGGGTCGCTGCACTCGGCCTCACCTGCCGGGAAAAAGCTGCGGCTGTCGGTGAACGCCAGCAGATCGCCTACCTGGGCGCGTTGCCAGGTGCCATCGGCGACACGCGCGGCCAACACCTGATTGAACAGAAAACTGCGCGCCGTGGAGAGCAGCCGTGAGCGCACGTTGCGCTGCTCCGGCAAGGCCTTGCGCGCGGCCCAGGCGCGAGCATCGACCACATTGCCGCCGTCATGGCCGAAACGCTGAGCGCCAAAATAATTGGGGATGCCTTGTTTGGCGATCAGTTGCAAACGCTCTTCAAGCGCAGACTTGTCGCCGGCGAATTGCGTCAGGCGCAACGTAAAACCGTTTGCCGAATGCGCACCGCGTTGCAGTTTGCGCTTGTGGCGGGCGGTCTTGAGGATCTTCAGCGTATCGTTTTCCGCGGCTGACAGATCAGGGTCGGCCTTGCCCGGCAATTGCACGCTGAACCACTGGCGAGTCAGCGCCTGACGGTCCTTGAGTCCGGCATAACTGACGGTGCGCAATGGCACGCCCGCAGCCTTGGCAATCCGCCTCGCAGCTTCTTCCGTATTCAGGCCGCGCTTTTCCACCCAGATCCACAGGTGTTCGCCTTCGCCACTGAGGGGAATGTCGAGGACTTCGTCGACCTGGAAATCTTCCGCGATCGCTTTCAGTACCGCCGTGCCGAGGGCCTCACCGTAAGCCCGCGGGCCGAGCAATTGCAGTTCGTTCATGCGCGCAACAACAAGGCAACGGAATGCACGGCAATGCCTTCTTCGCGACCGACAAAGCCGAGCTTTTCGGTGGTGGTAGCTTTCACGTTCACTTGATCCAACTCTACTTGAAGATCCGCAGCAATCAGCGCACGCATCGATTCGATATGCGGGGCCATTTTCGGCGCCTGGGCGACGATGGTGTTATCGACATTGCCGACTTTCCAGCCTTTGGCATGGACCAGTGCGACGACGTGACGCAATAGCGCACGGCTGTCGGCGCCCTTGAATTGCGGGTCGGTATCCGGGAAATGCTTGCCGATGTCGCCCAGCGCCGCAGCGCCGAGCAAGGCATCGCTCAAGGCGTGCAGGAGGACGTCACCGTCAGAGTGCGCGAGCAACCCGAAGCTGTGTGCAATGCGCACGCCGCCCAGAGTGATGAAATCGCCTTCAGCGAAACGGTGCACATCATAGCCGTGGCCAATACGCATAAAAAAACGCCCCGATTTTTGTCAGGGCGTGATTCTACCTGCATTAGCCAACCAGAGCATGCGCGTGATGCCGCAAGTGCTCATCGATGAAACTGGCGATGAAGAAATAGCTGTGGTCATAGCCCGGCTGCAGGCGCAACGTCAGCGGGTGACCGGCCAGTTTGGCCGCCTGTTGCAAGGCTTCCGGCTTGAGCTGGTTAGCGAGGAAATCATCGCGATCGCCTTGGTCGACCAGCAGCGGCAGCTTTTCATCAGCCTCGGCAATCAATGCACAGGCATCCCATTCGCGCCATTTCGAACGGTCTTCTCCCAGGTAGCGGGAAAAGGCTTTCTGCCCCCACGGGCAATCCATCGGATTGTTGATTGGCGAGAACGCCGACACCGACAGATAACGCCCCGGATTGCGCAAAGCGCAGACCAGCGCGCCGTGGCCACCCATGGAATGGCCGCTGATGCCGCGTCTGTCCGACGCAGGGAAATGGGCTTCGACCAATGCCGGCAATTCCTGCACGACATAGTCATGCATCCGATAGTGTCGCGACCACGGTTCCTGAGTGGCATTCAGGTAAAAACCGGCGCCGAGGCCGAAGTCCCAGGCGCCATCCGGATCGCCCGGCACGTCGGGACCGCGAGGACTGGTGTCCGGCGCGACGATGATCAGCCCCAACTCGGCAGCCATGCGCATGGCGCCGGCCTTCTGCATGAAGTTCTCGTCGGTGCAGGTCAGGCCGGACAACCAGTACAACACCGGCAGCTTGCCGCCCTGCTCCGCCTGTGGCGGCAGGTAGACGGCGAACACCATGTCGCAACCTAGCACTTCCGAGCGATGGCGATAGCGTTTGTGCCAACCACCGAAGCTTTTCTGGCAAGAGATGTTTTCCAGGCTCATGTCAGACCTCAGAAATGAATGACGGAACGGATGCTTTTTCCTTCATGCATCAGGTCAAACGCCTTGTTGATATCTTCCAGGCCCATGGTGTGGGTGATGAAGGTATCCAGCGGAATCTCGCCAGTCTCGGCCATTTCCACATAGCTCGGCAACTCGGTGCGGCCACGCACGCCACCGAACGCCGAACCGCGCCAGACGCGGCCGGTGACCAGCTGGAACGGACGGGTGGAGATTTCCTGACCAGCACCGGCAACACCGATGATCACCGACTCACCCCAACCCTTGTGGCAGCACTCCAGCGCGGCACGCATCAGTTGCACGTTGCCGATGCACTCAAAGGAAAAATCGACGCCGCCATCGGTCATGTCGACGATGACTTCCTGGATCGGGCGATCGAAGTCTTTCGGGTTCACGCAGTCGGTTGCACCCAGTTGCTTGGCGATCTCGAATTTCGCCGGGTTGATGTCGATGGCGATGATCCGCGCAGCCTTGGCTTTCACGGCGCCGATGACAGCGGACAAACCAATGCCGCCGAGGCCGAAAATGGCTACGGTGTCACCCGGTTTCACCTTGGCGGTATTGAGTACCGCTCCGATGCCGGTGGTGACGCCGCAGCCCAGCAGGCAGACTTTTTCCAGTGGCGCTTGCTTGGCGATTTTCGCCACGGAGATTTCCGGAAGCACGGTGTACTCGGAAAACGTGGAAGTACCCATGTAGTGGAAAATCGGCTGACCCTTGTAGGAAAAACGCGTGGTGCCGTCCGGCATCAGACCTTTGCCCTGGGTCGCGCGAATTGCCTGGCAGAGGTTGGTTTTGCCTGACAGACAGAATTTGCACTGGCGGCATTCCGGGGTGTACAGCGGGATCACATGATCGCCCACCGCGACGGACGTCACGCCCTCGCCGATGGCTTCCACGATCGCACCACCTTCATGGCCGAGGATCGACGGAAAGATGCCTTCCGGATCTGCGCCGGACAGTGTGTAGGCATCGGTATGGCAAACACCGGAGGCCACCACACGCAGCAACACTTCACCCGCCTTCGGCATGGCGACATCGACTTCAACGATTTCAAGAGGCTTCTTGGCCTCAAAGGCAACGGCAGCGCGCGACTTGATCATGGTGAATCTCCAGTGAATAAAAACGAGACAGGGAGTGTAATACATGGCTCAACGATGAATAATCGAGGCAAATGCAAAATATTATTGCTGTACAGGGATAATCATTCATGTCCGAAAATCGCTGGGAAGGGATCGACGAGTTTGTCGCCGTTGCCGAGTGCAACCAGTTCACCGCGGCTGCGGAACGCTTGGGGGTTTCTTCCTCCCATATCAGTCGACAAATCGTACGCCTCGAAGAGCGCCTGCAAACCCGTTTGCTCTATCGCAGCACCCGCCGGGTCACGCTGACCGAAGCCGGGCAAACCTTCCTGCAACATTGTCAGCGCTTGCAGGATGGGCGGGAAGAAGCATTGCGAGCGGTCGGCGACCTGACCAGCGAACCCAAAGGCATGCTGCGCATGACCTGCGCCGTGGCATATGGCGAGCGCTTCATCGTGCCGCTGGTGACGCGTTTCATGGGGCTGTATCCGCAATTGCGCATCGATATCGAATTGACCAACCGGCAACTCGACCTGGTACACGACGGCCTCGATCTGGCGATCCGCCTCGGGCGTCTGCAGGACTCACGACTGGTCGCCACCCGCCTCGCACCGCGGCGTATGTTTCTCTGCGCATCACCTGCTTACCTTGAGCGCTACGGTCGGCCGCACAGTCTTTCGGAACTCAGTCGTCACAACTGCCTGATCGGCAGCTCGGACCTCTGGCAACTGGAGCAGAACGGGCGGGAATTTTCGCAAAGGGTGCAGGGAAACTGGCGCTGCAACAGTGGGCAAGCGGTGCTGGATGCCGCGCTACAAGGCGTAGGGTTGTGTCAGTTGCCGGACTATTACGTGCTGGAACATTTGAAGAGCGGCGCGTTGATTTCGTTGCTGGAGGCGCATCAACCGCCGAATACGGCAGTTTGGGCGCTGTATCCACAGCAACGGCATTTGTCGCCGAAAGTGCGCAAGCTGGTGGATTACTTGAAGGAGGGGTTGGCTGAAAGGCCGGAGTATCGGGGTTAGAACCACCAGTGTTTCCCAGTGACAGATTGGCTGACTGAAACGGCGCTTTCGCGAGCAAGCCCGCTCCCACAGGGGAACAGTCTTGCTCACAAAAACACCGGTCTAATGTGGGAGCGGGCTTGCTCGCGAAAGGCGCGACGCGGTCTCAAAGTTGATTGCCGCACAACTTAGTGACGATTGGCCCAACGCTGCCTCAACCATTCAAGGTCTTCGGGACGCGTAACCTTGAGGTTATCGGACCGCCCTTCGATCAGCCGCGGTGCCGAACCGGCCCACTCCATGGCCGAGGCTTCATCAGTAATTACAGCGTCGGCCACCAGACTGTCCGCCAGTGCGCGATGCAACGCCCCAAGGCGGAACATCTGCGGCGTGTAGGCTTGCCAGATCACACTGCGATCCACGGTTTCAACCACACGACCCTGCTTGTCGGCCCGCTTGAGCGTGTCCCGTGCCGGCACCGCCAGCAGCCCGCCCACCGGATCGTCAGCCAGCTCGGCCAGCAGCTTGTCCAGATCGTCGCGACTAAGGTTCGGCCTCGCGGCATCGTGGACCAATACCCAATCCTCATCATCGGCACCCTGCGCGTGCAAATGCAGCAAGGCATTGAGTACCGACCCGGAGCGCTCGGCGCCGCCCTCGACCCGGACAATACGCGGATCAGCAGCACACGCCAGGTTCGGCCAATAAGGATCGTCAACAGCAACACTGACCACCAGGCCCTTCAGGCCAGGATGATCAAGGAAACAGCCAAGGCTGTGTTCGAGAATAGTGCGCCCGCCCAGTTGCAAGTATTGCTTGGGACGGTCCGCGGCCATACGGGCACCGACGCCCGCGGCAGGAATCACGGCCCAGAAGGCCGGTAACGTCTGGTTCATTGCGCCAACTGGTAAAGGGTTTCACCGTCCTTGACCATGCCCAGCTCGTGGCGAGCCCGCTCTTCAACGGTCTCCATGCCCTTTTTCAACTCACTGACTTCGGCGTCCATTACCCGGTTGCGCTCCAGCAATGCCTGGTTCTCAGCTTGCTGATCCGCAATCTGCTGCGTCAACTCGGCCACTTGCGCCAGACTGCCATTTCCCACCCACAGGCGGTACTGCAGGCCAGCCAGCAACAAAAGCAGAATGAGGAACAACCAATTGGGACTGCGCATCGAATATCAGGTATCCAGTGAAAAAAGACAGCCATGCCAAACGTGAAGCTTCTGATAGCACGAAGCCTGGAAGAACCAGGCTTGTGCTTATAAGGCATCAGATTAGTGGCAAAAACGTCGCTGTAGCGATTTTTCCGACACAATCCGGTGTCTTTTTTACCACGTACTTACTCAGCCGCGGAATTCGCTGCGACCGTTGTACTTGGCTTTGCCATTCAACTGCTCTTCGATACGCAGCAGTTGGTTGTACTTGGAAACGCGGTCGGAACGGCACAGGGAGCCGGTCTTGATCTGGCCAGCCGAGGTGCCCACGGCCAGGTCGGCAATGGTCGAATCTTCGGTTTCGCCGGAGCGGTGCGAGATTACGGCAGTGTAACCGGCAGCCTTGGCCATCTGGATGGCCTCCAGGGTTTCGGTCAGGGTGCCGATCTGGTTGAACTTGATCAGAATCGAGTTGGCGATCTTTTTGTCGATGCCTTCTTTCAGGATCTTGGTGTTGGTTACGAACAGGTCGTCGCCTACCAGTTGGGTCTTCTCGCCGATCTTGTCGGTGAGGATTTTCCAGCCAGCCCAGTCGGACTCGTCCAGGCCATCTTCGATGGAGATGATCGGGTAACGCTCGGTCAGGCCTTTGAGGTAGTCAGCGAAACCTTCGGCGGTGAACACCTGGCCTTCGCCGGACAGGTTGTACTTGCCGTCTTCGTAGAATTCGCTCGCCGCGCAGTCCAGGGCCAGGGTCACGTCAGTGCCCAGCTTGTAACCGGCGTTGGCCACGGCTTCGGAGATCACTTTCAAAGCGTCTTCGTTGGAAGCCAGGTTCGGCGCGAAACCACCTTCGTCACCGACGGCAGTGCTCAGGCCACGGGCCTTCAGCACGGCTTTGAGGTGGTGGAAAATCTCGGTGCCCATGCGCAGACCTTCCGAGAAAGACTTGGCGCCAACCGGCTGAACCATGAATTCCTGGATGTCGACGTTGTTATCGGCGTGCTCGCCGCCGTTGATGATGTTCATCATCGGAACCGGCATCGAGTAGACACCCGGGGTGCCGTTCAGGTTGGCGATGTGAGCGTACAGCGGCAGGTCCTGGTCCTGTGCTGCGGCCTTGGCTGCAGCCAGGGAAACGGCGAGGATCGCGTTGGCGCCCAGGGAACCTTTGTTTTCAGTACCGTCGAGCTTGATCATTGCCAGATCGAGCGCTTTCTGGTCGCTTGGGTCCATGCCTTTCAACAGGTCTTTGATCGGACCGTTGATGTTGGCTACGGCCTTCAGAACGCCCTTGCCCAGGTAACGGCTCTTGTCGCCATCACGCAGCTCGAGCGCTTCACGCGAGCCAGTGGAAGCACCGGACGGCGCGCAGGCACTGCCGATGATGCCGTTGTCCAGAAGCACGTCCGCTTCCACGGTGGGATTGCCACGGGAGTCGAGAACTTCACGACCTTTGATGTCGACGATTTTAGCCATTGTTGTAAACACTCCAAAGTTGACGAAAACGACGCAGCTGTAGGAAATCTTTGATCGTCGGCAAGCGAGATGCAGCGGGCAGTCTTGCAGACGACAAGGCTCAGGCCCGAGGGTCTGAGCGTTAAATCGTGCGGTACTTTACCGGAGAATTGAGGATTACGCGGTTTCTACCGTCGGAAAACTCTTCACCAGTTCGTCCAAAGCTTTGAGCTGGGCCAGGAATGGCTCCAGTTTGTCCAGACGCAAGGCGCAAGGACCGTCACATTTTGCGTTGTCCGGATCCGGGTGGGCTTCCAGGAACAGGCCGGCCAGCGACTGGCTCATGCCGGCCTTCGCCAGGTCGGTGACCTGTGCGCGACGACCGCCAGCGGAATCGGAACGACCGCCAGGCATTTGCAGCGCGTGGGTCACGTCGAAGAACACCGGGTACTCGAACTGCTTCATGATGCCGAAGCCGAGCATGTCGACGACCAGGTTGTTGTAGCCGAAACTCGAACCACGCTCGCAGAGGATCAACTGATCGTTACCCGCTTCCACGCACTTGTTCAGGATGTGCTTCATTTCCTGAGGGGCGAGGAACTGGGCTTTCTTGATGTTGATCACTGCGCCCGTTTTGGCCATCGCGACCACGAGGTCGGTCTGGCGCGACAGGAAGGCCGGCAACTGGATGATGTCGCAGACTTCAGCGACAACCGCAGCCTGGTCAGGCTCGTGGACGTCGGTGATGACCGGTACGCCGAAGGCTTGCTTGATGTCCTGGAAGATGCGCATGCCTTCTTCCAGGCCAGGACCACGATAGGAGGTCACAGAAGACCGGTTGGCCTTGTCGAAACTGGCCTTGAACACATAAGGGATACCGAGCTTTTCGGTGACCTTCACATACTCTTCGCAAACCTGCATGGCCATGTCACGGCTTTCCAGCACGTTCATGCCGCCGAACAGCACCATGGGTTTGTCGTTGGCAATCTCGATGTCGCCGACGCGGATGATCTTCTGTGCCATCGGGGTTACGCCTTCTTCTGGTGTTGAGCCAACGCTGCCTTGACGAAACCGCTGAACAGCGGGTGACCGTCACGCGGCGTCGAGGTGAACTCAGGGTGGAACTGGCAAGCGACGAACCATGGGTGATCCGGAGCTTCAACCACTTCAACCAGTGCGCCATCACCGGAACGACCGGAGATTTTCAAACCGGCCTCCATGATTTGCGGCAGCAGGTTGTTGTTCACTTCGTAGCGATGACGATGACGCTCGACAATCACGTCCTTGCCGTAGCAACCGTGAACCAGGGAACCCGGCTCCAGCAGGCAATCCTGCGCGCCCAGACGCATGGTGCCGCCCAGATCGGAGGTTTCGGTACGGATTTCGACCGCGCCGGTGGCATCTTCCCACTCGGTGATCAGACCCACGACCGGGTGACCGCTTGCACGATCGAACTCGGTGGAGTTGGCGTCTTTCCAGCCCATGACATTACGAGCGAACTCGATAACGGCCACTTGCATGCCCAGGCAGATACCCAGGTACGGAACCTTGTTTTCGCGAGCGTATTGCACGGCAGTGATCTTGCCTTCAACGCCACGCAGACCGAAGCCGCCAGGCACCAGGATCGCGTCGACGCCTTCCAGCAGCGCGGTGCCCTGGTTCTCGATGTCTTCGGAATCGATGTAGCGCAGGTTGACCTTGGTACGGTTGCTGATACCGGCGTGACTCATCGCTTCGATCAGCGACTTGTAGGCGTCCAGCAGCTCCATGTACTTGCCGACCATGGCGATGGTGACTTCGTGCTCAGGGTTGAGCTTAGCGTCGACCACGGCTTCCCACTCGGACAGATCCGCACCGCCGCATTGCAGGCCGAAACGCTCGACGACGAAATCGTCGAGGCCCTGGGAATGCAGGATGCCCGGGATCTTGTAGATGGTATCGGCGTCTTCCAGCGCGATCACCGCACGTTCTTCAACGTTGGTGAACTGCGCGATCTTGCGACGCGACGACACATCGATCGGGTGGTCGGAGCGGCAGACCAGCACATCTGGTTGCAGGCCGATGGAACGCAGTTCCTTGACCGAGTGCTGGGTTGGCTTGGTTTTGGTTTCGCCGGCAGTGGCGATGTACGGCACCAGTGTCAGGTGCATCAGCATCGCGCGCTTGGCGCCGACTTCGAAACGCAGTTGGCGGATCGCCTCGAGGAACGGTTGCGACTCGATGTCACCCACGGTGCCGCCGATCTCGACCATGGCCACGTCAGCGTCGCCAGCACCCTTGATGATGCGGCGCTTGATTTCGTCGGTGATGTGCGGGATCACCTGGATGGTTGCCCCCAGGTAGTCACCACGGCGCTCTTTGCGCAGGACGTGTTCGTAGACACGGCCGGTGGTGAAGTTGTTGTTCTGGGTCATGGTCGTGCGGATGAACCGCTCGTAGTGGCCCAGGTCCAGGTCGGTCTCGGCGCCGTCGTGGGTGACGAACACTTCACCGTGCTGGAACGGGCTCATGGTGCCCGGGTCGACGTTGATGTACGGGTCCAGCTTCAGCATGGTGACCTTAAGTCCCCGCGCCTCCAGGATGGCCGCCAATGATGCCGATGCAATGCCTTTCCCCAATGAAGAAACAACACCGCCCGTGACGAATATGTAGCGCGTCATGAAAAACCCTAGAAGTCTGCGTTAAAGCGGTCCGAGCCGCCGGGGAAAGCGAAGGAAGGCCGAAGCCCCCGATCACCTGCATTAATCACAGTGCACCTTTCAAAAAAACCGCCGCGTTGGGACAGACCGGGAAATGAATCACCGGTTCGTTGCTCGCTACACATTTTTTGGAATCGCCCAGCAAAGACTGCTTGGTAATCGGCAACTCCTGCAATTCAGGCGAATCCACAGAAGTTGTATCAAGAAGGGAGCGTAGTCTACCGGAAAGCCCCTTTCAGCTCAAACCTTGATCTTCGTTCAGTGGCTGCCAATGCAAATGCCAGTTGCCGCTCGTACTACCGTCGAGTCCTTTAAGGTTCGCCACTGCCAGCAATTGGTCGCCTTTGTAGAGCAGCGGCAATCTGCCGCGTACGAAGGACGGTACACCACTTTCATTGAGCAAACGTTTCAAGTCCCGATGGCCGCGGCCCGGCAAAGCCATGACCTCTCCCCCCTCACGATAGCGGATATGCAGCGGGCCATCGGGGATTTGCCCGGTGAGCGAAAGCACGCCGTTGTCCGGGATAACCAGTGGTGAAGCCGGGTTCTGCCATGCCCCGGCGACGGGCAAAGGTTGCAACCAACGGCCGGACAGCCACCAGATCCGCCCGCCCGCCCGGTGCAGTTCGCCATCGGCCAGCCGCCATACCGGGCAGGCATCGCCGGTGGCGTCGCGCAAATCCGCCCAACCCGACCAATGGTCAGTGTCGGGCAGACGGGTCAGCGGTTCGAGCCAATGACTCAAGGCATTGCGCTGCCGGGCATCAGACAGTTGCGCAAGCGGCGCCAGTTCAAGGGAGCGCAATCCCAGCCAGTCGAACTCACTGACAGAACTGGCCTCACGTAAATCCATTTCGGCCAGCTCTTCGAGCAACCCCTGCGCTTCAGCCAAATGCGCCGCGCTGCGAGCCATGGTCGCCACCGCTTGTGGCCAGCGCTGAACCAGCACGGGCAAGACTTGATGGCGCAGGTAATTGCGCGAGTACTGCCGATCCTGGTTCGAGGGATCTTCGATCCAGCTCAAACCATGCGCACTGGCATAGACCTCGAGCTCAGCCCGCGTGACATCAAGCAGTGGCCGCAGCAGATGCCCCTTGCCCAACGAGCGCTGACGCGGCATCCCGGACAATCCACGCACGCCCGCTCCGCGCAACAACCGAAACAGCAGGGTTTCCGCCTGATCGTCGCGGTGCTGGGCCGTCAGCAGCACGTCACCGGACCCAGTCACTTCGGCGAACGTGTGATAACGCGCGTCCCGCGCCGCACGCTCCAGACTGGCACCGGGCTGCACCTGCACCCGAACGATCTGCAACGGGACGCCCAGCGCAGCGCACACAGAACGACAATGTTCCGGCCACGCATCGGCCACAGCTTGAAGGCCGTGATGAACATGGATGGCACTCAGCGCCGGCAGGGATTCGGTTTTTGCGAGGTGTGCGAGCAGATGCAGCAGGACGGTGGAGTCCAGGCCGCCGGAGAAGGCGATGCGCCAGGTCGCAGCATTGCGCCACGGTTTCAGATTCAGCAAAAGCCTGGAAGGCAAGTCAATCGCGGGCCGATCCATATCTTTCCCTTTGCACAAATCAAATGTGGGAGCGGGCTTGCTCGCGAAGGCGGCTGAACATTCAACACATCAGTTGACTGTTATACCGCTTTCGCGAGCAAGCCCGCTCCCACATTCAAGCCGAGGTCAGATCAGAGACCGTAGCTCATCAGACGCTCATAACGACGGGCCAGCAGCGCGTCGTTATCGAACTTCTTCAGCATCGCCAGTTGCGAGCTCAGCTCGGCGCGGATCGATGCAGCTGCAGCAGCCGGATCACGGTGCGCGCCACCCAATGGCTCGCCAATCACCTTGTCCACGATGCCCAGGCCTTTGAGGCGCTCGGCGGTGATGCCCATCGCTTCTGCGGCATCCGGTGCTTTCTCGGCGGTTTTCCACAGAATCGAAGCGCAACCTTCCGGCGAGATCACCGCGTAGGTCGAGTACTGCAGCATGTTCAACTGGTCGCAGACACCGATCGCCAGTGCACCACCGGAACCACCCTCACCGATTACAGTGGCGATGATTGGGGTTTTCAGGCGGGCCATGACACGCAGGTTCCAGGCAATCGCTTCGCTCTGGTTACGCTCTTCGGCGTCGATGCCAGGGTAAGCGCCCGGGGTGTCGATGAAGGTCAGGATCGGCATTTTGAAACGTTCGGCCATTTCCATCAGGCGGCATGCCTTGCGGTAGCCTTCCGGACGCGGCATGCCGAAGTTGCGGCGAACCTTCTCGCGCACTTCACGGCCCTTCTGGTGACCGATGATCATCACCGGCTGGTCGTCCAGACGGGCAATACCGCCAACGATCGCAGCGTCGTCGGAGAAGTGACGGTCACCGTGCAGTTCGTCGAACTCGGTGAAGATGTGTTCGATGTAGTCCAGGGTATACGGACGTTTCGGGTGACGTGCCAGACGTGCGATCTGCCAGCTGGTCAGCTTGCCGAAAATGTCTTCGGTCAGCGTTTTGCTCTTGTCCTGCAGGCGGGAGATCTCATCGCCGATATTCAGCGAATTGTCATTACCGACCAAGCGCAACTCTTCGATCTTGGCTTGCAGGTCGGCGATCGGCTGTTCGAAATCTAGAAAATTCGGGTTCATAGGCGTCCGTCTTGGGTCGACGTCCAAGGGATCTTGGGCCGGCCGGTTGTCTATTCGCGCCCTACCTTAAGGGAGAGGCGCGTTGAGGTCGAGATTAAAAATTCAGGTTGCGGGCAGGCGTTCTGATATCACCTGCCGGTCAACGGTATTGGAGGAAGACGTTGTCTCGCCCGAACTGGTCACGCAGGGCTTGAATCAAGGCATCCGCCGGATCGATTCGCCAGCCTTCGCCGAACTGCAACAGGGCCTTTGCATCAGGGCTGGTGTAGTCCATGGTGATCGGGCACGCACCGCGGTGACGCTTCAACAGCTCACCCAGCCAGCGTAGCTGATCGCCCTTGAGGTCCTTGGCATGCAACTTCAGGCGCAGGCTTTCGGCCAGGTTGGTGCGCGCATCTTCCATGCTCATCACCCGCTTGACCCGCAACTTCAGGCCACCGGAGAAGTCGTCATTGCTGACCTCGCCTTCGACCACCACCATCGCGTCGGTCTGCAACAACGACTGCGCAGCATGGAACGCCTCGGAAAACAGCGAGGCTTCGATCCGTCCAGAGCGGTCGTCGAGGGTAATGAACCCCATCTTGTCGCCCTTTTTGTTCTTCATCACCCGCAAGGCGATGATCATGCCCGCGACGGTCTGGGTATCTCGCGCCGGTTTCAGATCAATGATGCGCTGGCGAGCGAAACGACGGATTTCACCCTCGTATTCGTCAATCGGATGACCGGTCAGGTACAGGCCGAGGGTATCTTTTTCCCCTTTCAGGCGCTCCTTGAGGGTCAGCTCCTTGGCCTTGCGGTGATTGGCGTAGACGTCGGCGTCTTCTTCGACAAACAGACCGCCAAACAGGTCGGAGTGACCACTGTCCTGGGTGCGCGCGGTTTGTTCGGCCGCCTTGATCGCTTCTTCCATGGCCGTCAGCAGCACCGCGCGATTGCGGTCGATGTTGGCCTGGTAGGCTTTCTGTTCATCGTGGAAGTACGGCCCGAGGCGATCCAGGGCACCGCTGCGGATCAAACCGTCGAGGGTGCGCTTGTTGATGCGCTTGAGGTCGACCCGGGCGCAGAAATCGAACAGATCCTTGAACGGACCGGCCAGACGCGCCTCGGTGATTGCTTCGACCGGCCCCTCACCCACGCCCTTGATGGCCCCCAGGCCGTAGATGATCCGGCCTTCGTCGTTCACCGTGAACTTGAATTCGGAGGTGTTTACGTCCGGCGCGTCGAGACGCAGCTTCATGGTCCGCACTTCTTCGATCAAGGTCACGACCTTGTCGGTGTTGTGCATATCCGCCGAGAGTACCGCGGCCATGAACGGCGCCGGGTAGTGCGCCTTCAGCCACGCGGTCTGGTACGACACCAGGCCATAGGCGGCGGAGTGGGATTTGTTGAAGCCGTAACCGGCGAACTTTTCCACCAGGTCGAAGATGTTACCGGCGAGGTCGGCATCGATATTGTTGGTGGCGCAACCCTCAATGAAACCGCCACGCTGCTTGGCCATTTCTTCGGGTTTTTTCTTACCCATGGCTCGACGCAGCATGTCCGCGCCACCGAGGGTGTAACCGGCCATGACCTGGGCAATCTGCATCACCTGTTCCTGGTACAGGATGATGCCGTAAGTCGGTGCCAATACGGGTTTGAGGCCTTCGTACTGGTAGTCCGAGTGCGGATAGGCCAGCTCGGCGCGACCGTGCTTGCGGTTGATGAAGTCGTCCACCATGCCCGATTGCAGCGGGCCCGGACGGAACAGTGCCACCAGTGCGATCAAGTCTTCCAGGCAGTCGGGCTTGAGCTTTTTGATCAGCTCTTTCATGCCCCGGGATTCAAGCTGGAACACTGCCGTGGTTTCGGCTTTTTGCAGCAGGGTATAGGTCGGTTTGTCATCCAGCGGGATGAACGCGATATCCAGCGGTGGTTCGTTGACCTTGGCACGGTCGCGGTTGATGGTTTTCAGCGCCCAGTCGATGATCGTCAGGGTCCGCAGGCCGAGGAAGTCGAACTTCACCAGACCGGCCGCTTCGACGTCGTCCTTGTCGAACTGGGTTACCAGACCATCACCGGCCTCGTCGCAGTAAATCGGCGAAAAGTCGGTCAGCTTGGTCGGCGCGATAACCACACCACCGGCGTGCTTGCCGACGTTACGCACAACACCTTCGAGCTTGCGGGCCATCTCCCAGATTTCCGCGGCTTCTTCATCGACCTTGATGAAGTCACGGAGGATTTCTTCCTGCTCGTAGGCCTTCTCCAGGGTCATGCCCACTTCGAACGGAATCATCTTCGACAGACGATCCGCCAGGCCATAGGACTTGCCCTGCACCCGCGCCACGTCACGGACCACAGCCTTGGCGGCCATGGAACCGAAAGTGATGATCTGGCTTACCGCGTTGCGGCCGTATTTCTCGGCCACGTAGTCGATCACCCGGTCACGACCGTCCATGCAGAAGTCGACGTCGAAGTCGGGCATCGATACCCGTTCCGGGTTAAGGAAACGTTCGAACAGCAGGTCGTATTCCAGCGGATCAAGGTCGGTGATCTTCTGCACATAGGCCACCAGCGACCCGGCACCCGACCCACGGCCAGGGCCCACCGGTACGCCGTTGTTCTTGGCCCACTGGATAAAGTCCATCACGATCAGGAAGTAACCGGGGAAGCCCATCTGGATGATGATATCCAGCTCGAAGTTCAGCCGGTCGACATAGACCTGACGCTTGGCCTCGTAGTCTTCGGTGGTGTCCTTGGGCAGCAGAACAGCAAGGCGCTCTTCCAGGCCATCGAAGGAGACTTTGCGGAAGTACTCGTCGATGGTCATGCCATCGGGGATCGGGAAGTTGGGCAGGAAGTGCGTACCCAGCTTCACTTCGATGTTGCAGCGCTTGGCGATCTCGACGGTGTTTTCCAGCGCTTCGGGAATGTCGCTGAACAGCTCGGCCATTTCCTCGGCGCTTTTGAGGTACTGCTGATCGCTGTAATTCTTCGAACGCCGCGGATCGTCGAGGGCACGGCCCTCACCGATGCAAACGCGGGTTTCGTGGGCGGCGAAGTCTTCCTGCTTGATGAAGCGCACATCGTTGGTCGCCACCAGCGGCGCACCGAGTTTCTCGGCCAGGGCCACGGCGCCGTGCAGTTGTTCTTCATCGTTGGGGCGGTTGGTACGCTGGATCTCCAGATAGAAACGATCCGGAAACACTTCCATCCATTCGCGGGCCAGGGTTTCCGCTTCCGCCGGGTTGCCGCTAAGCATGGCCTGGCCGATCTCGCCTTCTTTGGCCGCCGACAACATGATCAAGCCTGCGTTGGCTTCGGCCACCCATTCACGCTCGATGATGATCGCGCCATTGCGCTGACCCTCGATAAAGCCGCGGGAAATCAGTTCGGTGAGGTTGCGATAGCCTTCAGCATTCATCACCAACAGGCTGATCCGGCTCAGCGGGTTGTCCGGATCCTTGTTCGACAGCCACAGGTCGGCGCCGCAGATCGGTTTGATCCCGGCACCCATGGCGTTTTTATAGAATTTGACCAGGGAACACATGTTGTTCTGGTCGGTGACCGCTACGGCAGGCATGTTCATG
Organism: Pseudomonas sp. GM48; assembly: GCF_000282335.1. Lineage (GTDB taxonomy): Bacteria > Pseudomonadota > Gammaproteobacteria > Pseudomonadales > Pseudomonadaceae > Aquipseudomonas. Next base: position 35,317 of record NZ_AKJM01000121.1, read on the forward strand.
CCGACCAGGGTCTTGACCAGCGGTTTGATCCGCACCAGACCGTCGACCAGGGAGTATTCAGTGTGCAGGCGTAGGTGAACGAATGAAGCCGGCATAGTGATCCTGTCTGAGAACGTAAAGACAACAAGGCCCGGATTGTACCGGGCCTTGGTAAAAAAAATCAGCCTTGCGACTAACTCTCGATGAGACTTTCCCGCGCCTCGTAAGCCAGACGCACCGGGGCAAACGAACGCCGATGAATTGGGGTCGGCCCAAGCCGTGCCAGCGCTTCCAGATGAACGGGTGTCGGGTAGCCTTTATGCCCGCCAATGCCGTAACCCGGGTAGATCAATTCGAACGCAGCCATTTCGCGATCGCGGCTGACCTTGGCCAGAATCGATGCGGCGGCGATGGCTGGAACCTTGCTATCGCCCTTGACCACAGCTTCGGAGCGCATCGGCAGTTTCGGGCAACGGTTACCGTCAATCATCGCCAGTTTCGGCTGGATGTGCAGCCCGGCGACCGCACGCTGCATGGCCAACATGGTGGCGTGCAGGATATTCAGTTCGTCGATTTCTTCGACTTCGGCGCGAGCGATGCACCAGCTCAGGGCTTTTTCGCAGATTTCGTCGTAGAGCTTTTCGCGACGGGCTTCGGTGAGTTTCTTCGAGTCGTTCAGGCCGAGGATCGGGCGGTTCGGATCAAGGATCACCGCCGCTGTCACCACCGCGCCACAGAGCGGGCCGCGACCGACTTCATCGACGCCGGCAACCAACTCTTCGACTTCAGCGACCAAGGTGAAATCCAGCCCCATCTGCATGTTCGTTTTACTCATTTGACTTGGCCGATCAGGTTCAGCACTGCGTCCGCAGCCTGGTTGGAGGCATCCAGACGCAGGGTCCGGTGAATCTCGTCAAAGCCACGGGTCTGCTCTTCCCCGCCTTCGATCAACGGTGACAATGTCTGGGCCAGCGCTTCGACCGTGGCATCGTCCTGCAACAACTCGGGCACCAACAGACGCTGGGCCAACAAGTTCGGCAACGAAATGTAGGGGCTTTTCACCATGCGCTTGAGAATCCAGAACGTCAGCGGTGCCAGACGGTAGGCAACCACCATCGGCCGCTTGTACAGCAACGCTTCAAGCGTTGCGGTGCCGGAGGCAATCAACACCGCATCGCACGCTGCCAGGGCCAGATGCGACTGTCCATCGAGCAGGGTCAATGGCAGATCGCGACCAGCCAACAGTTCTTCAAGCTGTGCGCGACGTTGCGCACTGGCGCAAGGCATGACAAACCGCACACCCGGGCGTAACGCCCGCAGGCGCTGGGCAGTATCGAGAAACAACGCACCGAGCCGGCCAACTTCACCGCCACGGCTGCCAGGCATCAACGCTACCAGCGGCCCGTCAGGCAAACCGAGTTCGGCCCGCGCAGCAGCGCGATCGGCTTCGAGTGGAATGGCATCGGCCAGGGTATGACCGACGAACCGCACCGGCACACCTTTTTCTTCATAAAATCTGGCTTCGAACGGGAACAGCGTGAGCATCAGGTCGCAGCCTTCGCGAATCTTCAGCACGCGTTTCTGCCGCCAGGCCCAGACCGACGGGCTGACGTAATGCACGGTCTTGATACCGGCCTGACGCAGTTTGAGTTCGATATTGAGGTTGAAGTCCGGCGCATCGATACCGATGAAGACATCAGGCTTGGCGGCGATCAGGTCAGCGACCAGTTTTTTGCGCCGCGCCAGCAACTCGCGCAGGCGGCCCAGGACTTCCACCAGCCCCATGACGGACAGACGCTCCATCGGGAAATACGAGGTCAGGCCTTCAGCCTGCATCAATGGACCGCCAACACCTATGAATTCGACGGCCGGGTGACGAGCCTTGAGCGCGCGCATGAGACCCGCGCCCAGAATGTCACCGGAAGCCTCTCCCGCTACCAGCGCAATACGCAGATTGGCCATGATTAGCGGGTGATGCCGCGAGTCGAAGACTGGATGGAGTCACGGAACACCGCCACTTCCGGATACTGAGCCGACGGCTCGGCCAGTTCGGCGAGCGCCTGCTCCACAGTCAGGCCCTGGCGGTAAACCACCTTGTAGGCACGACGCAGCGCGTGGATCGCATCTTCGCTGAAGCCCCGACGGCGCATGCCCTCGAAGTTCATGCTGCGGGCTTCGGCGGGGTTACCGAACACCGTGACATACGCAGGAACATCCTTGCCGATTGCCGTACCCATGCCTGAAAAACTGTGGGCGCCAATGTGGCAATACTGGTGAACCAGGGTAAAACCGGAGAGGATCGCCCAGTCTTCCACATGCACATGGCCCGCCAGTGCGGTGTTGTTCACCAGGATGCAGTGGTTGCCGATAACGCTGTCGTGGCCGATGTGGGCATAAGCCATGATCAGATTGTGATCGCCCAGGGTCGTTTCCGAACGGTCCTGGATGGTGCCACGGTGAATCGTCACGCCTTCACGGATGACGTTGTGATCACCGATCACCAGGCGGGTTTCTTCGCCTTTGTACTTCAGGTCAGGTGTGTCTTCACCCACCGAGGAAAACTGGTAGATGCGATTGTGCTTACCGATTCGGGTCGGGCCCTTGAGAATCACGTGCGGCCCGATGACTGTCCCCTCGCCGATTTCCACACCTGCGCCGACGATCGACCACGGGCCGACCTCGACGCCGTCAGCCAGAATGGCTGTCGGATCGATGATTGCACGAGGGTCAATCAAACTCATAGTTTGCGTTCCGCACAGATGATCTCAGCCGAGCAGACAGGCTTGCCATCGACCGAAGCCTGGCACTCGAACTTCCAGATCTGACGCTTGCAGCTGATGAATTTGGCTTCAAGGATCAGTTGATCGCCCGGCAATACCGGCTGGCGGAAGCGCAGTTTGTCGGAACCGACGAAGTAATAGAGGGTGCCGTCAGCCGGTTTCACGTCGAGCATTTTGAAACCAAGGATCCCGGCAGCCTGAGCCATTGCCTCGATGATCAATACGCCTGGCATGATTGGATGCGCAGGGAAGTGACCATTGAAGAACGGTTCGTTGATGCTGACATTCTTGTAGGCGCGAATGCGCTTGCCTTCAACATCCAGCTCCACTACCCGGTCCACCAGCAGGAACGGGTAACGGTGAGGCAGGTATTCGCGAATCTCGTTGATGTCCATCATTTCGGGGGGAAGCCTATGTAAAGATTGGGAGCGCGCGACTGATACACGCTCCGCTAGCAAATCAAGGAGGCAGTCTAGCGGCTGTGCACACTTGATATGGAAATGGTATCAGCCATCTGATGAAGCATTACTGTCAGGGGTCACTTCCCCTGCCTGCTTTTCCAGCTGTCGCAGACGTCGCGCGATGTCATCGAGCTGACGGATGCGAGCCGCGCTTTTGCGCCATTCGGCTGCTGGCTGCATTGCCGTACCGGAAGAATAGGAACCCTTTTCGGTAATCGAGTGGGTCACCATGGTCATCCCGGTGATGAAAACGTTGTCGCAAATTTCGATATGTCCCACCAGCCCTACACCGCCGGCGAGCATGCAATGCTTGCCGATTTTGGTGCTGCCGGAGATCCCGACACAGGCGGCCATGGCGGTGTGATCACCGACCTGAACGTTGTGGGCGATCTGGATCTGGTTGTCGAGCTTCACACCATTACCGAGAACGGTATCGGCCAATGCGCCGCGGTCAATAGCGGTATTCACGCCAATCTCCACATCGTCACCGACCAACACACCACCGATCTGGGCAATTTTCTGCCAGACACCTTTCTCATTGGCAAAACCGAAACCTTCGCCGCCGAGCACGGCACCTGACTGAATGACCACACGCTTGCCGATGCGCACGTCGTGGTACAGCGTGACCCGCGGGGCCAGCCAACCGCCTTCGCCGATTTCGCAACGGGCACCGATGAAGCAATGCGCACCGATGGTCACACCGGCAGCAATACGTGCCGCGCTTTCGATCACCGCAAAAGCACCAATACTCGCAGCCGGGTCAACCACCGCGTCCTCGGCCACAACGGCTGTCGGGTGAATACCGGCAGCCGCTTTCGGCTTTGGATCGAACAGGTGGGAAACACGCGCGTAGGCCAGATACGGATCAGGCACCACCAGCGCATTACCGGCAAAACCTTCGGCATCAGCAGCCTTCAGCAACAGGGCTGCAGCCTGACTGCCTGCCAGGTACTTACGGTATTGGGGGTTTGCGAGAAAGCTCAACTGAGCTGGGCCAGCCTCCTGCAAGGTGGCTAGCCCAGTAATTGCTTTCTCGGGATCGCCACGTAGCGTGGCGCCGAGGAACTCGGCCAACTGGCCGAGCTTAATGGTCACGGTCATGGATTACTTCAGCTGATTCATGCGCTCGATAACCTGGCGAGTGATGTCGTACTGAGGCTTGACATCAATCACTGCGCCACGCTCGAAGACCAGGTCAAAAGCACCTTTCTTGATGACTTCTTCCACAGCGCTGTCCAGTTTCGGCTTGAGCTGCTTCAGCATTTCGCGGTCGGCAACGGCTTTGGCTTCGTTCAGCTCCTTGGACTGGAACTGGAAGTCACGTGCCTTTTGCTTGAATTCAAGCTCCAGACGCTCGCGCTCGCCCTGCTGCATTTTGTCGCCACCGGCCATCAGACGGTCCTGAATGCCCTTGGCGCTGCTTTCCAGCGTCTTGAGCTTGGTCAGCTGAGGACCGAACTTCTTCTCGGCATCCACGGCGTATTTCTTGGCCGCGTCGGACTCCAGCAAAGCCATCTGATAGTTCAGAACAGCAATTTTCATGTCGGCAAATGCCGGACCAGCGACCAGTACGCTGGCCAGGAGAACCAATTGAGTCAACTTACGCACGATGCACTCCTACAAAATTCATTGTCGTTATCTTGGGTCAGACGCTTAGAACGTCTGGCCGAGGGAAAATTGGAACACTTGAGTCTCAGCGTTATCCGGTTTCTTGACTGGCATGGCCAACGCGAAACTCAGAGGACCCAGTGCGGTGACCCAGGTCACACCCACACCGACAGAACTGGCCATGTTGCTCAAGCTGATATCGTCGCACTTGGTGTTGGACTTCGTGCCATCGGCGTTTGTGGTGTCCGAGCACGAAGAATTGAACACGTTACCCACATCCCAGAATACCGAAGTACGCAGGGAACGCTGGTCCTTGACGAACGGCAGAGGGAACAATACTTCAGCACCACCCTGAATCAGGACGTTACCACCAAACGGCAGTGGATCCTGGTCCGGGTCGAATTGAGTGCCAGGGTTCTTGCCGGTACTTGGCGTACTGCGAGGACCCAGAGTGCTGTCCTTGAAGCCACGTACCGAGTTGAAACCACCAGCATAGTAGTTTTCATAGAAAGGCAAGCCGTCGGTCGAACCGTAACCATCGCCATAACCCAGCTCGGTGTGCAGGCGCATGGTGTAGTTCTCGGACAATGGCTGGAACAGCTGGCCACGGTAGTCGAGCTTGAAGAACGACAGGTCGCTGCCTGGAATCGTGGATTCCAGCACCAGGCTCTGGGAATGACCACGGGTGGCGAGTACGCCCTTGTTCAGGGTGGACTCGGACCAGCCGGCCGAAGCCTTGAAGTTCAGGTACTGATCGCCTTCCTTGTTAACGAAGTCGAAAATCTCGTCAACGGTGTAAATGCCGGTCTTGATCTTGTCCTGTTGCGCGTTCAGGCCGAAGGTCAGACGCGATGTTTCGCTGATCGGGTAACCGACGCTCACGCCTGCACCCAGGCTGTCGACGGCATAGCTCGCTACATCGACGTCGAGGTCATTGTAGTCGGTGGTGCGGTAGAAGGCGTTGTAACCCAGGCTCACGCCATCAGCAGTCCAGTAGGGGTCGACAAAACCGAAGTTGTAACGCGTCTGGTACTGACTTTTGGTCAAACCGATACTGACCTTGTTACCGGTACCCAGGAAGTTGTTCTGGGTGATCGAACCACCGAGGATCAGGCCAGCACTCTGGGCGAAACCGACGCTGGCGGTAATCGAACCGGAGGCTTGTTCTTCAACGCTGTAGTTGACGTCCACCTGGTCATCGACACCCGGCACGGCCGGGGTCTCAACGTTGACTTCCTTGAAGAAGCCCAGACGTTCCAGACGGGTCTTGGATTGGTCGATCAGGTAGGTCGAAGCCCAGCCGCCTTCCATCTGACGCATTTCACGACGCAGCACTTCGTCTTCGGACTTGGTGTTGCCACGGAAGTTGATACGGTTCACGTAAGCACGCTTGCCCGGATCGACCGCGAACAGGATGTCTACGGTGTGATCTTCATCGTGCGGTTGAGGCACGCCGTTGACGTTGGCGAAGGTATAACCTTCGTTACCCAGACGACGGGTGATCAGCTCGGAGGTCGTGGTCATCAGCTTGCGCGAGAACACCTGGCCTTTTTGCACCAGCAGCAGGGACTTGACCTGGTCTTCAGGGACTTTCAGGTCACCGCTGAGCTTGACGTCACGAACGGTGTACTTCTCGCCTTCGTTGACGTTTACAGTGATGTAGACGTGTTTCTTGTCCGGCGTGATGGATACCTGGGTCGAAGCGATATCCATGTTGATATAGCCACGGTCCAGGTAGTAGGAACGTAGACGCTCCAGGTCACCGGACAGTTTTTCACGGGCGTACTTGTCGTCGTTCTTGAAGAACGACAACCAGTTGGTGGTCTTGAGTTCGAACAGGTCGATCAGGTCTTCATCGGGAAAGACCGTGTTGCCCACCACGTTGATGTGCTGGATCGCCGCAACGGTGCCTTCGTTGATATTGACCTTCAGGCCGACACGGTTACGCGGCTGCGGTACCACTTCGGTATCGACGGTAGCCGAGTAGCGACCCTGGGCGACGTACTGGCGCTGCAGTTCGTTACGCACGCCTTCAAGGGTGGCACGCTGGAAGATCTCGCCTTCGGCCAGACCGGATTGCTTGAGGCCTTTCATCAGGTCTTCGGTAGAGATCGCCTTGTTGCCTTCGATCTCGATACTGGCAACCGACGGGCGCTCGACTACAGTAATGACCAGGACGTTGCCATCGCGGCCCAGCTGGATATCTTGAAAGAAACCGGTTTTGAACAACGCACGAGTGGATTCCACCAGGCGACGATCATCCGCCTGTTCACCGACGTTCAACGGCAAAGCACCAAAGACGCTACCCGCGGAGACCCGCTGGAGGCCATTGACGCGAATATCAGAGATAGTGAAGGACTCGGCGTGAACTTCGGCGATCATCAATACGGTGAGAACCGCAGTTAGCAGCAGACGTTTCATGAAGTCCTTTCTTATTCCAACTGGCAATAAACAAACTGCCGCAAAATGCGGCAGATTCGCAATTCAGCGACGTTACAGACGACCCAGATCATTAACCAGAGCAAGCAACATCACTCCGATCACCAAACTGATGCCGATCTGTATCCCCCAACCTTGCACCCGATCCGACAAGGGGCGACCACGCGCCCACTCGATCAGATAAAACAACAAATGCCCCCCATCCAGCACAGGAATGGGCAGCAAATTCAGAACCCCCAGGCTAATACTCAGATAAGCAAGGAAATTCAGGAAATCAGCAACACCCGACTGGGCCGAAGCGCCCGCCACTTTAGCAATGGTTATCGGTCCACTCAAGTTTTTTACCGAGAGCTCACCGAACAACATTTTCTTCAGTGAATCGAGGGTCAGCACGCTCATGGTCCAGGTACGTCGAGCCCCCTCGCCAATCGCTGCCAATGGGCCGTAACTGACTTCGCGGATCATCTCCGGCGGCCAATCGACAGCCTTCACCCCTGCCCCCAGGTAGCCGCTGGGTGACTTGCTCTCGCCGCGAGCGGCCAGCGTTACCGGGACGTCGATTTGAGCACCGTCACGCTCAACCCGCAGCATGATTTTGGTATCAGGATGCATACGCACGGTGTCGACTACCTGCTGCCAGTCATCCAGCGTACGACCATCGAGCGCCAGCAAACGATCACCGGTCTTCAGGCCGGCAGCCTGAGCCGGCCCCTTTGGATCGAGTTCGGCCAGAACCGGCGGTAATGCCGGGCGCCAGGGACGAATGCCCAACGAATGGATAGGGTCGGGCTCGTTGGCCCCTTTGAGCCATTTGTCCAGCACCAGCTCACGAGGAGAATCGGTCGTGGAACCTTGCTCGCGCACTATTACCTGCAATGAGCCGCTTTCGCCCAGGCGACGAACCAATTGCAGGTTCACCGCCGCCCAGCCGGAAGTCACTTCACCATCAATGGCTACGATTTCCTGGCCAGGGCTCAATCCCGCCTTGGCCGCAATACTGCCGGACTCGACAGCTCCGATGACCGGACGCACCTGCTCGCTGCCGAGCATTGCCAATCCCCAGAAGAACACCAATGCCAGCAAGAAGTTGGCTATCGGCCCCGCGGCTACGATGGCAATGCGCTGACGAACGGATTTGCGATTGAAGGTGTGGTGGAGCTGATCGAGGGGGACTTCACCCTCGCGCTCGTCGAGCATTTTGACGTAGCCGCCCAACGGGATCGCGGCGACAACGAATTCGGTGCCTTGCTTGTCGTGCCAGCGCAGCAAAGGCATGCCGAAGCCTACGGAGAAACGCAGCACTTTGACCCCACAGCGACGCGCGACCCAAAAGTGGCCGAACTCGTGGAAGGTGACCAGCACACCCAAAGCGACCAGGGTGCCGACAATCATATAGAGCGCGCTCATCTACTTTCTCCGCAATCCTATCCGCTGCTGCCTGGGTCAACTATCCGCAGCATTTACCGCCCATGACGACTCAACCACTGTCCGGCCAGCAATCGCGCCTTCGCGTCTGCCGTGAACACTGCATCGAGATCATCCACTGCCACCACGGGCTCCAGATTCAGTACTTCTTCGATGATACTCGCGATTTCCGGGTAACGAACCCGTTCGTCGAGAAATGCCGCCACCGCCACTTCGTTCGCCGCATTGAGCATCGCCGGCGCGCTATTACCCGCCTCGGCCGCCTGACGAGCCAGACGCAGGCACGGGAAACGCTCTTCATCGGGCGCCTGGAAATCCAGGCGCGCAATGGTAAACAGATCCAGTGGCGCCACACCCGAATCGATTCGCTCAGGCCAGGCCAGGGCATTGGCGATGGGGGTGCGCATGTCTGGATTGCCCAGCTGCGCCAGGACAGAACCATCGATATAGTCGACCAGCGAATGAATCACGCTTTGCGGGTGAATCACCACCTCGACCTGGGATGGCTTGGCATCGAACAGCCAGCAGGCTTCGATCAACTCAAGCCCCTTGTTCATCATGCTCGCCGAATCAACGGAGATTTTTCGCCCCATGGACCAATTCGGGTGAGCACACGCCTGGTCAGGTGAAACATGCGCCAGTTCAGCCATCGGCGTCTGTCGGAACGGCCCACCGGAAGCCGTCAGTAAAATCCGACGCACACCGACCGCCTCAAGGCCACGGGCATAATCCAGCGGCATGCACTGAAAAATCGCGTTGTGTTCGCTATCGATCGGCAGCAACACCGAACCGCTCTTGCGCACCGCCTGCATAAACAACGCACCGGACATGACCAGCGCTTCTTTGTTGGCCAGGAGGATTTTCTTGCCGGTCTCGACCGCTGCCAGTGTCGGGCGCAGTCCCGCCGCACCGACGATGGCCGCCATGACCGTGTCGACTTCCGGATCGGAGGCAACCCGACACAAACCTTCCTCACCCACCAGAACGCGGGTCGAAAGACCCGCCGCGCGCAAATCATCCTGCAGGGTGCGGGCAGCAGCGACCTCAGGCACTACAGCAAATCGCGGGACATGACGTACGCATAGCGCCAGTAATTGACTCAAGCGAGTGAAGCCACTCAAGGCAAAAACCTGATAACGATCAGGGTGGCGAGCGATGACGTCGAGCGTACTCAGGCCAATCGAGCCGGTCGCACCCAGAACGGTAATCTGTTGCGGGCGGCTCATGGGGCTGCCATCCACAACAGAACGGCAAACACCGGTATCGCTGCCGTCAGGCTGTCGATACGATCCAGCACGCCACCGTGACCCGGAAGCAGATTGCTGCTGTCCTTGATGCCGGACTGGCGCTTGAACATGCTTTCAGTGAGGTCGCCCACCACCGAGATAAACACGATGAGCGCAGCGCCGATCAGCCCCTTGAGCAACTCGGCCACCGTCCAGTCGCGCACCAGAGCAACGAGCGTGGTAATGACCAGGCTCAGCGCCAGACCACCGTACACGCCTTCCCAGCTTTTGCCCGGACTGACCTGCGGTGCGAGCTTGCGCTTACCGAAAGCGCGACCGGAGAAGTAGGCGCCAATATCGGCCCCCCAGACCAACACCATCACCGCCATGATCAGCAAGTTACCCAGCGGGTACTGTTTGATCTGCACCAGGCCTTGCCAGGCCGGAAGGAGAATCAACAGGCCGATCACCAACTTGGTCGCTGCATTGGACCAATGCTCGCTCGAATGCGGATAGGTCAGCACCAGATACGTCGCCACCGCCCACCACAGTACCGAAGCGCCCAATACCCAAGGCGCGAGGCCGGGCAGGATGTACATGACGAACAGCATCAAAGCGACCACAGCGGCATAGCCCACGCGGAACGTTTGACCGGCGAAACCCGCCAGACGCGCCCATTCCCAGGCACCAAGGGTGACCACCAGCCCGATGAACAGTGCAAAACCGGAACCTTCAAGCAGGAAAAACCCGCCCAAGGCAATCGGCAGCAAGATCAGTGCGGTGATGATTCGTTGTTTAAGCATTAAACCCGGGCTCCAGCCTCGACCTGCTCGCTCGTTTTACCGAAGCGGCGCTGGCGGGAAGCGAAATCGGCCAGCGCATTGCGCATGGCATCGTGTTTGAAGTCCGGCCAGAACAGGTCGGAAAAATACAACTCGGCATAGGCCAGCTGCCAGAGCAGGAAGTTGCTGATGCGGTGCTCGCCACCGGTGCGGATACACAGGTCCGGCAGCGGCAGGTCACCCGTGACCAGGCAGGTCTGCAGCAGATCAGGCGTAATGTCTTCCGGACGCAAGTGTCCGGCCTGAACCTCTCGCGCCAATCGTTGCGCAGCTTGCGCGATATCCCACTGACCACCGTAATTGGCGGCGATCTGCAGGACAAAACGATTGGCACCCACTGTCATGGCTTCAGCTTCACGCATTGCAGCCTGCAGCTCGGGATGAAAACGCGAGCGGTCACCAATGATGCGCAGGCTGATGTTGTTGTCGTTGAGGCGCTTGGCCTCACGACGCAGCGCCCTGAAGAACAGATCCATCAAGGCGCTGACCTCATCGGCCGGACGCTGCCAGTTCTCGCTGGAAAAGGCGAACAGGGTCAGCACTTCGACCTTGGCCTCAGCACAAACCTCAATGACCGCACGTACCGCATCCACGCCCGCTTTATGCCCGGCGACACCCGGCATAAAGCGTTTTTTCGCCCAGCGATTGTTACCATCCATGATGATCGCGACATGGCGCGGCACCGCGGACGGTGCAGTCTGCTTTGTCTTATCCATGAAAACGCGACCCTTATACGGCCATCAGGTCTTTTTCTTTCTCCGCCAACTTAGCGTCGATTTCAGCTACGAACTTCTTGGTCAGATCGTCGATCTCGCCAGTGGCGCGACGCTCTTCGTCTTCGCTGATTTCCTTTTCCTTGACCAGATCCTTCAGCGAGCTGTTCGCATCGCGACGGATGTTGCGTACGGCAACACGGGCATCTTCAGCCACATCGCGAGCCTGCTTGGTGAAACCGCGGCGGGTTTCTTCGGTCAGGGCCGGCATGCTGATGAGCAGCAGCTCGCCAAGGTTGGTCGGGTTCAGGTTCAGACCTGCGCTACCGATCGCCTTGTCGACGGCACCCAGCATGTTGCGCTCGAAAGCAACGACTTGCAGGGTACGGGCGTCTTTGACGGTGATGTTGGCCACTTGCTTGATCGGAGTGTCCGCACCGTAGTACGGCACCATCACGCCTTCCAGAATGCTTGGGTGCGCCTGACCGGTACGGATACGGCCGAAGTTGTGCGCCAGCGATTCCACGGACTTCTGCATGCGCTCTTTAGCGTCTTTCTTGATTTCGTTGATCATTGTTGGCCTTCCTCGATCAGGGTCCCTTCAGCGCCACCATGCACGATGTTCAGCAGGGCGCCGGGCTTGTTCATGTTAAATACGCGTAGCGGCATCTTGTGGTCGCGACACAGGCAAATGGCCGTCAGATCCATCACGCCCAGCTTGCGATCCAGCACTTCATCGTAGGTCAGATGATCGAACTTCTCGGCATGCGGGTCTTTGAACGGGTCAGCGGTGTAGACGCCATCGACCTTGGTCGCCTTGAGCACGACATCGGCATCGATTTCGATTGCACGCAGGCAGGCAGCCGAATCCGTCGTAAAGAACGGGTTGCCGGTACCGGCCGCGAAAATCACCACGTCCTTGGAGTTCAAGTGGCGCATGGCCTTGCGACGATCATAGTGATCGGTCACGCCAACCATGGAAATAGCGGACATCACGATGGCCGAGATGTTGGCACGCTCAAGGGCGTCGCGCATGGCCAGGGCGTTCATCACAGTGGCCAGCATGCCCATGTGGTCGCCGGTGACCCGGTCCATGCCAGCCTTGCTCAGCGCTTCACCGCGGAACAGGTTGCCACCACCGATAACCAGACCGACCTGAACACCGATGCCGACCAGTTGGCCAACTTCCAATGCCATGCGATCCAGAACTTTCGGGTCGATCCCGAACTCTTCCGAGCCCATCAGGGCCTCGCCGCTAAGCTTGAGTAGAATGCGTTTATAGCGAGCCTGATAACCACTGCCCTGCTGAGCCATTGCGAATCTCTCCTGCGGCGTATTTTAAAAATTCTTTGCGAGCTGTTTACAGCTGGCGTTCACTCTAGCCTGGCGCTGCTTCAGCACCATCGGAACATGGCTTTGTAAGCCAGTTCCAAAAGGAAACCAATTAAAAATTGGTGCCCCATCTGAAAAGAGGCTGCGCGCGTGAGCGGGCAGCCTCTTCTGGGCGACAGTTAAGAAACCGTCTTACTGCTTGGCGGCAGCCAGTTGTGCGGCAACTTCTTCAGCGAAGTTGTCCACTGGCTTCTCGATGCCTTCGCCGACTTTGAAGTAGGTGAAGGAAACGATTTCAGCGCCGGCTTTCTTGGCCAAGGCACCTACGGTGACTTCCGGATTCATGACGAAAGCTTGCTCGACCAGGCTGGCTTCAGCCAGGAACTTGGTGATACGGCCGGCGATCATCTTCTCGACGATTTCAGCTGGCTTGCCTTTCATCTTGTCTTCGTTCAGGGTCAGGAAAACGCCCTTCTCGCGCTCGATGGCTTCTGGCGAAACCTGCGATGGCAGCAGGAACTCAGGGTTGCTGGCCGCCACGTGCATGGCGATCTCTTTGGCCAGCTGAACATCACCGCCCTTGAGAACAACAGCAACACCGATCTTGTTACCGTGCAGGTAGGTGCCGACAACGTCACCCTCAACGCGCACCAGGCGACGGATGTTGACGTTCTCGCCAACTTTGGCCACCAGGGCTTCACGAGCAGCTTCCTGAGCGGCGATCAGCGGAGCTGCGTCGGTCAGTTTTTCGGCGAAGGCTTTTTCTACGCTGGCAGCAACGAAGTTCTTGAAGTCGTCTTGCAGGGCCAGGAAGTCGGTCTGCGAGTTAACTTCCAGCAGCACGGCTGCCTTGTCGTCAGCCTTGATGGCGATTGCGCCTTCAGCGGCAACGTTGCCGGCTTTCTTGGCAGCCTTGATGGCGCCCGAAGCACGCATGTCATCAATGGCTTTCTCGATGTCGCCGCCAGCCTTGGTCAAGGCCTTTTTGCAGTCCATCATGCCTTCGCCAGTACGCTCGCGCAGTTCTTTGACCAACGCTGCAGTAATCTCTGCCATTTCAAAATCCTCTTGGATAGGTTTTCAACCATTCCACCCGATCGAACGGGCGATCAATTCTTCCCGAACCACCCTTGTTAGCTGCCGCACGTTACAGATAGAGCAGTGGGCGCCGACAAATGGTTTTCGAGGTGGCAAAAAGGGGGCCAAGCCCCCTTTTTGCTTACTGAGTCAACGCCAAGGCGTCAATTACTCAGCTGCTGCTACCGGAGCTTCTTCAACGAATACTTCGGTGCCGCCGGCAACATTGTTGCGACCACGGATCACAGCGTCAGCCATCGAACCCATGTACAGCTGGATAGCGCGGATTGCGTCATCGTTGCCTGGGATGATGTAGTCAACGCCTTCCGGGCTGCTGTTGGTATCGACTACGCCGATAACCGGGATGCCCAGCTTGTTGGCTTCGGTGATCGCGATGCGCTCGTGATCAACGTCGATAACGAACAGAGCGTCTGGCAGACCGCCCATGTCCTTGATACCACCCAGGGAACGATCCAGCTTTTCCAGGTCACGAGTGCGCATCAGCGCTTCTTTCTTGGTCAGCTTGGCGAAAGTACCGTCTTCGGCTTGAACTTCAAGGTCACGCAGACGCTTGATGGAAGCACGGATGGTTTTGAAGTTGGTCAGCATGCCGCCCAACCAGCGGTGATCGACGTACGGCGAACCGCAACGTGCTGCTTCTTCAGCAACGATCTTGCCAGCGGAACGCTTGGTGCCGACGAACAGAATCTTGTTTTTGCCCTGGGCCAGACGCTCTACGAAAGTCAGAGCTTCGTTGAACATTGGCAGGGTTTTTTCAAGGTTGATGATGTGGATCTTGTTACGCGCACCGAAAATGTATTTACCCATTTTCGGGTTCCAGTAACGGGTCTGGTGACCGAAGTGCACACCGGCCTTCAGCATATCGCGCATGTTGACTTGGGACATGATAGTTCCTTAATAAGTCGGGTTTGGCCTCCACGTATCCCAATGACCAACCAGCAGCATCAGCTGAAGGCACCCAGGTCATCGTGTCGACACGTGTGTGGATTTAGGCTTTTCGGGACATCCCCGGAAAGCGGCGCATTTTATATCACAAGGCAGGGCAAAACGGAACCCGGATTCTGAAATCCTGGCGAGCGCTTTGCTCCGTCCCTTGGAATCCGCCAAGAATGCACCATTCTATAGAGAGAAGCGATGCACACAGGCGCAGATTTGCCCTGATCGTCTGGTAGAATCGCATTTTTCAGGGCCGCGAAGAACGATCGCGCAATGCCCTTTCCGTTCAGAAAGCGCCATCGAGCGCAGAGAGAGCCTGTATGACCGTCACCCTCAAAACGCCCGAGGATATCGCCAAAATGCGTATCGCCGGCAAACTGGCCGCCGATGTGCTGGAAATGATTGCAGAATACGTCAAGCCGGGCGTTACCACCGATCAACTGAACCAGATCTGCCACGACTACATCGTCAACGAGCAGAAAGCCATTCCTGCCCCGCTCAACTACAAGGGCTATCCAAAGTCGATCTGCACGTCGATCAACCATGTGGTCTGTCACGGCATCCCGAACGACAAGCCACTGAAAGATGGCGATACCCTGAACATCGACGTGACCGTCATCAAGGACGGTTACCACGGCGACACCAGCCGGATGTTCCATGTCGGCACCGTACCGGTCTGGGCCGAGCGCCTGTCCCAGGTGACCCAGGAATGCATGTACAAGGCGATTGAAATCGTCAAACCCGGCTGCCGCCTGGGCGACATCGGCGAAATCATCCAGAAGCACGCTGAAAAGAACGGATTCTCGGTGGTTCGTGAATTCTGCGGCCACGGTATCGGCAAGGTGTTCCATGAAGAGCCGCAGATTCTGCACTACGGCCGCGCAGGCACCGGCATGGAGCTCAAGGCTGGCATGACCTTCACCATCGAGCCGATGATCAACCAGGGCAAGGCCGACACCAAGGTACTGGGCGATGGCTGGACCGCGATCACCAAGGACCGCAAGCTCTCGGCACAGTGGGAGCACACCCTGCTGGTGACCGAAACCGGTTACGAGATCTTCACCCTGCGCAGCGATGACACCATCCCTCGCGTTTCGGCCTGATCCCTCGCACCTCGCCTATAGAAAGGAAAGCCAATCGATGCCGCAGGTGGATCCCGAACTCTTCGACCGCGGTCAGTTCCAGGCTGAACTGGCCCTGAAGGCAAGCCCCATCGCGGCCTTCAAGAAGGCGATCCGCCAGGCCCGCGAGGTGCTCGACGCGCGCTTTCGCAACGGCCGGGACATTCGCCGGCTGATCGAGGATCGCGCCTGGTTCGTCGATAACATCCTGCAAAAGGCCTGGGACCAGTTCAACTTGAGTTCCGAAGCCGATATCGCGCTGGTCGCGGTCGGTGGCTACGGCCGCGGTGAACTGCACCCTTATTCCGATATCGATTTGCTGATCCTGCTGGACAGCGCCGACCACGAAGTTTTCCGCGATTCCATCGAGCGTTTTCTGACGCTGTTGTGGGACATCGGCCTGGAGGTTGGTCAGAGCGTTCGCTCGGTCGACGAGTGCGCCGTCGAGGCCCGTGCCGACCTGACGGTCGTCACCAACCTGATGGAAAGCCGCACCATCGCCGGCCCCGAGCATTTGCGCCAGCGCATGCTGGATGTCACCAGCACCGCGCACATGTGGCCGAGCAAGGACTTCTTCCTGGCCAAGCGCGCCGAACAAAAGGCCCGCCACCACAAGTACAACGACACCGAATACAACCTGGAACCCAACGTCAAAGGCTCACCCGGTGGCCTGCGGGATATCCAGACGATTCTGTGGGTGGCCCGGCGCGAGTACGGCACCCTGAACCTGCGGGCACTGGCGGGCGAAGGATTCCTGGTCGAGAGCGAAAACGCCCTGCTCGCCTCTTCCCAGGAATTCCTGTGGAAGGTTCGTTATGCCCTGCACATGCTGGCTGGCCGCGCCGAAGACCGCCTGCTGTTCGATCACCAGCGTACCATTGCCGGGCTGCTGGGCTTCAAAGGCGACGACGCCAAGCAAGCCATCGAAAATTTCATGCAGCAGTATTACCGGGTAGTGATGAGTATTGCCCAGCTCAGCGACCTGATCATCCAGCACTTCGAGGAAGTCATCCTCGCGCCGGAAGACGAAGCACCGCCGCAGCCGATCAACTCACGCTTCCAGTTGCATGATGGCTACATCGAAGCACGCAACGACAACGTCTTTCGCCGCACCCCTTTCGCCATGCTCGAAATTTTCGTGCTGATGGCCCAGCAGCCGGAAATCAAAGGCGTGCGCGCCGATACCATTCGTCTGCTACGGGAAAACCGTCACCTGATCGACGACGACTTTCGCAACGATATTCGCAACACCAGCCTGTTTATCGAATTGTTCAAATGCAAGATCGGTATCCACCGCAACCTGCGGCGAATGAACCGTTACGGCATCCTGGGGCGCTATCTGCCCGAATTCGGCCTTATCGTCGGGCAGATGCAGCATGACCTGTTCCACATCTATACGGTCGACGCGCACACCCTGAACCTGATCAAGCACCTGCGTAAATTGCAGTACACCCAGGTGTCGGAAAAATTCCCGCTGGCCAGCAAGCTCATGGGCAAGTTGCCCAAACCCGAGCTGATTTACATGGCCGGCCTGTACCACGACATCGGCAAAGGCCGGCATGGCGACCACTCGGACATCGGCGCAGTCGACGCCGAGGCGTTTTGCCAGCGCCATCAGTTGCCCGTGTGGGACAGCCGCCTGATCGTATGGCTGGTGCAAAATCACCTGGTGATGTCGACCACCGCCCAGCGCAAGGACTTGTCCGACCCGCAGGTGATCCACGATTTCGCCCAGATCGTCGGCGACGAAACCCGTCTCGACTACCTCTACGTGCTGACCGTCGCCGACATCAACGCCACCAATCCGACCCTGTGGAACTCCTGGCGCGCCAGCCTGCTGCGTCAGCTCTACACCGAGACCAAGCGCGCCTTGCGTCGAGGCCTGGAAAACCCGGTGGATCGCGAAGAGCAGATCCGCCAGACCCAGAGCGCCGCCCTGGATATCCTGGTGCGTGGCGGCACCGACCCTGACGACGTCGAGCAGCTGTGGGCGCAGTTGGGTGATGACTATTTCCTGCGTCACACCGCCGGCGACGTCGCCTGGCACAGCGACGCAATCCTCCAGCAACCGGCCGATGGCGGGCCACTGGTGCTGATCAAGGAAACCACCCAGCGCGAGTTCGAAGGTGGTACGCAGATCTTCATCTACGCCCCGGACCAGCACGACTTCTTTGCCGTGACCGTGGCGGCGATGGACCAGCTCAACCTGAACATTCACGACGCCCGGATCATCACCTCCAGCAGCCAGTTCACCCTCGACACCTATATCGTGCTCGACGCCGACGGCGACTCGATTGGCGACAACCCGGCACGGACCAAGCAAATCCGCGACGGCCTGACCGAAGCCCTGCGCAACCCGGACGACTACCCGACCATCATCCAGCGCCGGGTGCCGCGCCAGCTCAAGCATTTCGCCTTTGCGCCGCAGGTGACGATCCACAACGACGCCCAGCGCCAGGTGACGGTGCTCGAACTCACCGCTCCCGACCGCCCGGGCCTGCTGGCGCGGATCGGAACCATTTTCCTGGAGTTCGATCTGTCGCTGCAAAACGCCAAGATCGCCACCCTCGGCGAGCGCGTGGAAGACGTGTTCTTCATCACCGACGCCAACAACCACCCTCTGTCCGATCCGCTTCTGTGCAGCCGGTTACAGGATGCAATCGTCGAGCAGTTGAGCGTCAATCAGGAACCCGATATCAAACTGTCGCGCATCAGTATCTGACTTAACAACGGCCCGCCTTTTGTAGGAGCGAGCTTGCTCGCGATGAACTCAAATACGCCGCGTTATTCTGGCAAGAACGCGTTATCGTTGACGACCATCGCGAGCAAGCTCGCTCCTACAGGGACCAGTGCCGCTCCAACACCGAACGAGATTTATCGATGAACAACGCTCTGTCACAGCTCCAGCCCTACCCCTTCGAAAAGCTCCGCGCCCTGCTCGGCAGCGTGACGCCGAACCCGGACAAGCGCCCGATCGCATTGTCCATCGGCGAGCCGAAGCACCGTTCGCCAAGCTTCGTCGCCGAAGCCCTGGCCAGCAATCTGGAAAAAATGGCGGTGTACCCGACCACCCTCGGCATCCCGGAGCTGCGTGAAGCCATTGCCGCCTGGTGCGAGCGTCGATTCGGCGTGCCCAACGGCTGGATCGACCCGGCGCGCAACGTGCTGCCGGTCAATGGCACCCGCGAAGCGCTGTTCGCCTTCACCCAGACCGTGGTCAACCGTGGCGACGACGCATTGGTGGTCAGCCCGAACCCGTTCTACCAGATCTACGAAGGCGCCGCGTTCCTCGCCGGCGCCAAGCCGCACTATCTGCCATGCCTGGATGAAAACGGCTTCAACCCGGATTTCGACGCTGTTTCGCCGGATATCTGGCAGCGCTGCCAGATCCTGTTCCTGTGCTCGCCAGGCAACCCGACCGGTGCACTGATCCCGGTCGAAACCTTGAAGAAACTGATCACTCTGGCTGACGAATACGACTTTGTGATTGCCGCGGACGAGTGCTACAGCGAACTGTACTTCGACGAACAAACCCCGCCACCCGGCCTGCTCAGCGCTTGCACGGAACTGGGGCGCAAGGACTTCAAGCGTTGCGTGGTGTTCCACAGCCTGTCCAAGCGTTCTAACTTGCCAGGCCTGCGTTCGGGCTTTGTCGCGGGTGACGCAGACATTCTCAAAGGCTTCTTGCTCTATCGCACTTACCACGGCTGCGCGATGCCGGTTCAGACGCAACTGGCCAGCGTTGCCGCGTGGAACGACGAAGTGCATGTGCGTGCCAACCGTGCGCTGTACCGCGAGAAGTTCGATGCAGTACTGGAAATCCTCAGTCCGGTAATGGATGTGCAACGTCCTGATGGCAGTTTCTACCTGTGGCCGAATGTTGAAGGTGACGACGCGGCGTTTTGCCGTGATCTGTTTGCCCAAGAACATGTAACTGTAGTGCCAGGTTCTTATCTGTCCCGTGAAGTAGATGGCGTTAATCCGGGAGCCGGGCGTGTACGCATGGCATTGGTCGCGCCTTTGGCCGAATGCGTAGAGGCGGCTGAGCGAATTCGCAACTTCATAACAACACGCGGCAACTAACAGCTATCATGCCTGCACCGCGCAATGCGGTGCAGGCAAACTTAGACAACAACGCAAACACCTCGATTATTAACTCTGCATTAACTATTGAACGTAACAACCTGCACAACCAAACCCATAGACAACCTCACTTCACTTAAATACTTTCAGGGCTCACCCACAACCAATCAAATACAACAACATGAATCAATACAACTACTGCAAGCCCCTTACACCCGCCGACCCGCTCGCGTCTTATTATGCTGCAATTAACGAGCGACCCGATAACAAAGCAAACAGCAGCGGCGGTCGAAACAAACGTAGCGTTGGGGAGCACACCAAATATTGGCGCCCCGGAAGAACATTAAAAATCCTCGTTTACCGTTATAACGAGCAGTCATTTGAAGTCGTAAAAAATGGCGCAAACAAATGGCTTCCTTACATCAATCTAAACTTCGAATTCATTGAAATTGACGAAGAAGACATCTATGACTCCGATGACTTTCTAGGCGATATCCGGGTCAACTTTCAACCCTTATTAAAGAATGGCGGTAGCTCACAACTGGGTACCGACGCAATGACCGGCAGTCCGCATACTCCATCGATGGTATTGGGAACTGACTTTGCCTCACCCAATTACGAGTATGTGGTCATCCATGAATTTGGACATGCACTGGGTTTGAACCATGAACATCAACATCCAGAAGCCGCGATACCTTGGGACCGAGAAAAAACCTATGCACACATGGAAATCGCTTCAAATCTGTCCCGTGCAGATGTTGACGCCAACGTCTTTCCACTTGAGCGTACTACCAATCGAACCTACACACCCTACGACCGGCACTCAGTGATGCATTATCAAGTCCTCAACGAACTCACTGTGGGCGACTGGCATCAACCCAAGAACTTGCACATCAGCGAGGGAGACATCTCCGCCATACGCGCGATTTATCCATAATCATCGCAGTACACGTTGGCTACGGTCACTTCACCACTCCCAACTTCGCCTCGCTCAAATCCAGCTCCCCCAACACCTCACGCAACACGTCATCGCCGATCTGGTGATGACGGCTGAGACTGTATAACTCCAGGCGCTGCGCCCGCAGCGCCTTCACCCGCAGCCACCGCTCCAGCAAGTCCATCTGAAAGGCCAGTGCCTGCGCCTCAGTGGAATCGTTGAACACCTCCAACTGATGGCGATACTCGGACATGATTCGCACCTTGAGTTCGGCGGCCGTCGGAAAACAACAGCAGCGGCAGGAACAGAAACAGTTCGGGATCGAGGGCCATATGCAAACCCAGCGTCGGCCAGGCGAGCAAAGCCCCAGCCGCGATTTGCACCAGCGGCAACGGCAGCTGTACCACCCGTCCGACCAGGCGTGAGACGCCAACCAGCATCAACAGAATCAGGACGGTGTACGCGGTTTGCATAAAGCTTGGTTCACGGACAATCGACAGCATTGAAGTGCCATATTAGCCGCTTAGACTTGGCCTGACCGTTGCTCCAATGTCGCACGCCGGCACACCACAATCCCTGTGGGAGCGGGCTTGCTCGCGAATAGAGAGTGTCAGTCGACATTGATTGACCAGACACACCGCATTCGCGAGCAAGCCCGCTCCCACATTGGATTTGCGCTGTCAGTCACTACAGCCGACGCGAAACCGTGCGGTCATGGCATAATCCGTCACCTTTTATTTACGGCACCTGCAAAGGGGGCAATTCCTTGACCGATTCAAGCAAAACGTTGCACCTTTTCGGCATCAAAGCCTGCGACACCATGAAAAAGGCGCGCACCTGGCTCGATGAACACGCTGTCAGCTATGACTTTCATGATTACAAAGCGGTCGGTATCGACCGTGAACACCTGACCCAATGGTGCAACGAGCACGGCTGGGAAGTGGTGTTGAACCGTGCAGGCACGACCTTTCGCAAGCTCGACGACGAACGCAAAGCCGATCTCGACCAGACGAAAGCAATCGAACTGATGCTTGCACAACCCTCGATGATCAAGCGCCCGGTGCTCGATCTCGGTGACCGAACCCTGATTGGCTACAAGCCAGATATCTACGCGGCCGCGCTCAAGTAAGCAGCCCGTTCAATTTTGTTAGAGGTATACACATGTCCACTACCCTGTTCAGCCTGGCCTTCGGCGTCGGCACTCAAAACCGTCAAGGCGCATGGCTGGAAGTGTTCTACGCCGCCCCGGTACTCAAGCCATCGGCTGAAGTCGTCGCCGCTGTCGCACCGATCCTGGGCTACACCGAAGGTAATCAGGCCATCACGTTCAGCACCGCCCAGGCCTCGCAACTGGCTGAAGCGCTGAAAGGCGTCGACGCTGCCCAGGCTGCCCTGCTGACCCGCCTGGCCGAAAGCCACAAGCCGCTGGTCGCCACCTTGCTGGCTGAAGACGCCCAGCTGTCGTCCACCCCCGAGGCTTACCTCAAGCTGCACCTGCTGAGCCATCGCCTGGTCAAGCCACACGGCCTGAACCTGGCCGGGATTTTCCCGCTGCTGCCGAACGTGGCCTGGACCAGCCAGGGCGCGGTCGACCTGAGCGAACTGGCCGAGCTGCAACTCGAAGCCCGTCTGCGTGGCGAGCTGCTGGAAGTGTTCTCGGTGGACAAGTTCCCGAAAATGACCGACTACGTGGTACCGGCCGGCGTGCGTATCGCTGACGCTGCGCGTCTGCGCCTGGGTGCGTACGTGGGCGAAGGCACCACGGTGATGCACGAAGGTTTCATCAACTTCAACGCCGGCACCGAAGGCCCGGGCATGATCGAAGGCCGCGTGTCCGCTGGCGTGTTCGTCGGCAAGGGTTCGGACCTGGGCGGCGGCTGCTCGACCATGGGCACCCTGTCGGGCGGCGGCAACATCGTGATCAAGGTTGGCGAAGGCTGCCTGATTGGCGCCAACGCCGGTATCGGTATTCCGTTGGGCGACCGCAACACCGTTGAGTCGGGCCTGTACGTGACTGCCGGCACCAAAGTCGCGCTGCTGGACGAAAACAACCAACTGGTCAAAGTGGTCAAGGCCCGTGAACTGGCCGGCCAGCCCGACCTGCTGTTCCGTCGCAATTCGGAGACCGGTGCCGTGGAATGCAAAACCCACAAATCGGCCATCGAACTGAACGAAGCGCTGCACGCTCACAACTAAGCGTTACACGATCACCTGTGTAGGAGCGAGCTTGCTCGCGATAGACGTCAACGATTACACGCGGCAACAGACAGCACGCGTCGTCCATGCGTCCATCGCGAGCAAGCTCGCTCCTACATGGGTACGGCGTACCCTCACCAGGGCCCGATAACATGATGATTCCCTCTCCCTGGCGCGCCGATTTTCCGGCCATCGCCGCCCTGCAACGGCAAGACCAGATCTATCTGGACAACGCCGCCACCACACAAAAACCTCAAGCCCTGCTGGATGCCCTGGCGCATTACTACGCCAACGGCGCGGCCAACGTGCATCGGGCGCAGCACTTGCCCGGCGCTCACGCCACCCAGGCTTTCGAAGACAGCCGCCGCAAAGCCGCACAATGGCTCAACGCCAGCGACTGTGGGCAGATCATCTTTACCCACGGCGCGACGTCCGCTCTGAATCTCCTGGCCTATGGCCTGGAACTTCTTTTCAATCCGGGTGACGAGATTGTCATCAGCGCCCTGGAACACCACGCCAACCTGCTGCCGTGGCAGCAACTGGCGCACCGTCGCGACCTGAAACTGGTGATCCTGCCGCTGGATGCCGACGGTGTGATCGACCTTGAAGCCGCTGCCGGTTTGATCGGCTCGCGCACACGCCTGCTGGCGGTCAGTCAATTGTCCAATGTGATTGGCGCGTGGCAGCCGCTGCCCGAATTGCTGGCACTGGCCAAGGCGCACAACGCGTTGACCGTGATCGACGGCGCCCAGGGCGTGGTCCATGGCCGTCACGACGTGCAAGCGCTGGGCTGCGATTTCTATGTGTTCTCCAGCCACAAACTCTACGGGCCCGATGGCCTGGGTGTGCTGTTCGGACGCCATGAAGCGCTGCAGCAACTGCGCCCGTGGCAATTCGGCGGTGAGATGGTACTGGACGCCAATTACCACGATGCCCGCTTTCGCCCCGCGCCACTGGGCTTTGAGGCCGGGACACCGCCGATTGCCAGTGTGATCGGCCTGGGAGCGACCCTGGATTACCTCGCCGGGCTCGATCAGGACGCCGTGTCCGCCCATGAAGCTGCGCTGCATGCCTGTCTGCTCAAGGGGCTTGAGGCACGCAACGGCATCCGCCTGCTGGGCAAGCCGCACGTGGCACTGGCCAGTTTTACCGTCGAGGGTGTGCATAACTCCGATCTGGCACATTTGCTGACCGAACAAGGGATCGCGGTACGCGCCGGCCATCACTGCGCCATGCCGCTGCTCAAACGCTTTGAACTGGCCGGAGCGATTCGGGTGTCGTTGGCGCTGTACAACGATTCCGAAGACCTGGAGCGGTTCTTTGAAGCCCTGGATCAAGCGCTGGAGCTATTACGATGAACCTGCCTGCCGATGCCGTGACCGCACTGGACACCTTTCAGAAAGCTGCCGGCTGGGAACAACGCGCACGCCTGCTGATGCAATGGGGCGAGCGCCTGCCGGCGTTGAGTGAGGTGCAAATGTGTGATGCCAACCGGGTGCACGGCTGTGAAAGCCAGGTGTGGCTGGTGGGCGAGTTGCGCGATGGTCATTGGCAGTTCAGCGCCAACAGCGATGCACGCTTGATTCGCGGGTTAGTGGCGTTGCTGCTGGCGCGGGTCAACGGGTTGTCCGCGCCTGAGTTGCAGCAGGTGGATTTGCCGGACTGGTTCAATCAGTTGGGGTTGGGGCGGCAGTTGTCCGAGTCCCGCAGTAATGGCTTGAATGCGGTGCTACAGCGGATGCGCGAGCTGGCCGCCTGATTTTGTGGCGAGGGAGCTTGCTCCCGCTCGGCGGCGAAGCCGTCGTAAACCATCTTGCTCGGTGTACCTGACAACAATATGAATCAATGACCAGGGCCGCTCCGCGCCCCAGCGGGAGCAAGCTCCCTCGCCACAAAAGCAGTATTCCTAAGCAGGCTTGATACGATCCGCCGGCCGCCGCACACCCGCCACAATCTTGTCCACAGCCTTGGTCGCCGCGACCATGCCGAACGTCGCCGTCACCATCATCACTGCGCCAAACCCGCCGGCACAGTCGAGCTTCACCCCGTCACCGACAAAACTCTTCTGCAGGCAAATGCTGCCGTCCGGTTTCGGGTAGCGCAGTTGTTCGGTGGAAAACACGCACGGCACGCTGTAATGGCGGGTCACGGTGCGCGAGAAACCGTAGTCGCGGCGCAGAGTGGAACGGACTTTCGAAGCCAATGGGTCATTGAACGTGCGGTTGAGGTCGCAAACCTGGATCAGCGTCGGATCGATCTGCCCGCCCGCGCCGCCGGTGGTGATGATCTGGATCTTGCGGCGCTTGCACCAGGCGATCAGCGCAGCCTTGGCGTTGACGCTGTCGATGCAGTCGATCACACAATCGATGTTCGGCGTGATGTACTCGGCCATGGTGTCACGGGTGACGAAGTCAGGCACCGCGTGCACCGTGCAATCGGGATTGATTCCGCGCAGGCGCTCGGCCATCACCTCGACCTTGGGCTTGCCGACGGTGCTGTCCAGCGCGTGCAACTGGCGGTTGGCGTTGCTGACGCAGACGTCATCGAGATCGAATAGCGAAATCTCGCCCACCCCGCAACGGGCCATGGCTTCCGCCGCCCAGGAGCCGACACCACCGACGCCCACGATCGCCACATGGGCCGCGCGCAGGCGCTCAAGGCCTTCAATACCATACAAGCGGGCGATGCCAGCAAACCGCGGATCTTCTGTACTCATGACCATTACCCTAAAAACCGGCGCGCATTATAAGGGGTGTCCTGCCTCACAAACACTGTTCCTTTTTGACGGCGTCTGTTGCCGTCATGCTGCGTTGCCGCTCCTCGCCATAGCGGGCTATGACTCGTCGCGGCGCCTTGCCTGACGACAACAGCCACTCGTCAAAAGAGGAACGTGTCTGCGAGGCAGGACACCTACGCAGCTACAAGATTTAAGTTTCAAGCGACAAGTGTAAGAACTTATGTGAAAGCCAATTGCCCAACGTCAGGCATTTCCCTGTCTGCTGTACGGTCAGGGAAGGCCCGGTGTAGGATGCGCGCCCCTTGGCGGCAGCCAACCGTTCCTTCGTTCCACAGCCTTTGGAACCTGAAATAACCATGTCATCGCGTAAATTTGGACTCAACCTGGTCGTGGTGCTCGCCATCGCAGCCTTGTTTACCGGCTTCTGGGCGCTGATCAATCGCCCGGTCACCGCCCCCAACTGGCCGGAGCAGATCTCCGGTTTCTCCTACTCACCGTTCCAGCAAGGACAATTCCCACAGAAGGATCAGTATCCGTCCGACGATGAGATGCGCCGTGACCTGGAGATCATGAGCAAGCTGACGGATAACATCCGCATCTACTCGGTCGATGGCTCCCTGCAAGACATCCCGAAACTCGCGGAAGAGTTCGGTTTGCGGGTGACGCTGGGGATCTGGATCAGCCCGGACCAGGAACGCAACGAACGGGAAATTACCCGCGCCATTGAAATCGCCAACTCCTCACGCAGCGTGGTTCGCGTGGTGGTGGGCAACGAAGCGATTTTCCGCAAGGAAATTACCGCCCAGGAACTCAGTGTCATGCTGGATCGTGTCCGTGCCGCCGTGAAGGTGCCAGTGACCACGTCCGAGCAGTGGCACGTTTGGGAAGAACACCCGGAACTGGCCAAGCACGTCGACCTGATCGCCGCGCACATCCTGCCTTACTGGGAGTTCATCCCGATGGACAAGGCCCAGCAGTTCGTTCTGGATCGCGCCCGCGACCTGAAAAAGATGTTCCCGAAAAAGCCGCTGCTGCTGTCCGAAGTGGGCTGGCCGAGCAACGGCCGCATGCGCGGTGGTGCCGATGCATCACCGGCAGACCAGGCAATTTACTTGCGAACCCTGGTCAACAAGCTCAACCGCCAGGGCTTCAACTACTTCGTGATCGAAGCATTTGACCAACCGTGGAAAGCCAGCGACGAAGGTTCCGTCGGCGCCTACTGGGGCGTGTTCAACGCCGCGCGCCAGCAGAAGTTCAACTTCGAAGGCCCGGTGGTGGCGATTCCGCAATGGCGCGTATTGGCCATTGGTTCGGTGGTATTGGCGCTGTTGTCGCTGACCCTGCTGATGATCGACGGCTCGGCCCTGCGCCAGCGTGGCCGTACCTTCCTGACCTTTATCGCGTTCCTGTGCGGTTCGGTGCTGGTGTGGATCGGTTACGACTACAGCCAGCAATACAGCACCTGGTTCAGCCTGACGGTGGGCGTCTTGCTCGCCCTCGGTGCGCTCGGGGTGTTTATCGTGCTGCTGACCGAAGCCCATGAACTGGCCGAAGCCGTGTGGGTGCACAAACGCCGCCGCGAGTTCCTGCCAGTGGAGGGCGACTCCAGCTACCGCCCGAAAGTATCGATTCACGTGCCTTGCTACAACGAGCCGCCGGAGATGGTCAAACAGACCCTCAACGCCCTGGCCAACCTCGACTATCCGGATTTCGAAGTCCTGATCATCGACAACAACACCAAGGATCCGGCGGTCTGGGAACCGGTGCGCGACTACTGCGCCACCCTCGGCCCGCGCTTCAAGTTCTTCCACGTGGCACCGCTCGCCGGTTTCAAGGGCGGCGCGTTGAACTACCTGATTCCGCACACCGCCAAGGATGCCGAAGTCATTGCCGTGATCGACTCGGACTACTGCGTCGACCGCAACTGGCTCAAGCACATGGTGCCGCACTTCGCCGACCCGAAAATCGCCGTGGTGCAATCGCCGCAGGATTACCGCGACCAGAACGAAAGCACGTTCAAGAAGCTCTGCTACGCGGAATACAAAGGCTTCTTCCACATCGGCATGGTCACCCGCAACGACCGTGACGCGATCATCCAGCACGGCACCATGACCATGACCCGTCGCTCGGTGCTCGAAGAACTGGGCTGGGCCGACTGGTGCATCTGTGAAGACGCCGAACTGGGTCTGCGGGTCTTCGAGAAAGGCCTGTCGGCAGCGTATTACCACACCAGTTACGGCAAAGGCTTGATGCCCGATACCTTCATCGACTTCAAGAAACAGCGTTTCCGCTGGGCTTACGGAGCGATTCAGATCATCAAGCGCCACACCGCCAGCCTGCTGCGCGGCAAGGACACCGAGCTGACCCGCGGCCAGCGCTACCACTTCCTCGCGGGCTGGTTGCCGTGGGTGGCGGACGGCATGAACATCTTCTTCACCGTCGGCGCACTGCTGTGGTCGGCGGCGATGATCATCGTGCCGCAACGGGTCGATCCACCGCTGCTGATTTTCGCGATCCCGCCGTTGGCGCTGTTCGTGTTCAAGGTCGCCAAGATCATCTTCCTCTACCGTCGTGCGGTTGGAGTGA
Source organism: Pseudomonas sp. GM48 (assembly GCF_000282335.1). Classification (GTDB taxonomy): domain Bacteria; phylum Pseudomonadota; class Gammaproteobacteria; order Pseudomonadales; family Pseudomonadaceae; genus Aquipseudomonas. The sequence goes on from NZ_AKJM01000121.1 coordinate 63,816, forward strand.
ATTTGAAGGATGCCTTCTGCGCGGCACTGGCCGGTCTGGCGTTGTCCCACACCATCGCCAAAGCGGTGCTGTACGGCTTCTTCACCAGCAGCATTCCGTTCTTCCGTACGCCGAAAAACGCCGACAACCATGGCTTCTGGGTAGCGATTTCGGAAGCCCGGGAAGAGATGTTCATCATGCTGCTGTTGTGGAGCGCGGCGCTGGGGATTTATCTGGTCAACGGCATGCCGAGCAACGACATGCGCTTCTGGGTCACCATGCTGTTGGTGCAGTCGCTGCCGTATCTGGCGGCGCTGATCATGGCGTTCCTGTCGTCGCTGCCGAAACCGGCCGCCGAGCCTGAAACGGCACCAGCGGTCTAAATCTCTGCGGATGTACTAAACGGCGGCCAATGGTCGCCGTTTTGCTTTAAGATAACCGCCATTTTGCAGGGCTTGGGCATGTCGCGGTTTACCGATCGACCCCAATTCCTGTGGGAGCGGGCTTGCTCGCGAATGCGTTGTAACAGTTGAGGCGTATGTTGACTGACACACCGCTTTCGCGAGCAAGCCCGCTCCCACATTGAAGCCCAAGCCCATATCTCATGATTCCGGAGTTTTCCATGACGGCCCACGCCGACCTTTCGCCGACCCTCCAACTCGCCATCGACCTGATCCGCCGTCCGTCCGTGACGCCGGTCGACGCCGATTGCCAGAAGCAGATGATGCAGCGCCTGGGCGATGCCGGTTTCACCCTGGAACCGATGCGCATCGAGGATGTGGATAACTTCTGGGCCACCCATGGCCAGGACGACGGTCCGGTGCTGTGCTTCGCCGGCCACACCGACGTGGTCCCGACCGGCCCGGTGAGCGCCTGGCAGATCGAGCCGTTCAACGCGCTGATCGACGAACACGGCATGCTCTGCGGCCGTGGCGCCGCCGACATGAAAGGCAGCCTCGCCGCCATGACCGTCGCGTCCGAGCGTTTTGTCGCCGACTACCCGAATCACAAGGGCAAAGTCGCGTTCCTGATCACCAGCGATGAAGAAGGCCCGGCGCACCACGGCACCAAGGCGGTGGTCGAACGCCTGGCCGCGCGCAAGGAGCGTCTGGACTGGTGCATCGTCGGCGAACCGTCGAGCACCACCCTGGTGGGTGACGTGGTCAAGAACGGCCGCCGCGGCTCCCTCGGCGCCAAGCTGACCGTGCGCGGCGTGCAAGGTCACGTGGCTTACCCGCACCTGGCGAAGAACCCGATCCACCTCGCGGCCCCGGCCCTGGCGGAACTTGCCGCCGAGCACTGGGACCACGGCAACGATTTCTTCCCGCCGACCAGTTTCCAGATCTCCAACGTCAACTCCGGCACCGGTGCGACCAACGTGATCCCGGGTGACCTGGTGGCGGTGTTCAACTTCCGCTTCTCGACTGAATCCACCGTCGAAGGCCTGCAAAAGCGCGTCGCCGACATCCTCGACAAGCATGGCCTGGACTGGCACGTCGACTGGGCCCTGTCCGGTCTGCCGTTCCTCACCGAGCCAGGCGCGCTGCTGGACGCGGTGTCGTCGAGCATCAAGGACATCACCGGTCGTGAAACCAAGGCCTCCACCAGCGGTGGCACCTCCGACGGTCGCTTCATCGCGACCATGGGCACACAAGTGGTTGAACTGGGCCCGGTCAACGCGACCATCCACCAGGTCAACGAGCGCGTACTGGCAGCGGACCTCGACGTGCTGACCGAAATCTACTACCAGACCCTGATCAAGTTGCTTGCCTGATGCTTGCATGTCCGATCTGCAGTGAGCCGCTGAATGCGGTGGACAACGGCGTGGTCTGCCCCGCCGGGCATCGTTTCGACCGTGCCCGTCAGGGTTATCTGAACCTGTTGCCGGTGCAGCACAAGAACAGTCGCGACCCTGGGGATAACCAGGCGATGGTCGAAGCCCGCCGTGATTTCCTGAATGCCGGGCACTATGCGCCGGTGGCCAGGCGTCTGGCGGAGCTGGCAGCCAGCTATGCGCCGCAGCACTGGCTGGACATCGGTTGTGGCGAGGGTTACTACACCGCGCAAATCGCCGAGGCTTTGCCGGGTGCCGAAGGCTACGCGCTGGATATTTCCCGGGAAGCCGTCAAACGCGCCTGCAAACGCAACCCGCAAATCACCTGGTTGATCGCCAGCATGGCGCGGGTGCCGTTGGCATCGGGCAGTTGCCAATTCCTGGCGAGCGTCTTCAGCCCGCTGGATTGGGAAGAAGCCAAACGCCTGCTCAGTGTTGGCGGCGGCCTGATGAAGGTCGGACCGACCAGCGGGCATCTGATGGAATTGCGTGAGCGGCTGTACGATGAAGTCCGCGAGTACATCGACGACAAGCACCTGGACCTGGTACCAGACGGCATGGCGCTGGCGCACAGTGAAACCCTGGAGTTCAAATTGACGCTCGCCAGCGGTCAGGACCGGGCGAACCTGCTGGCCATGACACCCCACGGCTGGCGCGCCAGTGCCGAGCGCCGTGCAGCCGTGATCGAGCAGGCCGAGCCGTTCGAGGTCACCGTGTCGATGCGCTACGATTATTTCGTTCTTCAATAACTTCAAACATTTTTGGTCTTGGGCAACGGCTCAAGGCCGGCTAAATCCGCGAATGGATTTTTCAGACCCGCAGTGAGGACATCCATGCGCCAACCCGATATCGAGATTTACCTGAAAGACGCCGACGTCGACCACAAAGCCATTTCCACCTGGCTCGGTGCGGCATTGGGCCCGTGCACGGATTGGGTCCAGAAGGGCCAGACCTACAAGTGCAAGGCCGGCACCGTGCCGGTGACCTGGCTGCCAAAAGCCGTCGGCAAGTGGAACAGCCTGTACCTGGAAAGCGACCAGACCCCATGGGACGACGACATCGCCTGTGCCCGCGCCGCGTTTGCCGCGCTGAACGTCGAAGTGCGTTGCGCGCCGGGTAGCTGGGTCGAGGAAGAAGGTGAGGAGACAGCCGACCGCTGGATTCGCATCAGCGCCGATGGTGAAGAAGAGATCACCTGGAAAACGGCTTAAGAATAAGTAACGCCGATCCAATGTGGGAGCGGGCTTGCTCGCGAATGCGGTGTATCAGTCGACATCAATTTTGACTGATACACCGCATTCGCGAGCAAGCCCGCTCCCACAATGGTTTTGCGTGATTACAGACCTACAACATCCTCAGCCTGCAACCCCTTCTGCCCTTCGACCACCGCATATTCAACCTGCTGGCCTTCGGTCAGCGAGCGGTGCCCTTCGCCGCGAATTGCGCGGTAGTGCACGAACACGTCCACCCCGTCCTCGCGCTGAATGAAGCCGTAGCCCTTGGCGTCGTTGAACCACTTCACGTTGCCGGTTTCGCGTGTTGCCATTTGTTCATACTCCCTTTTTATTATTGATCGGGCTTTTCGCAGGAAAGCCTCGGGAACGTCAGCCTGCGCATACCGGTCCCATGAGGGCAACGGCGACAGAGCGCCGAGTATATGACAGACGTCAAAACTCTCAACAGGAGTTTACTTCCACGCTTTTTTGCCGATTTTCGACGAATCCGGCACACTATCGGCCGCCCAAGCAAACGCTTGGTTTCATTCACTCATGCAGAAGCCGTATGACCCGTTCCCCGTTCCGCCGTCTTGTGTTTGGCGCCCTGCGCCGACTGTTGTACCTCTGGGTTCGCTCCGAGACGATCAACCAGTCGTCGTTCACCCTTAACCTCGACCGCAGTCGTCCGGTGTTCTACGTCCTGCAAAACCCTTCATTGACCGATCTCGCCGTGGTCGACACCGAGTGCAGCAAGGCCGGCCTGCCGCGCCCGGTGTTGCCGGTATCGGTGGGCAACCTGCTGGAACCTGCCGCGTTCTTCTACCTGACGCCGGACCCGGACTGGCTCGGCCGCCAGGACAAGCGCGGCGCACCGCCGACCTTGACCCGCCTGGTCAGCGCCCTGACCCAGAACGCCGCCGAAGACGCGCAGATCATTCCGGTCAGCGTGTTCTGGGGCCAATCGCCGGACAGCGAAAACAGCCCATGGAAACTCCTGTTCGCCGACAGTTGGGCCGTGACCGGGCGTCTGCGTCGCTTGCTCAGCGTCATCGTGTTGGGGCGCAAGACCCGCGTGCAGTTCTCCGCGCCGATCCATCTGCGTGAACTGATCGAGCACAACAAGGGCCATGAACGCACCGTGCGCATGGCCCAGCGCATTTTGCGGGTGCACTTTCGCAACCTGAAGGCTGCGGTGATCGGCCCGGACATTTCCCACCGCCGCAACCTGGTCAAGGGCCTGCTGAACCAGCCACAGGTCAAACAGGCGATCCTCGACGAAGCCGAACGCGAGAACATTTCACCGGAAAAAGCCAAGGCCCAGGCCCTGCGATACGGCAACGAAATCGCCTCGGACTACACCTACACTGCGATCCGTTTTATGGAAGTGGTGCTGAGCTGGTTCTGGAACAAGATCTACGACGGCATCAAGGTCAACCACATCGAAGGCGTGCAGACAGTCGCCCAGGGTCACGAAGTGATCTATGTGCCGTGCCACCGCAGCCACATCGATTATCTGCTGCTGTCCTATCTACTGTTCCGCAACGGCCTTACCCCGCCGCACATCGCCGCCGGGATCAATCTCAACATGCCGCTGATCGGCGGCCTGCTGCGGCGTGGCGGCGCGTTCTTCATGCGCCGCACGTTCAAGGGCAACCCGCTGTACACCTCGGTGTTCAACGAGTATCTGCACACCCTGTTCACCAAGGGCTTCCCGGTGGAGTACTTCGTCGAGGGCGGCCGTTCGCGCACCGGGCGCATGCTGCAACCGAAAACCGGGATGCTGGCGATCACCCTGCGCAGTTTCCTGCGTTCCTCGCGCATGCCCATCGTGTTCGTGCCGGTGTACATCGGCTACGAGCGTGTGCTGGAAGGCCGGACTTACCTCGGCGAACTGCGCGGCGCGAGCAAGAAGAAAGAGTCGATCTTCGATATTTTCAAAGTCATTGGCGCACTCAAACAGCGCTTCGGCCAGGTCGCCGTGAACTTCGGCGAGCCGATCAAACTGGCGGAATTCCTCGACAGCGAGCAGCCGGACTGGCGCAAGCAGGAACTCGGCCCGCAGTTCAGACCCGCCTGGCTCAACGAAACCACCAACCGTCTCGGCGAGAAAGTCGCCCGGCATTTGAACGAAGCGGCGGCGATCAACCCGGTCAACCTCGTTGCGCTGGCGCTGCTGTCCACCAGCCGCCTGGCTCTGGATGATCGCGCCATGGCGCGGGTGCTCGACCTGTATCTGGCGCTGCTGCGCAAGGTCCCCTATTCGCCACACACCACCCTGCCGGAAGGTGACGGCCGGGCGTTGATCGAGCATGTGAAGGACATGGACCTGCTGTCCGAGCAGAGCGATGCCTTGGGCAAGATTCTGTATCTGGACGAGCAGAACGCCGTCCTGATGACCTACTACCGCAACAACGTGCTGCACATCTTCGCCTTGCCGGCGCTGCTGGCGAGTTTCTTCCAGAGTGCATCGCGCATGAGTCGCGAACAGATCCTGCGCTACACCCGCGCGCTCTACCCGTACCTGCAAGCGGAACTGTTCATTCGCTGGTCGCTGGATGAGCTGGACGGGGTGATCGATCAATGGCTGGAGGCGTTCGTCGAACAAGGCCTGCTGCGCTTCGAGAACGACGTGTACCTGCGCCCGGCGCCAAGCTCACGGCATTTCGTGCTGCTGACCCTGCTGTCGAAAAGCATCGCCCAGACTCTGCAACGCTTCTACATGACCGTGTCGCTGCTGCTCAACAGCGGCCAGAACAGCATCAGCGCCGAAGAACTGGAGGACCTGTGCACAGTCATGGCCCAGCGCCTGTCGATCCTGCATGGCCTGAACGCCCCGGAATTCTTCGACAAGAGCCTGTTCCGCCACTTCATCCAGACGATGCTCGACCTTGACGTGCTCAAGCGCGACGAAGCGGGCAAGCTGAGCTATCACGAACTGCTCGGTGAACTGGCCGAGGGCGCGGCCAAGCGCGTATTGCCGGCGGAGATTCGCTTGTCGATCCGCCAGGTGGCGCTGCATCGCAGTGAAGATGCGGCGGATCAAGCAGTCCCAGCGCCACAGGCCTGATGCAGAACCTGTGGGAGCGGGCTTGCTCGCGAAAGCGGTGTGAAATGCAACATCTCTGTTGTCTGATACACCGACTTCGCGAGCAAGCCCGCTCCCACACCTCTACAGGCGCCAGGCTGCTTCTGGCGCCTTCGATACGGAGATCTCCGATGAAAAAACTCTCTATCCTGGCAATGAGCACCCTGCTCGGTGCCTGTCAGTCGATTCAACCTGCGGCGAAAACCAGCCTCGACGGTGAAGTCTTCTACCTGCAACGCAGCGCCCTGCCGCCCACCGCCACCCTGAGCGTCAGCTTGCAGGACGTGTCGCTCGCCGACGCACCGGCCGTGGTCCTCGACGAACAGAAAGGCCAGGTCAAAGGCCAAGTGCCGCTACCGTTCCATCTGAGTTACGATCCGGCACAGGTCAAACCGGGTCATCGTTACTCAGTCAGCGCGCGTATCGAAGTCGACGGCAAGCTGATGTTCATAACCACCGAAAATCACGCTGTACGCCTGGACGGCACCGATCCACAACCGCTGAAGGTCCGCGTTGACGCGGCCCGCTAAATACCTTTGAAAAAGGAAGTTGCCATGCTCCGCCCTACCCTCCGCTTTGCCGGCCTGTGCGCAGGTTTGATGATCTCTGCCAGCGCCCTGGCGCTGTCCCTTAGCGACCTGTCGCAGAAAGACGCTACTGGCGGGCTCAAGGACGCGCTGACCCAAGGCGCGCAACTGGCCGTAAAACAGCTCGGTACCCCGGGTGGGTTCAGTAACAACCCGGACGTGAAGATCGAACTGCCGGGCAAACTGGGCAAGGTCGCCAGCAAAATGAAACAGTTCGGCATGGGTGACCAGGTCGATGAACTGGAAGCCAGCATGAACAAGGCCGCCGAAACCGCCGTGACCCAGGCCCAGCCCATCCTCGTCGATGCCGTGAAGAAAATGACCGTGGAAGATGCCAAGGGCATCCTCAGCGGTGGCAACGACTCGGCCACCCAATACCTGAACAAGACCAGCCGCGAGCAGATCCGCGCCAAGTTCCTGCCGATCGTCAAGCAAGCCACCGACAAGGTTGGCCTGGCCCAGCAATACAACTCGTTCGCCGGGCAAGCGGCGACCATGGGCGTAGTGGATGCAAAAAACGCCAACGTCGAAAACTACGTCACCGAGCAGGCGCTGAACGGCTTGTTCGAAATGATCGGCAAACAGGAAGAAACCATCCGCCAGAACCCGGCGGCTGCGGCGACCAGTTTGGCGAAGAAGGTGTTTGGCACGCTCTAAGCCCCGAGAAACCGCTGTAGTAGCGAGCCTGAACTGGTGCGCTGCATTGTAGTGAAGATGCGGCGGGGTTTGTCGAACACAACTGACCGTCACCTTTCCCGGAAACAAGGACGTTTCCGATCAATCCCGTCTGCGATTCGCCTTCTCACAGAGAGTTCTTCCTACGCAAGGCTTGATTGCTTTGGGGATACGCTCAGCGCTCGTCATTTCGACGAACCAACGGATAAGGAAATCATTATGACGCAACATACAATCAACGCGCTCTTGCACTTTCCTCCGGACTACGAAGTACCGGAAGGCTGCGACATCAATATCAGAGTACAAAACGTTACCGACAGAACTGTGCCGATCCCTCACGGCATATGGGGCAGCAACACACTACCCTCGGCACGCCCCATCAATTTCGCTGTCCATGTCGATTCAAACCTGAATGCCGTCGGAAGTCGCTTTGTCATCAACGTAAAAATCTTCCACCAGAACACCGCGCTCTTGCTGGATATAGAGCGAGAGTTCCACTGGGCAGGCGGCGATCACGATGCAGACATTCATTTGAGCCCCGTGGGCTACATCGCCGTGGAAAAGACCTGGATGCCGAGGATTGGTTACCCTGCCGACTCGAAACTGTATGTAAAGCTGATTGAACCCGTTAGCGATGAGAACTCCGAAACCCTTGTGTGTGAAGGGGTCGGCTTGACCGGGCAAACTAATTTCTATCTGAAATATGACCCGTCCATGATCAAACCGGGCCGACTTTACACGCTGGTCGGCTCATTTGAGACCTATGGCCAGCGCCGACTGTCGCTGGGACTTCACCCAGCGAAACTGATACTGAAGCCTGATGATGTTGTTCATCTTGCAGATTTCGGTGCCTCTACCTAAAAGCCTGCGAATCGACACTTGACGTAAGATCCACTTATTTCACGTCACAGGCGTCAGTATTCTACTGGCGCCTTTCGATATGGAATTGCTCATAAAAACACTGATCCTGGGCCAAGGGCATCCTCAGCGGCACCAGGTGGCGAAGAAGGTGTTCGGGACCTTGTAACTTTTAGCTAACGGCAACAACCAAAAGCCCGCCGACCTTCAAAGGTTCAGCGGGCTTTTTCGTTGGGCTATTGAGGCGAATCGAGTTGATCCAGCACGCGATTCACCGATAGCTGCGCCAATACAATCATCTGCTGAATGCCGAGAGTCAGATTGCAGGTTGGGCCGGTCAGGATGGACGACAGTTCGGTTGCCATTACATTGGCTGAGGCAAGGGTTTCGTAGGCATGGACAAGGAGGGTTTCAGAATCGACGTCCGGGCGGATGGTGAAAATTGGGCAGGGGCGGTGTGGAGTGCCGGTATTTTCTTCGGACTCTGGGGCCGGGGGGTTGGGGCTGGGTTTGATCATTGTGAAGCTCCTAACAAAAGTTGGAGCAGCCAGCATCACTTGCAGATGATGGGTGGCAGCTGTATGCGGGTCTGCAAGACCGAGTCGTTAGGCAAACCCGGCAGACCCGAAGATCTCCCGCACACAGCCACCATAAATCGGTGGTCGCTAAAAAAGCGCCACGATTATAGGTGCGCCAGTGGGCGCCTAACAAACTATTGGCGGGCTTGCAGTCCCGGTCGCTGAATTGGCAGCGACGGTCAAAGGCTAGAGATCGTGCTTCCGACGGGCAACCTGAAAGTCTTGTGGGAATGGTCTGAATGGTTGGCTTGAGCGATAAACGTTGTTGACTGATAAGCCGCCATCGCGAGCAGGCTCGCTCCTACAATTGGATCGGGTACATCTGTGATGGATTGGTCGACTGGCAGGTCGCCTTCGCGAGCAAGCCCGCTCCCACAGGGGGATTGGGTGTATCTGCGAGAAATTGGTCGGCTGGCAGGCCGTCATCGCGAGCAGGCTCACTCCCACAATTGGACCGAGTGCATTCGGCGGAAATTGGTTGGCTGGCAGGCCGTCTTCGCGAGCAAGCCCGCTCCCACAGGGGGATTGGGTGTATCTGCGAGAAATTGGTTGGCTGGCAGATCGCCTTCGCGAGCAAGCCC
>NZ_AKJM01000122.1 GCF_000282335.1 Pseudomonas sp. GM48
GCGGACTGACATTCAACATTAATGTCGACTGACACACCGCTTTCGCGAGCAAGCCCGCTCCCACAGGGGATCACCGTGTCGATTCATTTCTCTAAACCTGGATAATCCCGATGAGCTCTGTGGCGATTTTCAGCAAAGCCTCACCGTTCGATGCCCTGCAACGCTGGCTACCCAAGTTGGTACTCGCGCCGAGCATGCTGATCGTGTTGGTAGGTTTCTACGGTTACATCATCTGGACGTTCATTCTGTCCTTCACCAATTCCAGCTTCATGCCGAGCTACAAGTGGGTCGGCCTGCAGCAATACATGCGCCTGATGGACAACGACCGCTGGTGGGTCGCGAGCAAGAACCTCGCGGTGTTCGGCGGCATGTTCATCGGCATCAGCCTGGTGCTGGGCGTGTTCCTCGCCGTGCTGCTGGACCAGCGCATTCGCAAGGAAGGCTTCATTCGCACCATCTACCTGTACCCGATGGCGCTGTCGATGATCGTCACCGGTACCGCATGGAAATGGCTGCTCAACCCCGGCCTGGGCCTGGACAAGATGCTGCGTGACTGGGGCTGGGAAGGCTTCCGTCTCGACTGGCTGGTGGATCAGGATCGCGTCGTCTACTGCCTGGTGATCGCCGCCGTGTGGCAAGCCTCCGGGTTTGTCATGGCGATGTTCCTCGCCGGCCTGCGCGGTGTCGATCAATCGATCATCCGTGCTGCGCAAGTCGATGGCGCGAGCCTGCCGACCATCTACCTGAAGATCGTCCTGCCGAGCCTGCGCCCGGTGTTCTTCAGCGCCTTCATGATCTTGGCGCACATTGCGATCAAGAGCTTCGACCTGGTCGCGGCGATGACCGCGGGCGGTCCGGGTTACTCCTCCGACCTGCCGGCGATGTTCATGTATTCCTTCACTTTCAGCCGTGGCCAGATGGGCATCGGTTCGGCCAGCGCCATGCTGATGCTCGGCGCCGTGTTGACCATCCTCGTGCCGTACCTGTACTCCGAGCTGCGAGGCAAACGCCATGACTAATCAACTCGGCAAGTCGGGTATCAGTTTCAGCCGCATCGCGATCTACGCCACCTTGCTGTTGGCAGCGGCGGTGTACCTGATCCCGCTGGTAGTAATGCTGCTGACCAGTTTCAAATCCCCGGAAGACATCCGCACCGGCAACCTGTTGAGCTGGCCGACCGTGATCGATGGCATCGGCTGGATCAAGGCCTGGGACGTGGTTGGCGGCTACTTCTGGAACTCGGTGAAGATCACCGTGCCGGCGGTTTTGATTTCTACCTTTATCGGCGCAATGAACGGCTACGTACTGTCGATGTGGCGCTTCCGTGGTTCGCAACTGTTCTTCGGTCTGTTGCTGTTCGGCTGCTTCCTGCCGTTCCAGACCGTGCTGCTGCCGGCCTCGTTCACCCTCGGCAAGTTCGGCCTGGCCAACACCACCACCGGCCTGGTGCTGGTGCACGTGGTCTACGGCCTGGCGTTCACCACGCTGTTCTTCCGCAACTACTACGTGAGCATTCCGGATGCGCTGGTCAAGGCCGCAAGGCTCGATGGCGCGGGCTTCTTCACGATCTTCCTGAAGATCCTGCTGCCGATGTCGATCCCGATCGTGATGGTCTGCCTGATCTGGCAGTTCACCCAGATCTGGAATGACTTCCTGTTCGGCGTGGTCTTCGCCAGTGGCGACGCCCAGCCAATTACCGTGGCCCTGAACAACCTGGTCAACACCAGCACCGGGGCCAAGGAATACAACGTTGATATGGCCGCCGCGATGATCGCCGGGCTGCCGACACTGCTGGTCTACATATTCGCTGGCAAGTATTTCCTGCGTGGGCTGACGTCCGGCGCGGTCAAGGGGTAGAAAAATGGCAACTCTCGAATTACGCAACGTCAACAAGACCTACGGCCCCGGCCTGCCGGACACCCTGAAAAACATCGAACTGAAAATCGATGACGGTGAGTTCCTGATCCTGGTCGGCCCGTCGGGCTGCGGCAAGTCGACCTTGATGAACTGCATCGCCGGCCTGGAAACCATCAGCGGCGGCGCAATCCTGGTGGACGATGCCGACATCAGCGGCATGAGCCCCAAGGATCGCGACATCGCCATGGTGTTTCAGTCCTACGCGCTGTACCCGACCATGAGCGTGCGCGACAACATCGCCTTCGGCCTGAAGATTCGCAAAATGCCGACGGCCGAAATCGACGAGGAAGTTGCTCGGGTTTCCAAGCTGTTGCAGATCGAGCACCTGCTCAGTCGCAAGCCTGGCCAGCTCTCCGGTGGCCAGCAGCAACGTGTGGCGATGGGCCGTGCACTGGCGCGGCGGCCGAAGATTTATCTGTTCGACGAACCACTGTCCAACCTCGACGCCAAGCTGCGGGTCGAGATGCGCACCGAAATGAAACTGATGCACCAGCGCCTGAAAACCACCACGGTCTACGTGACCCACGACCAGATCGAAGCCATGACCCTGGGCGACAAGGTGGCGGTGATGAAGGACGGGATCATCCAGCAGTTCGGCACGCCGAAAGACATCTACAACAACCCGGCCAACCTGTTCGTGGCGAGCTTCATCGGTTCGCCGCCGATGAACTTCATCCCGCTGCGCCTGCAGCGCAAGGACGGTCGCCTGCTGGCGCTGCTCGACAGCGGCCAGGCCCGTTGCGAATTGCCGCTGGGCATGCAGGACGCCGGTCTTGAAGACCGCGAAGTGATCCTCGGCATGCGCCCTGAGCAGATCATCCTGGCCAACGGCGAAGCGAATGGTTTGCCGACCATTCGTGCCGAAGTCCAGGTCACCGAACCGACCGGTCCTGACACCCTGGTCTTCGTCAACCTCAACGAGACCAAGGTCTGCTGCCGCCTGGCACCGGACGTGGCGCCGGCGGTGGGCGAGACCCTGACCCTGCAATTCGATCCGGCGAAAGTGCTGCTGTTCGATGCCAAGAGTGGCGAGCGACTGGGGGTTGCCGGCGTGCCGAAAACCGAGATGCACGCTGATAACGTGGCCCAGTTCAAAGGTCGCTGAAGATCAAGAAATGTGGGAGCGGGCTTGCTCGCGAAAGCGGACTGACATTCAACATTAATGTCGACTGACACACCGCATTCGCGAGCAAGCCCGCTCCCACAGGGGGGGATATGCGCCGGGTGGAGACATCCGTCGCAACTGATGTAACCGCGTTGGAAAAGAAAAGTTAATAACAATAAAACGAGGATGTAGGGATGAAGATGAAGAACAAGGCCCGGTTGATCTGCCAAGTGTCAGCAGCGGCAGCACTGGTTCTGGCCGGCAATGCGATGGCCGATGAAGCGTTCAGCTCCGATTCAAAGTGGATGACGGGCGACTGGGGTGGCGAGCGTACCAAGCTGATCGAGCAAGGCATCGACATCAAGATGGACTACGTCGGTGAAGTCGGCGCCAATCTGCATGGCGGTTTCAATGATGACAAGACCGCGCGCTACGCCGACCAGTTCGGCCTGGGCGCGGCGCTGGACCTGGAAAAACTGTTCGGCTGGGACAACACCCAGGCCAAGATCCAGCTCACCAACCGTAACGGCGAGAACATCTCCAACGACCGTATCGGCGACCCGCGTGCCGGCACCCTGAGTTCCTCCCAGGAAGTCTTCGGTCGTGGCCATATGGTGCGTCTGACCCAGTTGTGGATTCAGCACCAGTTCTTCGACAACAAACTGGACGTCAAGGCCGGTTACTTCGGTGAAGGTGAAGACTTCAACACCTTCCCGTGCGAATTCCAGAACCTGGCGTTCTGCGGATCCCAGGTGGGTAACTGGGCCACCAATGTCTGGTTCAACTGGCCGGTCAGCCAGGCGGCGATCCGCGTGAAGTACCACATCAACGACGAGCTCTACGCCCAGATTGGCGCGTACAACCAGAACCCGTCGCAACTGGAGCACGGAAACGGCTTCAAGCTCAGCGGCAGCGGTACAGCTGGCACCGTTTTGCCGGTCGAGCTGGTCTGGTCGCCGAAGGTCAACAGCCTGCCGGGCGAATACCGTGTCGGTTACTACAAAAGCACAGCCCCTGCTGATGACGTTCTCAAGGACGACAACGGTCAGGACGCAGCGACTACCGGCAACGCTTTCCGCGTCCACGATAGCAAGCACGGCTACTGGTTCGTCGCGCAGCAGCAACTCACCAGCCACAATGGCGATGCCTCTCGCGGCCTGAACATCGCCGCCAACGCCACCTTCCACGACAAGGACACTAACGTCGTCGACAACTACCAGTCGCTGATGTTTGTGTACAAGGGGCCTTTCGATGCGCGTCCGAAGGATGACGTGGGTATCGGTTTCGCCCGCATCCATGTCAACGATGACGTGAAGAAAAACGCCGAGCTGACTAACGCAGCCAACGGTGTTTCGGACTACAACAATCCGCTGTTCTCGCCCATTCGTGAAACCGAATATAACTATGAGCTCAACTACGGTTTCCACGTAACCAACTGGCTGACCGTGCGTCCCAACCTGCAATACATCACGCACCCGGGTGGTGTGGATCAAGTCGACAACGCACTGGTGGCTGGCCTGAAAATTCAGTCGGTGTTCTGACGCGTCTGCGATAAGCTTCTCTCCATGTGCGCATATTTGCGGACAGCCATGGCTGTCCGCTTTTTTTTGCGGAGGCTGACTGGACTTTGGGTGATTGCTTTTGTGGCGAGGGAGCTTGCTCCCGCTGGGGTGCGAAGCACCCCCAAAAAAAGGGACAGCTGCGCAGTCCAACGGGAGCAAGCTCCCTCGCCACAAAAATAAGCACAAGCTGTTTGGAGAGATGAGTACACCGATGATTTTCAGGATCGTGGCACATGCTTGAGCATCCGCTACAACGCTTCTTCAAATCCTTGCGCGAGCGTTCCGTGTTCGCGTGGGAGCGCTATCAGATGCGCGACGTGCTGGTGATCGATCATCCGCTGTGTCAGGCGGTGTTCAGTCGTCAGGGGGCGCAGTTGTTGCACTTCCAGCCCAAGGGACAAAAGCCCTGGCTGTGGTGCGCGGCGAAGTGGCCACAGGTCGGTGCCATTCGCGGTGGCGTGCCGGTGTGTTGGCCGTGGTATGGCCGGCATCCGAGCGAAAACGCCTGGCCATCCCATGGCTGGGCCCGTTTGCTCGACTGGAAACTGCTCGACAGCCGCAGTGACGACGATGGCGTGCGTTTGCACTGGCAACTGAAGTTGTGCGACTGGCAGGTGGACCTGCACGCGCACTTGGGTGAGCGCATGGAGTTGCGCCTGAGCACCGAGCATCAGGATGACATGCCGTGCCAGTTGAGCCAGGCTTTGCATGCTTACTGGCGTATTGGCGATGTCAGCGAGATAGCGCTGTCTGGGCTCGAAGGTGCGCAGGGTTACGACCAGTTGAGCCGGCAGGTTTGTCAGCAGGAAGGCGAATTGCGCGTGGACGGCGGTTGTCAGCGGGTGTTCCAGCACGACGGTGAATTGCAACTCAATGACCATGCCTGGCAGCGGGCGTTGTGCATCGATACGGGTGAAGCAGCCGATACGGTGGTTTGGCATCCCGGTTCACGTCCGCTACTCGGCGTGACCTGGAACGAGATATCCGAATTCGTTTGCGTAGAGGCCGCAAGCGGCGGCACCGACAGCCTGTGCCTGAAGCCTGGGGAGCGGGCGCATTTGAGTTTGCAGGCTCGGGTGGGGGTTTAGTTCAAGATATTGCGGTGTCTTGACTGGCCCCTTCGCGAGCAAGCCCGCTCCCACAGGGGGAATGCATTCCAATGTGGGAGCGGGCTTGCTCGCGAAGGCGTCCTTTCAAGCAACCAAGATTCAGGATCGGTCAGTTGAACTCATCGCCCACCGGATACCGGCTTGCATTCAAGCTCTCCTTGATCTTGCGCAAATGCGGCTGGAAATCCACGCCCCGGCGCAACGTCATGCCGGTGGCGAGCACGTCCAGCACGGTCAACTGAATGATCCGCGAAGTCATCGGCATGTAGATGTCGGTGTCCTCCGGCAGCGGAATGTTCAGGCTCAGGGTGCTGGCCTTGGCCAGTGGCGAGTTCTCGGCGGTCAGGCCAAGGACCGAGGCGCCGTTTTCCCGGGCGATGCGCGCCACTTCCACCAGTTCGCGGGTGCGGCCGGTGTAGGAAATGATCACGAACAGCTCGCCGGTGTGTGCCACCGAAGCAATCATGCGCTGCATCAGCACGTCGGCGTGGGCGGTGACGGCGAGGTTGAAACGGAAGAACTTGTGCTGCGCGTCCAGTGCCACCGGGGCCGAGGCGCCGAGGCCGAAGAAGTGGATCTGCCGCGCCTGGATCAACAGGTCGACAGCGCGGCTGATCAGGTTCGGGTCCAGGGCCTGGCAGGCGCTGTCCAGCGAGGCGATGGCGCTGCCGAAGATCTTCTGGGTATAGGCTTCAGGGTTGTCGTCGGCTTCCACCGCGCGGCTGACATACGCGGCGCCACTGGCCAGGCTTTGTGCCAATTGCAGTTTGAGCTCGGGGTAACCGCTGACGCCGAACGAACGGCAGAAACGGTTGACCGTCGGTTCACTGACCGAAGCAGCCTGGGCGAGGGCGGCGATACTGAACCGGGTAGCCTGCTGCGGGTTGAGCAGGATCACCTCGGCGACTTTGCGCTCGGCCTTGTTCAGCTCTTCAAGGCGATTCTGGATTTGTTCCAGTAAATTTCGCACGCGGTCCATATGGGATTCCTTGATTCACCGGCGCCGATAAGCGCGCGGCTAATGCAAAAAGGGCCTTTGGTGAGGCCCGTAACGGTGGCCTATCCTACTGATGGCTCCGATCGACCACCACTCGGAATCTATATTTTCCGAAAATGTTGTGGTTATTACTACATTTTCCCTTGAGTGATGCCTTGAAAAAAGGTATTTGTAGCTTAACTTGATAAAAGAACAAACATCATGCTCTCGATTACGGTTGAACCGTGCACCTTTGCCTTATTCGGCGCCCTTGGCGATCTGGCCTTGCGCAAGCTGTTTCCTGCCCTTTATCAACTCGACGGTGCAGGCCTCTTGCACGAGGACACGCGCATCATCGCGCTGGCCCGTGAACCTGGCAGCGAGCAGGAACACCTGACGTTCATCGCTTCCGAGCTGCGCCGCTACGTCGGTGGCAAAGAGCTGGATGAAGCCGTGGTCGAGCGTTTCCTGGCGCGCCTGAGCTACCTGCACGTCGACTTCCTCAAAACCGAAGATTATGTGGCCCTGGCCGAATCCGCCGGCAGTGCGCAGCGCGTCATCGCCTACTTTGCCACTCCGGCAGCAGTCTACGGCGCGATCTGCGAGAACCTGGCCAAGGTCGGTCTGGCGGAAAACACCCGTGTGGTGCTTGAGAAACCCATCGGTTCGGACCTGGAGTCTTCGCGCAAGGTCAACGACGCCGTGGCGCAGTTTTTCCCGGAAAACCGCACCTACCGCATCGACCATTATCTGGGCAAGGAAACCGTCCAGAACCTGATCGCCCTGCGTTTCGCCAACAGCCTGTTCGAAACCCAGTGGAACCAGAATTACATTTCCCATGTGGAAATCACCGTGGCCGAGAAGGTCGGTATCGAAGGCCGCTGGGGTTACTTCGACAAGGCCGGCCAGCTGCGGGACATGATTCAGAATCACCTGTTGCAACTGCTCTGCCTGATCGCCATGGACCCGCCGGCCGACCTGTCCGCCGACAGCATCCGTGACGAGAAGGTCAAAGTGCTCAAGGCCCTGGCGCCGATCAGCCCGGAAGGCCTGACCACGCAAGTGGTGCGCGGCCAGTACATCGCCGGCTACAGCGAAGGCAAAGCGGTACCGGGGTACCTGGAAGAGCCTAACTCAAACACCCAGAGCGACACCGAAACCTTCGTCGCCCTGCGTGCCGATATCCGCAACTGGCGCTGGGCCGGCGTGCCGTTTTACCTGCGTACCGGCAAGCGCATGCCGCAGAAGCTGTCGCAGATCGTCATCCACTTCAAGGAACCGTCGCACTACATCTTCGCTCCCGAGCAGCGCCTGCAAATCAGCAACAAGCTGATTATCCGCCTGCAACCGGACGAAGGCATTTCCTTGCGTGTAATGACCAAAGACCAAGGCCTGGACAAAGGCATGCAGCTGCGCAGCGGTCCGTTGCAGCTGAATTTTTCCGACACCTGGAGCAGCGCACGGATTCCCGATGCCTACGAGCGGTTGTTGCTGGAAGTGATGCGCGGCAATCAGAACCTGTTTGTCCGTAAAGATGAAATCGAAGCCGCGTGGAAGTGGTGTGACCAGTTGATCGCCGGGTGGAAAAAATCCGGTGATGCGCCCAAGCCTTATGCGGCCGGGTCCTGGGGACCGATGAGTTCCATTGCTCTGATCACGCGGGACGGGAGGTCGTGGTATGGCGATATCTAATTTGAAGTTGCCGCAGGGCGTCAGCGCCCATGCGTTCAAGAGCCCGGTGCTGCTGGCTGAAAGCCTGGCACTGGGCGTGGCGAACAAACTCAGCGACGCGATCGACGCCCAGGGCACTGCGACCCTGGTGGTTTCCGGTGGTCGCAGCCCGATTGCGTTTTTCCAGCACCTGGCCAGGCAGACGCTGGACTGGTCGAGCGTGGTGATCAGCCTGGCCGATGAGCGCTGGGTGCCGGTCGAACACGCCGACAGCAACGCCGGCCTGATCAAGCGTTACCTGCTGCAAGGTCCGGCGGCCAAGGCGCAGTTCCTGAGCCTGTACAGCGCCAGTGCCAACCTTGAACAGGCGGCCGAGCAGGCCGACCGCTTGCTGTCCGAGCTGCCGGTGATCGACGTCTTGGTGCTTGGCATGGGCGATGACGGCCACACCGCGTCGCTGTTCCCCAACAGCCCGAACCTTGCCGAGGCATTGCAGGCCGATGGTGTCCGTCGTTGCTGGCCGATGCTGGCGCCGACCGTACCGCATCAGCGCCTGACCATGAGCCGCGCATTGCTGGCCTCGGCCAAGCACAAGGTTCTGTCGATTTCCGGTCAGTCCAAGCTGACCACCCTGAATACCGCATTGGCGGGTGACGATGTCGCCGCAATGCCGGTGCGCGCATTTCTGCAACCTACGTTAGAGATTTACTGGTGCCCATGAGCCAAGGAACAGCCGCTATGACAAACCCATCCCCGACCGTTTCCATGGCGGACAAAGTTGCCCTGATCGACAGCCTCTGCGCGAAAGCGCGGATTCTGCCGGTGATCACCATCGCACGCGAGCAGGACATTCTGCCGCTGGCTGACGCCCTCGCGGCCGGTGGCCTGACGGCCCTGGAAGTGACCCTGCGTTCGCAATTCGGCCTCAAGGCGATCCAGATTCTGCGCGAGCAGCGCCCGGAGCTGGTGACCGGTGCCGGCACTGTGCTTGATCGCCAGATGCTGGCGGCGGCGGAAGCGGCGGGCTCGCAGTTCATCGTTACACCAGGCATCACCCGTGACCTGCTCGAAGCCAGCGTCGCCAGCCCGATTCCACTGTTGCCGGGTATCAGCAATGCCTCGGGCATCATGGAGGGCTACGGTCTGGGTTACCGCCGCTTCAAGCTGTTCCCGGCGGAAGTCAGCGGTGGCGTTGCAGCCATCAAGGCGTTGGGCGGCCCGTTCGGCGAAGTGAAATTCTGCCCGACCGGCGGCGTGGGTCCGGCCAATATCAAGAGCTACATGGCATTGAAAAACGTCATGTGCGTGGGCGGTAGCTGGATGCTTGATCCGGAGTGGATCAAGAACGGCGACTGGGCCCGCATTCAGGAATGCACCGCCGAGGCCCTGGCGCTGCTGGACTGATCGCTTCACCCGACACTTCGTTGTGTGTTCTACGGCTTTACGGTGCGCTTGGTCGGCGCACCGTTTTTTTTTGCCTGAAGAAAATTGCCTGGATCGACTCATCCCCCCCTGTGGGAGCGGGCTTGCTCGCGAAGAGGGAGTGTCAGTCGACATCAACGTTACCTGACACGCCGCATTCGCGAGCAAGCCCGCTCCCACACAAAAAAAGACATCATGCGATACATAGTTACCGCATACCGAAAGTCGACCGGTGCTAGCCTGCGTTCATCTTATGGAAGAGAGAACGTCATGGAAGACAACACCTTCGCAGTCCCCTCAGCACCGGTTTACCTGCTGTCCCCCGAACAGATTGCCGGCCCGTATTTCCGCAATCCGAAACTGATCCGCAGAAACATCAGCGAAGGCGCCGATGGCATTCCGTTGGTGCTGCGGCTGACCATTGTCGATGCCATGACCGGTGAGCCGGTCCCCGATGCGCTGGTGGACATCTGGCATTGCAATGCGCGGGGCGCCTATTCCGGCTGGAGCAAGAAAAACCCGGATGTCGAGGTCGGTACCGGTGACATTGGCGCAGTCCCGCGAACCGATGACGATACCTATTTGCGCGGCGGGCAGTTCACCGACAAGTCGGGCATCGTGCGCTTCACCACGATCTATCCGGGTTTTTACGCCGGCCGCGCCTTGCACATTCACGTCGCCGTGCGCATCACGGCCGGCAACAATTATCTGCAAGAGCGGCATGTCGCCTGGGTCGGGCAGCTTTACCTGCCTGAGGTAGCCTCGCGCTCGGTACTTAGCACCCGACCGTACAGCGGTCGAGCCGTGCCGGCACGGACCAACGATCAGGACTTTTTTTATACAACCATGGGCGGTGAAGAATCGACCTTGAACGTGCATACCCTGGGGCGGGATTCGGCTGAAGACGGATACTTCGGGCAGATGACCATCGGCATCGACACGTTCGCCGTGTCGTCACAGATCAAGCCCGAGGACTTCGACAAGTACACCGTCTGACGTCAGCCCAGTTCGGTCAGTGCCCTGGTCAGCGTATCCATGTCGTCCGCCGTGGTGGTAAGCCCCGGTGTGATGCGGATGCACGTTCCGCACGCCGCGCCACTGCGCGTCACGGTAAACAGGTTGTACTCATTGAGCAGGCGCTCGACCATGATTTGCTGGTCGGCATGACGGGTAAAGCGCATCGAAGTGATGCCGCAATACAGCCGCGGGTCATCCGGGGTCAGGACTTCGACGCCCGGTAACTGCCGCGCCGCACTGACCCATCGGTTGCGCAGATAATTGAGTCGCGCTCCTTTGGCCGCGGCACCGCCCATCGCCCAATGTTCTTCGAGCACCAGCGGCAGGGTCAGCAGCGCCGGGATATTGGGGGTGCTGTACGAGGTGCGGGCGCGAATGTCAGTGGGCGGAAAATGCATCTCGCCCATGTCCGGATCGATATCGGCCAGGCGTTCGGGGGCGATGTAGATCAAGCCGAGTGTCAGCGGCGCGCCAATCCACTTGTGCAGGTTGTAGCCGGCGAAGGCGATACCCAGCCCGGTCAGGTCGAATTCGAGCTGGCCGAGGGCATGGGCACCGTCGAGGATGACCTCAATGCCATGTTCTTTCGCGGCAGCTGCAATTGCCTGCACCGGCATCACCAGGCCCGTGCGATGGGTGACGTGGGTCAGCGCCATCAGCTTCAGCCGAGGATGCCGTGCGAAGGCTTCTCGATAGGTATTGAGCAGGCTGTCGAAGGTTGCCGGGTGCGCGTGTTCGACTTCGATCACTTCAACGCCGCGATTACGCGCCAGCCAGCGCATGGCGCCTTTGACCGTGTCGTATTCCAGGTCGCAGAACAGCACTTGGTCGCCGGGCTGGAGCCGGTTGTAGTTGCGGATCAGCGACTGCAAACCTTCCGATGCGTTGCGGGTGAGGGCGATGCTGTCGCCGGGGACGCCTATAAGCTTTGCCATCTGCGCGCGGATCTTCAGGCTGTCGCCCTGCTCGAAGCGCTGGCGCACGTAGACCGAGTTGCTGCGGTTGATCAGCTCGATGTTGCGCTGGTATTCCTCGACCACCGTGCGCGACATGCGTCCGAAGTAACCGTTCTCCAGGTTGAGCGGGCCGGGTTCTACATCGTAGCGGTCGGCAAAGGTTTGCCAGAAGGCTTCATCACGGGCGCGGCGGGTGTTGTCGGGCATGGGCTACTCGGTAGGTGATTCAGTGGCGCGGGGCAGGTTTGCCGTGTTTGGCGCGTAGCGGTTCGAGCAAGTCCGACAAACCGTTGTGATCGATTTCCTGCATCAGGGCCAGCAGGCCGCCCAACTCGCCATGGGGGAAACCCTCCCGGGCGAACCAGTTCAGGTAAGGGCCGGGCAGGTCGGCAATGATTCGACCCTTGTATTTGCCAAAGGGCATTTCGCGGGTGATCAGCAGTTCGAGCTTTTCAGGATTCATCGATCGGTCGTCTTGATTCAGTCAGTCTGGAAAATACAGGCATTCTGCATGCAGGCCAAATGACAGATCATGCAAATAAAACGGATACAGATTTATTGAAAATTTATAACTGTTTGAAAAACAACGAATAAATAAGAAATTCCACGCTGGCATGCAGGGTGCAACGGTCATTGCACCTTTCATCCACCGCAAGGAATTGAAAATGACCGACATGAACAAAGAAGCGATTTCTGTACTCAACGACCTGATTGAAACCAGCAAGGACGGTCAGGCCGGGTTCAAGACTTGCGCTGAAGACATCAAGCACCCTGAACTCAAAAACCTGTTTATCAAGCGTTCGGCCGATTGTGGTGCGGCCGCTGAGCAATTGCAGTCTGCCGTGCGTTCGATGGGGGGCGATCCGCAAACCTCCACCAGTGTCAGCGGCGACCTGCACCGTCGTTGGGTCGACGTGAAGTCGATGCTCACCGGCAAGGGCGAGGAGTCCGTACTCAATGAAGCCGAGCGCGGTGAGGACCATGCATTGAAGGCTTACCGCGACGCCATGGAGAAAATCAACAAGCACAACCTGGTGGGCATTCGTGACCTGGTTGAGCGTCAGTACCACGGCGTGCAGCGTAATCACGATCAGGTAAAAGCCCTGCGTAACCAGGCGCGTGCACGCTCGTAAGCCAGGCTGAAACAATTGTGGGAGCGGGCTTGCTCGCGAAAGCGATCTGCCAGTCACCATTAGGAGTGACTGACACGCCGCCTTCGCGAGCAAGCCCGCTCCCACATTGTTTTTTACCAGCCGATCAGCCGATGCTGATGGCTGGCAGCTCGGTCAAAGTCACGCTCTGTTGCTTGCGTGGCGCGAGGATTTCCGCCTCGCCGTCCACCACCAGTTCATCGCGCTGGTTGAACACGCGAGTGGCAATGCGCACGCGAAACTTCGGCAGTTTTTCCAGAATTTCCAGGCGCACGGTCAGGGTGTCGCCGATCTTTACCGGCTTCTGAAAGCTCATTTGCTGGCCGATGTAGATGGTGCCCGGTCCAGGCAATTCGCAGGCGACCGCCGCGCTGATCAATGCGCCGCTGAACATGCCGTGGGCGATGCGTTCCTTGAACATGGTGCTGGCGGCGTATTCGGCGTCCAGGTGCACCGGGTTGTGATCGCCGGACATCGCGGCGAACAACTGGATGTCGCGCTCTTCGACGGTCTTGCTGAAACTGGCGGTCTGGCCGACTTCGAGGGCTTCGTAAGGGGTGTTGGTAACCTGGGTCATCTGTCTCAATTCCTGTGACGAATTAAAAAATTCACAAAAAACTATTCGGATCGGTGCGGCCGAGGCGTGCTCAAGGCTTGTGCGATCCAGTTCAGCACATTGGCGATGATTTCATCGCGGTTGCTCTCGTTGAACAATTCGTGCCGCGCCTGCGGGTAAACGGTCAATTGCAGGTGCTGGTTGCCGGCTGCTCGCAGCGCGTCGGCCAGATCCTTGAGACGTTTGCCTTCGCTCACCGGATCACATTCACCACCAATCACCAGCAGCGGCAGGCCCGGGTCGATCTGCGCGAGATTGGACGCTTTGCTGATTTGCTGCAACCCGCCGAGCAGATCGATCCACAGTTGATTGGTGCAGCGAAAGCCGCAGAGCGGGTCGTTGACATACAGATCGACCTGCGCCGGGTCGCGGCTGAGCCAGTCGAACGGCGTGCGGGCCGGTTTGAATTTGTTGTTGAACGAGCCGAACGACATCCATTCGATCAATGCGCTGCGTCCTTTGCCGCCCTGGCGCAGGCGTTCGAAACGGGCGATCTGCCGTGCCGCGCGATAAAGCGCCACTGGCTGGAAGTTCGAGCCACTGAGGATTG
The DNA here is from genome assembly GCF_000282335.1 of Pseudomonas sp. GM48. Taxonomy (GTDB): domain Bacteria; phylum Pseudomonadota; class Gammaproteobacteria; order Pseudomonadales; family Pseudomonadaceae; genus Aquipseudomonas. The sequence continues at coordinate 14,053 of NZ_AKJM01000122.1, forward strand.
CCCCGTGCAGGCTGGCACTGTGGTGCAGCAGATAGGCCTGGGCGATGTAACTGCCCATGCTGTGGCCGAGCAGCAAGATCGGTACGCCAGGGTACTGCTGGCCGATGTGCTGGTTGAGGCACGCCAGGTCGCTGACGACCTTGCACCAGCCGTCGTCATCGGCGAAATGCCCGAGGGTCCCGTTTTCGGCAGTTTTGCCATGTCCACGCAGGTCCGGCGCGCACACGCCATAGCCCTGATCACAGAGTTTTTCCGCAAGGGGTCCATAGCGACCGCTGTGTTCGGCCATGCCGTGGGCCAGCAGAATCATTGCCTTGAGGCTGCCCTCGGGAAGCCACTGGTTGACGAAGAGGCGGCTGTGGTCGCTCGTGGTCAGCCAGAAAGTGTCATGGATCATGGCGGTTCCTTTGCACTGAGTCGTTGCATTGTATAGCGCATCCCGTTGCACGCGTCTGATCAGCCCGCAGCAAGGCAGGTAGATTCACACGATCAATGACGGCTTTCGGCATATTTGCCTGAATCGCCATAGCTGCTAGTGTCCGTGAAGCTCCGCTTTTCGCTTTCTGCCTTTGAGGGATCAGAGAGAAATGACAGAAAAGTGGCCCCGGATAGATTCAGGTAAAGAGGACAAGAACAATGCAACCTGATTTCTGGAATGACAAACGCCCGGCCGGCGTCCCCCTGAATATCGACCTGGGGGCCTACAAGTCGGTGATCGAGGTGTTCGAGCGTTCCTGCAAGAAGTTTGCTGACCGCCCTGCGTTCAGCAACATGGGCATCACCCTGACCTACGCCGAACTGGAACGCCACAGCGCCGCCTTCGCCGGTTACCTGCAAGCCCACACCGACCTGGTGCCGGGGGACCGCATCGCGGTGCAGATGCCCAACGTCCTGCATTACCCGATTGCCGTGTTCGGCGCCTTGCGCGCCGGGCTGATCGTGGTCAACACCAACCCGCTGTACACCGCGCGGGAAATGCGTCATCAGTTCAAGGACTCCGGTGCCCGGGCGCTGGTGTACCTGAACGTGTTCGGGCAGAAAGTCCAGGAAGTCCTGCCCGACACCGATATCCAATACCTGATCGAAGCGAAGATGGGCGACCTGATGCCCGCCGCCAAGGGCTGGCTGGTCAATACCGTGGTCAGCAAGGTCAAGAAAATGGTCCCGGACTATTCCTTGCCCCAGGCTGTCTCCTTCAAGAGCGCGCTGCGCCTGGGCCGGGGCCTGGGTATCAAGCCGCTGAACGTCGGCCTCGACGACATCGCCGTGCTGCAATACACCGGCGGCACCACCGGCCTGGCCAAGGGCGCGATGCTGACCCACGGCAACCTGGTGGCGAACATGCAGCAAGCGCGGGCTTGCCTCAGTCAGCATGGAAGTGACGGCCAGCCGTTATTGCGCGAAGGCCAGGAGGTGATGATCGCGCCGCTGCCGCTGTACCACATCTATGCCTTCACCGCGAATTGCATGTGCATGATGGTGACGGGCAACCACAACGTGCTGATCACCAATCCGCGGGACATTGGCGGCTTCATCAAGGAACTGAAGAACTGGCGCTTCTCGGCGCTGCTGGGACTCAACACGCTGTTCGTCGCGCTGATGGATCACCCGGATTTCAAGACCCTGGATTTCTCCAGTCTCAAGCTCACCAACTCCGGCGGCACTGCGCTAGTCAAGGCCACCGCCGAGCGCTGGGAGCAATTGACCGGATGCCGCATCACCGAAGGTTACGGTCTGACCGAAACTTCGCCGGTGGCCTGTACCAACCCGTACGGCGACCAATCGCGGATCGGCACGGTCGGCCTGCCGGTGCCGGGCACCACGCTGAAAGTCATCAGCGATGACGGCGTCGAACAACCGCTGGGTGAGCGCGGCGAGTTGTGCATCAAAGGCCCGCAGATCATGAAGGGCTACTGGCAGAAGCCTGATGCCACGGCCGAGGTGCTGGATGCCGAGGGCTGGTTCAAGTCCGGTGACATTGCCGTGATCGACCCGGACGGTTTCGTACGCATCGTTGACCGCAAGAAGGACATGATCATTGTCTCGGGCTTCAATGTGTACCCGAACGAGATCGAAGACGTGGTGATGGCCCACCCGAAAGTCGCCAACTGTGCGGTCATCGGTGTGCCCGACGAGCGGTCGGGGGAGGCGGTGAAGTTGTTCGTGGTGGCCCGTGAAGCGGGCATCAGCCTTGAAGAGTTGAAGGCTTACTGCAAGGAGAACTTCACCGCGTACAAAGTACCGAAGCACATCGTGCTGCGTGAATCGTTGCCAATGACGCCGGTGGGCAAGATCCTGCGGCGGGAGTTGCGTGATATCGCCTGATCGGTGAATGGCCGATCCCTGTAGGAGCGAGCTTGCTCGCGATGGACGTCAACGATAACGCGCCCTGTTTGAATGATCGCGTCGTCCGGATGTTTTTCGCGAGCAAGCTCGCTCCTACATTTTTACACTGAAGCCCCGGTTTTCGTGGGTTTCAGGGCTTTATAGGTTTTTTGCTCTAAAATGACTGCTTATAAGTCTTGAGTCACAAAAGTGACCGTAGAGGCCGTTTTTGGCTCTAGTCGACCCTTGGCAAAGCTGCTACTCTCGGCGCGCTTTGTGACTTCTCGGCCTTCTATCAGCCAGATTCACCAATGGCCAAACACCAATAATAATCGCATCAAATGCGGTGCTGAATTCGCGTTGCTGAGGAGTGGGCTTCCATGATCGAAGACTTTTGGAAGGATAAGTACCCAGCTGGGATTGCTGCCGACATCAATCCAGACGAGTATCCGAATATTCAGGCAGTGTTGAAGCAATCCTGCCAACGCTTCGCCAACAAGCCGGCATTCAGCAACCTGGGCAAGACACTCACCTACGGTGAGCTGTACGAATTGTCCGGTGCGTTTGCCGCTTACCTGCAACAGCATACCGATTTGCAGCCTGGCGATCGAATCGCCGTGCAACTGCCCAATGTGTTGCAGTACCCGGTTGCCGTCTTCGGCGCCATCCGCGCCGGGCTGATCGTGGTCAACACCAACCCGCTGTACACCGCACGGGAAATGGAACACCAGTTCAACGACTCCGGTGCCAAAGCCTTGGTCTGCCTGGCCAACATGGCGCACCTGGCGGAAACCGTGGTGCCGAAAACCGGCGTCAAGCACGTGATCGTCACTGAAGTCGCCGACCTGCTGCCGCCGCTCAAGCGCCTGCTGATCAACAGCGTCATCAAGTACGTGAAGAAGATGGTGCCGGCCTATCACTTGCCAAAAGCCGTCAAGTTCAATGACGTGCTGAGCAAAGGCCTGGGCCAGCCAGTGGCGGAAGCCAATCCGGCCAGCAGCGATGTCGCGGTGCTGCAATACACCGGCGGCACCACCGGTGTGGCCAAGGGCGCGATGCTGACCCACCGCAACCTGGTGGCGAACATGCTGCAGTGCAAGGCGCTGATGGGTTCCAACCTCAATGAAGGTTGCGAAATCCTGATCACACCGCTGCCGCTGTACCACATCTATGCGTTCACTTTTCACTGCATGGCGATGATGCTGATCGGCAACCACAACATCCTGATCAGTAACCCGCGTGACCTGCCGGCGATGGTCAAGGAACTGTCGAAGTGGAAGTTCAGTGGTTTCGTCGGCCTGAACACGCTGTTCGTGGCCCTGTGCAACAACGAAGGCTTCCGCAAGCTGGACTTCTCCGCGCTGAAAGTCACCTTGTCGGGCGGCATGGCCCTGCAACTGGCAGCGGCCGAACGCTGGAAAGCGGTGACCGGTTGCGCCATCTGCGAAGGCTACGGCATGACCGAAACCAGCCCGGTGGCCACGGTCAACCCGATCCAGAACATCCAGATCGGTACCATCGGCATTCCGGTGCCGTCGACCCTGTGTAAAGTCATCAACGATGCCGGTGTCGAACAACCGATGGGCGAAATCGGCGAACTGTGCGTGAAGGGCCCGCAAGTCATGAAGGGTTACTGGCAGCGCCAGGAAGCCACCGATGAAATCCTCGACAGCGAAGGCTGGTTGAAGACCGGTGACATCGCGCTGATCCAGCCTGATGGCTACATGCGCATTGTCGATCGCAAGAAAGACATGATTCTGGTGTCCGGTTTCAACGTCTACCCGAACGAACTCGAAGACGTGCTGGCCACCCTGCCGGGCGTGCTGCAATGCGCGGCCATCGGTGTACCGGACGAGAAGTCGGGCGAGGCGATCAAGATTTTCATCGTCGCCAAGCCGGGCGTGACCCTGACCAAGGAACAGGTGATGGAGCACATGCGCGCCAACGTCACCGGCTACAAGGTCCCGCGCTCCGTGGAATTCCGCGATGCACTGCCGACCACCAACGTCGGCAAGATCCTGCGTCGTGAATTGCGCGATGAAGAACTGAAGAAGATCAACGCGAAGAAAGCTACCGCGTAATCAACAAAAAGCCCCGCAGATGCGGGGCTTTTTGTTGGTAGACGGGGGAAACTCAGCGTCTGTCAGACCGCTTTCGCGAGCAAGCCCGCTCCCACATTTAACCGGGTTCCTCCGGAAGGAATGCGATCAAATGTGGGAGCGGGCTTGCTCGCGAAGCTTTTGCTTTTATTGGCGAAACGGCGCGAAGTTGACGTTGGTGCCCGCCGGGCGCATGTCTTGCAGGTACGAGTCCTTGTCGGCGCTCAGTTCCAGGCTCAGGGCGGCCTTGCGTTTACCCTGGTTGCGCACCACCAGGCCTTCAAGCTTCTCGCGCAGGAACACGGTTGGCACTTTCAGGTGCAGCAGTTCGTCGGTGTCCGGGGTGTGCATCAGCAGGTGAATCCACTCGTACTGACCCACGGCCAGGCGCGCTACCGGGATGTCGAACCACCAGATGTTGCGGTTGCGGTTCAATTCGGTGAAGTGGCAGTTGTTGACGCCAAGCACAGCACCGCCGAGTTCCTGGTTTCTGCGGGCAATGGCCTGCTTTTTATCGAGTTTCATAACGTTCCTACGGGATTGGATCTTCAGCGCCTTGGCCTGAATGTGTTGCGCATTCTCAGGGGTTGCCGGGCAAACATAAAGCGCAACCTGCACTGAACGATGAAATGTCGTGGTGAAAATAAATCAAACGCCCTGCAAAAGCCCCCGGTCAACCTTGTGTAACGACTTTTCTCCATTGAAATGTCTTTAATGAAAAGAAGAAGCGGCCATCTTCAGTTGGCTGTTTTGTGTCAGCCTGAACTTGCACACTGAAATTGTTTCAAAGTCGCCAAGTGGGCTACCTTGATGAAGAAAACGGCCCCTGAGTCGCCACGACTTCCACCCAAATGCGTATGCGGCGAATGGAGACGCTAATGATTTTTCCGGACATGAGAGGCTTGCCCCTGCACCGTGTGATGATGCGCACGGTCACCGAGTTCATCGCCGACGAAATGTCGACCTATGCCTCGGCGCTCGCCTATCAAATGCTGTTTTCACTGTTTCCGTTCATTCTGTTTCTGATCGCCCTGATCGGCTTCCTGCATCTGCCCGATTTCTTCTCCTGGCTGCGCCTGCAATCGGAACTCGTATTGCCACCCCAGGCACTGGAGCAGGTCAACCCGGTGATCGACCAGTTGCAGCAATCCAAGGGCGGCTTGCTGTCGGTGGGTATCGTGATTGCGCTGTATACCGCCTCTGCCGGTGTGCGGCTAATGATGAGCGCGATGAATGCGGCTTACGACGTGGTTGAAGGGCGCCCGCTGTGGAAACGCTTTCCGTTGTCGATCATCTACACCGTCGGCATTGCCGGCATGCTGCTGATCGCTGCCGCGCTGATGGTGCTCGGGCCGCAGGTGATGGAGTGGATCGCCGCGCAAGTCGGCCTTGAGTACTTCATCGTCACGCTCTGGACCATCGCGCGCTGGCCGGTGATCGTGATTCTGCTGATGGTTGCGGTGGCGTTGATCTACTACGTCATGCCTGACGTCAAACAGGAGTTTCGCTTCATCACCCCAGGCTCTGTGCTGGCGGTGGTGGTGTGGATCATCGCGTCCCTGGGCTTCGGCTTGTACGTCAAGGAGTTCGCCAACTACAACGCCATGTATGGCAGTATCGGTGCGATCATTGTGCTATTGCTGTACTTCTACATTTCCGCCGCCGTGCTGCTGCTCGGCGCGGAGATGAATGCGGTGATCGAGCACATGTCGCGAGAGGGCAAGGACCCTGGCGAAAAAGTGGCTGGCGAGCATGGTCCCGTCCATGAGGAAAAACACCACGTGTCGGGACTGGGCCGCGATCACTCACACAAACCGACCATTGACGAAACCTGATCATGATTCGTGAAATTCTGAAAATGGGCGATGAACGCCTGCTGCGCATTGCCCCGCCGGTGCCGGCGGAGATGTTCGACAGCCCCGAGCTGTGGCAACTGATCGATGACATGTTCCAGACCATGGAAAGTGTGGGGGGCGTTGGCCTGGCGGCTCCGCAGATCGGTGTCGATCTGCAATTGGTGATCTTCGGTTTCGAGCACAGCGAGCGTTATCCGGATGCCGAGGCCGTGCCGCAGACGATTCTGATCAACCCGTTGATCACACCGCTGAGCCCGATCCTGGAAGAGGGTTTCGAAGGGTGTTTGTCCGTGCCTGGCCTGCGCGGCGCGGTGCAGCGTTACCAGCAGATTCGCTACGAAGGCGTCGACCCCAAGGGCGAGCCCATCGTGCGTATTGCTTCGGGGTTCCACGCACGGGTGGTGCAGCATGAGTGCGATCACCTGATCGGCCGCTTGTACCCGTCGCGCATTACCGACTTCAGCAAGTTCGGCTTCACCGAGGTGATGTTCCCGGATCTGGATCCCAACGCCGACGACTAAGTCGCCGCCAAACCCTGTGGGAGCGGGCTTGCTCGCGAAAGCGGTGTGTCAGTCTCCATCAGTTTTGACTGTTAAACCGCTTTCGCGAGCAAGCCCGCTCCCACATTTGATCTTCATCAGGCTTGAGCAGGCTCCAACCCCATCGCAATCATCGGCTTGCTGCGGGCATAACGGCTCAACCGTTCAACCATCGCGTAAGGCATCGGCGGATCGAAAGTAAACCCGCGCCGCTCATAAAACCCCCGCAAGTCCGGATGACAGAACAACCACACCGGCAGTTCGCAATCCTTCACCGCGGCCGCTATCAACCCGGCGGCAAGCCCTTGTTCGCGACACCCCGGATCGACAAACAATCCGGTCAGCCAATGCCCGCCGGACACCGGACGCAAACACAGCGCGGCAACGATCTGGTCACGCCGGGCCACCCAAAGCTGCGCGTCCCGCACGGCTTTCATCGACGATTGGTGAGCGCGGTAGAACTTGTTCATCAACGGCCATAACGGCTCGTCGAGCAGGGTGAATTGGGTATCGGGCATGGTCTCGGACAGTCGGTGTGCAAAGCGGGCGATTATAAAAGAACGCACGCGCCGGGATAGGTGTATACCTGATCTCACATCCCCATGAGTGGAGTACGCATCATGTCCAAAGGTTTGGATTCAAAGAAAGCAGACAAGAAAAAGCCGGCGAAAACCGCTATTGAAAAGCGCGCCGACAAGAAAGCCAAAAAGGTCAATGTGTTCGGGCATTGAGCCTGCGCTGACCGATCGCTCCCGCGCAATGCGGGAGCGATCACATTGAAAATAATCTGCAAGAAATCCGGGCGTCGTTGCACAGAAGAGGATTGGTCCCCGATCCGAGCAATGCCATGCCTCATTATTTCGATGCAGCCCACCGAGAAGAAATCGAAACCCTGCGCCAACGCGTCACCGCCCGCACCGAGTGGCCGACCTGGTTGCTGTTGATTGGCGTGTACAGCGCGTGGTTCGCCCTTGTTCTGGCCAGTGATTCATTGGGTCTGTGGTTGAGCACGTTGTTGCTGATTCCCGTGGTGGTGTTGTGGCTGTCGGTGCAGCACGAACTGCTGCACGGTCATCCGACCCGCTGGCCGCTGTTGAACAAAATCCTTGGCTACGCACCGTTTGCCGTCTGGTATCCCTACACCTTGTATCGCGACAGCCATTTGCTGCATCACCGCGACGAGGACCTGACTATCCCCGGTCGCGATCCGGAAAGCCGTTACCTGAATGCCGAGCAGTGGCAGGGCAGTTCGTTGTTCAAACAAGGCCTGCACTGGTTGAACAAAACCGTGCTCGGGCGCTTTCTGCTCGGTGCGCCAATCGCCTTGCTGACGCTGGCCCGGGAAGAACTGCAACGCCTGAAAAGCGGCGAGCGCCAGGCCTGGTTGATGTGGCTCAGCCATGGTGCCTTGACCCTGTCGATGCTGCTGTTCATCGCGCGCTACAGCGTGTTGCCGGTGTGGCATTACCTGTTGCTGGTCAGCGTACCGGCGCTGTCGATTGCGATGATTCGCTCCTACTATGAACATCGACCTCATGCGGCGCCGGAGCAGCGCACCGTGCTCAATGAAGCGGCGTGGCCGTGGCGCTGGCTGTTCCTCAACCTCAATCTGCATTTGGTGCACCACGATTTGCCGGGGCTGCCCTGGTACGACTTGCCCCGCGCCTATCGGGCCCGCCGCGAGCAATGGCTGGCGCGCAGTGGTGGGTTTCTGGTGCAGGGTTATGGGCAGCTGTGGCGTGAATACGGCGTAAAGGCCATCGACAGCCCGAGGCATCCGTTTCACTGATTTTTTTGCCAGACGCCTTCCCCCCCTGTGGGAGCGGGCTTGCTCGCGAAGGCGTCGTCTCTGCCAGCATCAATGTTGAATGACACACCGCATTCGCGAGCAAGCCCGCTCCCACAGGGAACATTGTCGTATTGGAATATCCTGATGCCTCAACACATCGCCGAACTACTGATGTACGTCGCCCCCGAGCCTATCCGCCAGGCCAACGAGCGCTGGCTGACGCGAATCCTCGAGCACCTGGGCGAAACCCGTGGCGATGCCGAAGGCCTGTCACTGATGGAGATGTGGCTGTCGCCGCACTTGCTGCTCACACAAACCTGCGGTTATCCGCTGATGACGGCATTGCGCGGCAAGGTCCGTGTGCTGGGCCGCCCTCGATATGAGCTTTCGGACAGTAGCGGCGGCAATCATTGCAGCCTGATTCTGGGGCGTATTGATGATGCACGGCGAACCCTGGCGGATTTTCGCGGCAGCCGAGGCGTGATCAACAGCCATGACTCCAACAGCGGCATGAACCTGCTGCGCCACCGGTTGGCGCCGTTGCAACGTGACGGACAGTTTTTTGCGCAGGTCGGAATCAGCGGTAGTCATCGCGAAAGCCTGCGCTGGTTGCGCGAAGGCCTTGCTGATCTGGCGGCCATCGACAGCGTGACATTTGCCTGTCTGGCCCGATACGCCGAGGAGGAAGTGGCCGGTTTGCGCGTGATTGCTCGCAGTGCATTGAGTCCGACGTTGCCCTACATCACGGCAGCCACCGTCAGCGATCAGCAGGCTGAAGGGCTATTGCGGGCGATGAATCAGGCGTTGTGCGAATTGCCTGACGTCGCCGAAATCCTCGGGTTGCCCGAGGTGCTGCCGGCTAGCGAAAGCGACTATCAGGTTGTGCTCGATTATCAGCATGAGGCCGAGATGCTGGGGTATGGAGATTTGCGATAGGGCGCAAATGTCGGGTCGACAGGTCCATTTTTCGCGGGCAAGCCACGCTCCCACAGGATTACGGTGAACCTGTGGGAGCGTGGCTTGCCCGCGATAGCGGTTTATCAGGCACCACTTTTTTATAATTCCATAAATGAATATAAAAATAAGTTTTAAGTATTATTAATGAATAAGGCTCCTTGCTAGGATTCGCCTCACCGGACCACCGGACATTCAGCGACCCCTAACCCAGGAGCCCCTATGTCCGGCGCCGATATTCTTCATCGCAAACACGTGGACGGACTGTTCCGCGCTCATTACCACTGGCTCTGCACACGCCTGCGTCAATCTCTGAACGATGCCGCCGGTGTCGAGGACATTGCCTGCGAAACCTTCGTGCAACTGCTCGAAGCCCCTGGCCTGACGGCAATCCGTGAACCCCGTGCCTTACTCATCACTATCGCCCGGCGCCTGCTCTATCAGCGTTGGCGTCGAGGTGATCTGGAGCGTCGGCATCTTCAGCAACTGCAACAGGCCGAGCCGATTCATGCCGAATCGCCGGAGGTACTGGCTCAGTTGTCCCAGACCCTGAGCCGTGTGGAGCGCAGTCTTCAGCGGCTGCCCGGCAAAGTCCGTTCAACCTTCCTGCTGTCGCGGATCGACGGCCTGACCTATCCGCAAATTGCCGCTGTGCTGGGCATCTCGCTGCGTTCGGTCAGCGACTACATGACCCGTTCCCAGGCCCTGTGCGACCGGCACAGCGCCAATCAATCCCTGAACCGTCCACTCCAGAACAAGAGGTCCGCATGAGATCGATCAAAACCCTGCTCGGCAGTTCGCTGCTGGCCCTGAGCCTGTTGTCCCACCCGGCATCGGCCACGGAAAAAGCGGCACCTATCCACTTTGGCGACATCACTTGGGAAAGCGGCAGCCTCATCACCGAAATCCTGCGCCTGATCGTTGAAAAAGGTTATGGCTACCCGACCGACACGCTGCCGGGCAGCACCGTCAGCCTGGAAGCGGCACTGGCCAAAAACGATATCCAGGTCATTGGAGAAGAGTGGGCCGGGCGCAGTCCGGCGTGGGTCAAGGCGGCGGCGGAGGGCAAGGTGTTCGGCCTCGGCGATACGGTCAAAGGCGCCACTGAGGGTTGGTGGGTGCCGGAGTACGTGATCAAGGGCGATGCCGAACGTGGCATCAAGCCCTTGGCCCCGGAGTTGAAATCCGTCGCTGATCTGGCGAAGTACAAGGATGTATTCCGCGACCCCGAAGACCCGAGCCGCGGACGCTTCCTCAACAGCCCGACCGGCTGGACCTCGGAGATCGTCAACAGCCAGAAACTCAAGGCCTACGACCTGAGCGAAAGCTTCGTCAATTTCCGCACCGGTTCCGGCGCGGCGCTGGATGCAGAGGTGGCGTCGTCGATCCGCCGTGGCAAACCGGTGCTGTTCTACTACTGGTCGCCAACGCCGCTGCTCGGGCGCTTCAAACTGGTGAAACTCGACGAGCCGCCGTTCGACGCCGAAGCCTGGAAAACCCTGGCCGACGCCAACAATCCAAACCCCAAAGGCACGCGCTCGATGCCGGCCAGCCTGGCTATCGGCGTGTCGGCACCGTTCAAGGTGCAATATCCGGAGCTGGTGACGTTCTTTGAAAAAGTTGATTTGCCGATTGATTTGCTGAACCAGACCTTGGGCCAGATGAGCGAAAAACGGCAAAAACCCCGGGAAGTCGCCGAAGCGTTTTTGCGTGATCAGCCGCAGGTGTGGAAGGGCTGGGTGCCGGGGGAGGTGGCTACCAGGGTGAGTGCCAGCTTGTAGTTTTGTGGTGCCTGGAAGGTAGCCATCGCGAGCAAGCTCGCTCCCACATTGGATCTGTTGTGCCCACACAACCCGTGGTCAGCAGAGATCCCCTGTGGGAGCGAGCTTGCTCGCGATGCGATTTGAAGTCTTACGCCAATTCGGCAGCCAACGCCGCTTTCACCGTCGGTCGCTGAATCGATTTTGTCCTCAATGCTGGCATACTAGTGGCCTTGCAAACCCAAGGTGGCTGTCTATGATCAGGTGTAACTAACTATGTCGACCGTGATGAGGCGGTCGATGTATTGGCGAAAGAGTGCGCAATCGAAGGCACCGACACTTAATGGCAAGGAGCCGTACGCTAAATGGAATTTGTTGTGAATCTGTTAGGGCTGGCCTGCTTGCGGGCTATCAAGAGAAGGATGTCTTGATGAGAGTGCCGATTTAGGACCCCTCCGATTGATCATCATTTATCACCTGACTAGTCCTTCTTATTGGAGGGATGTGTGCGCCTGTTCCATGGAACGTAGTGGTGGATGTGAAAGACCTGCAACTTTCATCAATCAAAAAACCGCGCAGAAGGTGATGCAACAATGTTCAACCTACATCACAAGGCTGACCTGCTGGAAATCGAACGATTCAGCTGTGCGCTGAACGAGGCCAACTCTAAGCTGGCGGCGATCAGTCGTTCGATGGCGATGATTGAATTCACCCCGGACGGCATCGTCATCGATGCCAACGAAAACTTTTGCAGTGCCATGGGTTACAGCGCCGACGAAGTGCGCGGCAAGCATCACCGGATCTTTTGTGAAGAGCAGTTTTACCGCAGCGACGACTACACCAAACTGTGGCGCGATCTGGCGCGAGGCGAGTCGCTGAGCGGGACCTTTTTGCGCTTGCACAAAAGCGGCCGTGAAATCTGGCTCGAAGCCAGCTACATGCCGGTGCTGGGCCCAGACCGGCAAGTCAAGAGCGTGATCAAGGTCGCTACCGACATCACCGCCCGGGTCAACAAGGAACATGAAAACGAAAGCCGACTCGCCGCGATAGGCCGCTCCATGGCCGTGATCGAATTTACGCCCGATGGCAAGGTCATCAGCGCCAACGACAACTTCCTGAAAACCATGCAGTACTCGCTCCACGAAGTGGTGGGGCAGCATCACAGCCTGTTCTGCCATCGGGCCGAAGCCGAGTCCCAGGGGTACCGCAATTTCTGGGCTTCGCTCAACCGCGGCGAATATCACTCCCATCGTTTCGAGCGCAGGAACAAGCAAGGTCAGACGGTATTCCTCGAAGCGTCCTACAACCCGTTGTTCGACGCCAAGGGGCGTTTGTACAAAGTGGTCAAGTTTGCCAGCGACATCACTCACCAGATGACCACCCTGCAAACCGCCGCTGAATCGGCCCACAGCACCTCGGTGCAAAACGACGTCTGTGCGCGCAAAGGGTCCGAGGTGGTGCAGCAGACGGTGCAGATCATCCAGGATATTTCCCGCGACCTGAACGAAGCGGCGCTGAGCATTGATGCCGTGAGCAAGCAGTCCGACATCATCGGCACCATCGTGCAGACCATCCGCGGCATTGCCGATCAGACCAACCTGCTGGCGCTCAATGCCGCGATCGAAGCGGCCCGCGCCGGCGAGCACGGGCGCGGGTTTGCCGTGGTGGCCGATGAAGTGCGCAGCCTCGCGGCGCGCACCAGTCAGGCGACGCTGGAGATTGTCGAGGTGGTGCGCAAGAACCACGATTTGTCACTCAGCGCGGTGTCGAGCATGCAATCGAGTCTGAGTCGTACCGGGCTCGGGGTTGAGTTGGCGAACGAGGCGGGGGAGGTGATCCTGGAAATCCAACAGGGCTCGCGGCATGTGGTAGATGCGATCAGTCAGTTCAACTCGACGTTGCAACTGAACTAGTCGTGGCAAATGAAAAAGGGTCCCTAATGCCAGTCAGTTAAGCGCTAATGCGATCTGTAGCAGCTGCCGAGCCCGCGAGGCTGCGTTCGGCTGCGAAGCAGTCGTAAAATCAGTCATTGCGGTACGT
>NZ_AKJM01000123.1 GCF_000282335.1 Pseudomonas sp. GM48
GGTCCCCCGCCGATATCGGCTGGGTCACCGGCCACAGCTACATCGTCTACGGTCCGCTGGCCAATGGCGCGACCACGCTGATCTTCGAAGGCGTACCGAGCTACCCGAGTACCTCGCGCTTCTGGCAGGTGATCGACAAGCACAAGGTGAACATTTTCTACACCGCCCCGACAGCCCTGCGCGCACTGATGCGCGAAGGCCCCGGACCGTTGAAGCAAACATCCCGCGCCAGCGTCAGACTACTCGGCACGGTCGGTGAGCCGATCAACCCGGAAGCGTGGGAGTGGTACTTCCATGAGGTCGGCGAAGAGCGCTGCCCGATCGTCGATACCTGGTGGCAGACCGAAACCGGCGGCATCATGCTCAGCCCGCTGGTCAGCGCCCAGCGGATCAAGCCCGGTTGCGCCACGCAACCGATGTTCGGCGTGCAACCGGTGTTGCTCGACGAGCATGGCAAGGAAATCAAAGGCGCCGGCAGCGGCGTACTGGCCATAAAGTCCAGCTGGCCGGCGCAGATCCGCAGCGTCTATCGCGACCCGCAGCGCATGGTCGACACCTACTTCAAACCCTACCCCGGCTACTACTTCACCGGCGATGGCGCGCGGCGCGATGAGGATGGCGACTACTGGATCACCGGGCGCATCGACGATGTGATCAACGTGTCCGGCCACCGTATCGGCACCGCCGAGGTGGAAAGCGCCCTGGTGCTGCACGAGAGCATCGCCGAGGCCGCTGCGGTCGGTTACCCACACGACATCAAGGGCCAGGGCATCTATGTCTTCGTCACGCCCATGAACGGCGTCGAAACCAACGACGAGTTGAAAAAAGAACTGCTGGCCCTCGTCAGCCAGGAAATCGGCAGTTTCGCCAAACCGGATTTGATCCAGTGGGCGCCGGCCTTGCCGAAAACCCGCTCGGGCAAGATCATGCGGCGCATACTGCGCAAGATCGCCTGCAATGAACTGGACAGTCTGGGTGATACTTCGACCCTGGCCGATCCGAGCGTGGTGCAAGGCCTGATCGATAAACGCCTGACGTAGGAGCGAGCTTGCTCGCGATAAACGCCGACGCGCCGCGTATATTCAGGAAGCACGCGTCATCGTTAACGTCCATCGCGAGCAAGCTCGCTCCTACAGAATTACAGAGTCGCCATGGAATTCATCCGCACCCGCATCGAAACCCAGATCATGAGCCTGAGCGGTTTGTCCCTGGGTAAACTCGACCTGGAAAACCCCAAGGGCGACCCCGGCCTGTTCGGGCCAGACTCGGTGAGCTGGCAAGTCCATGGCGACTTCAGCAGCATGCTGATCGGTGGCATCAGCGCCCTGATGCTGCAAGCTCTGCACCCGCTGGCATTGGCCGGGGTTTGGGACCATTCGAATTTTCGTGAAGACATGCTCGGCCGTTTACGCCGCACCGGGCAGTTCATCTCCGGCACCACCTTCGGTTCTCGACAGGACGCCGACTGGCTGATCGAAAAAGTCCGCACCATTCATTTGCAGATCACAGGCACGGCGCCGGATGGACGCGCCTACGCTGCCAGCGATCCCGAATTGCTGACGTGGGTGCACGTGGCGGAAGTCAGCAACTTCCTGGCCGCGCATTTGCGCTATCGCAATCCGCACCTGTCCCCGGTCGATCAGGATCGCTACTACGCTGAAATTGCCCTGATCGCCGAACGCCTCGGGGCCCGGGATGTGCCCCGTTCGCGGCAGGAAATTGCCGACTACCTTGAACGTATGCGTCCACAGTTGCTGTGCGACGAACGCAGTCGCGAAGTCCTGCGCCTGTTGTTGAACGCGCCCTCCCCCAGCCGCCTGGCCAAGCCTTTCGGCGGTTTGATGATGCAGGCCGGGATCGATCTGTTGCCGGACTGGGCCAGTGACATGCTCGGCGTCAGCCAGAACCCGCTGCAACGCACGCTGATCCGCGCCAGCGTCAATCGCAGCGCGCCGATGCTGCGCTGGGCGGTGCGTAACGGATCGGTGCAGCGGGCGAAGCGGCGGATGGGGTTGCTGACCTGAACACAACTTCTTGAATGTAATCACTCTGTGGCGAGGGAGCTTGCTCCCGCTCGAGTGCGTAGCGCTCGCAAAAAACCGACATATACCGGGATATTGGGGCCGCTTCGCAGCCCAGCGGGAGCAAGCTCCCTCGCCACAGGCAAGCCCCTCATCTCTGTTCCACAGTGTTAAACTCCCGCGCCCAATTCTCTCCTGCAAGGCGCCCAGCATGTCTTCCTTGAATCAGGCGCTGCGCGCCGCCCTCGATCAACGCCAGGACCTGCTCGCCGAACTGCACCAGCAAGGTACCGACTGCTATCGCCTGTTCCACGGCAGCCAGGAAGGTGCCGGTGGCCTGACCATCGATCGCTACGGCCCGCAATTGCTGGTACAGAGTTTCCACCAGCCGCTGGAGCGCGAGGCGCTGCTGCAACTGCACGATGCGATCAACCAACACCTGGGTTTTGACACCCTGCTGGTCTACAACGACCGCTCCCGTGGCAACTCGCGTATCGATCGCGAAGACACCGTCTACCGCGCCGACGAAGCCGCGCTGCAAGACCTGGTCGGCCATGAATGGGGCCTGAACTATCGGGTTCGGGGTCGCCATGCCGGACAAGACCCGCTGCTGTTCCTCGACCTGCGCAATACCCGCGGCTGGGTCAAGGATCACAGCAAGAACAAAAGCGTACTGAACCTGTTCGCCTACACCTGCGGCGTCGGCCTCAGTGCTGCCGCCGGCGGCGCAAGCGAGGTCTGCAACCTGGACTTCGCCGAAGGCAATCTGGCGGTTGGCCGGGAGAACGGCCAACTCAACCCGCAGTTGCCGGCCATGGAATTTATCCAGTCCGACTACTTCCCGGCCATTCGCCAACTGGCCGGCCTGCCGATCAGCCAGCGCCGCGGGCAAAAACTGCCGAGCTATCAGCGCCTGGAACAGCGTCAGTACGATTTGGTACTGCTGGACCCACCGGCCTGGGCCAAGAGCGCATTCGGCACCGTCGACCTGCTGCGCGACTACCAGAGCCTGCTCAAACCGGCCCTGCTGACCACCGCCGATAACGGCGTGCTGATCTGCTGCAACAACCTGGCGAAAGTCAGCATGGACGACTGGCGCGAGCAGGTTTTGCGTTGTGCAGAGAAGGCCGGGCGGCCGGTGCGTGAGTGGAGCGTGATGAAGCCAGGCGCCGACTTCCCGTCGATGGATCAGCAGCCACCGCTGAAAACCCTGATTCTGCAGCTCTGACCGCTGTGGGAGAAATCTGAAACTTCCTGATCAGGCCAATCACTTGGGAACCGGAAACGCGTGCCATACTCCAAGGCACTCCGATCCAGACAGATGAAGCCGCACATGTACAAAGGATTGATTCGCGCCATCGGCGCCTTGTTGACTGCTCTGGCCCTCTACAGCCTGCTGGGCTTTCTGATTTTACCGGGTGTGGCACTGCGTGTTGCCAACCAGCAACTGGCCAACTACGCCACCACACCCGCCACAATCCAGCGGATCGAGTTCAATCCGTTCAGCCTTGAACTGACCCTTTGGGGCTTGAACATCGGCGAGCCCGGCAAGGAGCAGGTCGCTTTCGAACGCCTGTACGCCAATCTGCAACTCGACAGCCTGTGGACCAAGGCGGTGCACCTGTCCGATGTCGAACTGGACAAGCCCAAGACCGAAATCCTGTTCAGCAAGGACGGCAAACTCAATCTGCTGGGGCTGTTCAAGCTGCCAGCGAGCGAACCTACACCGGCCGATCCGGATGCCAAGCCGTTTCCGCTGCGCATCGAGCGGATCAAACTGGCCGGCGGTGCCGTGCACTTTGAAGATGCCCGGCCCAGCGAGCCTATCGAATTTATCTACGACACACTCGATTTCGAGCTGAAGAACCTCAGCACCCTGCCCGATGACAGTGCCGACATGACCTTGGTGGCCGTCGGCCCCAACGGCGGACAGATCGACTGGACCGGCAACTTCAGCCTGATCCCGATCGCCTCCGAAGGTAAGCTGAAAATCACCGATGGCAAGATGAAAGCCTTTTGGCCTTATGTGCGCGATGCCGTGCCACTGGACCTCGAAAACGGCGTCATGAGCATCAGTACCGATTACAAATTCAGCCTGGCCAAGGAAACCGAACTGCTACTGAGCAACGTAGCGGTCAACATCGCCCCCTTCGCGATCAAGGCCCCGGATGGCCGGCCACTGGTGAAGCTTGAGCGCCTGGACGTCAGCGAAACCACCGTGGACCTGGCAAAGCAGCAAGTGGTGGTCGGCAAGATCCGCAGCCACAAACTGGAAACCTGGGCGGCGCTGGAACCGGACGGCCAACTCGACTGGCAGAAACTGTTCGCCAGCCAGCCGTCCAAACCCGCCGCCGCCAAAGCCAAGGCGGACGCCGAACCGGCCAGCACTCCGGCGGCGGCAGACTCACCGAAACCTGAACCGGCCGCACCAGGCAAACCCTGGCAGGTGCTGCTCAAGGATGTGCAGTTGCGCGACTACCAGGTGCATCTGGCCGACCGCAAGGCACAGCCTGCCGTCGCCCTGGACCTGGCTCCGCTGAACCTCGACCTGCAGAACTTTGACAGCCTCAACGGTTCACCCTTTACTCTCAAGCTCGATACCGGCGTGGGCAAGCAAGGCAAGATCCTGGCCGACGGCGAGGTCAACCTGGCGCCAGTCAGTGCCAGGCTGAAGGTGCAGACCAAGGACATCGACCTGCGGGTTGCCCAGTCCTACATCACGCCGTTCATTCGCCTGGAACTGCGCAGCGGCATGCTCGGCAGCGATCTGGCGGTCGACCTGAAAAGCGCCGAGCCCCTGGCTTTCAGCGTCACCGGCCGCGCCCAGGTCGATCAATTGCATACCCTGGACACCCTGAAAACCCGCGACTTCCTCAAGTGGCAACAGGTCGTGGTCGAAGGCCTGAACTATCAGCATGGGGACAGCCTGTCGATCGACAAGATCAACCTGTTCCAGCCCTATGCGCGCTTCATGATCAACGATGATCGCACCACCAACATCGATGACCTGCTGATTCCGCAACCGGCGGACTCCGGGGCAAAACCGGCGGCGAGCAAACCGGCCAGCAACGAAAAGCCGTTGGGCATCCACATCGGCGGCATTTTCATCAATGATGGCTCGGCCAACTTCGCCGACTTCAGCCTGACGCCTAATTTCGCCACCGCCATCCAGCAGCTCAACGGGCAAATTGGCACCATCGACAGCCGCCAGCCGAAACCGGCCAGTGTCGACGTCAAGGGCAAGGTCGATCGCTACGCGCCGGTGACCATCAAGGGCGCGGTCAATCCGTTCGACCCGATGGCCAGCCTCGACATCGCCACCAGCTTCAAACGTGTGGAACTGACCACGCTCACGCCCTATTCCGGCAAGTTCGCCGGCTACCGTATCCGCAAGGGCCGGCTCAATCTCGACCTGCATTACCAGGTCACCAAGGGTCTGCTCAAAGCTGAAAACAAAGTGGTGGTCGAACAACTGCAACTGGGTGAAAAAGTCGATAGCCCGGACGCCGTGAGCCTGCCGTTGAAACTGGCCATTGCCTTGCTCAAGGATGTCGACGGCAAGATCTCCATCGAACTGCCGGTCAGCGGCGACCTGAACAACCCTCAGTTCAGCGTCATGCCGATTATCTGGCAGACCCTGCGCAACCTGATCGTCAAAGCCGCGGCAGCGCCGTTCAAACTCATTGGCGGGCTGGTCAACGGTGGTGGCTCGGAAGACCTGGGCAGCGTTTCATTCGCAGCCGGTTCCAGTGAATTGGGCAAGGACGCTGAAGGCGCCCTGGACAAACTGTCAAAAGCGCTCAAGGAACGCCCGGCCCTGCGCCTGGAAATCGAAGGCACCGCCGCCCAGAGCAGCGATGGCCCGCTGATCGCCGAACAACGCCTGGAGCGTGAATACCAGTACAACTACTACAAAATGCTCCAGCGTCGTGGCGACAAGGTCCCGGCCCAGGCTTCGTTGCTGGAAGTGCCGGACGGGGAAAAAGGCCCGCTGCTCGAAGGCATCTACCGCACCCGCCTGAAAACCCAGCCCCCTGCCGAATGGAAGGACCTGGGCAAGGAAGAGCGCACCGCGAAAATGCGTGCCGAAGTGATCAAGTTCTGGAGTTCCAGCGACGTGCTGTTGCGTCAACTGGGCCAGGAACGCGCCAGCAGCATCAAGGATTATCTGGTCGACAAGGCCCAGCTGGAAGATGACCGTGTGTACTTCATCGACGCCAATCTGGGCGAGGCGCAAAGTGACGGCCGCGTGGTGACGCCGATGCATCTGGATGCCGAGTGATGATATGGCGGCTGGCTGGCCTGGCTCTGGTGCTATCCGCCAGTCAGGCCTGGGCGGACGATACCCTGCGCTGTGGCAGCCAATTGATCAGCGTCGGTGATCGCTCGAGTGAAGTCCTGCAGAAATGCGGCGAGCCGGTCAGCCGCGACTTGCTGGGTTACAAGCTCAGTGCCGATCGGCGCGAGGAGTTTCAGGTCGAGGAATGGACCTACGGACCCAATGGCGGGATGTATCAATACTTGCGGTTCGAAGGTAATCGGCTGAAGCAGATCACCAGCAAACGCGGCAATTAATTAACCACGACTCAATGTGGGAGCGGGCTTGCTCGCGAAAGCAGTCTTTCATTCAACGCATGTGTTGAATGTCAGTCAGCCTTCGCGAGCAAGCCCGCTCCCACAATTGATTTGGCCCCGGCAAAAATGCGCGGGGCCCTTCGCATGAACACTCAGGTTGCAACAGACGTATGACTCGGCCCGTCTGTCGCGCCTTCTCCCGGTCCAGGCGAGAAGTCTTGCCTTACTCGGCTTTCAGGCCGTCAGCGGAGACCGCCTTGACGCCTTTGATTTTCTTGGTGATGGCCACAGCCGTGTCTTTTTGCATTTCGGTCACGGCGGTGGTCGACGACAGCGATACCACGCCTTTGTTGGTTTCAACCTTGATGTCGCTACCTGGAATGCCTTTTTCGGTCATCAGGTCGGCTTTGACTTTGGTGGTGATCCAGGTATCGGAAGTAGCTTCTGTAGCCTTGGTCATTTCACCCGCCGCCAGGGTCATGGGAGCCTGGGTGGCTTGAGTAGTCTGGGCGAATGCCGCGTTTGCCATGGTCAGGGTCAGCGCGGTAGCAGTAGCGGCAGCGATAGCGAACTTCTTCATACGAGTAACTCCTGTTTTTCTGGAAAGTCTGCCGGGTGTCTTGTCGGCAGGGTTACCAAGGATATTGCGAACGTTGTGCCAATTTTGAAGAAGAGATAAAGCTTTTAAAATCAATATGTTACAAAATCATCCAATTCCCGGAATCATGCAAAATGCACGACAAGCAGAAACACTGCATGCAAGTTGCGGGTTTATGGAAAGTTCCTAAGGTTCTGAATTTCTGAGCTTTCTCTGTAGCTTTTGACAACCAGCCGACAAACAAAAACCCGCAATGACGGTACCGCTACGCCTTCCTTGTAGCAGCTGCCGAAGGCTGCGTCCGGCTGCGTAGCAGTCGTAAAATCAGAGTTCGCGGTACGTCAGAGAGATCGTGAAAGCGGGATTTACGACTGCTGCGCAGCCGGACGCAGGCTACGCCAGCTGCTACAGATTGCGTTGTGGCTTAACTGATCGGCATTACGCAATGGCGGGGACTTGATTCAGCTATTCATGTCGCAGAACCGGAACACCCTTTAGGCAAGTAATCCTGGGAGACGGTGCTTTTACACGACCAGCCTTTAGTTTCATCCCGTGTCAGGGTGACGGTTTTGCCCAGGACCACCCCCGGGGCATTCTGCAACGTACAAACGATTGATCCCGCTCCTTCTGGCGTTGAAGCCGTCACAGACAGGGCGCAGTTGTTAGTCGATGTGGCGCCGGCGGGTGCCACGTTGGCAATAGTCGGGGCGTCCCCCTGATTGATCACATCCTCGAACGGCACCTTCATTGCAGTCAGCTCGGCCAGTGCCGCCGTGACTTTGGCCCGCGTCTGGTATTTGGAATACATCGGCAGACCCAGTGTTGCCAGGGTCCCGATGATCGCCACTACGATAAGCAACTCGATCAGGGTAAAACCTTTTTGTTTATGCATATTCAGCCTCCATGCATGAGTCGAATGCTCATGATCTGCCCCATGGCAGCACAGCCTGTGCCAAGGCCAAAAGCCCCTGTTAACAGGGGGCGTGGCGGTCGCAAAGCCCTTTCCTACTATTAGGATCAGCACTATCTGACGTTTTTTGTCACCTCACCCTTGCTGGTTTGGCTCTGTCGTTTGACTAGGCTATAAGAGCAATTCAACCGGATTACCCAGGACTGAACATGGCGGTCAAGGCAGCGAAAATCAGCGTGTATGCATGGGAAGGCATCGACCGCAAAGGCACAAAGGTAAACGGCGAGCTCAGTGCCCAAAACCCGGCGCTGATCAAGGCGAAACTGCGCAAGCAAGGCATCAGTCCCGGCAAGGTTCGCAAAAAAAAACATTCGCTGTTCAACATGGGCAAGCGCATCACGGCCCGGGACATCGCCCTGTTCACCCGGCAAATGGCGACAATGATGAAGGCTGGCGTGCCGTTGTTGCAGTCGTTCGACATCATCGGCGAGGGCTTCGACAATCCGGCCATGCGCAAGCTGGTGGACGATCTGAAACAGGAAGTCGCGGCAGGCAACAGCTTCGCTGCCTCCCTGCGCAAGAAGCCGCAGTATTTCGATGAACTGTATTGCAACCTGGTGGATGCCGGCGAGCAGGCCGGTGCCCTCGACACCCTTTTGGAGCGGGTCGCGACCTACAAGGAAAAAAGCGAAAGCCTCAAGGCCAGGATCAAGAAAGCCATGACCTATCCGCTGGTGGTGGTGTTCGTCGCGGCGATTGTCACCGGAATTCTGCTGGTCAACGTCGTGCCGCAGTTCGAGTCGGTGTTCAAGGGCTTTGGCGCCGAACTGCCGGCCTTCACCGTGATGGTCATTGGCCTGTCGCAATTCATGCAGGCCTGGTGGTGGGCGGTTCTCGGCGTGCTGATCGCGGTGATCTTCGGTGTGCGCCACGCCTCCAGGACATCCCCGGCCTTTCACGACCGAATGGACACCTGGCTGTTGAAACTGCCGCTGGTGGGCACGTTGATGTACAAGTCCGCCGTGGCCCGATTTGCCCGCACGCTGTCGACCACTTTCGCTGCCGGCGTGCCGCTGGTGGAAGCACTGGAATCGGTGGCCGGTGCAACCGGCAATATCGTGTTCAAGCGTGCGGTATTGCGCATCCGGCAGGACGTTTCGACCGGCATGCAATTGAATTTCGCCATGCGTACGTCCGGCATTTTTCCGAACATGGCGATACAGATGACCGCCATCGGCGAAGAGTCCGGCACGCTGGACGCTATGCTCGACAAAGTCGCGGGGTTCTACGAAGACGAAGTCGATAACATGGTCGATAGCCTCACCAGCCTGATGGAGCCGTTCATCATGGTGGTGCTGGGTGTTATCGTCGGCGGCCTGGTAGTTGCGATGTACCTGCCCATCTTCCAACTCGGCTCAGCGATCTGACATGCCCTTGAATGAAATCCTGATTCACTATCCGCTGGCCTTTGTCCTTCTCGCAGGCATCACCGGCCTGCTGGTCGGCAGTTTCCTCAATGTCGTGATCTGGCGCCTGCCGAAAATGCTCGAACGCGACTGGCGTGAGCAGGCCCATGACATCCTCGGGCTGCCCGGCGAAACGCCGCTGCCGACCTACAACCTGATGCTGCCCCATTCCCAGTGCCCGCACTGCGGTCACCGGATCCGCGTCTGGGAAAACATCCCGCTGCTCAGTTATGTGTTCTTGCGCGGGCGCTGTTCAGCCTGCGCGGCGGCGATCAGCCCGCGCTATCCGTTGACTGAATTGGCCTGCGGCCTGTTGTCGGCGTTTGTTGCCTGGCACTTCGGCTTCGGTTGGCCGGCCTGCCTGGTGCTGGTCTTGAGTTGGGGGTTGCTGGCGATGAGCCTGATCGACGCCGAACATCAAATATTGCCGGATGTCCTGGTGCTGCCACTGATCTGGCTGGGTTTGATCGTCAACAGTTTCGGCCTGTTCGTGTCGTTGCACGAGGCGCTGTGGGGGGCGATAGCCGGCTACAGCGTGCTGTGGTCGGTGTTCTGGCTGTTCAAGCTGATCACCGGCAAGGACGGCATGGGTTACGGTGATTTCAAGCTGCTGGCGATGCTGGGCGCCTGGGGTGGCTGGCAGATTTTACCACTGACCATTCTGCTGTCCTCGCTGGTAGGGGCCATTATCGGGCTGATAACCCTGCGCTTGCGCCATGCAAAAACCTCGACGCCGATCCCTTTCGGTCCCTATCTGGCTATTGCCGGCTGGATTGCCTTGCTCTGGGGTGGTCAAATAACCGACCTCTATTGGCAGTTTGTCGGTTTGAAATGAATACCCCTGTGGAAAAACCCTGGATTCTCGGCCTGACCGGCGGCATCGGCAGCGGTAAAAGTGCGGCTGCCCAACACTTTATCGATCTGGGCGTGCATGTGGTCGACGCCGATCATGCCGCTCGCTGGGTAGTTGAACCTGGCCGCCCGGCACTGGCACAAATCGCCGAACACTTCGGTCCCGGTGTGTTGCAGACCGACGGACAACTGGACCGCGCTGCGCTTCGCAAGCTGATCTTCGAAGTGCCTGAAGAACGCCGCTGGCTGGAGGCCCTCCTGCATCCACTGATCGGCGAGGAAATCGCTCATCACCTGGCGCTGGCAAAATCGCCTTATGCGATTCTGGTTTCACCGCTGCTGATCGAGTCCGGGCAATACGCCATGACCCAACGGGTGCTGGTGATCGATGCGCCCGAACAGTTGCAGATCGAACGTACCCTGCAACGTGACCAGACCAGCGAGCAGCAAGTCCAGGCGATCCTCAAGGCCCAGTCCAGCCGTCAGGATCGCGTGAGCCATGCCGACGACGTCGTGGTCAATGACCGCGACCTTGCCTGGCTGCACAGCGAGGTCGAACGCCTGCATCACTTTTATCTTTCTTTGCGTGGAGGCCAGTCATGAGCCAACCAACAACCGTCGAATGCCCAACCTGCGGCGCCCCCGTGGAATGGACGAGCGAGAGCAAATACCGGCCATTCTGCTCCGATCGCTGCAAACTGATTGACCTGGGCGCGTGGGCGTCCGAAGAACACAAGATTCCAGTGGCCCCCGATGCCGAGGATGAGATGTTCAGCGGCGACTTCGACCCGCGCCACTGATCCATCGAGTGGACGATTCCAGGTTTTGATGTGGATCAGGACTTGGGATCGTCGTCCTTCCAGGGAGCCGAGAGATAGCGTGTGCGGTTGAACGTCTCAAGCCACTCCGGACAAAACACGACCAGCGCACTGACGATCATGCCGTTGATAAACGCTTCGGGAAAAATGATCAGCCACAGATATCCGACAAAATCTTCCAGCCAGTACGGCATGGCAAAACGCTCGTCGAACCATAACAACCAAAGCGCCAGCAACAGGCACAGCAACGCCGACAGCGCCGCCGCAAAGAAGCCGGACACGAAGATATACACAAAGGGATTTCGCGGCTGAGCACGCTCCACCAGAATCGCGCAGCACTCGGTGACCAGCACCGGCAGCGCAATCAACAGCGCGCCATTGACCCCGACCGCCGCCAGGTCCTGTCGGCCGAGCAGCACCAGCCCCGTTTGTGCAACCAACCCGCCAACCAGCGCCAGCGGCCAGTCCAGCAGTAGCGTCACCGCTGTCATGCCGATGAAGTGGTACGACACGCCGGTATCAAAGTCACGCCGCACCAGCCACAACAGAAACAGCGCAAACACCGTTCCAAACAGCAGATGCTGACGACGGCTGTCGGTAAACAGTTCAACCCACGGTGCGCGACAGATCGCCCAGATCAACACCGGCACATAGATCAGCCAGCCGACCGCAAGGGTTTGCGATGACAGCAACTCTGCACCGATCATGGCTACGCGCGACTCCTTGGCGAAAGACAAACGACACTCAGTCTACACCGCCGCTCGCCTGCCCTTCGACTTCACGCCCAATGCCGCGGATCGTTCATCACCGCGTCATGGTCGGCAAACAGCTTCGGTAGCTCTGACTTGAGAAAGTCCACCCAGGTGCGCACCTTGGCATCGAGAAAGCGTCGCGAAGGATACAGCGCATACACATTGCGTTCGCGCAGGCGCCATGCAGGTAACACGCGCAGCAAAGTGCCGTCGCTCAAGGGCCGCGTCGCGGTGTAGAACGGCAGCAGGCTGATGCCCATGCCCGCCTCCGAAGCCTTGACCATCGACTCGGCAACATTGCACTGAAAGGTCTTGGCCGGGCTGACGGCGTGCTCGCCGTGCTCGTCCTGGAAAAGCCATTGATCGCTGTACAACGGGTCGAGCATGCGCAGGCATTGATGATCGCTCAGCGCCAGCGGCTGCTGCGGCACGCCCCGACGGTGCAGATAGTCCGGGGAGGCACAGGGCACGCTGTAGATTTGCCCGACGGCCTGCGCAACCATTTGCGAGTCGGCCAGTTCGGGAGCTATCGAAATCACCACATCGTGACCCTCCTCCAGCGGATCGGGATTGCGCTGCGACAAGGTCAGCTCGAACACCACATCGGGATAAAGCTCGCTGTAGCGGGCGATCAACGGCGTAAGCAGCACACCCAGGCCGTTCATGCTGTGCACCCGCAGGCGTCCGGCCGGATTGATATGCGCGCCACGGGCCTCGGCCGTTGCCTCATCCATGGCCTCGACGATTTGCCGGCTGCGCAGCAGGAAACGCTCGCCGGCGTCGGTCAGGCCCAAGCGCCGCGTGGTGCGTTGCAGCAGACGCGCCTGTACATGCTCCTCCAGATCCGCCACCAATCGGGATACCTGCGCGGTCGACAGATCCAGCGCATCGGCAGCCCCGGTGAAACTGGCGCAGTCCACCACCCGGATGAACACGCGCAAGTTGTTAAGCACATCCATAAGCCCCCCTCGGGCGATAACTGTTACGTTTTATGTAAGGCTGCATCCGGCGTTCGCCCCTTTATCCATCGGTGGCAAAGACTAAAATTCAAACATCAAAACCGACACGGAGCACGCCAACATGAAAACGTTGATCAGCCTGTTGCTGACCGTCATCGCCACCTCGGCCATGGCCGCTGGCAACGAGCCCCTCGCAGTCCTGTACAACCCGGCGCAGCCACTGGACATCGCCAGCGTGGTTTCTGTGTCGAACACCGCGACCGCGTGCGGGGTTGTCCCGGCAACCATGGTGTATGTCGATCATCAGGGCCAGACCCACCGCGTGACCTACGACGTCATCGGTGATTGCACCAGCGACCTGTGATCAGTGGCTCATAGCAAGGTCCACGTGTAGCTGAGGATCAAGCGGTTCTCGTCGATATCACTGCGGTAGTTTGAACGTGCCATCGCATTGCGCACGCGAACGCCCAAACCTTTGAGGCTGCCGCTCTGCAGCACATAGCCGATGTCCAGGTCACGCTCGCGATCCTTGCCTTCAAAGCCCTTGCCGGTATCGACATTGTTGCCGCTGATGTAGCGCACCGTACTGGTCAGCCCCGGTACGCCGAGCGCCGCGAAGTCGTAGTCGTAGCGCGCCTGCCAGGAACGTTCATCGGTGAAGGCGAACTCATAGGTCGGCACTTCGTTGCCCAGCGGCGAGATGTTGGCAAACACCCGTGGGAATGCACTGTCACCGAACATGCCCTGATAGCCGACGTAAAACGTATGGCCGCCACGCTTGGCCGACAGCAACGAGAAGAACGCCTGGTTGTCGATGTTGCCCAGCAGTTTTTTTCCGTCCTCGCGCGAATTGTAGTAACCGAGGTTGGCGCCGAGGATCCAGTCGCCCACCGGCTCACTGTGTTTTAAACCCAGAAAACGCTGGTTGTAGATATCTTCCAGTTGCCCGTACCAGGCGCTGACCGAGCTGCGCTTGTCGTTGAAGGCATAATCAGCGCCGGCAAAATTGAATCCGTCACTGCTGACCTGGCGCTGCGGCACGTGCCCCAGCATCGCTTGCATCTTTTCGTCGCCTGCCTCGTTGCGCAGGCTGGTTGAACTCAAGTGACCGCCCTGCACCGTCAGGCCATTGATCTCGCTGGAGGTGATGCTTGCGCCCTGATAACTCGGCGGCAGCAGGCGAATATCGCTGAACGCCAACACCGGCAGATTGGGTTGCAGCTCACCGACTTTGAGTTCGGTTTTGGAGTAGCGCATCTTCAACGCGCCTTCCAGACGGCTGTAGTTGTCCGCCGCGCGGCCGTCGTCCTGCACCGGCAGCAAACCGGTATTGGTCCGGTCCGGGGCGCTGTCGAGCTTGAGGCCGAGCAAGCCGATGACATCCACCCCAAACCCGACGGTGCCCTGGGTGTATCCGGACTTCACGTTGAGAATGAAACCCTGGGCCCACTCTTCAGCCTTCGATTGCTGGTTGGCGCCAACGATGTCGGAATAGTCGCGGCTGAAGTAGTAATTGCGCGCCTGCAACGTCGCGGTGGTGTCTTCGACAAAGCCGGTTTCAGCCGCCATCGCACCCGTGGAAAAACCCGAGACGACAGCCAGGGACAACGCCGAACCGGTTGTTGGGAGAATCTGTTTCATCGTTTTTCTCTTATTGTTATTGATCGACTGGTTGAAGAACTTCAGTTGCAGAGGATTTGCGACGGGGAACGGGACGACGGACGCTCAACAGCACATGGGTGACCATGCCGAAAATCAGCCCCCAGAATGCCGCGGACAAACCGAACAACGACATGCCCGAAGCCGTGACCAGAAAGGTCACCAGCGCGGCTTCGCGATCGCTCGGCACCGCCATTGCGCCCGTCAACGCGCCGGCAATGGCGGCGAACAAGGCCAGCCCGGCCAACGCCGCGATCAACTCTTTGGGGAACGCTGAAAACAGCGAGACCAGCGTGGCGCCGAAGATTCCCAACAGCAGGTAACACAGGCCGCCGACGACCCCGGCCACGTAGCGTTTGCGAGGATCTTCGTGGGATTCACGACCGGTGCAGATCGCCGCGGTGATCGCCGCCAGATTCAGTCCATGGCAACCAAACGGCGCCAGCAGTGCGGTGCCCAGCGCGCTGCTGGCGATGATCGGGCTCGCCGGCGTCGGATAACCGCTGGCGCGCAGCACCGCCATGCCGGGCACGAACTGACCGGTCAGCGCCACCATCACCAGCGGCAGGGCGATGTTCAGGATCGCACCCAGGCTGAACTCGGGCGTGATCCACACCGGCGTGGCCAGGCCGATCACCAGCGCTTCACGATGCAAATCACCGGTGAACGCGGCAATCGAACACCCCACCAGCAGCACCATCATCACCGCATAACGCGGCACCACCCGCTTGCAGATCAGGTAGCTGGCAAACATCGCCAGGACCAGCACCGGCTTGTGCTGCATCGACACGAACAAACCGGTGCCGAAACTGAACAGGATCCCCGCCAGCATCGCCGCCGCGATGGCAGCGGGCAGCTTGCTGATGATCCGGTCGAAAGCGCCTGAGATGCCAACCAGGAAAATGATCAGGCTGCTGACCAGATAAGCCCCCACCGCCTCTGCCAAGGAGATGTCCGGCAACAGCGTCACCAGCAACGCCGAGCCCGGCGCCGACCAGGCGATGATCACCGGAACGCGGTAGCGCAGGCTCAAACCGATACCGAGCACGGCGCTGCCAATGGAGATCGCCCAGATCCAGGACGACAACACTTCCCGCGAAAGATGCGCCGCTTCTGCCGCCTGAAAGATGATCACCAAAGGGCCAGCGTAGGAAATCACCGTGGCAATGAATCCAGCCACGGCGGCTGACAGCGAGAAGTCCTGGAAAAACGCTTTCATGACTCAGGCACCGGTCGCTGACAACGCTGGGTTGACGCCAGCAGCGCTGCGTCGGCTGCTGACGGCGAACACGGTCATGGCCAGGGCCGCCACCGCACCGGGCAAGGCAAACGCCATGAAGTTCAGTTGCAGGGGCAAGCTGATCCCGAGCAAGGCACCACCCAGCAGTGGACCGACGATGGCCCCGTTGCGCCCGATGCCCGAAGCCCAACCCAGACCGGTAGAACGAATCGTCATGGAATAAAACTGCGCGGCGCAGGCGTACAAAAGAATCTGCGAGCCAATGGTGGTGGCACCCGCAATGGCGATCAGCAGGTACAACACCGGCGTCGGGCTGTTGAAGCCCAACAGGGTTATCGACACCGCCGCCATGGCGAAAAACACCGCCAGCACTTTCGGCAGATTGAGTTTGTCGCCCAGCACCCCGCCACCGACCGCGCCGAAGATCGCCCCGAAGTTCAACACCAGCAGGAACGACAGGCTCGAACCCAGGCTGTAACCGGCATTGGCCATCAGTTTCGGCAGCCAGGAACTCAGCGCGTACACCATCAACAGGCAGCAGAAAAACGTCAGCCACAGCATCAGCGTGCGCAGTGCACGGCCTTCACGGAACAACTGCAACACCGGGGTGCCCGTGCCTTTCACTTCGGCCATGTGCAATTGATCAGACACTTGCGCGACGTAGGCCGGATCGATGCGCTGAAGAATATTGCGCGCTTCTTCATGACGTCCCTGACGCAACATGAAGCCCACCGATTCGGGCAGGAAATACATGATCAGCGGCAACAACAGCAACGGCAGGACCGCCACGTAAAACACCGACTGCCAACCGAAACCCGGGATCAGCACAATGCCCAGCCCGGCGGACAGCATGCCGCCCACCGAATAACCGCTGAACATGATCGCGACCAGAGTGCTGCGGATTTTTTTCGGCGCGTACTCGTTCATCAGTGCCACGACGTTAGGCATCACGCCGCCAATGCCGAGCCCGGCAATGAAGCGACAAAGGCCGAACTCGGTCGGGTTGCGGGCGAAACCATTGAGCACGGTGAAGCCACTGAAAAGCATCACGCAGATCGTGATGGCTTTTTTACGGCCGATCCTGTCCGACAGCGGACCAAAGAACAGCGCGCCGAACATCATGCCGAACAGTGCATAACTGCCCAGTGCACCGGCCTGCAGAGGACTGAGCCCCCACTCTTTCATCAGCATCGGCAAGACCACGCCGTAGATCACCAGATCGTAACCGTCGAAGATGATGATCAGGGCACACCAGAACAGCACCATCCAGTGAAAACGGTTGAAGCGAGCGTTGTCGATAACCTCATGTACGTCGATCTTGCGCATGGCATCTATCTCTTGTTGTTGTTTTTTTAGAGCGGCGGTAACACGGCTTACGTCCGTACAGCCGAGGGTAGAGCCGCCCGATACGTGGCAATAGCCAGTGAGCGCAGATCACTATCCATTTTGTGCAGGGCCCTGAAACGGGCATGGGAACGGAAGGCTTGGAGCCACTCCGACAAATTGTCTTCTTTGCGATCACATTTGAACGCTAAGCTTGGGCCTATGGATGACTCAGATTATTTACGCCTGCTGACCATCGCGGCTGAGCAGGCCAACGCGTTCCTGTCCAATGCCCGCAAATGGGAGCGTGAGCGTTGGGTTTGCCAGCGCCTGCTGCAAGGCTTGAACATTCCCTATCGCGCCGATGAGTTCGCCCCCGCCGGGGAGCCGCCGGATGTGTTGTTTCGCGATGCCAGTTTCGAGGTGTTCTTCGTGCTCGACGAGGGCCGGCGACTCAACGATGAATGGCGCGACGAACTGCAACGCCGACGCAGTGCGTTTTCCCTGAGCCAACTGGTGCGCCGCGAGGCCAAGCCACGACGTATCCCTGCCAATGAGTTTTTGCTGCGATTGGCGCCGACCTTGCGCAAAAAAGCGCACAACTACAAAGAACGCGGCATGGATCTGGGTGAGCTGGATATCATTGCCTTCGCCAGCCTCAAACGCGAAGTGCTGGACCTCAACAGCCATTTCCCGCCGCCGACCGAATACCTGCGCCAGGGCTGGCGTTCGCTGTCATTGGTTGGGCCGACATTCGCCCGCGTGCTGTTCGCTCACCCGGATGCGCCGGACTTCTTGCGCAGCAACCTGGGGCGCAGCATTGTGTTCGACGTCGGGATCAGCCTGTGAGCCCGCTGCAGGAGCTGATCGTCGAGGTGCCGCAACAAGGTCGTGTACGCTGGATCGGCGTGCGCCCGCAATCACGTTCGACGATGCTTGAACTCGATGCCGTGGAAGCGCGCCTGGAGGCCGGCCTGACCGGCGACCACGCCCGCCCCGGCGTGTGCAATGCGCGGCAGGTCACGCTGATTCAGTGGGAGCACCTGGCTGTGATCAGCTCGCTGATGGGGCGTGCGCACGATCATCCGGTCCGGCCTGAAGATCTGCGGCGCAATCTCGTTATCAGTGGCATCAATCTGTTCAGCCTCAAGGGCCGCCGCTTCCGGATCGGCCAGGCAATATTCGAAACCACCGGCTGGTGCCAGCCCTGCGCGCGCCTGGAAAGCAACCTGGGCATCGGCACCTTTCAGGCCGTGCGCGGACATGGCGGAATCACTGCCCGGGTGTTACAAAGCGGGATCATTCGCCTGGACGACATCGTAAGCGTCGAACCCATTGCGGACAGCGGCTATGCTGCGTTCAACCCAGGGTAAAAACACTGTAGCTTCTACACATTCAGCAACGTCTACCCCTGACGAGGCCCGATATGACCAGCCGCCTGAACCCCGACGACCAAAAGCATGTCGAAGAGTACCTGCAGTTGTCCCAGCACCAAGTCGAGCGCCGGCCTTTCCGGCCGTGGATGCTCCTTGTACTGGTATTGGCAGTGACCATTGGTCTGGGCCTGTTGAGCCGACTTATCAGTTACCTGACGCTATGAGCTGCCTTGCGCTCGCTCGGGTAATTGCACCGATTTCTTTTAGCCTTGCGAGATATCCCCATGACTCATCGTATTGTCATCGTTGGCGGCGGCGCCGGCGGTCTGGAGTTGGCTACCCGTCTGGGTAAGACTCTGGGCAAGCGCGGCACGGCCAGTGTGATGCTGGTCGACGCGAACCTGACCCACATCTGGAAACCGTTGTTGCACGAAGTGGCGGCCGGTTCCCTGAACTCTTCCGAAGACGAACTCAACTATGTGGCCCAGGCCAAATGGAACCACTTCGAGTTCCAGCTGGGACGCATGAGCGGGCTCGATCGCGCGAAGAAAAAAATCCAGCTGGCCGCCACCTATGACGAAGCCGGCCTGGAACTGGTACCGGCCCGCGAAGTGCCTTACGACTCGCTGGTGATCTCCGTCGGCAGCACCACCAACGATTTCGGCACTCAGGGCGCAGCGCAACACTGCCTGTTCCTCGACACCCGCAAGCAGGCCGAGCGTTTCCACCAGCAACTGCTCAATCACTATTTGCGCGCTCACGCAGGGCAAACCGACGTGGTCGAGCAAATCAGCGTGGCCATCGTCGGCGCCGGTGCCACCGGGGTCGAGCTGGCCGCCGAACTGCACAACGCCGCCCATGAATTGGCAGCCTATGGCCTGGACCGGATCAAACCGGAAAACATGCACATCACCCTGATCGAAGCCGGACCACGGGTGCTACCGGCGCTGCCAGAGCGGATTGGCGGGCCTGTGCATAAAACCCTGGAGAAACTCGGGGTCAACGTCATGACCAATGCCGCGGTCAGCGAAGTGACGGCAGACAGCCTGATTACTGCCGATGGCAACGTGATCAAGGCCAGCCTGAAAGTCTGGGCCGCGGGGATTCGCGCACCGGGTTTCCTCAAGGACATCGATGGCCTGGAAACCAACCGCATCAATCAGCTGCAAGTGCTGCCAACCCTGCAAACCACCCGTGACGAGAACATCTTCGCGTTCGGTGACTGCGCTGCCTGCCCGCAACCGGGCAGCGACCGCAATGTGCCGCCACGCGCCCAGGCCGCTCACCAACAGGCTTCGTTGCTGGCCAAATCGCTGAAACTGCGCATCGAAGGCAAGCCCCTGCCGGAGTACAAGTACACCGACTACGGCTCGCTGATCTCGCTGTCGCGTTTTTCGGCTGTGGGTAACCTGATGGGCAACCTCACCGGCAGCGTGATGCTCGAAGGCTGGCTGGCGCGGATGTTCTACGTGTCGCTGTACCGCATGCACCAGATGGCGCTGTACGGACCGTTCCGCACGGCGATGCTGATGCTCGGCAGCAAGATCGGACGCGGTACAGAGCCTCGCCTGAAGCTGCACTGATCAGACGTTCTGTAGGAGCGAGCTTGCTCGCGAAGAACCTGAGAGCGCCGCGTTAAACCAGAAACGCTGCGTTTTCGTTAACGATCTTCGCGAGCAAGCTCGCTCCTACAATTGATCCGCGGCAAGCAATTAACAGACAAAAAAAATCCCCGTATCTTTCGATACGAGGATTTTTAATATGGTCGGGGTAAGGGGATTCGAACTCCTGACATCCTGCTCCCAAAGCAGGCGCGCTACCGGACTGCGCTATACCCCGGTAAAAAAAAGGCACCTTTGAAAGGCGCCTTCTGCGAACAGAGCTTTTGGCGTCTGATCTTAAGATTCGATTCCAGCGCTAACTGGTTTCAAAAATGGTGGGTCGTGTGGGATTCGAACCTACGACCAATTGGTTAAAAGCCAACTGCTCTACCAACTGAGCTAACGACCCAAAAATGGTCGGGGTAAGGGGATTCGAACTCCTGACATCCTGCTCCCAAAGCAGGCGCGCTACCGGACTGCGCTATACCCCGGTTTGAAATTGGCTCCGTGACCAGGACTCGAACCTGGGACCCAATGATTAACAGTCATTTGCTCTACCGACTGAGCTATCACGGAACTACACATTTCAATTTACAACTTTGAAGCTTTACAGCGTTCTCTTCAACCCGTTCGCATCGCTGCGTTCGTGTGTCTGAGGCGCGCTATTCTACAATCTTCAGCACCTCTGTCAACCCCCTAAATTGCTTTCAAGTTAATGATTTGCAACTTATTTTGGATTCCTGCTTGGGGAGCGGAAACCCTGGCGGGTGACTTACTGCGGGGCGCACTTTACAAGCCTTTTCCTTTGAGTTCAACAGCCTAACGAAAAAAAGGCCTCGCAATGCGAGGCCTTTTCGATTTTGTTGCCGTTATGGATCAGACGAAGACTATTTCGTCGTTTTCCACCACACCGTGAGCGGTATCGCCCGGCATGAATCGACCGGAGAGAATCAGCTGCGCCAGCGGGTTCTCGATCCAGCGCTGGATCGCTCGTTTGAGCGGCCGTGCGCCATACACCGGGTCGTAACCGACCGCGATCAGCTTGTCCATGGCTTCAGGGCTGAGCTCAAGCTTCAGCTCCCGCTCAGTCAGGCGGCTACGCAGACGACCCAACTGGATCTCGGTAATGCCGGCGATCTGATCCCGCGCCAATGGCTCGAAGATCACCACTTCGTCGACCCGGTTGATGAACTCCGGCCGGAAGTGGCTGGAAATCGCATCCATCACCGCCGCACGCTGCGCCTCACGATCGCCGACCAGTTCCTGGATCTGCACCGACCCCAGGTTGGAGGTCATGACAATCACGGTGTTCTTGAAATCCACCGTACGGCCATGGCTGTCGGTCAGGCGACCGTCCTCGAGCACTTGCAGCAAGATGTTGAACACATCCGGGTGCGCCTTCTCGACCTCGTCCAGCAGGATCACCGAGTAAGGCTTGCGACGCACCGCCTCGGTCAAATAACCGCCCTCCTCATAGCCTACATAGCCTGGAGGAGCACCAATCAAGCGAGCCACGGAATGTTTCTCCATGAACTCGGACATGTCGATCCGCACCATCGCCTCTTCGGTATCAAAGAGGAATTCGGCCAGCGCCTTGCACAGCTCGGTTTTACCGACACCGGTCGGGCCGAGGAACATGAACGAGCCGCTCGGGCGATTCGGGTCGGACAACCCGGCGCGGGAGCGCCGCACTGCGTTGGAAACGGCCACCACCGCTTCATCCTGGCCGATCACACGCTGGTGCAACAGGCTTTCCATTTTCATCAGTTTCTCGCGCTCGCCTTCGAGCATTTTCGACACGGGAATACCGGTCCACTTCGACACGACTTCGGCGATTTCCTCTTCAGTCACTTTGCTGCGCAGCAACTGG
The DNA here is from genome assembly GCF_000282335.1 of Pseudomonas sp. GM48. GTDB lineage: Bacteria > Pseudomonadota > Gammaproteobacteria > Pseudomonadales > Pseudomonadaceae > Aquipseudomonas. Next base: position 22,021 of record NZ_AKJM01000123.1, read on the forward strand.
TTTTCGCTTTTGCCATGCTGGTCGACCATCTGCAGGCTGCGCTCCAGGTCCGGGATCACCCCGTACTGCAACTCGGCCATGCGGTTCAGGTCGCCCTTGCGGCGGGCCGCTTCCAGTTCCTGACGGGACTGCTCGATCTTCTGCTGGATCTGTGCCGAACCCTGTACCTCGGCTTTTTCCGAGTTCCAGATTTCTTCGAGATCCGAGTACTCACGCTCATGACGAGCAATTTCTTCCTGCAGTTTTTCCAGACGCTTCTTCGCCGCGTCGTCGCTTTCTTTCTTCAGCGCCTGGGATTCCACCTTCAGCTGAATCAGACGACGCTCCAGGCGGTCCAGCACTTCCGGCTTGGAGTCGATCTCCATGCGGATACGACTGGCGGCTTCATCGATCAGGTCGATGGCCTTGTCGGGTAACTGCCGGTCCGTGATGTAACGATGACTGAGCTTGGCTGCGGCAATGATCGCGCCGTCGGTGATCGCCACCTTGTGGTGAACCTCATAACGCTCTTTGAGGCCACGCAGGATGGCGATGGTGTCTTCTTCGCTCGGCTCGTCCACCAGCACTTTCTGGAAACGTCGCTCGAGCGCGGCGTCCTTCTCTATGTATTGGCGGTACTCGTTGAGCGTGGTGGCGCCCACGCAGTGCAGTTCACCGCGGGCCAGGGCCGGCTTGAGCATGTTGCCCGCATCCATCGAACCTTCGCCCTTACCGGCGCCGACCATGGTGTGCAGTTCGTCGATGAACAGGATGATCTGCCCTTCCTGCTTCGACAGCTCGTTGAGCAACGCCTTGAGCCGTTCTTCGAACTCACCGCGATACTTGGCACCGGCAATCAACGCCCCCATGTCCAGGGACAACAGGCGCTTGCCCTTGAGGCCATCCGGCACTTCACCATTGATGATGCGCTGGGCCAGGCCTTCGGCGATGGCGGTTTTACCCACGCCAGGCTCACCGATCAGCACCGGGTTGTTCTTGGTGCGACGTTGCAGCACCTGGATGGTCCGGCGAATTTCATCGTCACGACCGATCACCGGATCGAGCTTGCCGTCTTCGGCGCGCTTGGTCAGGTCGACCGTGTACTTATCCAGAGCCTGCCGGGCCTCTTCGTGGTTAGGGTCGTTGACGGCCTCGCCACCACGCAGGTTGTTGATCGCATTTTCCAGGGCCTTCTTGCTCACGCCCTGGCCGAGCAACAGTTTGCCGAGCTTGCTGTTCTCGTCCATGGCGGCGAGCAACACCAGCTCGCTGGAGATGAATTGGTCGCCTTTCTGCTGGGCCAGACGATCGGCCTGATTGAGCAGGCGCGCCAGATCCTGCGACATGTTCACGTCGCCGGTCGGATTCTGGATTTTCGGTAGCTGGTCGAGCTCTTTGGTCAGCTCTTTACGCAAGCTGTTGACGTCGAAGCCCACCTGCATCAGCAGGGGCTTGATCGAGCCGCCCTGCTGTTCGAGCAAGGCTTGCATCAAGTGCGCCGGTTCAATGGCCGGATGATCGTGGCCGACAGCCAGGGATTGGGCATCGGACAACGCTAACTGCAGTTTGCTGGTTAAACGGTCTATACGCATGGGTCACCTTCCTTTTGAGCAGGCCGGACCTATAAAACATCCTGAATGAAGAAACCTGCCAGATACCGCAATAGATGTGGTCGATTCTGGGAGATTCAAGCGTCGCGACGTTGATGCAGGTCAGACAAGTCTAGCGTTCAAGCCAGATCAGGGAGGCAAACCGACCAGTGCGAGGACTGCGGCGGTAAGAAAAGAAGCGTGGGTCGGTAACGGTGCAGAAACCGCCGCCATAGACAGCGGTGACACCGCGAGCCGCGAGACGCAGACGTGCCAGCATATAGATGTCGGCCATGAACTTGCCGGCGTTTTGACTCGGGACAAAAGCTTCCGACGCTTGTGGCAACTGCTGAACAAAGGTCTCACGCACTTCCGGGCCGACTTCAAAGGCTTGCGGGCCGATGGCCGGGCCGAGCCACACCAATACTTCAGCAGACGGAACGGCCAGACTGTCGAGCGTGGCTTCCAGCACACCCGCCGCCAACCCGCGCCAACCGGCATGGGCTGCCGCAACGCGAGTACCGGCGCGGTCGCAAAACAATGCCGGCAGGCAATCGGCGGTCATTGCCGCACAGGCGATGCCGGGGGTCGATGTCCAACTGGCGTCGGCGGTGATCACCAGGTTCGGGTCGGCATGGGCCACGACGATGCCGTGGACCTGCTGCAGCCAGGCCGGTTGAATCGAGAAATGATCGGTCAAACGACGGCGATTCTCGGCAACAGCTTCGGGGCTGTCGTCGACGTGATCGCCGAGGTTGAGGCTGTCGAACGGCGCCACACTGACGCCGCCCGCACGGGTGGTCACACAGGCTTTGACCCCGGCCGGCGCGGGCCAGTCAGGAATCAGCCAGTCACTCATCCGATGAACGCCTCGCGATCTTGCTTGAGCAGGGTCAGCAACCAGACAAAATCTTCCGGCAATGGCGATTCCCAGCTCATGCGCTTACCGGTCGTCGGGTGATCCAGCTCCAGGAACCGTGCATGCAAGGCCTGACGCGGGAAGTTTTTCAACGACTCGACCATGGTCGGGTTGGCGGCCGGCGGGATACGGAAACGACCACCGTAGGCAGGATCTCCGACCAACGGGTAGTTGATGTGCGCCATGTGCACACGAATCTGGTGCGTACGACCGGTTTCCAGCTTCACCCGCACATGGGTGTGGGAGCGGAAACGCTCGAGCACGCGGTAATGGCTGACGGCTTGCTTACCACCTTCCATCACGGCCATGCGCTGGCGTTGCTGGCCGTGACGACCGATCGGCGCATTGATCTTGCCGCCAGCGGTCACCACACCAATCACGATGCACTCGTAGATCCGGCTGACGCTGCGGCTCTGCAACTGTGTAACCAGCTGCGTCTGCGCTTGAATGGTCTTGGCCACCACCATCAGACCGGTGGTGTCCTTGTCCAGGCGATGCACGATACCGGCGCGGGGCACATTGATGATGTCCGGCACGTGGTGCAGCAACGCGTTGAGCAAGGTGCCGTCGGCGTGACCGGCAGCCGGGTGCACCACCAGGCCCGCAGGCTTGTTGATCACCAGGATGTCGTCGTCTTCGTAGACGATGTCCAGGGCAATGTCTTGAGCGACCCATTCGCCCTGAGCTTCCTGCTCGGCAGTCAGCTCAAGGATGGCGCCACCGTGAACGATGTCTCGCGGGCGGATAACCGCCCCATCCACAGTCAGGCGGCCGTCTTTGATCCAGGCGGAAAGGCGCGAGCGCGAGTGCTCAGCGAATAGTTGTGCGGCGACTTGATCGAGGCGTTGGCCGCCCAATTCGGACGGCACCTCTGCGCGAAGTTCAATTTTATCGGACATGCTCAGACTAGGCGTCGGCACAGCCTTTGGTTTCGGCTGCGCGCTTGTGGTTAAATACGGCGTCTTTTGCCCCGAGGCTATTCAACGGGGCGCTCATCATAACAGGACGGCCACGCCCAAGACAGCGGCCGTCATAGGGACGCAAGCCGCCATGCAAGTGAAACACCTGCTGCTGATCGCCATCCTCGCATTGACCGCTGCTTGCTCATCGAAGGAAGTCGTAGACGAAAACCTCAGTGAAGTCGAGCTGTACCAACAGGCTCAAAAAGACCTGGACAACAGTAGCTACACCAGTGCCATCGCCAAGCTGAAGGCTCTGGAATCGCGTTATCCGTTCGGTCGCTATGCCGACCAGGCGCAACTCGAACTCATCTACGCCAACTACAAGAACACCGAGCCAGAAGCGGCCAAGTCCGCTGCCGAGCGCTTCATTCGCCTGCACCCACAGCATCCGAACGTCGATTATGCCTACTACCTCAAGGGCCTGACTTCTTTCGACCAGGACGTCGGCCTGCTGTCGCGTTTCCTGCCGCTGGACATGACCAAGCGTGACCCGGGCGCCGCCCGCGACTCCTATAACGAGTTCGCCCAGCTGACCAGTCGCTTCCCGAACAGCCGCTACTCGCCCGACGCCAAGCAGCGCATGATTTATCTGCGCAACCTGCTGGCGGCCTACGAAATTCACGTAGCCGACTACTACCTGACCCGCCAGGCCTATGTCGCCGCCGCGAACCGCGGTCGTTACGTGGTGGAAAACTTCCAGGAAACCCCTTCGGTCGGCGACGGCCTGGCGGTGATGACCGAGTCCTACCAGCGCCTGCACCTGGACGAACTGGCGGCCACCAGCCTGGAAACCCTGAAGCTCAACTACCCGAACCACCCGACGCTGGTGGACGGTCAATTCGTACCGACCGTGGCCGAAGCCGACAACCGTTCGTGGCTGAGCAAGGCGACCCTGGGCCTGATCGAATCCCGTCCGCCGCTGCCACCGGGCGAAACCCGCGCCAACCAGGACGTACAGCGGCAGTTCCAGGACGCCAAGGACGCGATCCCGAGCGAGCTCAAGCCTAAAGATGGCAATGGCGACGCGATCGAAGAAGAAAATCATGAAGCGCAAGGCAACAACAGCGACCGTTCGTGGTTCAGCTACATGACCTTCGGCGTCTTCGACTGACCCCTCGGGTTGTGCAATCAGTTAGGCGAACCCAGACGCTACGCCTACCTTGTAGCAGCTGGCGTAGCCTGCGTCCGGCTGCGCAGCAGTCGTAAATCCGGCTTGCACGATCTCTCTGACGTACCGCGAACTCTGATTTTACGACTGCTGCGCAGCCGGACGCAGCCTTCGGCAGCTGCTACAGATTGCGTTGTGGTTTGACTGATCGGCATTAGACTTTCGAGTCTCCCTTTTTTATTTAAGCGATTTATTACACTGTGCGCCTGACAGGTCCTTGGCTAAACTGCCGGATCATCATTCGAATAGCAGCTCATCATGCTTCGTTTATTGTTCTGGATCGCCCTGATTGCCGCTGCAGTATGGTTCTGGCGCAAATTCAAGGGTCAGGCTTCCACCCCCAGGTCCCCCGACGAACGGGAAGCGGCGCCCATGGTCCGCTGCGCCCATTGCGGCGTTCACCTGCCCCGTGACCGTGCGCTGAGACTCGACCAACGGTGGTATTGCAGCCAGGCTCATCTCGAGCAAGACAAGGGCTCCAGTGGCCGCTGACATGTCACCCGAACTGGCGACTGATTGAGGACTATCGCGCGATCTGGCACCTGCGAAGTTATGGCGATTCAGTCTTGGTCCGTGGGAAATCAGTGCTCGCCATTAATCTTTCGTGAACATACGCCTCAAATTGTTCGGCTGGCAGTGGCGGGGAAAACAGGAAGCCCTGGTAGGTCTGGCAGCCATGCTTGACCAGAAAGATGCGCTGAGCTTCTGTCTCCACACCTTCTGCAATCACCGAAAGCCCCAATATCTGGCTCAGGCTCACAATCGCGCAGGCGATGGCGGCGTCGTTGGGATCAACCAGCACATCTCTGATGAAGGACTGGTCGATCTTGAGTTGATCCAGCGGAAGGCTCTTCAGGTATGACAGTGACGAGTAGCCGGTTCCGAAATCATCCAGCGAAAGGCCTATGCCGATCTCTTTCAACTCGATCATTTTGGCGACAGTACCTTCCATATCCTCTATCAGCAGGCCTTCGGTCAGTTCCAGCTTCAATTTCTTCGGATCGGCCCCCGTGTGTCTCAGTACTTGCAGTACCTCCTCGACGAAGTCCGGATGGTGAAACTGGCGGGCGCTGACATTCACAGCCATACCCAGTCGGGCGGTTTCCGAATGCTTTGCCCAGGCAACCAGCTGAGTGCAGGCTGCCTGCAGCGCCCAACGGCCTAACGGCAGAATCAACCCCGTTTCCTCTGCCAATGGAATGAATTCGCATGGAAACACGACTCCGCGCTCAGGATTCTGCCATCTCATCAGTGCCTCTGCGCCAATGATACGGCCCTCACTATTCACCTGCGGTTGGTAATGAAGAAGGAATTCGTTGTCCTGCAAGCCTTGGCGCAAGTCTACTTCCAGTCTGGCGCGTGCCGTGGCAACCGCCTGCATTTCCGGATCGAAGAAGCGCATGGTATTGCGGCCCGCCGCCTTGGCGCGATACATCGCCAGGTCAGCGCGCTTCATAATATCGTCCACTGTGCTCAGCTGCCCCTGGAACAGCGCAATGCCGAGGCTGGGGGTGCTGTGGTGCTCATATCCATCCAACTGGTAGGAAATGTTCAGAGATTTGAGAATCTTTTCGCCAATAGCCTTGGCCTGGATAGCTGCTTCTGGAGGATTCTCATTAAGGCCATCCAGCAGGACGACGAACTCGTCTCCGCCCAGGCGAGCCACGGTGTCGCTCTCGCGTATGCAGCCGCAAAGGCGCAGAGCAACTTGCTGCAGCAACATGTCGCCTCTGTCATGCCCCAGCGTGTCGTTCAGTGCCTTGAAGTTATCCAGGTCAATGAGAATTATCGCGTACGTATGCAGGCTACGGGAGCTGCCCGCCAGCAGATGCTGTAACCGGTCCAACATGAGCCGCCTGTTGGCCAGCCCGGTCAACTGATCGTAGAAGGCCAAACGCTGGACCTCTTGCTCAGCGGTCTTACGGTGGGTGATGTCAGTATTGATCGACAGAACGGATTGCGGCTGGCCATCATCGTCTCGCACCAGGGTTCGATGACTTTCGAGCGTGATGGTGCAGCCATCCCGGCGTCGAAGTGTAACTTCGTCCGCCCAGTCACCCGTTTCTATCAGGCTGTTAGTGGCCGCATTGAAAGCGGTGCTACCCTGGTAGATCAACTCCTGTGCCGATTTTCCGAGTGCCTCTTCCTTTGACAGACCGTAGAGACGCTCGGCACTTTTGTTCCAGTACAGGATGCGGTTATCCATCCCGTGAACGACAATGGCGTCCTGAGCCTTGTCCAGCAGCGATGCTTGCTGGCGGGCCTGCTTCTCGCTTTCGCGCAGCACTGCCAGATAACCTTCCCTTTCGGCTGCTTGCGACTCCATTTCGCGCCTGATCTTGCCCCCGTAGATAACGGCCGCACTGACCATCAGTAGCACGAACAGCATGATCGCGTATTCGACCCGGCGCAGTTCTTCGACCGACTCAAGCTCCTCCTCCAGGAGCTTGCTTTGAATCAGGCCAACGCGATCCCGCACGGTACTGAGTGAGGCGAGCAACAGGGAAAACTTCCTGTCCATCGTTGCCATGCGTTTGCCGGCATTATCCGACTGCCCCTCCCTGAAGTAGGAAAAGATCAGCAAGGCCTCGTTCACCATTTCGACCATCGCGGCATCAACTGCACCCACCTCATCCTTCAATGAAAGGGTAAAGGCTTGTATATCTGCACTGTGTTCAGCCTCATTGGCGATCCGTACCTCCAACTGTTTTTTGGCCATTGCCAAATGCTCGCTGAAGGCGCGCAAGGCTTCATTCATGTTCCGCGATTCGGCTTCAACATTATGTGTATCGAACACATTATTGCCCGGCGCATTGACTGCGGAAGCCAGGCTGCCCAGCGTTGAATAGCTCGACAGCTGTTGGACCCACGACTGGTTTGCCTTGATGGAGCGGTGATAGGTATCGACGATCAGGTGATTCAATAGCACGCTCAGCACAACAACCAGCACGTCGAATCCCGCAAGAAAAAAGTACATGCGGTGCCATTTGGTCGAGCGCGGCTTATTTGAACTGGTGGGTATGGCTTGCTTTGCGGCCCTTTTATTCCTGAAAAAATCCATTTCACAATCTCCAAACATAATCCTTCTAAATTGACCAATAGAAGCGGTATTCGGAAACCAATTAACCTTTTGTGCCGACACCTGAACCTGAGAACACACCGCACGTAGCATTAGCCAAATTTTTTCTCTGCTCTGGATTCACGCCGGTTTTCGTGAGCGAAGCTCCCGAGACAAGCAATAGCTACCGAAGCTATACGCCTTAAGTGTCACGCCAACCAACTATTCGACACTAAGCAATGCATTTGGCGATGCTAAATTTCATGGTGAAATTTTTTACTCTCGGAAGCAGTCTCTTAACATTTCGGCGATAAAACGAAATCACTTTCATTTGTTGCGTTTGACATCATCGTTTCAGGTAACGATTCTCCTCGCTCTCCATTGTAGAACTGAACGTCGGCCATCACTTTTTCCAGATGTTCTGTTCCTTTCAATTTCCTCAGCCTCGTTCTGCGCCTCTGGCGAGCGTGCAGACCTTGGCCAGCATGTCTGGGGTGAGCATATCCCCGTTTTCGCAGTGCCCAGCCGCACCGTAGCGAAAGTCGATTCGATCCTGAGTGATCCCAACAGATCCAGTCCAAACCCTGCGCCTGCAGGTGCAGGATTTGCTCCATGTCTTCCCGAGTGTCGTTGCGGATTTGCGCCCCTGAACTGGATGCTTCACGCAGAATAGTCGGGTGACATAGGGCACGTTGCGGGTCATTTCCGCGCAGCCTGCCGGACTGCCTGATCAGTTTCGACAGCAGATCAAGCATAGCCAGTAATTTGACATTATTCTGTTCGCCGACTGCTCCAGGTCGGTAGCAGCCCTTGATGGTCGGCAGCTTTCGCTGTGGATTCAACCGGTCGATGTTGCCATGGGATTGCAATGGGGCAGATTGGCAGTCACTCACTCGTTCCACGCGTAAAAAAACACGTGAAAAAAGTCAGATTAGATAAGTGACTGATTTATGGAAGATAAAACAAATATAACTGTCAACAAGGCTCCGTAAAACATGTACCCAAGGAACTCAAAGGCGTCGATCGACGTCTGACGCAGATTATTCAAGACCACACTCTGCAAATGAACCGGGTAATCAAAAACGTCCTGCAGCTGCGGCGCCGCGAGCAAATGTCGCCGCCACGGCTCGACCTGAAACCACTGGAAATACTCGATAACGAAGCCCCAGCCCCCTATATCAGGGGCCTGGGGCTTTATCCGTCCGGCCAGCCGGGCGAAAGCACTCTGTCCCGCCTAGACTTCAAGGCACGCCAGGAAAGCGGCTGCTTTTGCGTTACCTTTGCTCACGGACGGACCCCACGTTGAACACGAGACCACGACAAAAAGTCTTGATCGTCGATGACGAACCGGACATTCGCGAACTCCTGGAAATCACCCTGGGAAGGATGAAACTGGAGACGTTCAACGCCCGCAACGTCGGCGAAGCGCAATCCCTGCTAAATCGCGAAACCTTCGATCTATGCCTGACAGACATGCAGTTGTCGGACGGTACCGGCCTGGAGTTGGTGCAGCACATCCAGCAACGTCACCCTCGGGTCCAAGTGGCGATGATCACCGCCTATGCCAGCCTTGAAACCGCGATCAATGTGCTCAAGGCCGGGGCATTCGACTTCCTGACCAAACCGGTGGACCTTACGCGCCTGCGCGAACTGGTCACCAGTGCCCTGCTTCCGGCTTCCAGCGTCGCCCTCGAGCGCCGCTTGCTGGGCGATTCACTGCCCATGCGCAATCTGCGCAAGCACATCGCCAAACTGGCCCGCAGCCAGGCGCCGGTGTACATCAGTGGCGAATCCGGTAGCGGCAAGGAGTTGGTTGCGCGGCTGATCCACGATCAAGGCCCCCGCGCCAGCCAGCCATTCATACCGATCAACTGCGGTGCGATTCCTTCCGAACTGATGGAGAGCGAGTTTTTCGGCCATCGCAAAGGCAGTTTCAGCGGCGCCATCGAGGACAAGCCCGGCCTGTTCCAGGCGGCCCATGGTGGCACCCTGTTCCTGGACGAAGTGGCTGATTTGCCGCTGGCGATGCAGGTCAAGTTGCTGCGCGCCATTCAGGAAAAAGCCGTGCGCAGCGTCGGCGGGCAACAGGAAGTGCTGGTCGATGTGCGCATTCTCTGCGCCACGCACAAGGACCTTGACGCCGAAGTCGCCGCCGAACGCTTCCGCCAGGACCTGTACTACCGCTTGAACGTGATCGAGTTGCGGGTCCCGCCCTTGCGCGAGCGCCGCGACGACATCGAAACACTGGCCAGCCACATGCTCAAGCGCTTGGTCGCCGGCACTGACCAACCCGCGGCAATACTCCATCCGCAAGCCCTTGATGCATTGAAAAGCTACCGTTTCCCGGGCAACGTGCGGGAACTGGAAAACATGCTCGAACGGGCGCACACGTTGTGCGAGAACAACCAGATCGAGGCCGGCGACTTGCGTCTGGCTGAAGGCAACTGTGGAGTTGAGGGTGGCGTACCGGACCTGACACAGATCGACAATCTGGAAACCTACCTGGAAAACGTCGAACGCCAGCTGCTGCTCCAGGCCCTGGAAGAAACCCGCTGGAACCGCACGGCGGCGGCTCAGCGGTTGAATCTTTCATTCAGGTCGATGCGTTATCGACTGAAGAAACTGGGGCTGGATTGAAAGCTCAAATCCGCCCGGCCGGTGCATACGGTGCCGGATCAATGATCGGCGCCCGGCCCAGCATCACATCGGCAAACAACTGGCACGATGCGGGCGCCAGCACCAACCCGTTACGGTAGTGCCCGCAGTTGAGCCACAGCCCTTCAAACCCTGGCACCCGACCGATGTAAGGAATGCCTTCGGGCGAACCCGGACGTAATCCGGCCCAATGACCGACCACTTCGGCCTCGGCCAGTGCCGGAATCAATTCCACTGCAGAGGCCTTGAGGCTCTCCAGCGCCGACCCGGTTGGCGTCTTGTCATAGCCTTCATGCTCCAGCGTGCTGCCGATCAGGATGTGCCCATCGCGCCGGGGTATCGCGTATCGGCCTTTGGCCAGAACCATGCTCGGCAAAAAATCTGCCGCGCACTTGTAGAGAATCATCTGGCCTTTCACCGGTTCAACCGGCAGCGTCAGATCCAGGAGCTTGAGCAAGTCACCGCTCCAGGCGCCCGCCGTCAGGACAACTTGATCGCCCAGGACAGTACCTGTGGAGGTCTGCACGCCGACCACTTTGTCGCCGTCACGAACAAACCCGCTGACTTCACACTGCTCATGGATTGTCACGTTCGGCAGCGCCAGCAACGCAGCCTTGAGTGACTTCACCAGTCGCGGATTACGCACATTGGCAACATCAGCCATGTAGATCGCCCGGGAAAAACCGCTGCCCAGCACCGGCACGGCGTCGTGTACTGCGCAAATATCCACCGCGCCAAGCGGACGATTTTCTCGGGCAGCCCACGCCAGCGCTTCGGCTTCATCGTCCAGGTCCAGCCAGTACAGACCTGTGGTGTGCACTTCAGGATCAATACCGGTAGCGGCAAACAGCCGCTCACCCAATTGTGGATAAAAATCCTGGGACCAGTGAGCCAACGCGGTGACTGCCGGGCTGTAGCGCCACGGGTAAAGCGGCGAAACGATGCCCCCGCCGGCCCAGGACGATTCCTGGCCGACGCTCGAGCGATCCAGCAGCACAACGCGTTGCACTTCTGACGCGAGATTGAAGGCCGTCAGCAAACCAATCACACCGCCGCCGACAATCACCACTTGCTGTTGCCTGGTCATGTTCTGATCCAACCGTTAAATAGACAGGGGGGTGCAAAAGGCACCCGAAAAGAAATTCAGCGCCCCCAGCAGTCTTTGCTGGTCAGGCCGGTTTTTGCGTTGACCATACCGAGGACACCGGTGTTGGTGATGGTCAGATCACCGCACTTGTCAGTGGCCATGCTCGTGCCAGCCTTACGCACAGCCATCAGCAGAAAGGTCTGGTCAGCCAGGGTCGGTGTGATGGTGTAGTAATCATTGCCGGCACTGAGGCCCGTCGCATCGGTGTAGGCATTTTTCTGCGAGTAGAAGCGTTCCAGGAGCTGCGCCTGCTCCGAGAGCAGGCCGGCCACTTCTGCGCGGCGCCCCTTGTTCAGGTACTCGGTGAAGCTCGGGGCGGCAAAGGTCATGACAAGCCCGATGATCGCAATCACGATCATGATTTCGATCAGGGTAAAACCGCGGTTGGAACTACGCATGCCTCAACTCTCACTTACTGTATTTGTCGCCACATGATGCGACGGCTGCCGCCGGATTTTTCCATCCCCGGCGTATCGTCGCCAGTGGAATCGTTCACAACCCCGCCATTGTCGCTGGCATCCTGGGTCGAATGCTCTCCGATAAAGACCACGCCATCGGATAGCGCGTCCATGTTGTCGACCACGCCATCGTCGTTGCTGTCGAGCATCTTAACGCCGATCGTAGCGGGCAGCTTCAGGCAGACGGCCTTCAACCCCTGATTGCTGTGGTAGAAACCGTACCAATTGCCATTTGCCAGACAGGTTGGCCGGTTCAGCGCCGGCGAATCCGATGGCGTGGTGCCGTGCGCCAACACTGGCAGGTTAAGCGCGACTACGACCCCAAACAGTCGTGACCACAATCTGACCGGTCGCTCAGAACTTCGCATAGATGCTCTCCACCACGCTGCGCGAATGGCCTGCGATGCCTACCGCCGTTACCCGATACAACGTCGCCGGGGTATTGATGGGCACATTCACCGCATTTCGACTGACACCGATGTTCTGCACGCCATAAAAGCCATTGCCCGATGCAATCCAGGTCACTCCGGAAGTGGCGCTGAAGCCGGCAGCAGTAATCGTCGAAGACTCGGACGGTGGTGCACATTGAACGATGCCGCTGCAAACCGGCAGCGCATAACTGTCCCGTTGCACTGCACTCTCCCCCACCCGCAATGCCGCTTCAGCGCCTTGAAACGACTGGTTGCGCAAGGCGACGCTACCGGCCATTTTTTCCTGCAGGGTGGCGCTCTGCATCGATGAAAGACCAATCAGTGTCAGCAGGAGCAAGAACACCAGACTGACCAGCAGTGCCATGCCGCGTTGGGTGTAATACTTCATGGCAGAACAATCCATTGGCACCCTCTCATGGCAAGCGATTGCGCAGAGCGGCCACGACGTTGAAGGTTTGATCGCTCACCCGGTGGTTCGGATCGAAGAGGGTCAGACTCAGGCGAACGCTACGAATCAGCGCGGGGTCCGGCGGGTTGCTGCTGTAGCGGGAAGCAGCCAGATCAGTGGCCGTGCTGGCCAGGCCAAAGCTCACGTCAAAAGCACCTACGTTGTTCACCAATACCTGCGATGGTGCGTCCCCGCCCTTCATAAACAGTTGGTTTTTGCTGAAGCTGTAAATCAGCCGCCGTATCGGAAATGCCAATTGCCCTGCCACTGGAGTCGGACCGTCGCTGTAAGCCGTCGAATTGTCTAGACAGTCGGAAAGCACGGTCCAGTCCGGCTTGCCACCATTGCCGCCGAAATCCGCCGTAACCAGAGTCAACTTGCGACTGCCATTGTCCCAACGGATCGGCGTTAGCTGGCTGGCATGGAAATCACCTTTCTTACTTGAATCAGTGATCGTTTCCAGGCAACCGAACATCCCGACCATGCGGACCTCCTGAATCATTTTGCTCAACACGAAGCGTGCGTCCTCCTGCATGTTCGCGGCAGCATTCTGGCTGAGATAAGTGTTCTTGGCCGCGATGAAAACCTGTACCACGCCCAGCACCACAATCAGGCCCAATGCCAGGGCGATCAGCATCTCGACCAGGCCAAAGCCTTTGCTGCAACGGCTCAAGGAGTCACCACCGGGTCGACGGCAGCGCGGCTGCTCAGGATGAAACTGCGCCGCGAGTCGGCAACATTCGCAGCCCGTGAGTCGTCCCAGGTAATCGTGATGGTGTACACCTGCTGATTGACGGCGACACTGCCCGTCGCGGTGGTGCCGAGTGAGCTGACTATATTGGATTTGAAGTCAAACAGGTCCTGATCCCGGGTAACGCCTGGATTGCCCGAAGCCTGCGGCGCAATGGTGTAGTCCGCAACGGCGTTGGCGCGAATGCGGTCCAGCATGTCGTAGGCGATAAAACTGGCCTGACTGGTCATGCGCGCGCTGTCCGTGTACTTCAGCGCATTGAGCTGGAACGCCGCCGCCCCCAGCAGACCCACTCCCAGAATGACTAACGCCACCAGGACTTCGACCAGCGTCATGCCCTCCTGCGTGCGGTTGCTCCATGCCTTCATCCGCAACTCCCACCCAATAGAATTCGTCCGTTCAAACACACTGTCAGCATCCTGCTTTGCGCTCCCCGTCCATAGCTGATCACCACCTCTGAAGACGATGATGACAACCCGCCCATACTGTTGAAATCGATGGCAGTCACGCCTGAGGTTAGCGCCAGAGTTGCGCCGCTGCTCATCGCCGGAACAACCCGTAATACTTTGGCCAAAGCGTCAGTACCGTCGTAAACCGTCAGCTCCCCACTCCAGACATCCCCACCGGCTGTCGGGCGCACCCGTGTTGTATTGCCCCGCTCAATGGCTTCGAGCCGGGCAAAATTCAGGGTTCGTTGCAGGTCAACGATTTCGGTATCGGCCCTGGTTGTTTGCGTCGAGCGGGTAAACGCCGGGACAGCCAGAGTCAGCAGAATCAGCAGGATCGCGATCGCGACCAGCAACTCGATCAGCGTGAAACCTTTTGTACGATGATCCATCGGGGCCTTCTGTTTTCTTCGGCTATACCTGCTTTTACGCGGCACAACATTCACGCGATGCGGTGCGTTTGCGTTGCCATTTATCGCGCAGGGATTGCGCGAGCCACAGCACGCCACGGAGGGGGATGTCATGCGGCAACAAGGCTTCAGCCTGATCGAACTGCTCATGGGACTGGCAATTACAGGAATTGTTCTGCATCTGGTCACTCCGGCGTTCGCAACGCTGATCGAGTCGAACCAAAGGGAGCAGGCGGCGCAGGCTCTTTTCAGTGGAATTCGCACCGCCCGAACCGAAGCCATCGTCCGTAACCAGGCCGTGGTGATTCACGCCATCGATGGCGACTGGAGCCAGGGCTGGCGGATCATTCTGGATATCAGCGGCAAGGGCGATAAGGACAGTAACAATCTACTGTTGGCCGAACGTCGGAGCGGCACACGAGTGCCGATTGCGGGGAACGGTCCGATCGATCGTTTCGTACGATTCAGTGGCCAGGGCGAGCCACTGTTTGCCAACGGTCAATGGCAAGGAGGGACATTACACATTTGTGCAGTCCGCGAACCGGTGAGCAAACACCAAGTGGTACTGGCACCGACCGGCCGCGTCAGCCTGCGCAGCGATGAGGCTGAGCAGGCGTTATGCGAAGAAAGGAAAAAACTCAGAGCAATGAACGAACGCGCAGCTCTTTAGGCATCGAGAACGTGATGTTCTCCTCGCGACCGGCCAGTTCATCGGCACCGGTGGCACCCCAGGCCTGCAACTGCTGGATCACGCCGCGCACCAGGACTTCCGGGGCGGATGCGCCAGCGGTGATGCCGATACGCTCGACACCGTCGAACCAGCTCTTTTGCAGGTCTTCGGCACCGTCGATCAGGTAGGCCGGAGTGGACATGCGTTCTGCCAATTCGCGCAAGCGATTGGAGTTGGAGCTGTTCGGGCTGCCGACCACCAGCACCACGTCGCACTCGTCGGCCAGTTGCTTGACCGCGTCCTGACGGTTTTGCGTGGCGTAGCAAATGTCGTCCTTGCGCGGTCCGCCGATGGCCGGGAAGCGTGAACGCAGGGCGTCGATGACGCGGCTGGTATCGTCCATCGAGAGTGTGGTCTGGGTCACGAACGCGAGTTTTTCAGGGTTTTTCACCTGCAACGCCGCGACATCTTTCTCGTCTTCGACCAGGTAGATCGCGCCGCCATTGCTGCCGTCGTACTGGCCCATGGTGCCTTCGACTTCCGGGTGACCGGCGTGGCCGATGAGAATGCACTCACGGCCGTCACGGCTGTAACGCGCCACTTCGATGTGGACTTTGGTCACCAGCGGGCATGTGGCGTCGAACACTTTCAGCCCACGGCCAGCCGCTTCGCTACGCACGGCTTGGGAAACGCCGTGAGCACTGAAGATCACGATGACGTCGTCCGGCACCTGATCCAGCTCTTCGACGAAGACCGCGCCACGGGAGCGCAGGTCTTCGACCACGAACTTGTTGTGGACCACTTCGTGGCGCACGTAGATCGGCGGCCCGAAGACTTCCAGGGCGCGGTTGACGATTTCGATCGCCCGGTCCACACCGGCACAGAAGCCACGGGGGTTGGCGAGTTTGATTTGCATGCTGTGCCTCGTGTCTTGCGCGCGAAAAATGGTAATGCCCTGCTGTTCATCGAACACAGTGTTCAAGAACAGCGAGGGTTTAATGTGGGAGCGGGCTTGCTCGCGAAAGCGGTGTGTCAGACGACATCAATGTTGAATGTCAGTCAGCATTCGCGAGCAAGCCCGCTCCCACATTTTTACAGTGCTTTGACGGAAATGATTTCCACGTCAAAGGTCAGCGTCTTGCCTGCCAGCGGGTGGTTGAAGTCGATGGTCACTTGCGCGTCGTCGAACTCTTTAACCACGCCCGGCAATTCAGTATTGGCCGCATCGTTGAAGATCACCAGCAAACCTGGCGACAGTTCCATGTCCTGGAACTGCGAGCGCGGGATGATCTGCACGTTTTGCGGGTTGGGCTGGCCGAAGGCGTTTTCCGGCTCGATGCTCAGCGTCCGCTTGTCACCGGCCTTGAAACCGAACAGGGCCGCTTCGAAACCTGGCAACAGGTTGCCATCACCGACCTTGAAGGTCGCCGGGGCCTTGTCGAAGGTGCTGTCCACCGTGTCGCCGTTCTCCAGGCGCAATGCGAAATGCAAGGTGACTTCCGTGTTCTGGCCGATGCGTTGCTCAGCCAATACCTGTTCAGTCATGAACGGTTTCTCCGGTCTTTTTACTTTTGAACATATCCAGTGCCAGCATCACCGCACCAACGGTAATTGCGCTGTCGGCAAAGTTGAACGCCGGGAAATACCAGCGGTTCTGCCAATGCACCAGGATGAAATCGATCACATGGCCCAGGGCAATGCGGTCATACAGATTGCCCAGCGCGCCACCAAGCACCAGGGCCAGCGCGACCGCCAGCCAGGTTTCGTTGCGCCCCAGACGCTTGAGCCACACTACCAGCACCGCACTGACCACAACCGCAATCAGCGCGAACAGCCAGCGCTGCCAGCCGGAGCTGTCAGCCAGGAAGCTGAAGGCCGCGCCAGTGTTGTAGGCCAGGGTCCAGCTGAAGTAATCGGGGATGATTACGATCTGCTGGTACATCTGGAGCTTGCCTTCGAAGTAGAACTTGCTGGCCTGGTCGATGACCAGGACCAACAAGCTCAACCAGAGCCAGCTCAGCCGTCCGAAACGGCCAACGGCATTAGGCATAGTGACGAACCTCGCCAGCGCCGCTGATGTTGTCGACGCAACGACCGCAGATTTCCGGATGCTCCGGGTTCACGCCGACGTCTTCACGGCAGTGCCAGCAACGGGCGCACTTGACGTGGCTCGACTTGACGATTTTCAGCTTCAGGCCGCTGACTTCGGTGACCACGGCATCGGCCGGTGCCTGCGCCAATGGCGCGACACTGGCGGTCGAAGTGATCAGCACGAAACGCAGTTCGTTGCTCAGCTTGGCCAGGTCGGCGGTCAGCGCGTCTTCGGCGAACAGCGTCACTTCGGCTTGCAGGTTGCCACCGACAGCCTTGGCTGCACGCTGGATTTCCATCTCTTTGTTGACCGCAACCTTCACTTCCATGATGCGGTCCCAGTAGGCGCGACCCAGCTCGAAACCTTCCGGCAGTTCGCTCAGGCCCTCGTACCAGGTATTGAGCATGACGGACTCGTTACGCTCGCCCGGCAGGTACTGCCACAGTTCGTCGGCGGTGAACGCCAGGATCGGCGCGATCCAGCGCACCAGCGCTTCGGAGATGTGGAACAGCGCGGTCTGGCAGGAACGGCGGGCCTTGCTGTCGGCACCGGTGGTGTACTGGCGATCCTTGATGATGTCGAGGTAGAAACCACCCAGCTCCTGCACGCAGAAGTTGTGGATCTTCGAGTACACGTTCCAGAAGCGGTATTCGCCGTAGTGCTCTTGCAGTTCACGCTGCAGCAGCAGGGTGCGATCCACGGCCCAACGGTCCAGCGCCAGCATTTCTTCAGCCGGCAGCAGGTCGGTGGCCGGGTTGAAGCCGGTCAGGTTGGAAAGCAGGAAGCGTGCGGTGTTACGGATACGCCGATAGGCATCCGCACTGCGTTGCAGGATCTGCTCGGAAACCGCCATTTCACCCGAGTAATCGGTAGAGGCAACCCACAGACGCATGATGTCGGCGCCCAGGGTGTCGTTGACTTTCTGGGGCGCAATCACGTTGCCCAAAGACTTGGACATCTTGCGGCCGGACTCGTCGACAGTGAAGCCGTGGGTCAGCAGTTCGCGATACGGTGCGTGGTTGTCGATGGCGCAACCGGTCAGCAGCGACGAGTGGAACCAGCCACGGTGTTGGTCCGAGCCTTCCAGGTACAGGTCGGCGCGCGGGCCGGTTTCGTGGCCCATCGGGTGCGAACCGCGCAGGACGTGCCAGTGCGTTGTGCCCGAGTCGAACCAGACGTCCAGGGTGTCGCTGATCTTGTCGTACTGCGGCGCTTCATCACCCAGCAGTTCGGCGGCGTCCAGCTTGAACCAGGCCTCGATGCCTTCGACTTCGACGCGCTTGGCAACTTCTTCCATCAGTTCGACGGTGCGCGGGTGCAGTTCGCCGCTTTCCTTGTTCAGGAAGAACGGGATCGGCACACCCCAGTTGCGCTGACGGGAAATGCACCAGTCCGGACGGTTGGCGATCATCGAGTGCAGGCGCGCCTGGCCCCAGGCCGGAACGAACCGGGTGTCTTCGATGGCTTTGAGCGAGCGCTGGCGCAGGGTGTCGCCGGTGGTCGGCTGCTTGTCCATGCCGATGAACCACTGCGCGGTGGCGCGGTAGATCAGCGGGGTCTTGTGGCGCCAGCAGTGCATGTAGCTGTGTTCGATGATGGTGGTGTGCAGCAGCGCACCGACTTCGGTCAGCTTGTCGACGATGGCCGGGTTGGCCTTCCAGATGAACTGGCCGCCGAAGAACTCCAGCGACGGCACGTAAACGCCGTTGCTCTGGACCGGGTTGAGGATATCGTCGTTGACCATGCCGTACTTCTTGCAGGTCACGAAGTCGTCCACGCCGTAGGCTGGCGAGGAGTGAACCACGCCGGTGCCGGCGCCCAGTTCAACGTAGTCGGCCAGGTAAACCGGGGACAGACGGTCGTAGAACGGGTGACGGAAGTTGATCAGTTCCAGCGCGGAACCGGCGGCGGTAGCGATGACCGAGCCTTCCAGCGAGTAGCGCGCCAGGCACGATTCGACCAGTTCTTCAGCCAGGACCAGCAACTTGTCGCCGACGTCGACCAGGGCGTAGTTGAATTCCGGATGGACGTTCAGCGCCTGGTTGGCCGGGATGGTCCACGGGGTGGTGGTCCAGATCACGATCGAAGCCGGTTTGCCCAGGGTTGGCAGACCGAAGGCGGCAGCCAGTTTGGCTTCGTCGGCAATCGGGAAGGCCACGTCGATGGTCGAGGATTTCTTGTTTTCGTACTCGACTTCCGCTTCGGCCAGGGCCGAACCGCAATCGAAGCACCAGTTCACAGGCTTCAAGCCCTTGAACACGAAACCGCCCTTGACGATTTCGGCGAGGGCACGGATTTCACCGGCCTCGTTCTTGAAATCCATGGTCTTGTACGGGTTGGCGAAGTCGCCCAGCACGCCCAGGCGGATGAACTCGGACTTCTGGCCTTCGATCTGCTCGGTGGCGTAGGCCCGGCACAGTTCGCGGGTTTTGTCCGCGCCCAGGTTCTTGCCGTGGGTCACTTCGACTTTGTGCTCGATCGGCAGGCCGTGGCAGTCCCAGCCCGGAACATAAGGCGCGTCGAACCCCGACAGGGTCTTCGAGCGGATGATCATGTCCTTGAGAATCTTGTTCAGCGCATGACCGATGTGAATCGAACCGTTGGCGTAGGGAGGGCCGTCGTGCAGGACGAACTTCGGACGATCCTTGCCAATCTCGCGCAACTTTCCGTACAGGCCAATACTGTCCCAGCGCTGCAGGATCTGCGGTTCGCGCTGTGGCAGGCCGGCCTTCATTGGGAAGGCGGTGTCCGGAAGGTTTAGCGTGGCTTTATAGTCGGTCATTTAAGGCTCTTCATTAGCGATGGGCGCTAGGTGCGGCTAGTGCACGGGCGGCGGCGACATCCGCGTTGATCGCCGTTTTCAGCGCCTCCAGAGAGGCGAAACGCTGCTCTTCACGCAGCTTGTGGTGGAAAACCACCGTTAAACGCCGGTCATACAGATCGCCGGCAAAATCCAAAAGATGTATTTCGAGGTGGGCCTTGCCATCACCTTGTACCGTTGGCCGCACGCCGATGTTGGCGACGCCTGGCCAGGTCTTGCCGTCGATGTCGACGTTGACCAGGAAAACCCCGGAAAGCGGAACGCGACGGCGCTTGAGTTGTATGTTGGCCGTGGGCGTACCCAACTGGCGAGCCAGCTTCTGGCCGTGCAGCACCCGCCCGGTAATCTGGAACGGCCGACCTAGCAGTCGCTCGGCCAAGGCAAAATCAGCTGCGGCCAGGGCATTGCGGACCTGAGTGCTGCTGACGCGAATACCGTCCAGCTCAACGGTTTGCGCCGCCTCGACGGTAAAGCCCTGAACGATGCCGGCCTGTTGCAGGAAATCGAAATCTCCCGCGCGGTCACAGCCGAAACGGAAGTCATCCCCGACCTCCAGGTGCTGGACGCCAAGGCCATCCACCAGAATGGTGTCAACGAACTCGCTGGCGCTGAGCTTGCTCAGGCGCTGGTTGAACGCCAGGCACAGAACCCGGTCGACACCTTCTGTCGCCAGCAGCTGCAGCTTGTCCCGCAGACGGGCCAGGCGGGCCGGTGCAGTCTCTGGAGCGAAGAACTCCCGCGGTTGCGGCTCGAAAATCACCACGCAACTGGGCACGCCCAACTCAAGCGCACGTTCACGCAGCCGCGCCAGGATAGCCTGGTGGCCACGGTGTACACCGTCAAAGTTGCCAATAGTGGCGACACAGCCCCGATGCTGGGGGCGCAGATTGTGGAGGCCTCGAACCAGCTGCATAACGCGCTTCTTGCTCATAAAGTGGTCGATTATAACCACACCCGGCGGCCGACGACAGGCAACACCGTAACCCAAAGTGATCGAACCGACAAAACCGCCGGCCCGCCCATGTTTATCAAGGCCCGAACCTCTATTCCAGCGCCTTGCGATTGAAGTCGCGCAAACGGAACCCCATCAACACTAACATGCCGAAATAAGCCACCACACCCGCTGCTACCAACACCCCGAGTCGCAAGAGGCGCTCGAGCATGTGCCCCTGGTCCCAGGCTGGCATGAAGTGCATCGCACCCAACAGTACCGCGGACATCACGGCCACCGCGACCAGCAACTTGAAACCGAACTTTGCCCAGCCCGGTTGCGGCTGGTACATCTGCTGCTTGCGCAGCTGATAGAACAACAACCCGGCATTGAGGCAGGCGCCGGCACTGATCGCCAGGGCCAGGCCCGCGTGAGCCAGCGGCCCGATCAGCATCAAGTTGAACAACTGGGTGACCACCAGGGTGAAAATCGCGATTTTCACCGGTGTGCGGATGTTTTGTTGCGCATAAAAGCCCGGCGCCAGCACTTTGATCACAATAATCCCGAGCAATCCGACCGAATATGCGATCAGGGCACGCTGAGTCATCAATGCATCAAACGCATTGAACTGCCCGTACTGGAATAGTGAAACCGTCAGCGGTTCCGCCAGAATCCCCAATGCCAGCGAGCAAGGCAGCACCAGCACGAAACAGAGGCGCAGGCCCCAGTCGAGGATGCGCGAATACTCGTGACGATCCTTGTTGGCGTAGGTCTTGGCCAGGGTCGGCAGCAGAATCGTCCCCAGCGCCACGCCCAACACACCGGACGGCAGCTCCATCAAACGGTCGGCGTAATACATCCACGACACGGAACCGGCCACCAGGAACGAGGCAAAAATGGTGTTGATGATCAGCGAAATCTGGCTCACCGACACCCCGAGAATGGCCGGCAACATCTGCTTCATTACCCGCCAGACGCCCGTGTCGCGCAGATTCAGGCGAGGCAGCACCAACATGCCGATCTTTTTCAGGTGCGGCAGTTGATAGAGAAGCTGCGCCAGGCCACCCGCCAGAACCGCCCAGCCGAGTGCCATCACCGGCGGGTCGAAGTACGGCGTCAGAAACACCGCAAATATGATCATGCTGACGTTGAGCAAGGTCGGCACGAAGGCCGGCACCGAAAAACGGTTCCAGGTATTGAGGATCGCGCCGGCCAACGACGACAAGGAAATCAGTAGGATGTAGGGAAAGGTCACCCGCAAGAGGCTTGATGTCAGTTCAAATTTTTCCGGGGTATTGGTGAAACCCGGTGCCGTCACCCAGATCACCCACGGCGCGGCGATCATGCCCAACACCGTGACCAGTGCCAGCACCAGCGTCAGCAGGCCCGAGACGTAGGCAATGAAGGTTCGGGTCGCCTCTTCACCCTGCTGGCTTTTATATTCGGCAAGAATCGGCACGAACGCTTGGGAAAACGCTCCTTCGGCAAAGATCCGCCGCAGCAGATTGGGCAATTTAAAGGCGATAAAGAAGGCGTCGGTCGCCATTCCCGCGCCAAATGTGCGCGCAATGAGGGTGTCACGAACAAACCCGAGAATCCGGGAAAGCATCGTGATAGAGCTGACGGCGGCCAACGATTTGAGCAGATTCATGGAGAGAGTTTGTGCCTGTCGATAAACAGCAGGCGAACTACGCGCCTACTTGTGCGATACTCCGCGCCGCAACAGCACAGAGCCAAAGCTCGCGAGTTTACAGGTCACACGCCGGAAAGAAATATCCCGTCGCACCACGCCTACCACTTAGCGGAACGTTTCAAGCGCCCTTGACAAGACTTCAACTCATCGGCATGATTCGCGGCCTATTTTGTTTGCTATTTCCTAAAAAGTCTTTCGAGGAGCTCGACGGTGGCCAACTCACCTTCCGCCAAAAAACGTGCAAAACAGGCTGAGAAGCGTCGCAGCCACAACGCCAGCCTGCGTTCCATGGTTCGTACCTACATCAAGAATGTAGTGAAAGCCATTGACGCAAAAGACGCTGCCAAAGCTCAAGCCGCTTACGTTCTGGCTGTGCCAGTTATCGACCGTATGGCCGATAAAGGCATCATCCACAAGAACAAGGCCGCTCGTCATAAGAGCCGCCTGAATGGCCACGTCAAGGCCCTGAACGTTGCCGCTGCTGCCTAAGCGACTCGTTCATTAAAAAACCGACCTCAGGGTCGGTTTTTTATTGCCTGTGATTTGGTGAAGCACACAAAAAAATGTGGGAGCGGGCTTGCTCGCGAAGGGGCCATCACATTCAACATCATCGTTGACTGACAGTCCGCATTCGCGAGCAAGCCCGCTCCCACAGTTTGTTTTGCATCAAATTATTGAGCGTGCGCCCACGGCAAAATCGGAATCGCCGTCACCGCATTCTGCGGACTACCCTCGATCAAGCGATCGCTGTACACCAGATACACCAGCGTATTGCGCTTCTTGTCGAGGAAGCGCACCACCTGCATGGTCTTGAACACCAGGGACGTGCGCTCCTTGAACACCTCATCACCATCCTTGAGCTCACCCTTGAAGCTGATCGGCCCGACCTGCCGGCAAGCAATAGACGCCTCGGCACGATCCTCGGCCAATCCAAGCCCACCTTTCACCCCACCCGTCTTGGCGCGCGAGAGATAACAGGTCACACCCTCGACCTTGGGATCATCAAAAGCCTCGACCACGATCCGGTCATTCGGCCCGACGAACTTGAACACCGTCGACACCTGGCCAATTTCCTCGGCCGAAGCCAGCAGCGGCATTGCCAGCAGCAGCCCCAACAATCCTTTTGCCATGCGCATTCAGGTATTCCTTCAAACCAGAATCAGGTTATCGCGGTGAACCAGTTCCGGCTCCGCCATATAACCCAACAGACCGACAATCGCCTCAGACGACTGACCGATGATTTTTTGTGCCTCCAGGGCACTGTAGTTGGCCAGGCCCCGGGCAATCTCGCGACCGTCCGGCGCCACGCAGACCACCATCTCACCACGGCGGAAGCTGCCCTGCACCAATTTGACCCCAACCGGCAGCAAGCTCTTGTTGCCCTGGGACAATGCAGTCACCGCCCCCGCATCCAGCACCAGAGTGCCACGGGTTTGCAGATGTCCGGCCAGCCACTGCTTGCGCGCCGCCAGCATGCCGCGCTCCGGCGAAAGCAAAGTGCCGATGCGCTCGCCAGCCTTGAGGCGATCCAGTACGCGCTCAATGCGCCCACCGACGATGATGGTATGAGCACCAGAACGCGCCGCGAGACGCGCAGCACGCAACTTGGTCTGCATGCCGCCACGCCCCAATGCACCACCCGTACCGCCGGCGACTGCATCCAGGGCCGGATCATTGGCGCGCGCCTCGTAGATCAGTTGGGCATCCGGATTGTTGCGCGGATCAGCATCGAACATGCCATCGCGATCCGTGAGGATCACCAGCAAGTCCGCCTCAACCAGGTTCGCCACCAGCGCCGCCAGAGTGTCGTTGTCGCCGAAGCGGATTTCGTCGGTGACCACGGTGTCGTTCTCGTTGATCACCGGAATGACCTTGAGCTCGACCAGTGCGCGCAAGGTACTGCGGGCGTTCAGATAGCGCTTGCGGTCGGACAGGTCGTCATGGGTCAGGAGAATCTGTGCGGTATGCCGGCCATGCTCGGCAAAGCTCGACTCCCAGGCCTGCACCAGCCCCATCTGGCCGATTGCAGCGGCGGCCTGAAGTTCGTGCATCGCACTGGGTCGCGAGGTCCAGCCCAAACGGCTCATGCCAGCCGCCACCGCCCCGGAGGACACCAGCACCAGCTCGACACCCGCCTCATGCAAGGCCACCATCTGCTCAACCCAGACACCCATTGCCGCGCGATCCAGGCCTTTGCCGTCCGCCGTCAGCAAAGCGCTGCCGATCTTCACGACCCAACGCTGCGCACCTGTCACCTTGCTCCGCATCATCTTCAACCTTAGCTTGAGGGCAGCGCGACCTAGCACTGCCCGTGACGTTATTCGTGGTTATTCGTGACCAACAATCGATTTCCAGATACCAAAACGCCGCTCGATTGAGCGGCGCTTAAGTTTATCGCAACGAATCAGTCACGCACGTAAATGATTTCCGGACCGTCTTCGTCATCCACATCTTCTTCGTCCCAATCATCGTCACCGATGTCGTGAACCGACTTCACGCCACTGCGGCGCAGGGCACGCTGGTCGTCCAGCGCCTGCAACTGGGCACGGGCTTCATCTTCGATGCGCTGATCGAGCTCAGCCAACTCTTCCTTGTAGGCCGGGTCGTTGGCCAGGCGATCGGCACGATCTTCCAGATAACGCATGATGTCGTGGCACAGGCGCTCGGTGTTCTGCTTGGCAATCGCCGAGATCACATAAACCGGCCCCGTCCATTCCAGGCGATCAACGATTTCCTTGACGCGAGCATCGTGCTCTTCATCAAGGATCTGGTCACACTTGTTCAGGATCAGCCAGCGATCACGCTCCGCCAGGGACGGGCTGAACTTGGTCAGTTCGCTGACGATGACTTCAGCGGCGTCCGGGGCACTGGTTTCATCCAGCGGCGCCATGTCGACGAGATGCAACAGCAGGCGAGTACGCGACAAGTGCTTGAGGAAGCGAATCCCCAGGCCCGCGCCATCGGAAGCACCTTCGATCAGACCCGGAATGTCCGCGACCACGAAGCTCTTCCAGCGATCGACACTGACCACACCCAGGTTCGGCACCAGCGTGGTGAACGGATAGTCGGCGACTTTCGGCTTGGCGGCCGACACCGAACGGATAAAGGTACTTTTGCCAGCATTCGGCAAGCCCAGCAGACCCACGTCCGCCAGCACCTTCATTTCCAGTTTCAGGTCACGCTGCTCGCCCGGCTTGCCCGGCGTAGTCTGGCGTGGCGCACGGTTGGTACTGGATTTGAAACGGGTGTTGCCCAGGCCGTGCCAGCCGCCGTGTGCCACCAGCAATTTCTGGCCAGCCTTGGTCAGGTCGCCGATCACTTCCTGAGTGGCAGAGTCGATCACCGTGGTACCAACCGGTACACGCAGGATCAGATCTTCGCCCTTTTTACCGGTGCAGTCGGTGCTGCCGCCGTTGGAGCCACGCTCGGCATCGAAGTGCCGAGTGTAACGATAGTCCACCAGGGTGTTGAGGTTTTCGTCGGCCATCATGTAGATGGAACCGCCGTCACCACCATCACCACCGTTCGGACCGCCGTTTTCGATGAATTTTTCGCGACGGAAACTCATGCAGCCATTGCCGCCGTCACCGGCCTTTACTCGAATCGATACTTCATCAACAAACTTCATAACAAACGCCTCTCGCCATACGGACGAGCCGAAAAACAATCAAGACATAAGACTCTTGCAAAAATGAGCGCAGCGACCCCAAACCACGATACCTACATCGTACGCCGACAGCCCATACAAACAGCTTTGCAAGAGACTCACCCCACAAACGAAAAAGCCCCGTCGCGAGACAGGGCTTTTCCAGCGATCGCGCAATTAAGCTGCGACTACGCTCACGTAACGACGACCGAAGGCGCCTTTTACTTCGAACTTGATCACGCCTTCGACTTTAGCGAAGAGGGTGTGATCTTTACCCATGCCAACGCCGTAGCCAGCGTGGAATTGGGTGCCGCGCTGACGCACGATGATGTTGCCTGCCTTGATAGCCTGGCCGCCATACATCTTCACGCCAAGGCGTTTGGCTTCTGAGTCGCGACCGTTACGGGTACTACCACCAGCTTTTTTGTGTGCCATGAGTTCAATTCTCCTAGTGAGGAATTAGGCTGAAATTAAGCCTGAATACCGGTGATTTTGATCTCGGT
Organism: Pseudomonas sp. GM48; assembly: GCF_000282335.1. Lineage (GTDB taxonomy): Bacteria > Pseudomonadota > Gammaproteobacteria > Pseudomonadales > Pseudomonadaceae > Aquipseudomonas. The sequence goes on from NZ_AKJM01000123.1 coordinate 48,798, forward strand.
GTACCACTGGCGGTGGCCCATACGCTTCATGTGGTGCTTACGGCGACGGAACTTGATGATGCGGACTTTATCGTGACGACCTTGGGAGATCACTTCAGCCACAACGGTAGCGCCAGCAACAACTGGAGCGCCGATATTCACGTCGTCACCGTTGGCAACCAACAGAACGCGATCAAAGGTAACGGATTCGCCGGTAGCGACTTCCAGTTTTTCGATCTTCAGGTATTCACCTGGGGCGACTTTGTACTGCTTGCCGCCAGTAACGATTACTGCATAAGACATGGTATTTCTCCGATAATCCTGCTCACCCAGCTCTTTATAAGAAGAGGTATTGGCTGGCATGGCTGCATGGGGCTGGAGGCCCGCTTGCAATTGCGTAAGGCAGGTGCTGCCCAGGAAGTTCAGGGTGCGCGATTGTACGCAAGGCACGAGCGCCTTGCAAGGGGCCGTCCATCGCGCCTTGACACCTGCAGGCGTGGGTCCTAGCATGCCGCGCAACCCTTCTGGAGCAACTGTCGCTGATGCAACCCCAAGCTTTCTACCGCGCGGTGGCGGACGATTTTAGCGCCGTCGACGGCATCATCAAGAAGCAGCTGACTTCCCGAGTGCCGCTGGTATCGAAAATCGGCGATTACATCACCTCGGCCGGCGGCAAACGCCTGCGTCCTTTATTGGTGTTGCTGTGTGGCAAGGCCCTTGGCCGCGAAGGCGACCAACTGCGCCTGCTGGCCGCCACCATCGAGTTCCTGCACACCGCTACCCTGCTGCATGACGACGTGGTCGACATGTCCGGCATGCGCCGTGGCCGCTCGACTGCCAACGCCATGTGGGGCAACGCGCCAAGCGTGCTGGTGGGTGACTTCCTGTACTCGCGCTCATTCGAAATGATGGTCGAGCTGGGCTCGATGCAGGTGATGAAGATCCTTTCGCAAGCCACGCGCATCATCGCCGAAGGCGAAGTGTTGCAGCTGTCGAAGGTGCGTGACGCCAGCACCACCGAAGAAACCTACATGGAAGTCATCCGCGGCAAGACCGCGATGCTCTTCGAAGCCTCGACCCACAGTGCTGCGGCCCTGTGCGAAGCCACGCCGGAACAGGCCGAAGCCCTGCGCACATTCGGCGACCACCTGGGCGTGGCCTTCCAGTTGGTCGATGACCTGCTCGATTACAAAGGCGACGCCGAAACCCTGGGCAAGAACGTCGGTGACGATCTGGCCGAAGGCAAGCCGACCCTGCCGCTGATCTACACCATGCGTGAAGGTACGCCGGAACAGGCCGCCCTGGTGCGCAAAGCGATCCAGAAAGGTGGGATCGAAGACCTGGAAAGCATCCGCGAAGCAGTGGAAGCCTCGGGCTCGCTTGAGTACACCGCGCAACTGGCCCGTGATTATGTGGCCCGCGCCATCAAGTGCCTCGAAGCATTGCCCGCCAGCGAATACCGCGATGCACTGGTTGAACTGAGCGAATTCGCGGTCGCGCGTACGCACTGACAACGAATATCCCTTGTGGGATCGGGCTTGCTCGCGAATGCGTTTCTTCAGTCAACCAACAAGTTGCCTGGCACACCGCTTTCGCGAGCAAGCCCGCTCCCACAGGTTTTTCAGCGTTGCCCCCTCCTGCCAAAAACCCTATACAATGTGCGCTTTTTAGCGATCCTGAATCCAAGGAGCCTTAGTGAGCACGTTGCCACCCTGCCCAAAATGCAATTCCGAATACACCTATGAGGACGGCGCCCAACTGATCTGCCCGGAGTGCGCCCACGAATGGTCCGCCAGCGGTGAAGCCGAAGCGGCGTCCGATGACGCAGTGAAAAAGGATTCGGTCGGCAATATCCTGCAGGACGGCGACACCATCACCGTAATCAAGGACCTCAAGGTCAAGGGCACGTCTTTGGTGGTCAAGGTCGGCACCAAGGTCAAGAACATCCGCCTGTGCGATGGCGATCACGACATCGATTGCAAGATCGACGGCATCGGCCCGATGAAACTCAAGTCCGAGTTCGTCAGAAAAGTCTGAACCTGCTGTATTCCATCCCGCGCCCGACGTGGGATGGCGCCCCACCCTCCCCCGTTTCACCCAGTAAATCCGCGCAATAGCCAAACGCCAGTCGTTTTGACCTGTCGCAATCTTTACCTGGAAAAAGTGCAAACCGCCAATAGGCCCTTGCTATTTAATGAATAAGAATTATTCTCATAAAACCCTCAGTGGAGATGAGAACCATGACTTATTTGATCGATGCCTGGCTGGACCGACCACACCCCTACCTCAGGATCCTGGATCGGGAAACCGGAGAAGTCTGTGTCGTACTTGAAGAGGAAGCCTTGAACGAACTGCAGGATCAGGGTGACCTGGACGTCAGCAGCCTGAGTTCCAGCGAACCGGTGGTGCTCAAGGAACTGGTGCGTAATTTGTTTCTGTTCTGCTATGCCCGGGCGTTGCGCCCGCACAGTGAACTGCACCACAAGATCGAAATATGAAAATCACCGCAAAAAACTGTGGGAGCGGGCTTGCTCGCGAAAGCGGTAGGTCAGGCAAACTGTTTGTCGCCTGAAAGGACGCCTTCGCGAGCAAGCCCGCTCCCACATTAGCCCGACGCTATATCGGGCCAGGTCTTACAGAACGTCGAGCAGTTCGACGTCGAACACCAGTACGCTGTGCGGCGGGATGCCGCCAACGCCTTGAGCGCCGTAAGCCAGTTCGCTCGGCACGTACAGGCGCCATTTGCTGCCGGCGTTCATCAGTTGCAGGGCTTCGGTCCAGCCGGCGATCACGCCACCAACCGGGAATTCTGCAGGCTGGCCGCGCTCGTAGGAGCTGTCGAACACAGTGCCGTCGATCAGGGTGCCGTGGTAGTGAGTACGCACGGTGTCTTCACGGGATGGCTTGGCGCCTTCGCCAGCGGTCAGAACTTCGAACTGCAGGCCGGAAGCCAGAGTGGTGATGCCTTCACGCTTGGCGTTTTCAGCCAGGAAAGCCAGGCCTTCACCAGCGGCCGCTTCAGCCTTGGCTGCAGCTTCGGCCTGCATGATTTCGCGGATGACTTTGAAGCTGGCGGACATTTCTTCCTGACCCACACGGCTTGGCTTGCCGGCGAATGCGTCGGTCAGACCTGCCAGGATCGCGTCCAGGCTTACGCCCGGTGGCGGGTTGTCGCGCAGTTGATCGCCCAGCTGACGGCCAATACCGTAGCTGACGCGGGTTTCGTCGGTGGACAGATTTACTTCAGACATGACACTGCTCCGCTGTGCGGACGGCTCGGGAACTTGCCATGCGTGCACAGCGCGTCCCGGAGCGCCCGGAACCAAAAGGGTCAGCAGACTAGCACAGATGTCATGCCATTGATGAGGGACGTCAGGCGATCGGGACCTTCAGGTTTTCTTCCACATCGGCAACCAACCCGCACATTTCGTCATGCACGACCGTGTGCACAAGGTTGAAATGCAACTTGGGAAAGGAGCGCAGCACATCACGGGCATGCTCCACCGAGCGCAACTGCATCGTGTGACCTGGCGTATCGTTCAAGGGATACGCCGCACCGTGCATCCGCGCCTCCAGCAGGTAGATGCCCCCCTCCATCGAGATCAGGTTCAGCTCATCGACCTTCCCGGCGATGGCATACGCATTCAACTCATGCAGGTTCATAAACGCACCTCACGCAGTGGTGAGCCAACATAGTTACAGGGATAGGCCTCGGCGCATCAAAGTACAAGCCACTGGCCAGACCGTTTGTCTGTTATCGCAGGAGGTTGTGGCGAGCGAGCTTGCTCGCGCCGGGCTGCGTAGCGGCCCCAAAAAAGCGGGATCGCTTCGCAATCCAGCGGGAGCAAGCTCCCTCGCCACAAGAGAGCTTGTCCGGATCAGTGCTTGGTGACTTTATCCAGGTAACCCATGGCGAATGCCGATACCACGAAAGTCATGTGGATGATCACGTACCACTGCAAATGCTCAGGATCGACGTTCTTGGCGTCCATGAAGATGCGCAGCAGGTGAATGGACGAAATCGCCACGATCGACGCGGCCACTTTCATCTTCAGCGACGAAGAGTCCATGGTGCCCAGCCAGTTGAGCTTCTCCTTGCTGTCGTCGATGTCCAGTTGCGAAACGAAGTTCTCGTAGCCGGAAATCATCACCATCACCAGCAAACCGCCCACCAGCGCCATGTCGATCAGCGACAACAGCACCAGGATCAAGTCTGATTCGGCCATCGAAAACACGTTCGGGATAACGTGAAAGACTTCCTGGAAGAATTTCAGTGCCAGCGCCAGCAGCCCGAGGGACAGGCCGAAATAGATCGGCGCCAGCAGCCAGCGCGAGGCGTACATTGTATTTTCGATAAAGCGTTCCATTGAATCTCACAGGCGGACTAAAAAATGGCCGCGAGTATAACAGCCGCCCGTCTATACCTAGAAGCAGCCAGAAACCGTCGAAAAATCCGCAACCTGCGCCTGTGTATCAAAGTTTTTCTGCTAGTGTCCAAATCATTGACCGTTCAGTGATATCGGACAGGAAGACTGGGAATGGATGTGCGATTGCCTTTGACGAGTGCCGGAATTTGCCTGGCGCTGCTGCTAAGCGGCTGCTCACCCAGCGATGAAAAACGCCAGGTCAGCCTCGAAGAAAAAACCGCGCAGTTCGAAAAGTCGCTGGACGCCATCCATGATCCGAAGCTCAAGGATGCCGTGTCGGAACTGGGCGGCTCGCTGCTGCTACTCGAACGCGCGCAACTCAAGCTCGACAGCAAACCGGTGGAAACCGAATACGGCGAAGACGCCCTCGCCATGCTCAAGCACTATCCCACGCCACAAGCCCTGGTCGACACCTACATCAACGGGCTGTTCGTACTGCAAAAGGACTCCAGCTCCGACTACTTGACCGACCTGCAGCCGGTGTTCCCCTTCACGTTCAGCATTCCTGCCGCGTTTTTGTTTCCCCATGGCCTGGAATGGCAGTCGGTTACGCTGAGCAACAAACGAGTGATTGCGTTCCAGCCGGAATGGTCGGAAACCGACCCCGGCATCCAGTTGAGCCCATCAAGTTCCAACCTGACCACCCCCGATGACCTGACCGTGGCCTACCCCTTCATCGAAGGCCTCGACATCGACAAAAAGCAGCAGCCGCAACCGGTGAGCCTGCAAGGTAAAGTCGAAGTCATCGCGCCACGCCGGCTCTACAGTTTCAACCTGACGAAGAAGGATGTGGGCCAGACCCGCACCAACGACAACCTCAGCGTTACCCTGCTCAAGCTTGAAAACAACTTCGCGGAAATCGAATACAACAACAGTGGGCCGCTGGCCCCGGAAGTCGCAGAAACACCGTTGAACCCGCTGATTGTCCAGGCCAGGGACAGCACAGGGCAATTCATCTCACGCTCGGGTTCCATCAATGAAACGGCGGCGCAAATTGCTTTCTATCAAAAACAGCTAACGAAAATGCAGCAACAAAAGAGCTGGAGCGAGGCATTGGAAAAACAGCTCGACGAAGAACAGCGCACCTTTGAGAAACAGCAGGCCCGACGTTATTCCAAGGTGTACTTCAACGGGACGATCGAAACCCTTGAAGTCAGCATGCTGGATTTTTCCGCCGTCACGGTCACCCGCAAGAATCTGGACCTGCCGGTCCGGCGCTTCGATGCCATTACCACAGACAAGTCCATCCAGCCTTTGAACTTGCCCGTGGTGGTCTATGACGACCAGGCGGCAGACTGGCTCAAAGGGGCAACGCTGAGTGAAGAGCAGCTGAAAAAGAATGTCAGCATCAGTCAGTCGGTCGACGACCCCAGCGCTGCGCGAATCGAATTCACGCATCTGCGCAGCTTCAACGATGAACTGCTCGGCACATCCTTCAACCCCGGTGAAAGCCCGGTGAGTTTCTTTACCGAAGACGCGGGAGGCAAACGCGACGAGCCGATCGAGCTGCCGCCTGAGGCGTACCAGATCGACCCCATGCGCGGCACCATCACTTACGATCTGAATCTGTTTCCGGAAACGCCGGCCTATGCAGTGGGCTCGATGCCGCTGTTCCTGGCCACGGTCGACAAACAAACCGTCGATGCCCGTCAACTGCCCAAGGGCCTCGAGCTCAAAGACAATGCGCTGGTGGTGGACCTGAAGGCGTTTCCCGCCCAGGACTGGCGCTTTTTCGCCAAGGACGACAGCGGCAATTACTTGAAGGAGATTCTATCGGTCAGCCATGACGCGAGCGCACAGGGTCGGGCGCAGTTTGCCGTGCATTACTTCTACGGGCAGCCTACGCGCCTGGAAACCTATCAACGCACTGACCTCGACACCGTGCAGTACGGTTTCGAGGTCAAACTCGACAAGGCCGACGTGTCTCGCCTTGATCAATAGTGCGACTCAGTGCTCGGGTTGAAACTCGAAGCCGCCCACGTTACGGCAGCGACCGCCATTGATTTCCCGCAGTTGGGCTTGCAGGTGCAGGCACCAGATTTGCGGGTCATCGGCCAGTTCATAGCCGTGCAAAGTCAGGCTTTCAACGATGGTATCGAGGATCGATTCAGCCACGAACGGGCCATGAAAAGGTCCTTGGGCCTTGATGGCCGAAGGTTGTTCACCGGCCATTCCGGCGGCGAACAGCAGAGTCCACATGCCCGTATCTCCCGCCAATGGACGGATGGAACACTCGATACGGGTCACAAGGCCCAGGCATTGACGGGTGAGGCAGAGGTTGCGCGACATGGCGGCGACCCTCGGTAGATCCGGTATTCAGCCCCCATGGGAAGGCTGTTTCGATCCTGTGATTACTGTCGACATCCCTGAGCTGAGAATAGAAGAAAAGTCCGGCTTGCAGGCCGGACGAAACCGAAAGGCGCCGAATGGTCATAGTGTGAATGTTGACGTCATTTCGACGACGCTTTTCCAGTATTCACACAAACAAATGTGGGAGCGGGCTTGCTCGCGAAGGCGTCTTTTCATTCAACATTTATGTTGACTGATACGCCGCTTTCGCGAGCAAGCCCGCTCCCACATGGGACACTGCATCATGCAGGCTTGGTTTCTGCCAACGCTTCTTGCGCCAACTCCTTCTCGGCTTCTTTCAAATCATCTTCACTGATCATTTCCGCGATAACCCGCAGGCGTTCCACTACCCGTGCGTTCACGCTGCCTTCAGGGAATTCGCCATTCTCGTCCGGCTCGCCGGCCGGTTCGCCAACCAGCAAACTCAAGGCTTCGTCGGCCTGGCGTACCGCATAAACGTGGAACTGCCCGGCGCGCACCGCGGCCAGTACTTTTTCGTCGAGCATCAGCGTGGCGACGTTGGCGTGCGGAATGATCGCCCCCTGCTCACCGGTCAATCCGCGGGCTTCGCACAGTCGGAAGAAGCCCTCGATCTTCTCGTTGACTCCGCCCACCGCCTGCACTTCGCCGAACTGGTTGATCGAACCGGTGATGGCGAAGCACTGCTTGAGCGGGGTTTTCGACAAGGCCGAAATCAGGGTGCAGGCCTCGCCCAGGGAAGCACTGTCGCCATCGACATAACCGTAGGATTGCTCCAGGGCAATGCTCGCGGAAATCGCCAGCGGAAATTCCTGGGCGTAACGGCTGCCCAGATACCCGGTAAGGATCATCACGCCTTTGGAGTGAATCGGCTGGCCGAGGTTGACCTCGCGCTCGATGTCGACGATGCCGCTGCCGCCCGGATACACCGTGGCGGAAATCCGCGCCGGTATGCCGAAGGCCGAGTCGCCGACTTCCAGCACCGTCAAGCCGTTGCACTTGCCGACCGCAGCACCCGCGGTGTCGATCAGGATGATCCCGGCCAGCATGTCATCGAGAATCCGCGCCGAAACCCGCCCGGTTCGCGTGGCCTTGGCCTTGAGCGCCCGTTCGATGTGCCCGGCGTCGGTCATTACATCGCCGGCCAGATGGCGGATGAAGTCTGCCTCGCTGACCAGTTGGAACAAATCACCGATACGCGCCGACAAGCGCCCCTGGTGTTCGGCCAGACGCGCACTGTAAGTCGCCAGGCGCGCCACCGCATCGGCGGTCAGCGGTGCCATGCCTTCTTCGGAAGTACGGGTTTTGAGCAACTGGGCGAACTGCTCCAGGCTCTCGTCGACCATCGGGATGTCTTCATCGAAATCCACCAGGACGCGGAACATTTCCTGGAAGTCCGGATCGAGGTCTTGCAGCGTGTAATACAGCTGACGGGCACCGATGATGACGACTTTGACCTGCAATGGAATATGTTGCGGCGTCAGGGTCACGGTGGCCAGGCGGCCCAGTTCACCCAGCGGTGATTCCATTTTCAGCTTGCGCGATTGCAGGGCGCGTTTCAGCGCATCCCACACGAAGGGCTCGCTGAGCATTTTGTCCGCTTCAAGGATCAGGAAGCCGCCGTTGGCCCGGTGCAGCGCACCCGGCCGTAACTGGCGGTAGGTGGTGTACAACGCGCCTTGATCGGTGCTGTATTCGATACGACCGAAGAGGTTCTCGTAGGTCGGGTGCGGCTCGAACACCACCGGCGCGCCGCCGCTGGCCGAGTGACCGACCACCAGGCTCGGTGCGTATTGTTCTTCCAGCAACTTGCGGGCGACAGCGTCAGTCTTGCTGTCGTCCACCAATTGCTCGACCACAGTCTTGAGCAAGTACACCTGCATGGCTTGCAGATAACCGCATACCGCGGCGTTCTCGGCGTATTTCTCCGACAAGGGTGACAACAATGGCTGCAAGGCCAGGGTGATGGTTTCTTCGTTGAGGTGGCGCAGTTGATTGCTCGACTCACGCTTCCATTGCGGCAGGCTGGCGAGCTCTTCGTTCAGGCGCTCCTCCAGCGCGGAAATATCCTCGTGAAAACGCTCGCGCTCGGCTTCCGGCAGTTGTGCGAACTCAGCCTCATCCAGCGCCTTGCCGTCACCCATTGGGGTGAAGGCGATATTGCTGGCGTCGCGATAGAGCGCGACGTCCTTTTCCAGTGCCAGACGCTCGATGACGTCCAGGGCCTTGTCGTAGCGCTGGTTGAAGGCGCGGTCGATGGCGCTTTTCTTCTGCTGATAGGACGGATGCTCGAAGACTGCGGGAAACGTCGCCAGCAGGTTGTCGATCAAACCGTTGATGTCACCGATGAAGGCGCCGGCGCTGCCCGACGGCAGTTCCAGAGCGCGCGGCTCGCGAGGCTCATCGAAATTGTTGACGTAGACCCAGTCCGCCGGAGTCTGCAGGCGCTTGCCTTCGGCCTTGAGGTAGCGTTTGACGAACGAGAACCGGCCAGTGCCGGGCTCGCCCATGACAAACACGTTGTAACCGGGGCGTGGCATGGCCACACCGAACTGCAAGGCTTCGACCGCACGTTCCTGGCCAAGCACACCGCGAAAGGGCTCCAGATCATTGGTGGTAGAGAAGCTGAACTGTTCAGCGGAAAACGGACGGGTCAGCGCTTCGGGCGCTAGACGCAAGCTGGCAGCAACAGGATCAGGCATCGGGCTTCCTTAACAATCAGGCGGGGCAGATTGCAGCATTCTGGCGCTGCCCATGCCCGACTGGCAAGGAGTGCCGCAGGCCTGTGCATAGACAATCCGCCAACCCCAGGCGGACCGGGCTTGCGCCGCGGTTTCCCATGAATGTTTTGCAAAAAATCACGGAACCCCATGATCGTGCCTAAACTCCAGACTGCGCGGCTGGACTATTGCCCGGCCCACTGGCACCAGACGGGCCAGACCCTTTGTCTATTGGTACGCACATAAAGAGAACAAAGCTATGAAACGGATTCTTCTTGGTACTCTCTTCGCCGCTGTATCCATTAACGCCATGGCTCAGGCCCCGGGCGGCCCGGATTGCGGTTGGGGCAACATGCTGTTCGAAGGTCAGCGTGGTACTCCGGCTCACTTCCTGGCATCCACCACCAACGGCACTTCCGGCAACGCAACCTTCGGTATGACCTCCGGCACCAATGGTTGTGCAACCAACGCGTCGCTGACCTATGGCGGCAAATCCTGGTTTGCCATGAATGGCATGATGAACGAGTTGTCCGAGGACATGGCCAAAGGTCAGGGCGAAGCGCTGACCACCTACGCCGTGGTACTGGGCGTGGCGCCGGAAGACCGTGCGCACTTCGCCGCCGTCACTCACGAGCACTTCCAGCAGATCTTCAGCAAGGCTGACGTGACTGCCGAAGACGTGCATACCAACACCCTGGCCGTGCTCAAAGCCGACCCTCGCCTGGCCAAGTACGCCACACCGGCATAAGCTCGACCCGCCCCGCTTCTTTTGGGAAGCGGGTTTTGTTTTTTGGACCTGCCCCTTTAGGGGAGCGTCGGTGAGTCAAGACGCAAAACCTGTGGGAGCGGGCTTGCTCGCGAATGCGGTGTATCAATTGACGATGATGTTGACTGACCCACCACTTTCGCGAGCAAGCCCGCTCCCACATGGAATGTGGTTTGACTGACTGGCAATACCTGTTCGGGGCTCAGTTTCTATCGATTAAGTTGCCATCTATGTTCAAACGCCTTGCCTGGCTGGCGCTGTGTGCCTGCGCCCCGCTGTCCGCCGCGCCTCACATCGATCCACAACGTTTGCAGCAACTGGCCAACGACCCTTTCTGGATATCCCTGGGCCATTACGAAACCGCCAAGCTCGGTGGCTGGCGCAGCTATGTCAGTGACAGAAAATTCTTCCTCGCCGCCGATGGCAATGAACATCCGGACCATGAACTGGCGGCGACCGTACAAGCCTTGTACGCCCCGGCCAGTGCCGGTGAACAACACGCACAATGCGTCTACCCGGCCCGCACCCGCTGGTTGAAAGAACAACTCGGCCTGGCCGGCCTGCCGACGCCGGACTGCGCCGGGTTCAAGCAATGGTTCAAGGACGTCTCACCCGACAGTGCGGTGATGATCTTCCCGGCGGCTTACCTGAACAGCCCGTCCTCGATGTTCGGCCACACCCTGCTGCGCATCGACCAGGCCGATGTAAAGAGCGACAAGACTTCGCTGCTCAGCTACGCCATCAACTTCGGCGCCTACATCGAGGGCTCGGACAACAGCATCCTCTATGCCTGGAAAGGCCTGATGGGCGGCTATCCCGGCCTGTTCGCGCTGGTGCCCTATCAGGAAAAACTCTCGGAATACCGCAGCCTGGAAAACCGCGACCTGTGGGAATACCGCCTGAACCTGACCCGGCAGGAAACCGCGCGCATGGTCGAGCACGTCTGGGAGCTTAAACAGATCAAATTCGACTATTTTTTCTTCGACGAAAACTGCTCATACCGCTTGCTGGAACTGCTGCAAGTAGCCCGTCCGAGCCTGCGCCTGACCGAACAATTCCCGCTCACAGCCATTCCGACCGACACCGTCAAAGCCGTGAAGAATGCCGGACTGGTGGAATCCATCCAGTATCGCCCGTCCCGGGAACGCGAGTTGCTCAGTCGCGCCGAGCCGTTGAACCCTGAAGAGCAGCAATGGGTGCTGAAAGTCAGCGCCGATCAGAAACAATTGCAGGACCCGGCGTTCAAGACACAACCCCACGAACGCCAGGCACTGATCATCGATGCGGCCTATCGTCTGGAACGTTACCGCGCCAATGGCCAGGAACGCGACCCGGCGCGCGCCCAGCGTAGCTTCGAACTGCTGCGGGCGATCAACCAGAACCCGGCGCCGGAGCTGGATATACCGCAACCCGGCCTGCCGGAAGACGGCCACGCGTCCCGCACCTGGCAGCTGGGCCTTGGCACCCGTGGAGATAAAGCCTTTGGCGAGTACGGCTTGCGCATGGCTTATCACGACCTTAATGACAACAGCGAAAGCTTTCCCCTTGGCGCGCAGATTGAAATCCTGCAATTGAAACTGCGCCAGTACGAAGGCAATGACTGGCAAGTGCAGCGACTGGACCTGGCGACCATTCGCTCCCTGACCCCGCGTAACGAGTTGCTGCAGCCGCTGTCATGGCAAGTCACCGGCGGCCTGGAACGGGTGCAGGGCAAGCACGATGACCAAACCCTGGTCAGCCACGTCAACGGTGGCGGCGGCGGTACCTGGCAACTGGGCGACGAATTGCTTGGCTTTGCCCTGGGTACCGTGCGTATCGAACACAACAACGACTTCGCCGCATTCATTGCCCCGGCCGCCGGTTTCAACAGTGGTGTGCTGTGGAAAAACCCGCTGGGAAACTTGAGCCTGGAAGCCAAGGGCGATTTCTTCACCAATGGTGAAGTGCGCCGGAGCCTGAGCCTGAATCAGCAATGGGAAATCTCCCGCAATCTGGGGCTGCGCTTGAACGCCCAACGCGAATTCAGCCATTTGGCGACGGCCGAGAACGAAGTGATGCTTGAGCTGAAGTGGTATCACTACTGACCCGAACGCACCGCACATCCCTGTGGGAACGGGCTTGCTCGCGAATGCGATCTGCCATTCAAAATTAATGCTGACTGACTCACCGCATTCGCGAGCAAGCCCGCTCCCACAGGGGGTACGTGGCGTTCGACAAAAAGCATACACACCTTTCACAAGCACCCAACGCATCCACTTCTAGACTTTCCTTATCAGCCGCGTATCGGCCTGGGAGAGTGAGATGGGGCGGTATGCGACCGCAACAGTCATCTGGAGGAACGGGACAAAGCCTGGCAGCAACAGAAGGACCAGGACGCTGCCCGGGCTTATCACTCGCCGTAAGTCGCTTTCAGACATCCAGTGAAACCAAATGCCTGCGACCATGGCCCAAACCCTATACCGGGAGAATTTCATGAGCCGTGCTTTCGTCAATGAAGATAACGCCGCTGCGCAAGCCGATCAGCCTGTCGAACGACAGGTCAGCGCGCAGCCCAATTACGTGACGCCGCAAGGCCTGAGCTTGTTGCAGGGCAAAGTCGCCGAACTGCAAGCCCTGCACGCCGAACAATCGGCAAAAGGCGAGCAGGCCGACAAGCAGCGCCTGGCCGATCTCGAGCGTGATTTGCGTTACTTCAAGCAGCGTTTGGGGAGTGCTCAGATGGTACCCGCCGCGACCTCGACCGAAAAAGTGCAGATCGGCAGTTGGGTAACCTACGCCGATGAACACGCCACCGAACGTCGGGTACAACTGGTGGGTGAAGATCAGGCCGATGCCGCCCACGGCCTGATCAATTGGGGTTCGCCGCTGGGTCGGGCGCTGCTCGGTGCACGACTCAACGACGAAGTGCTGTGGCAGCGCCCCGCCGGGGATCAAATGATTGAAGTGATCCGTATCGAGCCGACTTAAACCACGCCCTGGGCCAGCATGGCATCGGCGACCTTCACGAAGCCGGCAATGTTCGCGCCCTTGACGTAGTTGACCCGGCCGTTCTCTTCGCCGTAATGCACGCAGGCGTGGTGAATCGACTGCATGATCGCGTGCAGTTTGCTGTCCACTTCGCCAGCGGTCCACGCCAGGCGCATGGCGTTCTGCGACATCTCCAACCCGCTCACCGCGACGCCACCGGCGTTGGATGCCTTGCCCGGCGCAAACAGAATGTCCGCCTCGATGAACAGGTCCACCGCCTCAAGCGTGGTCGGCATGTTCGCGCCTTCAGCCACACAGATGCAGCCATTGCGCAACAATGTGCGAGCGGCTTCGGCGTCCAGTTCGTTTTGCGTCGCGCATGGCAACGCGATATCGCAGCCAAGGCTCCATGGCAGTTGACCGGCACGGAACTCCAGGCCAAAACGGCCAGCCAGCTCACGAATCCGCCCGCGCTGTACGTTTTTCAGCTCCAGCACCGCCAGCCATTGCTCCTCGGTCAAACCGCTCTCGCAGTACAGCGTACCCTCGGAGTCGGACAGTGAGATCACCTTGCCACCCAGGTCCATGACCTTGCGCGCCGCGTATTGCGCGACGTTACCGGAACCGGAAATCGCCACGCGCTTGCCCTCGACCGCCAGGCCACGGCGCTTGAGCATTTCTTCGGCGAAGTACACACAACCGAAACCGGTGGCTTCCGGGCGAATCAGGCTGCCGCCATAGCTCGGCCCCTTGCCGGTCAACACACTGGTGAACTGGTTGCTCAGCCGCTTGTACTGACCGAACAGGAAACCAATCTCGCGAGCCCCCACGCCGATGTCGCCGGCCGGCACGTCAACGTCCGCACCAATGTGACGGTACAGCTCGCTCATGAAGGCCTGGCAGAAACGCATGACTTCCGCGTCGCTTTTGCCTTTGGGGTCGAAGTCCGAACCGCCCTTGCCGCCGCCCATGGGCAATGAAGTCAGGGAGTTCTTGAAGGTCTGCTCAAACGCGAGGAATTTCAGCACGCCAAGGTTCACCGAGGGATGGAAACGCAGGCCACCCTTGTACGGGCCGATCGCGCTGTTCATCTGGATGCGGAAACCGCGATTGACCTGGACCTTGCCCTGATCGTCGACCCAGGAAACCCGAAACACCACCGCCCGCTCCGGCTCGCAGATGCGTTCCAGAATGCCCGAGGTCAGGTAATGCGGATTGGCCTCAAGAAATGGCCACAGACTGCGTAGTACTTCTTCCACGGCCTGGTGAAATTCAGGCTGGTCCGGATCGCGATTTTTCAGGCGGGCAAGGAAGGATTCGACGGATTCGATCATGGAAAAGTCTCGGCAAATTTATTGTCGTTGGAAGAAATTGAGCCGGACTGTAACAAACGATTCGCGCACAAGAACAGAGCAAAATGTCGCATTTATGAAATTAAATGGTGCACAGGATATAAAACAGGCTGCTTTTTAGCGTGATATTGCACCTGAATGGGGATTCACAACTCAATTCCTGCACCATCAGGAATACCACCTTCGCGAGCAAGCCGCTCCCACAGGGAATCGATGTTGAATTGAGAGGTGTGCCTTTCACAAAACCCTGTGGGAGCGGGCTTGCTCGCGAAGGCCGTTGCTCGGTCTCACTGAAAAAACGCAAAAAAAAAACGGAGCCCGAAGGCCCCGCTCTTTGCAACCAACCCGAAATCAGGCCAGTTTTTTGTGCCGTACCCGGTGTGGCTGGGCAGCCGCATCGCCGAGGCGCTTTCTACGGTCGGCTTCGTACTCGGTGTAGTTGCCTTCGAAGAACACCGCTTGCGAGTCGTCTTCGTACGCCAGGATGTGAGTCGCGACGCGGTCAAGGAACCACCGGTCGTGGGAGATCACAATGGCGGCGCCCGGGAAGTCCAGCAGGGCTTCTTCCAGGGAACGCAGGGTTTCAACGTCGAGGTCGTTGGACGGTTCGTCGAGCAGCAGGACGTTGCCGCCCTCTTTCAAGGTCAGGGCCAGGTGCAAGCGGCCGCGCTCACCGCCGGACAGGTCCTTGAC
Source organism: Pseudomonas sp. GM48 (assembly GCF_000282335.1). GTDB lineage: Bacteria > Pseudomonadota > Gammaproteobacteria > Pseudomonadales > Pseudomonadaceae > Aquipseudomonas. The sequence goes on from NZ_AKJM01000123.1 coordinate 64,030, forward strand.
GAACTTCTGCTGATCGCCGCCCTTGAAGTTGAAGCGACCGACGTAGGTGCGCGACGGGATCTCGTAGTTGCCGATGCGGATCTGGTCGGAACCGTCGGAAATCTGCTGGAACACGGTCTTGCTGCCGTCGAGGTCTTCGCGGCTCTGATCCACGCAAGCCAGTTGCACGGTTTCGCCGACTTCGATGCTGCCCGAATCCGGAGTTTCCTTGCCCATCAGCATGCGGAACAGGGTCGACTTACCGGCACCGTTACCGCCGATCACGCCGACGATGGCGCCTTTAGGCATGGAGAACGACAGGTTGTCGATCAGCACGCGGTCGCCGTAGCCCTTGGTGACGTTCTTGAATTCGATGACCTTGTCGCCCAGGCGTGGACCGGCCGGGATGTAGATCTCGTTGGTCTCGCTGCGCTTCTGGAATTCCTGCGATTGCATTTCTTCGAAGCGTTGCAGACGAGCCTTGGATTTCGACTGGCGGGCCTTGGCGCCTTTGCGCACCCACTCCAGCTCTTCCTTCATGGCTTTTTCGTGGGCCGACTGCTGCTTGGATTCGGCAGCCAGACGATCGGACTTGGCTTCCAGCCAACCCGAATAGTTGCCCTCGTAAGGAATGCCCGCGCCGCGGTCGAGTTCCAGAATCCAGCCGGCAACGTTGTCCAGGAAGTAACGGTCGTGCGTGATCGCAACCACGGTACCCGGGAAGTCGTGCAGGAAGTGCTCGAGCCATGCAACGGAGTCGGCGTCCAGGTGGTTGGTCGGTTCGTCGAGCAGCAGCATGTCCGGTGCGGACAGCAGCAGACGGCACAGGGCCACACGACGCTTTTCACCACCGGACAGGTGTTCGACCTTGGCATCCCAGGCCGGCAGACGCAGCGCATCGGCGGCGACTTCCAGCTGACGCTCCAGGTTGTGGCCGTCGCTGGCTTGCAGGATCGCTTCGAGCTTGGCCTGTTCGGCGGCCAGCTTGTCGAAGTCGGCATCCGGATCGGCATAGGCCGCGTAGACCTCGTCCAGGCGTGCCTGGGCGTCCTTGATCACGCTGACCGCTTCCTCGACCACTTCACGCACGGTCTTGGCCGGATCCAGTAGTGGTTCCTGCGGCAGGTAACCAATGTTCAGTTCCGGCATCGGGCGGGCTTCGCCTTCGAACTCGGTGTCGACGCCCGCCATGATTTTCAGCAGCGTGGACTTACCCGAACCGTTGAGGCCGAGCACGCCGATCTTGGCGCCGGGGAAGAACGACAGAGAAATGTTTTTCAGGATTTCCCGCTTCGGCGGAACAACTTTGCCCAGCCGATGCATGGTGAATACGTATTGAGCCATGGAGAACCTAGGGTCAGTGACTGATGAATGAATAGGGTACAGGCGATGCCTGGCCAGGCTGTGCGCGTCGTCCGATTGAGAGTTTTCAATACAGGCGCGCTGAAAAAGCCTAGGAGCTGGAACGCTCCCGCGTAACCGGCAAAGCTACCTTAATGACCGATGGCAGTCCAGCCGACGGGCAGGGACTGGCACTTAGCCACAACTCAAGGCATGCTAGCCGCCCTTCGGGCGTCCGGCTTATAGTGCACGTCGCGCCAGTCCAGCCAAACCGCAGGATTACAGCTTGTCCAATGTCCCTCCGCCCCTGATTTCCAGCGCGCCGGCCACAGCGCCCGGCTCCCCCCTGCGCGGAACCTTGAAGGGCGCCTTGGCGACACTCGTATTATTGCTGCTGGCACTGCTGTTCTGGCAGTTGCTCGATCAGTTGCGCGAAACCCAAAAGAACCAGCGTCAGTACACCATCGACTACACCGCCGATCTGGCCGCGCAAGTCAGTCTGAACATGGCGCTCAACGCGCAGATCGCCCTCAACCTGTTGCCGATCGTCGAACAACCGCAAGACGCCGATGAACTGCAGGCGCTGCTACGCAAACTGCAACAGTCGCTGCCTGATTTGCGCAGCCTGGCTTTGCTCAGCCCCTCGGGAAAAGTCATCCGTGACAGCGCCCCCGACAGCGCTGACAGCGACTACCTGGGTGAACTGATACGCCGTAGCCACGCCCAGGCGCACTACTTCAGCAATGCCACCGACGGTTCTGTCGTGCATTTACTGTTACATCAGGCCAGCGGCAGTTCCCGCGGCTACTGGGCCTTGCGCCTGACGCCCACCTTCTTTTCGTCCTTGACCAAGCAAAGCGATGCCGGCGGTCGCCCGTTGTGGCTGGTGGAAAACCGCATCAATCACCAGATCGTCAGCCGCGACGAAGCGCTGCCCTCCGTCAATCGGGGGACACTGACCACCGACGATATTGCCAACAGCGTGCTGACCGTTCCGTTGAGCAACAGCGATTGGCAGCTGCGCGGGCTGTTCGACCGCCAGCGAGTGCTGGAAGAACTGTTACCGGCGTTCATCGGCAAATGCCTGCTGGGCCTGGCGTTTTCCATGCTGCCGTTCGTCGCCTTGCTAAACACGCGCCGGGGTCTGCGCCAGTTGAATGAAGGCCGCCGACGTTACCAGGACATTTTCGAAGGCACCGGCGTGGCCCTTTGCGTCCTCGACATATCCGGGCTCAAGACTTTTTTCGACAGGGCACAATGGCAGGGCAGCGAACAACTGCACGCGTGGCTGGCGATTGCGCAACAACGCCGGCAACTGCTGCAGGAACTGCGGATCACCGAGGTCAACCAGGTCGCGCTGCAACTGCTGAATGTCGATAGCGCCGACAAAGCCTGGAAATTGCTGATCGACGGCCATCCGCAGGACGGCACCGCCATCGGCAACCAGGTGCTCGACGCGGTGCTCAACCAGCAGCAACAGCTTGAGCTGGAAATCAAAATCCAGGACGCCAGCGGTCGCGACCAGCACCTGTGGCTGGTGCTGCGTCTGCCGCAAACCCTGGACGACTATAAAGCAGTGATCCTGAGCATCACCGATATCACCAGCCGCAAGCTCATCGAACTGTCACTGCAGGAGCGCGAAGGGTTTTGGTCGGACGTAGTGCGCACTGTACCGGATCACCTGTATGTGCAGGATGTGATCAGCCAGCGCATGATCTACAGCAACCACCATCTGGGCCAGACGCTGGGTTACAACCGCACCGAACTGCAACAGATGGGCGAATACTTCTGGGAAATCCTCCTGCACCCCGAAGACGCCGACTATTACCACCGCTCCCGCCAGGTCCAGCGCCAGGCCGGTTATCGCCACTTGATGCAGTGCCAGTTGCGCTTCCGCCACCGGGACGGCCAGTGGCGACGCTTCGAGATTCGCGAGCAGGCACTGGCGCGGGACAACGAGGACCAGGTCACGCGGATCATCGGCGTGGCCAAGGACATCACCGACCAGATCGAAGCCAGCGAATCCCTGCGCGACAGCGAGCAGCGCTACCGCATGCTCGCCGAAAGCATCAGCGACGTGATCTTCTCCACCGACAGCCGCCTGAACCTCAATTACGTCAGCCCTTCGGTACAAGCCGTGCTGGGTTACGACGCCGAGTGGATTTTCCAGAACGGCTGGCAATCGACCATCGCCAACCCGCAACAACTGACCGGCATCTACCACCTGATGGACCGGGTCAGCAAAGCGCTGGATCAACCGGACCAACTGGCGCTGTTGCGCAGCCAGGTGCAAACCCAACTGTTTCTGTTCGATTGCCTGAGGGCCGACGGGCGCAAGATCCCGATAGAACTGCGCCTGGTATTAGTCTGGGACGAGCACGGTGCTTTCGAAGGCGTGCTGGGCGTCGGCCGCGACATCAGCCAGCAACGCCGGGCCGAGAAAGACTTGCGCATGGCCGCCACGGTATTCGAACACTCGACCTCGGCGATCCTGATCACCGACCCGGCCGGCTACATCGTCCAGGCCAACGAAGCCTTCAGTCGTGTCAGCGGTTATGGCGTGGAGCAGGTGCTCGACCAGTTGCCGAACATGCTGACCGTCGACGATCAGCAGGAAGCCCACCTGCGGTATGTGCTCAAGCAATTGAGCCAGCACAGCACCTGGGAAGGTGAAGTCTGGCTCAAACGCCGTAATGGCGAGCATTACCCGGCCTGGGTCGGGATCACCGCCGTGCTCGACGACGAAGGCGACCTGGCCAGTTATGTGTGTTTCTTCAGCGACATCAGCGAGCGCAAGGCCAGCGAGCAGCGGATTCACCGCCTCGCCTACTACGACGCCCTGACGCACCTGCCCAATCGATCGCTGTTCCAGGATCGCCTGCACACGGCACTGCAATCGGCCGAACGGCAGAAGTCGTGGGTAGTACTGATGTTCCTCGACCTCGACCGCTTCAAACCGATCAACGACTCCCTGGGTCATGCCGCCGGCGACCGCATGCTCAAGGAAATGGCCACGCGCCTGCTGGGTTGCGTTGACGATGACGACACGGTGGCGCGCATGGGTGGCGACGAATTCACCTTGCTCCTGCAACCGCGGGCCAACCGTGAAATCGCCTTGAACCGGGCGATTCATGTGGCCGAGCAGATTCTTGCCAGCCTGGTGACACCGTTCGTGCTCGAAGGCCGTGAGTTCTTTGTCACGGCCAGCATCGGCATCGCCCTGAGCCCGCAGGACGGCAACGAGCTCAGCCAGTTGATGAAGAACGCCGACACCGCGATGTACCACGCCAAGGAGCGCGGCAAGAACAACTTCCAGTTCTATCAGGCAGACATGAACGCCAGCGCCCTGGAGCGACTGGAACTGGAAAGCGACTTGCGCCATGCCCTGGAACAGAACGAGTTCGTGCTGTATTACCAGCCGCAGTTCAGCGGCGACGGCAAGCGCCTGACCGGTGCCGAGGCGCTGTTGCGCTGGCGTCACCCACGTCGCGGGCTGGTGCCGCCGGGGGATTTCATACCGGTACTCGAAGAACTCGGGTTGGTGGTGGATGTCGGCGACTGGGTGATCAGCGAGGCCTGCCGTCAACTCAAGGCCTGGCATCAGGCCAGGGTGCGGGTGCCGAAAGTGTCGGTGAACATCTCGGCGCGGCAGTTCTCCGACGGCCAGCTCGGCACCCGGATCGCCACCATCCTCAAGGAAACCGGCCTGCCGCCGGCGTGCCTGGAACTGGAACTGACCGAAAGTATCCTGATGCGCGAAGTCAGCGAGGCGATGCAGATCCTCGATGGTCTGAAAAACCTCGGCCTGAGCATTGCGGTTGACGATTTCGGCACCGGCTACTCATCGCTCAACTACCTCAAGCAGTTCCCGATCGACGTGCTGAAAATCGACCGCACCTTCGTCGACGGCCTGCCATCGGGCGAGCAGGATGCGCAGATCGCCCGGGCAATCATCGCCATGGCCCACAGCCTTAACCTGGCGGTGATCGCCGAAGGTGTGGAAACCCACGAGCAGCTCGATTTCCTGCGTGAGCATGGTTGCGATGAGGTCCAGGGTTACCTGTTCGGGCGACCCATGCCGGCGGGCCGGTTCGAAGGGCAGTTCAGCAATGATGCGCTGTTCATGTTCGACTGAAGCCTTGCGGTGATGCGGGCGGCCCCTTCGCGAGCAAGCTCGCTCCCACAGGGGAACGCATTCCAAATGTGGGAGCGGGCTTGCCCGCGAAGAGGCCCGCACAGTCACCACTGATCCCGTCATGAAGCCCACTTGTCTGCGACATGATGTCGTTTCATATGCCATCTAAAACCCATTGGGTTAGAATGCCCCCCTTTTCCGCCCCCGATCCTTGAGGACCGCCATGTTCAGCCGTGATTTGACTATTGCCAAGTACGACGCCGATCTCTTTGCCGCCATGGAGCAAGAAGCTCAGCGCCAGGAAGAGCACATTGAGCTGATCGCTTCGGAAAACTACACCAGCCCTGCGGTGATGGAAGCTCAAGGCTCGGTACTGACCAACAAGTACGCCGAAGGCTACCCGGGCAAGCGCTACTACGGTGGTTGCGAGTACGTAGACATCGTCGAGCAGCTGGCTATCGACCGTGCCAAGGAGCTGTTCGGCGCCGACTACGCCAACGTTCAGCCGCACGCCGGTTCGCAAGCCAACAGCGCCGTTTACCTGGCCCTGCTGTCTGCTGGCGACACCATCCTGGGCATGAGCCTGGCCCACGGTGGTCACCTGACCCACGGCGCCAGCGTTTCGTCCTCCGGCAAGCTGTACAATGCCATCCAGTACGGCATCGACGGCAACGGCCTGATCGACTACGACGAAGTCGAGCGTCTGGCCGTAGAGCACAAGCCCAAAATGATCGTGGCCGGTTTCTCTGCCTACTCGCAGATCCTCGACTTCCCGCGCTTCCGTGCAATCGCCGACAAGGTCGGTGCCTATCTCTTTGTAGATATGGCTCACGTTGCGGGGCTGGTCGCCGCTGGTGTCTACCCGAACCCGGTTCCATTCGCTGACGTCGTGACCACCACCACTCACAAGACCCTGCGCGGTCCACGTGGCGGCCTGATCCTGGCTCGCGCCAACGCCGACATCGAGAAAAAGCTGAACTCCGCGGTATTCCCGGGCGCCCAGGGTGGCCCGCTGGAGCACGTGATCGCAGCCAAGGCGATTTGCTTCAAGGAAGCGCTGCAGCCTGAGTTCAAGGCTTACCAGCAACAAGTGGTGAAAAACGCCCAGGCCATGGCCAGCGTGTTCATCGAGCGCGGTTTCGACGTGGTTTCCGGCGGTACTGAAAACCACCTGTTCCTGCTGTCGCTGATCAAGCAGGAAATCTCCGGTAAAGACGCCGACGCCGCTCTGGGCAAAGCGTTCATCACCGTGAACAAGAACTCGGTGCCAAACGACCCACGTTCCCCGTTCGTCACCTCCGGCCTGCGCTTCGGCACTCCGGCTGTGACCACTCGTGGCTTCAAGGAAGCAGAGTGCAAGGAACTGGCCGGCTGGATCTGCGACATCCTGGCTGACCTGAACAACGAAGCGGTGATCGATGCCGTTCGTGAGAAGGTCAAGGCTATCTGCAAGAAGCTGCCGGTGTACGGCGCTTAATCAGCCGGCTAGACCGCAGTCATGAAAAACCGGCCAGTGATGGCCGGTTTTTTTTCGTCCGTATTTTTTAAATCGGCAAAAGGCTCTAATCCGGGGATTTCAATCAACTGGTAAGACCGGTCATGCCAATTTCTTAATTTTTGCTTGCGAACACCCAAAAACAGCGCCTAGACTGCGCCTGCACTGGACATACCGGTAAGACCACAATAATTAAGTCCTGAAGCTGATACGCGCAGCGTACGGCAGCCAGGACACCGACCAGGATTCCTCCCATGCTCAGATGGTGCTCGCGTTCAATCTTCCTCCAAGTGGTTCTCGGACTGGTGCTCGGCATCGTCTGCGGGCTGACCCTTCCCGAATACTCCGCTCAGCTCAAACCACTCGGTGACGGCTTTATCAAGCTGATCAAAATGCTCATTGGCCTGATCGTGTTTTGCGTAGTGGTCAGCGGCATCAGTGGTGCCGGCGACCTGAAGAAGGTCGGCCGTATCGGCCTCAAATCGGTGATCTACTTCGAAGTGCTGACCACCATCGCTCTGGTGATCGGCCTGGTGTTCGCCTTCAGCACCGGCATCGGCAGCGGCGCGAACATTCACCTGGAGCAGCTTTCCGCGGCAGACATGGGCGATATTGCCCAACGTGGCCAGCACATGCACACCACCACGCAGTTCCTGATGGACCTGATTCCGACGTCTGTGATCGGTGCCTTTGCTGATAACAACATCCTGCAGGTCCTGTTGTTCTCCGTGCTGTTCGGCAGTGCGCTGAATCTGGTGGGCGAGGCGGCATCGGGTATTTCGCGGCTGATCAATGAACTCAGCCACGTGATCTTCCGCATCATGGGCATGATCGTGCGCCTGGCGCCGATCGGCGTGTTCGGTGCGATCGCCTTCACCACCAGCAAATATGGCCTGGACTCGCTGCAACACCTGGGTAGCCTGGTCGGCCTGTTCTACCTGACCTGTGTGGCCTTCGTGGCCCTGATTCTCGGCCTGGTGATGCGCCTCTCTGGCTTGAAGATGTGGCCGCTGCTCAAGTACCTGCGCGAGGAATTGCTGATCGTAATGGGCACTGCTTCGTCCGACGCTGTGCTACCGCAAATCATGCGCAAACTTGAGCATCTGGGCATCGGCAGTTCGACAGTCGGGCTGGTGATTCCCACCGGTTACTCGTTCAACCTCGACGGTTTCTCGATCTACCTGACATTGGCCATCGTGTTCATCGCCAATGCCACCGGTACGCCACTGGCGATGACCGACCTGCTGACGATTCTGCTGGTGTCGCTGATCACCTCCAAGGGTGCCCACGGTATTCCGGGCTCGGCGCTGGTGATCCTGGCGGCCACCCTGACAGCGATCCCGGCGATTCCGGTCGTGGGTCTGGTCCTGGTTCTGGCCGTGGACTGGTTCATGGGCATTGGCCGGGCGTTGACCAACCTGATCGGCAATTGCGTCGCCACCGTGGCCATCGCTCGTTGGGAAAAGGACATCGATGTGCAGCGGGCGAACAAAGTACTTTCCGGTCAGGCGGGTTATACCTTCCAGCCGCGAAAACCGGTGGCACCGGCCCATCAGCAGGAATTCTGAATCAACGGTGTGCCGGCGGCCTCGTCGGCACACCTTCACCACTTTTTAATGCTCGTGGAGCGAACAGTGATTACCTCGTCGACCGTTGTAAATTCAGTCGTAGAAAAACTTCGGGCCGCGCTGGCCCGAGGTCAGTGGCGCTCCGGCGACATGCTGCCGGGGCAACGTGAACTGGCCGAACAACTGGGTATCAGCCGTCCGAGCCTGCGTGAGGCCGTCATCGTTCTGGAAACCCTCGGACTGGTGCGCTCAATGCCGGGTAAAGGCGTGGTGGTGCTTGAGGCCAATCTCGCCGACAGCCAGGTGCATGACAGCGCAGTGGCCGCAGCGAGCCTGGAAGACGTGCTGCAACTGCGCTACACCCTGGAGCCGTTCATCGTCGGCCTCGTGGCACAGTCCATCAGCAGCAAGGAAGTCGGGCAACTACGCCTTACCCTGATGGACATGCGCGAAGCCCTGGAGGCCAATGATAGTGAAGCCGGCGTAAACGCCTACATCGCGTTCCACGAAGAGCTGTTCACGCTGACGTCGAATCCGATCTTCCAGAGCGTGGTGCAGCAGACCAGCAATGCCCTCAAGCAGAGCGCCGAAGTGCTGCGCAACTCCCCGGAGCACCTGGCTGAACGCCTTGAAGAAAACGAAGCCGTGGTGCGCGCGATCCGCAGCAAGAACAGCGCCCAGGCCAGCGCCGAGATGCGTCGGCACATTTTGCGCGAAGGCCAGCGCATGGGCATCGAACTGAACATCCCGGACGACAACCTTCGCAGTTGATTCCTCTTCGAACTGGAGACAGGCCATGAACAGCTTCGCCACAGCGCAATCACTCACTGCCCTGCCCTTCCCTCGACAAAGCTTCGGGAAGCCGTTGGCGGACGATCTTTATTCACAGATCTTCGACGCCATTCTTGAACGGCGCCTCCTGCCGGGCAGCCGCTTTACCGAAGACAGTCTGGGGCAGATGTTCGGTGCCCGCCGAAGTGAAATTCGTAGCGTGCTGACGCGCCTGGCCCATCAGCAGATCATCGTCCTTCGCCCCCATCACCGCCCTCGGGTCGCGGCATCGGATATCGAGCAAATCCGGCAGACGCTGCATGCCCGGCGGTTGACCGAAATCATGCTGGTGCATCTGGCCAGTCAGCGACCTCTGGATTTGAAGCCTCTTCGCGAAATAATTGATCAGCAACGCCAATGCCTGGACTTCGGCCAGCGTGGCGCAGTGCTTCGGTTGTCCGGTGAGTTCCACCTGCGATTGGCAGCCATGGCGGAGAATGCACCGTTGGCGCATTTTCTCGGCAGCCTGGTTCCAATGACCGCGCTAGCACTTGCGCAGTTTGATGGACAAATAGAGGATTATTGCGCGTGGCAGATGCATACCCAGATGCTGGATGCGCTGGAGTGTGGAGATGCAGCAAAGGCGCAAGCCTTGCTGAACCGGCATCTGGATTGTCTGGAAGAAAAATTGTTAAGCCTGAAACCTGTGCAAGTCCAACATCGTGTTACTAGTTAGATCACCTTCGCGAGCAAGCCCGCTCCCACAGTTGACCGAGCTCATTCAGGACAATCGCGGTCAACTGTGGGAGCGGGCTTGCTCGCGAAGAGGCCCTTTCAGAAATTGAAAAACACCAGCCTTACTCCGCCGCCACCCGTGCAAACCCCTCACGAATCTTCTCTTCCGGCAAATCGTCAGCAATAAACACGATCACACTTTCACGGGTTTCATCATCGGCCCACTCGGTGTCCCAGTCGAAACCATAGAGCTTCAAAACGCCCTGGAACACCATGCGCCGCGGCTCGCCGAGGATGTTCAACACGCCCTTATAGCGCAGCAACTGCTTGCCATGCTCCTCCAGCAGTTCGTTCATGAACTCGCTGAGCTTGTCGATATCCAGTGCCTTGTCCGTGCGCAGCACCAGGCTGGAAATACGGTCGATGGACGGTGCCTGGCTGACCGGTCGCAAACTCACACCACCACCGAGGTCGGCATTGAGGTTGAAGCCGCGTACATCGAGCAATTCGGCCAGGTCGATCCTGCCGTGGTCAACCACGCGGATCGGGGCGCGACGGTTGATGCGGGTCAGGCGTTCGCTCAACGCCGTGAAGGTCGGCTCGTCCACCAGATCGCGCTTGCTCACCAGCAAGCGGTCGGCAAAACCGATTTGCGCCTGGGCGATGGTCTGGGTCAGGTGCAGTTCGGCGTGGGCCGCGTCCACCAAGGTAATGATGCCATCGAGGATATAGCGCTCGCGCAACTCCTCATCGATGAAAAAGGTTTGCGCCACGGGTGCCGGGTCAGCCAGCCCCGTGCACTCGATCACCAGGCGGTCGAAGGCGATGTCGCCCCGGTCCAGACGCTCGAGCAACAGATAGAGTGCCTTGGTCAGGTCCGTATGGATGGTGCAGCAGACGCAGCCATTGGACAGCGTCATCACTTGCACCGGTTCATCACCCAACAACTGGGTATCGATACCGGCGTCGCTGAATTCGTTCTCGATCACGGCGATTTTCAAGCCATGCTCGGCTTTGAGCAGATGGCGCAACAGGGTGGTCTTGCCGGCGCCGAGGAAGCCGCTGAGGATCGTGACCGGGATGGGGGAGGACAAACTGGATCTCCTTTTTCACAAGATGAAAAAACAACACAAAACAAATGTGGGAGCGGGCTTGCTCGCGAAGGGGTTGTGTCAGTCGACATGAATGTTGAATGACACATCGCTTTCGCGAGCAAGCCCGCTCCCACAGGGATTGCTGTTAATCCGACAACCGGATCAACAGCACTTCGGCCCACCCTTGCCACCGTAACGGGCTTCCTGACGCTCCCGAAAGAACATCTCATAGCTCATCACCGGTTTGTCCGGGTGTTTGGTCTGCATATGCTCGACGTAATTGTCGTAGTCGGGCATGCCGACCATCAGGCGCGCAGCCTGACCGAGGTATTTACCGAGGCGACTCAGGTCATTGAACATGGTGCAAATCCTCGATCACGCTTCCGGCAGTGCCTGGAATGGCGACTCTTTATCCGTACGCTCTTTGCTGCCCCAGGCGGAAATACCAACCTTGAGCGCATAGAACAGGATGCTGAACACCACGAACAGGAACAGCGCAGTCAGCGTTGCGTTGGTGTAGGCGTTGAAGATCACGTGCTGCATCTGGGTGATGTCCTTGGCCGGGGCGAGGATCTGACCGTTGGCCAGCGCATCGCTGTATTTTCTGGCCAGGGCCAGGAAGCCGATCGCCGGGTTGGCATCGAACAGCTTGATGAAGCCGGCGGTGGTGGTGCAGATCAGCAGCCACACGGCTGGCAGCAGGGTGACCCAGATGTAGCGTTGGCGCTTCATCTTGATCAGCACGACGGTGCCGAGCATCAGCGCGATACCGGCCAGCATCTGGTTGGAGATACCGAACAGCGGCCACAAGGTATTGATGCCGCCCAGCGGGTCGATCACCCCTTGATACAGCAACCAACCCCACATGGCCACGCAACCGGCGGTCGCGATCAGGTTGGCGGTCCAGGATTCGGTGCGGCGCAGGGCCGGCACGAACGAACCGAGCAAATCCTGAAGCATGAAACGCCCGGCACGGGTACCAGCGTCGACCGCGGTCAGGATGAACAGCGCTTCGAACAGGATCGCGAAGTGATACCAGAACGCCATGGTGTTTTCACCCGGCAGAACACTGTGCAGGATCTGTGCGATCCCGACCGCCAGGGTTGGCGCACCACCGGCACGGGCCAGGATGGTGGTTTCACCGATGTCATGGGCCACCGCTTGCAGGGCTTCCGGGGTGATGGCAAAGCCCCAGTTGCTGACCGCTGTCGCTACCGCCACCACATCCCCACCGACGACCGCCGCCGGGCTGTTCATGGCGAAGTACACGCCTGGTTCGATCACCGAGGCGGCGACCATGGCCATGATCGCCACGAACGATTCCATCAGCATGCCGCCGTAACCGATGTAGCGGGCGTTGGTTTCGTTATCCAGCAGCTTCGGCGTGGTGCCGGAAGAGATCAGCGCGTGGAAACCGGAGACCGCGCCACAGGCAATGGTAATGAATAGGAACGGGAACAGACCGCCCTTCCACACCGGACCGGTACCATCGATGAACTGGGTCAGCGCCGGCATTTTCAGCTCGGGCATGGTGATCAGGATGCCGATGGCCAGGGCGACGATGGTGCCGATTTTCAAGAAGGTCGACAGGTAGTCACGCGGCGCCAGAATCAGCCACACCGGCAACACGGCCGCAACGAAACCGTAGCCGATCAGCATCCAGGTGATTTGTACGCCGGTGAAGCTGAACGCCTTGGCCCACACCGGATCCGCGGCAATCTGCCCGCCGAGCCAGATCGAACCGAGCAGCAACAGCACGCCGATCACCGAGATTTCACCGATGCGGCCCGGGCGGATGTAGCGCATGTAGATGCCCATGAACATCGCGATCGGGATGGTCGCCATCACCGTGAAAATACCCCATGGGCTTTCGGCCAGGGCTTTCACCACGATCAGCGCCAGCACCGCGAGGATGATGATCATGATCAGGAAGCAGCCGAACAACGCGATGGTGCCGGGGATGCGGCCCATTTCCTCGCGGACCATGTCGCCGAGGGAACGGCCGTTGCGGCGGGTGGACATGAACAGGACCATGAAGTCCTGAACGGCACCGGCCAGCACCACGCCGGCGATCAGCCACAGCGTGCCGGGCAGATAGCCCATCTGCGCCGCGAGCACCGGGCCGACCAGCGGACCTGCACCGGCGATGGCCGCAAAGTGGTGACCAAAAAGAATGTGCTTGTTGGTCGGCACATAGTCCAGACCGTCATTGTTGAGCACGGCGGGAGTGGCCCGTCGCGCATCGAGTTGCATGACATTGTTAGCGATGAACAGACTGTAGTAGCGGTAGGCGACCAGATAGATGGCCACGGCAGCGACCACAATCCACAAAGCGTTGATTGCCTCGCCTCGGCGCAATGCCACGACGCCCAGGGCGCACGCGCCTACGATTGCCAGCACCAGCCAAGGCAGATGGCGTAGCGGGCTATTATTATTTTTCATTTTATGATTCCAGCCAGAGTGGACAAGAAAGACAGCCACCCCGAGTTTAGCTCTCCTGACGGCAAAGACCATACCCCGACATTGGTCTAGACACCTGCGCACGCTGGCAGCCATTGATCATGCGGGTCTATAGTCAGCGTACATTTCCGAGGATCGCGCCATGAGCGAGCACCCTGCCGAACGTCGCCGCTTCAAACGTATTGCGTTCGATGCCCGAACCGAGCTGAGTCAGGGCGAATCCACCTGGCCGGTGAAGTTGATTGACCTGTCGCTCAAGGGGTTGCTGATCGAGCGACCCGATCCGTGGATGGGCAATCCGCAGCAGGATTTTCTAGTCGACATTCATTTGAGCGAAGAGGTGGACATCACCATGGATGTGCAACTGGCCCACGACGACCATGGCCAACTCGGCTTTGTCTGCCTGCACATCAGCCTGGAATCCATCGAGCGCCTGCGGCGATTGATCGAGCTCAACCTCGCTGATCCAGAAGAGTTGGAGCGCGAACTGGGTGCGCTGATCGAGATCTAACCATCAGCGAAAATCATTGTGGGAGCGGGCTTGCTCGCGAAGAGGCCATTACATTCAGCATCTCTGTTGACTGACACACCGCTTTCGCGAGCAAGCCCGCTCCCACAGGGTTGTGTATTAACCCGAAACTATTCGAACAACGCATCGAGTGCCTGTTCCAGGCGAGTGACGGCAACAATCTGCAACCCCGCCGGTGCCTCTTTCGGCGCATTGCCCTTGGGCACGATGGCCCGCTTGAAGCCGTGCTTGGCGGCTTCTTTCAAACGCTCCTGACCGCTCGGCACCGGACGCACCTCACCGGAAAGCCCGACTTCACCGAATACCAGCAGATCGTGGGGCAGTGGCCGATTGCGCAAACTGGACATCACCGCCGCCATCAACGCCAGGTCGGACGCCGTTTCCAGCACCTTGACCCCACCAACCACGTTGAGGAATACGTCCTGATCATGGGTCGGAATGCCACCATGACGGTGCAGCACCGCCAGCAACATCGCCAGCCGGTTCTGGTCCAGCCCCAGCGTGACCCGACGCGGGTTGGCCAGGTGACTATCGTCCACCAGCGCCTGAACCTCTACCAGCATCGGACGCGTACCTTCCCACGTCGCCATCACCACACTGCCCGGGACTTCCTCTTGGGCACGGGTCAGAAAAATCGCCGATGGGTTGGAGACTTCCTTCAGGCCCTTGTCAGTCATGCCGAACACACCCAGTTCATTGACTGCGCCGAAACGGTTCTTCACCGCCCGCAGCAGACGCAGGCGCCCGTCGGACTCGCCTTCGAAATACAGCACGGTGTCGACCATGTGCTCCAGCACCCGAGGGCCAGCCAGCGCGCCTTCCTTGGTGACGTGGCCCACCAGGAAAATCGCCGTACCGCTCTGTTTGGCATAACGCACCAGCAGTGCCGCGCTTTCGCGCACCTGGGATACGCCGCCCGGTGCCGATTGCAGTTGCTCGGTAAAGATCGTCTGGATCGAGTCGATCACCATCACCTTGGGCTTTTCCTGGCGGGCCGTGGCAATGATGGTTTCGATGCAGGTTTCGGTCATGACCCGCAGTTGATCCTGAGGCAACCCCAGGCGTCGCGCACGCATGGCCACTTGCTGCTGGGATTCCTCACCGGTGACGTACAGCGCCGGCATGCTCTTGGCGAGGTTGCACAAGGTTTGCAACAGAATGGTCGACTTGCCGATGCCCGGGTCGCCCCCTATCAGCACCACCGAGCCATCCACCAGACCGCCACCCAGAACCCGGTCCAGCTCACTGGAAGCGGTGGAGAAACGCGGAATTTCTTCGACACTGACTTCGGCCAGGGTCTTGATCTGCGCCTGTTGGCCGGCCCAGCCGGTACGCCCGCTGGGGGCTGCGGCCCCGCCACTTTCCACCATGGTTTCGGTGAGCGTATTCCAGGCCCCGCACTCACCGCACTGGCCGGCCCATTTGGGGAAGGTTGAGCCGCACTCGGTGCAGCCGTACATGCGCTTGGCCTTGGCCATCGGAACTCCCGGCAAAAAAACGCGATGATAGCTCAGCCGAGGCGCAGGAGTGCGGCCAGATATTTTGCAACCCCTTTGGACATTTCAAATAGCTTCATTAAACTCGGAATTACCAACATATGCCTGCCATACAAAAAACCTGTATAAGTTTTTTATTTAACACACCCAACAAACCCTGGGGACATATCTCACCGCCCGGCTTAAACCTATACAAACCTTATTCATCAACATATCTAATGCACAACCCAGACAACATTCAAACAAAACGCAGCCATTAACTCTTAGAGACATAAAACTTTCTACACAACCTCTCAATTAACGAAACAGTTCGTATTGCCATACTGCAATTAACTTTCAGTTCAGGCTCCTGCCCGCCCACTGCCCGATTAACTTCAACATCCCGATTCAGGGATGGTACTTCGACCTTGGTTCACTCATGCAAGTGAACCATACCGCTGTAAAAACCTTATGCGAACAGCCGCAGAAGACCGGGCCAGCCCATGGATGAGATCAATCGGTGAGTTTTTCAACTCCACCCAGGTCGATTGTGGGCAAGCACAGCAGGCAGTTGATTTGAGCAAAATTCAATTTGCTGATTTACACTGCGTTCATCAACCTCATCTGTAACAAGGAAATAACCTATGGGCGTGCTAAATGAGTTCAAGGCCTTCGCGGTCAAAGGCAACGTGGTCGACATGGCCGTCGGCATCATTATCGGTGCGGCTTTCGGCAAGATCGTTACGTCGTTTGTCGGCGATCTGGTCATGCCGCCAATCGGGATGCTGATCGGAGGGGTGGACTTCAGTGATCTGGCCATAACGCTCAAGGCAGCGGAGGGCGCCACTCCGGCGGTGGTGCTGGCTTATGGCAAATTCATCCAGACCATCATCGACTTCGTCATCGTCGCCTTCGCGATCTTCATGGGCGTCAAGGCCATCAACCGCCTGAAGCGCGAAGAGGCCGTGGCCCCTAGCCTGCCGCCGGTTCCAACCAAGGAAGAAGAGTTGCTGGGCGAGATCCGCGACTTGCTAAAGAGCCAAAACAACAGGCCTTGACCGCAATTACGAACAAAACGGCGCTTTTGAGGCTAATGCCAGTCAGTTACGCAATATTCAGCCGCGACACCCTTTGTAGCAGCTGCCGAGCCCGCGAGGCTGCGTTCGGC
>NZ_AKJM01000124.1 GCF_000282335.1 Pseudomonas sp. GM48
TTGTGTCCGTCCGCGATCAAAGTGTGGGAGCGGGCTTGCTCGCGAAAGCGGTGTGTCAGGCGCTATCAATGTTGGATGTGCCGGCCCCTTCGCGAGCAAGCCCGCTCCCACTGGGGTGGCGGAGGTTGACCTGTTTATTTCAGGTACCAACCCCACGGCTGGTCGTTGACATACTCGGTGATCTGCTTGACCTCCAGGTAATTGTGCAGCCCCCATTGGCCCAGTTCGCGGCCGATGCCGCTGTGTTTCATGCCACCCCAGGGCGCTTCGACGAAGGTCGGTTGCGAGCAGTTGACCCAAACGATCCCGGCGCGCAACTGGTTGGCGACCCGGGCGGTGCGTTGCAAATCAACGCTCATCACGGCGGCGGCCAGGCCGAAGCGGCTGGCGTTGGCCATTTGCACGGCTTGCTCTTCGGTCTTGAAGCGCTTGATGCACAACACCGGGCCGAACACTTCTTCGCGCCACAAAATGCTGCTGTGGCCAGGCTCGTCGAAAATCGCCGGCTCGACGAAGTAACCTTCGCGCAAGTGCGCCGGTCGCTGTCCGCCGGTGAGCAAACGGGCGCCGCTGGCCAGGCCCTGGTCAATGAAACCGAGCACCTTGTCGTATTGGCCCTGGCTGACCAGCGGACCCAGCAGAACCCCGGGCTGCATACCGGGGCCGATGCTGATCTTGCGGGTTTCTTCCACCAGGCGTTCGATCAGGCGCGGGGCGATGGTTTCCTGCACCAGCAGGCGTGACGTGGCGCTGCACACCTGGCCCTGGTTCCAGAAAATCCCGAACAGTATCCACTCCACGGCGGCTTCGATATCGGCGTCATCGAACACGATGAACGCAGATTTGCCGCCCAGTTCCAGGCTGATGTTCTTGATGTCCCGCGCCGCCGCCGACATGATTTTCGCCCCGGTGGGCACGCTGCCGGTGAAGGCCAGTTTGTCCACGCCCGGATGCTCGGTGAGCGGGCTGCCGGCGTCGACGCCGAGGCCGGTGATCACGTTCAACACCCCGGCCGGCAAGCCGATGCGGTCGGCGGCGGCTGCCAGTTCCAGAGCGGTCAGCGGCGTCAGCTCGGACGGTTTCAGCACCACCGTGGCCCCGGCGGCCAAGGCTGGAGCGACCTTCCAAGCGGCCATCAGCAGCGGGTAGTTCCACGGGATGATCTGCCCGGCCACACCAATCGGTTCGTGGCGGATACGGCAACGGAAACGCTCATCCGGCAAGGCCAGCGGGTGATCCTGTTGCAGATCGAGATCGCGGGCCAGACCGGCGTAGTAACGGAAGCAGGCAATGGCATCGCCGATGTCCCACTGCGCTTCGGGCAAGGGTTTGCCGTTGTCGCGCACTTCCAGTTCCGCCAGTGCCTGTTTGCCGGCCTCCAGTTCATCGGCCAAGGCCTCCAGCCACTGCGCACGCTCGGCGCCGCTGGTCAGACCCCAGCCATTGTCGAAGGCCCGACGGGCCGCGCGCACGGCATGGTCGACATCCTCTTCAGTGCCCGCCGCCACGCGGTGGAAGACCTGCTCAGTGGCCGGATCGATCACGTCCAGATAGCCGCCCAGATCCGGGCTGACCCATTCGCCGTTGATGTAAAGCTGATCACGCATGGTGCGACTCCTGGACGCCGGTGCGGCGGTTTTGCAGATGGCGGGAAGTGAACAGCAGGGCCAGCGACACGCAGATGATCACCGTGGAAATCGCGTTGATCTCTGGCGTCACGCCGCGGCGGATGGAGGAAAAAATGTATATCGGCAACGTCGTTTCGGAACCGGCGACGAAGAACGCAATGATGAAATCGTCGAAGCTGAAGGTGAAGGCCAGCAGGAACCCGGCCATGATCGCCGGGCTGATCTGCGGCAGGGTCACCCGCCAGAAGGTGTCCATCGGTGGCGCGTACAGGTCCGCCGACGCTTCCAGCAAGGCCTTGTCCAGCGAATCGACGCGACTGCGCACGATCACCATCACCAGGGCCATGGTGAACAACGAGTGCGCGGCGATCACAGTGAAGAACCCCATGTTCAACTTCGGCACCGTCGGCAGCCAGCTCGCCAGCAGCGGGTTGATCAGGTCGAACAGGCTGATGAAGGCAATCAGCGTCGAGATGCCGATGACGATGCCCGGCACGATGATCGCGCAGTAGGTCAGCGCATCGAACAGCATTCGCACCTTGGGCCCGGTACGTTGCAGGCCGAACACCGCCAGGGTGCCGAACAGCGTGGCAATCACCGCCGAACTGAAGGCGATGAGTGCGCTGTTGCCCAGGGCTTCCATGATGAACGGGTTGCCGAACGCGGTGCCGAACCATTGCACCGAGCAGCACTGGAAGGCCAGGCCACTGCGCCCGGCGTTGAAGCTGAACAGTACGATCAAGGCAATCGGCGCGTAGAGGAACAGGTACAGCGATGTCGAATAGCTGCGCAGCCACATGTCACAAACCTCCGTCGGCAGGGCGGCCGCCGTAGCGCGCTACCAGTTTCAGATACACGCCGATGATCAGCAGCATCATCGCCACCAACGTCATGGCCAGCGCACTGCCGAACGGCCAGTTGCGCGATTGCAGGAACAGGTCGACCAGTGCGTTGCCGACAAAAAACACCTTGCCGCCGCCGAGAATGGCCGGGATCAGGAACTCGCCCATCAACAGGATGAACACCAGCATCACCCCGGTGATGATTCCCGGTGCAGACAGCGGCAGGGTGATCCGGCGCAAGCTTTCGAAGGCGCTGGCACCCAAATCCGCCGAGGCTTCGAGCAGGCGCTTGTCGAGCTTTTCCAGGCTGACGTAGATCGGGAACACCATCAGCGGCAGGTAGCCGTAGACGATGCCGATCAGCACCGCCCACGGCGTGTTGATCAGCCGCACATCCTCGAGACCCAGGCTGGCCAGCAGCGCCGGAATGCCTTTGCCGCTGAGGATGAAAATCCACGCGTAGGTGCGGATCAGGAAACTGGTCCAGAACGGCACGATCACCAGGGTCAGCAACAGTGAGCGGTTTCTGGTGACCTTGACCGCCAGAAAGTACGCCAGCGGATAGGCCGCCACCAGGCACACCAAGGTGCCCAGCGGCGCGAGCATCAGCGTGTTGCTGAATGCCGCGCCGCGAGAACCGAGGTTCAGGTAGTTGGCCAGGGTGAAGCCACCGGCGTAACCGCCTACGGCGCTGCGCTCGCCGAAACTGAAGACCAGGATGATCACCAGCGGCATCAACAACAGCAGCAGGAACCACAGGGTCGAAGGCAAGAGCATCAGCAGGGTGATGCGTCGGCCGAGGCTGCGCCGTTGGCGAACCTCGACCGCCAGGGCATGGCCCGGCTGCACCGTTTGCGGGTGGGCGGCGGCATTCATGGATGACTCCTCATTGGCCATGGTCAGGCGATCAGGCGGACTTGAAGCGCGCCATCAGTTCGGCGCGGGCCGGGCTGGTCAGCGTGGCGGCGGCACCGAACTCCAGCGGGCTCAGGGCCTCGGCGGCCGGGTACATGATCGGATCGTCGAGCATCGCCACAGGCAGCAGCGCGTCGACACGTTTGTCGCCGCTCGGGTAACCGTGGCTCAGCACTTCGAGTTTGTTGCGCTGCGGATCGAGCAGGTAGTTGATGAACGCGTAGGCGGCGTCCTTGTGCTCCGAGCTTTTCGGAATCGCAAAGAAGTCGCTCCACAACTCGCCACCTTCCTTGCCCAGTTCGAACTGCATTTGCGCGTTGTCGCGGTGCAGTTGCGAGGCGTCGCCGGTCCACGACATCGCCAGCCAGGCATCGCCGCTACGCATCGACGGCTGAATGTCGGAGTTGATCGCGAACAGGTGCGGCTTGACCTCGATCAGCAGTTTTTCCGCGTCGGCCAGTTCTTTCGGGTCCAGGGAGTTGAAGCTGTAGCCGAAGCTCTTCAGGGCATTGCCGATGGCGGTCAGCTGATAGTCGTGGACCATCGTCCGGCCACTGGCCGGGCCTTGGGCGGCGACCCAGAATTCCTTCCAGCTGGTCGGGCCGTTTTTCAGTTTGCCGGTGTCGTAGAGCATGCCGGTGGTGCCCCAGTTTTTCGGCACCGCGTAGACCTTGCCGTCCACCGTGCCCTGGGCCATGAATTTCTGCTGGAACGCCGAGGCGTCGAAGTTGGGAATGCGCGACAGGTCCAGCGGTTCGATCAGGCCCAGCCCGACGTAGGTGCTGATGGTGTAGTTGGTCGGCACCAGCACGTCCCAGCCACTGCCACCGGCCTGCAATTTGGCGAGCATCTCTTCGTTGGAACCGAACACGCTCATCGACACCCGGGCGCCGGTGGACTTGCCGAAGGTGTCGAGGTTTTCCTGGCTGTGGTAGTTCGGCCAAGTCGCCAGCGACAGGCGATCACCGAGTTTGGCCTGCTCGGCCGCCTCGGCGCTGGAGGTCAGCAGGCCGGGCATGTTGGTGGCGACCACGGCGGCGGCAATGCCGAGACCGGTGCGGCCAAGGAACTCGCGGCGGCTGATCGAGCCGTTCTGCCAGCTGCGCAGGGTTTTGATAAAGGTCTTCTGGTCCATAACACGCTCCACATCCGGTTGATGAAACGAATCGATGATTTACAACGCCATGGCCAGGCCATTGGCGTGATCCCAGCCGACGCGCACAGCCGCGCCGTGTTCGAATGCATTGGTGCCGTGATCCTGCTGGCGCGGCACCCGCACGCAGACCACGCCGAAGGCCTGGGTGCGCACGCGGTATTCGGTGGAGTTGCCCAGGTAAATGCGGTCTTCGACGCAGCCCGGCAGCTTCACCTCGCGGCTCATCTCGGCATGGGCGCCGGCGATGCTGATCAACTCCGGGCGCACCGCAATGCAGCCGGCGGCGTTGGCGCTCAAGGCTTTGCCGGTAGGCGTCAGCGGGCTGGTCAGTTCCAGCCCTTGCTCGGTGCGCAGCACCACCGAGTTGCCGTTGAGTTGGCGCACGGTGCCGTCGAACAGGTTGGACTCACCGATAAAATCCGCCACATAACGGCTGGCCGGGGCTTCGTAGAGTTGTTCCGGGGTGGCGGTCTGGATGATCGAACCGTTGTGCATCACGCTGATGCTGTCGCTCATCGACAGGGCTTCTTCCTGGTCGTGGGTGACCAGCACGAAAGTGATGCCGACTTCGCGCTGCAAACGCAGCAACTCCGATTGCATCTCCTTGCGCAGCTTGCGGTCCAGCGCAGCCAGTGGCTCGTCGAGCAGCAACACCGTCGGCTTGTTGACCAAGGCGCGGGCGAGGGCGACGCGCTGTTGCTGGCCGCCGGACAGTTCGCTCGGCTTGCGTTGGCCGAAGCCGCTCAGACGCACCATTTCCAGCGCCTCATCGGCCATGCGCAGTTGCTGTTTCTTGTCCGGGCGCGGCGTGCGATAGCGCAGGCCGTAGGCGATGTTCTGCACCACGGTCAGGTGCGGGAACAGCGCGTAATGCTGGAACACCATGTTCACCGGCCGCTCGAAGGCCGGCACACCGGCCACGCTCTTGCCGGCCAGACGAACTTCACCGCTGGTGGGCTGCTCGAAGCCGGCGATCATGCGCAGGGTAGTGGTCTTGCCACAGCCCGAGCCGCCGAGGAAGGAATGAAACGAGCCACGCCGCACCGCGAAATTCAGACCGCTGACGGCCTGCACCTCGCCATAGCGTTTGACCACATTGTAGAATTCGATATCGCTTGGCGGGTTGTCGTTCACGCTGTTGTTCACGAGGCGGGCTCCCTTGCAGTGATGAATCAGTGCGTCGGGGGCCAAACTAGCAATCGGGGTTTTGCGGTGTATATATCCCTTGGGGGATAGGAGGAGTGGAGCAAGTGTTCAGTGGGTGTGAAGTGTAGAGATCACACGCGACTGGCTGCATTTGAGGTTCTGATGGGCAAAGTCGACACTCTCATTCATTTCAGTAAGCGGGTATCCAGTCCAAAACGCTCCTGCGAAACAAGCTTGAATTGATCCGCTGCCAAATCACAGCTAACCAGCAGGTTCCAGGAGTGGCGGGTAACCGCAGACGGGATAAGCACGAATGGGTGTTCGGCTAGCAGCTCATCAGCAAAATGCTGTTGATTGGGTGAAAGTTCAGACGGAATGAGCCAGTTCGGGTTCGGCACATCTTCGGGCTGAACAACCTTGATGACATTCGAATCCAGCACTTCGAAACACGTCAGCACATAAGGCACGCTGTCGAGCGTATCGAAGCCTGCGTGGGTGGCGACTTCTAAAATCGCAGTAGCCGGGTCGGCCGAAGCGTAAATAACCCGGCGGCCAGGAGGGTTCCATCGGCCGCCGGATTGTTGCGCACCAATGCCGCTATCCCATGAGTCCTTGAAAACTGCACGGTCCAGACGCCAAGCGTGCCACTTCCCATCCCAAGGCAAAGGATTCATTGATAAACCCCGTGTTCAATTCGCGTCAGATAGTCCTCTACCACCTGGAAACCCAGCGAGTTGTCGATCAGTTCCAGCGGTATATGACCCTCCAGGTACTTGCAGGGTTTTCTCAGCCAGTCCTCAGCCAACTGCTGATCGCCAAACACATTGATGGCGTGCTCGAGTACCTGTGCAAACTGAAAGGCGACGGTGCTTTGTTGCTGGTTCAGCCGAACTGGCTGGGTCTCCTTTGCCAAGCGCTGCACAGTTCTGAGGGATTTCCCGGTAATGCGCTGAACAAGGTCGTGCTCCATGTACAGGCCGGATATGGAAATCATGTCCCTGACGTCGCTCAGATCAAAGCCTTCCTGGGTGTATCGGATGATCAACATGCGCGTATCGCCACTACGGCCATGTAGCAGCACCTCAGTCGGCTTGCGGGCGAGACGCTTTGTCTCCGTCCCAACGACTTTATTTTCTGTGGGTCTGACAGCGGGCATACAGATTACCTCCATGCGACATTTGACGTGATCATAACGCCAAATGTCGCCATCCGGGCAATTGACTTTGTCGACCCTTGTCTCTCGCATGTAATCGTTTCACCCTGAAGGTTGAGAGCGGCCAAGTTAATACTCACGCTTCCGACCGCCAACCTTAAAAGTACGTCGGATATTTCCTCTGCTTCCCTAAGAATTTCAACGCAAGTGGATCGCGTAAATTCACGGCTGAGATGTTCGTGTTTAGTCGCTGTCAGCGTTACTTCCCGCAAGCTACAACACCTTGCGTCATTGCCTACAGGTACGCCAGAATCCGCCGGCTTGTGCGCCTTGGGGTCGGGTCTTATCGTTTGCCGGTCGCTGAATAACAACAGCGATTGGGTTTGGTAGCCCGGTTTACAAGGTGCAATGCGTCACTATCAGCAGCGTTTTTTCTGCTCTGCTACATGGTGGCCATGCACAGGGCGCCTTCGGGTGCGCCGGTCCTTGTACCCGGTCTACCAACCTGCGTATGGCCACCACCCAACGTTTGGTAGCGTGAAGTGATGGCTCCTTTTTACGGTACAAGGAGTTTCACTATGTTCAAAGTCACACCCAACCCGCCGGACACCGATCCGGCATCCCCGTCCGAAAGCCTCGATTCAAACAAGCTCCACGAAGCCGGCGAGCGCGCCTTCAACCTAGGTCCCGACATCATGGCCACCCCTCACAAACCCAGCACGATGTTCATCGTCAATCCCGAACTCAATACTGAAACCTTGCTGGTGCATGCCTGCGAGTCGCTGGCGTCGGCCAATGTCATGGCCAACGATCTGGTGGATCATCTGGAGGGGACGAGTCGCAATGCGCTGTTGGGCATTGCGCAGGTGATCATGCTGGGCGAACTGGCTGTGAACCGCGCACTGGATCAGCTTGATCCGCCCTGACCACAATCTCCAGATCACCGATAGACCTGTGGGAGCGGGCTTGCTCGCGAAAGCGGTGTGTCAGGCAACTGATATGGCAACTGGAATATCGCTTTCGCGAGCAAGCCCGCTCCCACAGGGGGTTGTGCTAGCCGACAGGTATCAGGCTTGCAGCTTGAGGCCGGGGGCCTGCAACGGATCCTCCGTCAGCTCCCGAATGAACAACCCCAGCAGCTCCGACTGGCTGCCAATCCCCAGTTTTGCGTAGATGTTCTTGCGGTGAATCTTCACCGTGCCGGGGCTGATGTTCAGTTGTTCGGCCACCGAGGCGCTGGAGTGGCCGCGCAACAGCAACTGGACAATCTCCTGCTCGCGCCCGGTGAGGATGTGCGCGCCGAAGTGGTCGAAGGCTTCGCGGATCTTGAAGTCCAGGTCTTGTGCCGGGCGCGGTTGCTGGGCCTGGCGCAAGCGCCAGGCTTCGTTGATGACCTGCTCGACCACCGCTTGCGCACATTCGACCAACTGCATTTCGTCCCGGCTGAAGGCGCAACTGGCACTGGAGCGCATCAGCGACATCACCGCCATGGCGCCACCTCCGAGATCGACGAAAAACGCCACTTCCTCGGCCAGTCCGGTTTGCTGGTAATAGGTCAGGAAGTACTCGCCAAGGTAGAAGTGGTCGGGGGCGAACTGGCGCAGGCGCCACAGTCCCGGTGCCTGGCCACGGGTGCAGGCCAGGTAGAAGGGGTCGAGCAGGTAAGGCCCGCACTGGTAGTCGTCGACATACACCGCACGCTTGTCCGCCGAAAACGTATCGAACAACGCCAGTGGCCGGTGATTGCCTTCGTAGACAAACAACACGAAATGATCGACCGGGCAGATTTGTCGAAGCCAATGGCTCAACCCCGACAGCCGCGCATGCCCGGCAGGCAGGTCGAGCAGGTGGGCGACACCGGTGGTCCAGAGTTTCAGTTCCTTGGGGCGCATGGCGACTACAGGCAGAAGAGGATGGCCTGTGGATGCACAAAGTACGCCATGGCGGGTTTGCCCGTGTACAGCGGGGTGGGTGGCGGCACGTCGAGGAAAGGACGCACCGCCACAGGGCCAGGTGTTACCGAGTGCTACAAGGTTGGTAGCAAAAGTGATCGGCTGAATCCGTCAGTGAGCACTCCGGGTCGAAGGCAACAGGATCGTCAGAATTCCCAGCAGCGGCAGGTACGAACACAAGGTATAGACGTACTCGATACCATGGATATCCGCCAGATGCCCGAGCAGTGCCGCACCGATCCCGCCGAAACCGAACATCAGGCCGAAGAACACCCCGGCGATCATGCCGACGTTGCCGGGCACCAGTTCCTGGGCAAAGACCACAATGGCCGAGAACGCCGAGGCGAGGATGAAGCCGATGATCATGCTCAACACACCCGTCCAGAACAGGTCGACGTAGGGCAGGGCGAGGGTGAACGGCGCTGCGCCTAGGATCGAGAACCAGATCACCTGCTTGCGGCCAATCCGGTCGCCGATCGGGCCACCAAAGAATGTGCCCGCCGCGACAGCACCGAGGAACAGGAACAGGTACAACTGCGAACTGGCTACGGACAGGTCGAACTTCTCGATCAGGTAGAAGGTGAAGTAACTGGTGAAACTGGCCATGTAGAAGTATTTGGAGAATACCAGCAGCGCCAGTACCACCAGGGCGAACGTCACCCGCTGTTTCGACAGGCCGTGGGTGGCCTTGCTGCCTTGCTTGAGCTTGAACAGGTTCAGGTGATTGCGGTACCAGCGGCTCAGGCCGTACTGAACGAGGATGGCAAACACCGCGAACAGGCCGAACCAAGCGACATTGCCCTGGCCATAGGGAATGATGATCGCGGCGGCCAGCAATGGGCCGAAGGCACTGCCGGCGTTGCCGCCGACCTGAAAGGTCGACTGCGCCAAACCGTAGCGACCGCCCGAGGCCAGGCGCGCCACCCGCGAGGTCTCCGGGTGAAAGGTCGACGAACCGACGCCCACCAATGCCGAGGCCACGAGAATCGCCGGGAAGCTGCCGACCATTGACAGCATCAGAATGCCGATCAGGGTGCAGACCATTCCAGCCGGTAACAACCACGGTTTGGGGTGTCGGTCGGTGTAGAAACCGATCCACGGCTGCAGCAGTGAAGCAGTGAGCTGGAAGGTCAGGGTGATCAGGCCGACCTGAGTGAAGCTCAAGCCATAACTGGCCTTGAGCATCGGGTAGATCGACGGCAGCACGGCCTGGATCAGGTCGTTGATAAGGTGCGCCAGCGCACAGGCGCCGATGACGCGCATGACCAGGGGGCTGGCCTGACTGGCCGCCGAAGCGGTGGATGACGGTGAACTGAGGGTGGTGGTCGACATGGGCGATCTTCCGGATAAAAAACGCGAACTGCGAACGCAAGGCGCAGCCCATTTCAGGGTTCGGCGTTATCCTATGGGCCGTGAAGTCGCCCGTCTCGCGCAGCTCGGGCACGTACCATCGCAAAAAGGGCATCATGATCAAGCCATTGCACTCATTTCTTGCGGAGATCGACCAGGGCGGCTGGAGCGTTCGCAGCAGCGCGACCGACTACCCGGAAAACTGGTTCATCCCGCCGCACTCCCATGAAAAGCATCAACTGATCTATGCCATCGAAGGCGTGATGGTGGTGCACGCCGCCACCAGCCAATGGACGGTGCCGCCGAGTCGCGGCATCTGGATGCCGAGTGGGGAAGTGCACTCGATTCGCTGCGTGGGGGCGATCAAGATGCGCAGCGTTTTTGTGCGCCCTGACGCGAGCCTGGATCTGCCCGCTGAAACCCGGGCGGTGAGTGTTTCCGCATTGCTGAGTGAGCTGATCAAGGTCTCGGTCGATTTCGACTTTTCCTGCGATCCGGATTCACGGGAAGCCCGGGTGCTGCGCCTGATTCTGGATGAATTGACGATCCTGCCAACCTTGCCATTGAACCTGCCGCAGCCCACCGATCAAGGTATCAACCAGATCTGTAGCGCGTTGCAGCGTGATCCCGGGGATGGCTCGACGTTGTCGGACTGGAGCGCCCGGTTGAACCTCGACGCCAAAACCATCCAGCGAAGGTTCCGCAAGGAAACCGGCATGACCTTCGGCCAATGGCGCCAGCAAGCGCGCCTGCTGCTGGCGCTGGAACGAATAGCCGTCGGGGAGAAGATCATCGACATTGCCGGGGAGCTGGGGTACGACAGTCCGAGCGCGTTCACTACCATGTTCAAGAAGCAGTTCGGCAAGACGCCGAGTGATTTTTTCAAGTGATGGAAAGGGTGTTCTCTTGCAGAAGCGAACACCCGTGTCAGCAGCATCTCTTCAAACAAAAAGCCGCAACAGAATCGTCGCCAGAATCACCGTCGAGGCACCGCCAATGCGCGTGGAGATTTGCGCGAACGGCATCAGCGACATGCGGTTGGAAGCCGACAGGATCGCCACATCTCCGGTGCCACCCAGGCCGCTATGGCAGCACGTCACGATGGCCGATTCGATGGGGTACATCTTCATCAGGTTGCCAATGAAAAAGCCGGCCACGGTCATTGACACCACCACCGAGACGCACACCAGCACATAGTCAACCGAGAACACTTTCACCACGCTGTCCAGTGGCACGTAGAGCATGCCCAGGCCGATCATGACCGGCCAGATGAACGCCGACGACACCAATTTGTAAAAGGTGTTGGCCCCTTTCTCGAGTTTCTCCGGCAGCACCCGAAGGTACTTAAACAGTACTGCCGCGAGGATCATCATCACCGGACCGGGAATGCCCACGACTTTTTCCAGCAGGCCGCCGAGGACGAAGAACGCGCAGATCAGCAGCACCCCGGCACCCATGACGCGGAAGTCGACGAGAGAGCCTGCGTCTTCCTTTACCAGGAATTGGTCATTCTCGTCCTTGGCGCGAATCAGCGAGCCTTCGCCATTGATGCTCGGGCGTTTGAGGGCCAGGCGCGCCAGATAACCGGCACAGATGATCGCCACGATGTTGCCGACCACGGCGGCGGGCGCCAGTTGAGCCACGTAGATATCCGGGGTGCCGCCGAGGATCGCCGAGTAGGCCAGCGACAGCGGCAGAATCCCTTCGCCGATCCCGCCGCCAATGATCGGCACGATGATGAAAAAGAACGTGTGGTGAAAGCTGTAGCCCACCAATTTGCCGACAATCAACCCGCTGGCAACGGCGGCCAGGGTGCCGACGAGCAAGGGAATGAACATCCGCAGCATGCCCTGGACCAGAATGAAGCGACTCATCCCCAGAATGCTGCCGACCACCAGGCTGGCGATCACGAAGTACAGGAAGTTGGCTTCTTTCATGAGCATTTTGGTGGCGTCGATCGTCGCCGGCCCGAAGAAGCCGTAGAACACCAGGATCGACGGCAGCATCAGGCACAGAATCGCGCCGCCGCCGATATCCTTGAGGATCGGCAGGCGTGAGCCAAGTTGGCCGAAGAACACGCCCATGGTCATGATCACGGCGAGCCCGCCGATCATGTTCTTGGGCAGGAAACCCAGATGGGCAGAGAGATAAACGATGACTGCAATGCCGAGAAAAATCGGCAGCGGGATGACGCCGATTTCGTAGGCGCAGAGGCTGCGCAGGCGTTGCATGAAGCCGCCGTCGGGGGCGTTAAGGGTTTGCTCATAGGGCTTGTTCATGTTGCGCTTTCCTCATGTTGTTTTTATCGAGGATTCAGAAACCACGGTTGGCCGGGGATGGATTGCCACTCGGTAGATCGATGCTATCCTTCGCGAATATCGCAATAAACAGCAAAAGTATGAGGCGTATGAACACGAATCGTGATCAATTTCCCTTGCCCGAAGACCTCAAGGTTTTCCTCACCGTTGTTCGGAAAAACGGCTTCGCCAGCGCTGCCGAGGAGTTGGGGTACTCACCGGCGTACATCAGCAAACGCATTTCCGTGCTGGAAACGACGCTCTCGACCCGTCTGCTGCACCGCACCACACGGCGCATCGCGCTGACTGACGACGGCGAACGGGTGCGGGTGTGGGCGGAGAAGCTGTTGGGTGACTTCGACGACTTTGTCGGCGAAATATCCGAGGCGCGGCAACAACCCATGGGCTCGCTGCACATTTGCAGCAGCTTCGGTTTTGGCCGCAACCACGTGGCACCGGCGATCTGCGAACTGTCGCAAACCTATCCAAAACTCGAACTGCGCCTGGACGTGTTCGATCGCGTGGTCGATATCGTTGGCGAGGGCTTCGATCTGGAAATTCGCGTGGGGGATGACCTGCCGGGGCAGCACCTGGGGCGCAAACTGGTGAGCAACAGGCGGGTGTTGTGTGCGACGCCCGAGTACCTGGAACGCCGCGGTGTGCCGCGTTCGCTGGAGGACTTGAAAGACCACGATTGCCTGGTACTGAAGGAGCGCAATAACGCGTTCGGCGTGTGGAGCCTGACAAAGGACGGGCAGGAGGAGTCGGTACGCGTCAGCGGGCCGTTATCCTCGAACAACGGTGAAATCGTGTTGCAGTGGGCCTTGAGCGGCGGCGGGATATTGTTGCGCTCGATGTGGGACGTCAAACCGATGCTGGAACAGGGGCGGCTGGTGCAGGTGCTGCACGATTACACCCAGAGCGCCAACGTGTGGGCCGTGTATCCGACGCGGCTGAGCCAGTCAGCCAAGCTGCGGGTTTGCGTCGAGTTTCTCGAGGAATATTTCCGTCATCTCTCGGTTGAATGAAGCACCGCCATCATGAGCCTCTGTAGGAGCGAGCTTGCTCGCGATGGTCGTTAACGATAGCGCGTGATTAACGGCTAAACGCGGCGCTCTTGAACCCATCGCGAGCAAGCTCGCTCCCACAGAACAGCATTAGATCCGCCGCCGGGGGGTTCCATCAGTTGAGCCAGGGATTTTCCGCCAGGTGCCGGGCCTCGAAACTGCGAATCTGCTCGGCCCGCTGCAGCGTGGTGCCAATCGCATCCAGCCCCAGCAGCAGTGATTGCTTGCGCAGTTGATCGATCTCGAACGGGATCACGTTACCGTCCGCCAGTTCAATGGTTTGCTCCGGCAGGTTGACGCTGATTCGAGCCGTTGCCGGGTTGCTGATCAACGCGGCAATCTGCTTGAGTTGATCCTCGGTCAGCTGAATCGCCAACACCCCATTGCGCTGACAGTTATCGTAGAAAATACCGGCGAAGCTGGTGCCAATCAGTGCGCGGATGCCTACTTGTTTCAGCCCCCAGACCGCGTGCTCGCGGCTCGAACCACAGCCGAAATTGGCGCCCACCACCAGAAACGCAGACTCGTTCCAGGCCGGTTGGTTGAGGATGAATTCAGGATCGGCGTCGCCGGAGTCCAGGAACCTCAGGTCAAAGAACAGGCCTTTGTCCAGGCCCTTGCGATCAATCCCTTTCAGGAACTGTTTGGGCATGATCACGTCGGTGTCTATGTTGGCGGCCAGAAGCGGGGCGGCACTGCCGCTGACGATAGTGAAAGGTTGCATGGTTCAAGCCTCCAGCGCGAAGGTGCGCACGTCGGTCAAGTGCCCGGTAATCGCTGCGGCGGCAACCATGGCCGGGCTCATCAAGTGGGTGCGTGCGCCGGCGCCCTGGCGTCCTTCGAAGTTGCGGTTGGTGCTTGAAGCGCAGCGATCACCGGGGGCGAGTACATCGTCATTCATAGCCAGGCACATTGAGCAACCCGACTGGCGCCATTCAAAACCGGCATCGAGGAAGATCTGCGCCAGCCCTTCGTCTTCGGCCTGGTCACGCACCAGGGTCGAACCGGGAACAATCATGGCCCGCACGTGGGCCGCCACCCGTTTGCCGCGCACGACGCGGGCGACGTCGCGCAGGTCCTCGATGCGCGCATTGGTGCAGGAACCGATGAAGGCATGGCTGATCACCACGTCGCTCAGCGGCATGCCCGGTTCCAGGCCCATGTACTTCAGGGCGCGTTGCATACCTTGACGCAGAATCAGGTCCGGCTGCGCGGCCGGGTCCGGCACATGCCCGCCCACCGGTGCGGCCTGATCGGGGCTGGTGCCCCAGGTGACCATGGGTTCCAGGTTCCCGACATCCAGGCTGACTTCACGATCGAACACCGCACCGGCGTCGCTGTGCAGGCCTCGCCATTTTTCGACGGCCTGTTCCCACAGCTTGCCTTGAGGAGCCCGGGGCTTATGTTGCAGATAGGCAAAGACCTTGTCGTCCGGCGCCATGAACGCGCCTCGGGCGCCTGCCTCGACGGCCATGTTGCAGATGGTCATGCGCGCTTCGACACTGAGATCGCTGATCGCCGGGCCGGCGAATTCAATCGCGTAGCCGGTGGCGCCTGAAGCGCCTATTTTCTCGATCAGGGCCATGACGATGTCCTTGGACGTTACGCCTGGCCCGAGCAGGCCGTTGACTGTCACGCGCAGGGTTTTCAGGCGTTTGTAGACCAGTGTTTGCGAAGCCAGCAGGTGTTCGATTTCCGAGGTGCCGATGCCGAAACCGAAAGCACCCAGAGCCCCGTAGGTGGTGGTGTGGCTGTCGCCGGCGGCAACGACCATGCCGGGCAGGATAAAGCCTTGTTCGGGGGCCACGACATGCTCGATACCCTGGCGTTTGTCCAGCACATCGAACAACTCGATACCGAAGTCGCGGCAGTTTTCTTCGAAGTAGGACACCTGGCGAGCGCCTCCATCGTCCGGCATCGCCGCGATACGTATAGGGGCGGTCGGATTCACGTGATCGACCACCGCCAGCGTCGCTCCGGGACGCCAGGCTTTGCGACCTGCTTCGCGCATGCCGCTGAAGGCTTGCGGGCTGGTGTATTCGTTGGCGACCTGGCGGTCGATGTACAGCAGCACATGGCCCTGATCGTCGAGGGCGCATATGGTATGACTGTCGATATGCTTTTGGTAGAGCGTTCTTGGGCTGTGCATGGAGTGGGCTCTTGTTGTCATGCGAGATCGCGGAAACGTACCCACAGCATATTCGTCGCGAATCCTGCATCAAGCGCCATTAAGTGAAGGCATTGAACACGTTGTGTGAATTGTCGATGACTGCCCGGCGTAAAGAAATCACCTGGAACACTGGGGAAAATGCCGTAATCGATGGGGGTTCTTCTCAATATCCCGCCTGCGGGGGCTGCCTTAGGCTGTGGGCTTTTGGCAAACCGATGGGCGGAGTCGCTGTGCGTTTTTTTGAACTGATCACTTTCACCTTGCGCGTGCGTACCGTCGCCGATGCCCTGGCGCGCATCGAGGCAGCGCTGAACGACTCGAGTGTCGGCGGCATG
The DNA here is from genome assembly GCF_000282335.1 of Pseudomonas sp. GM48. Classification (GTDB taxonomy): domain Bacteria; phylum Pseudomonadota; class Gammaproteobacteria; order Pseudomonadales; family Pseudomonadaceae; genus Aquipseudomonas. The sequence goes on from NZ_AKJM01000124.1 coordinate 16,012, forward strand.
CTGATGGGCTGCTGGGCCTCGGAGATCGGCCCGTTGAACCAGATTGCCGTGCTGCGCGGCTATGGGGACGAACACCTCAGGCAGGCAGAACGCGAGCGTTTCCTGTTGGAGGGCGGGGCGTTTGGCATCAACAAGTTCATCACCGACCTGCGCATCGAAAACTACACGCTGTTTCCCTTCCTCGAACCCTTGAGCGCCGGCCCGCACGGTCCGTTCTATGAGTTGCGCGTCTACGACTTGGTCAGCAGCGGGTTGCAGCCGACACTCGACGGCTGGAGCAACGCCATTGAAGCGCGGACCGCCGAACCCTATTCGCCGGTGTACGCGGCGTTTTATGCCACCGACGGCGCGCTGCCGCGCTATCTGCACATCTGGCCGTGGGCCAGCCTTGAGCAGCGCTTGCAGGTGCGCACCCAAGCGGTCGCCGACGGCGTCTGGCCGCCGGAAAACTCCGGCCCGCAACTTCGCGACATGTGCTCGACGATCTACCTGCCGGCGAAGTTCTCGCCGTTGCAATGACCCGGGTGCCGCTCGATTGACCAGGTGGGATTTCAAGATGGTTGAATAGTGCTCCTTGCCCCGGTTTCGGGGGCGCCTTCGAACTTTCAAGGCGTCGAGAAAAAACAGTACTCAGAAACGTGACGGACATGGATCTGCGCTTGTTGCGCATATTTTCGCCATGGAGACACCTGCGAGCACGCATCGAAGCCGAGGAGCGCCCAGCCACCGACCGTCATGGCCGTCAGGAAACCGGAAAAATACGAACCGTCAGCGCCAGGGTTGGAGGGCAGGGTCGTATGCACGCACGGTGGCGGCCATATCGGACTCGCTGAAGTCAAAACTGGCGCCGCTCATGGCGGTGTGCGTGCCGGGTTTGAAGATGTGCAGTGGTTTCATGGCTATGCGCTGCGTGGAGGTGATGCGTACAGCCTGGGCCAACGGGTGGCTCAGGACTTTTAATCGAGTTTAAAGAGTCAGAAACTCGGAGCTAAGCTGCCAACGCTTTCGGGGGTGATAGGCTGGTGCTAAGTACTTCTTTTGGTACAACAACTCGTAAAGGGATCGACAGTGGCCAAATTGACTAGCCCGCTTGGCGAAAGCAAAAGCCCGAGAACACGGCTGATCAAGATTACAGAAATTGTTGGGAAGGTTGGACTCAGTGCGGTGCCTATTCCGCCACTGGTTTCCGAGGTGGCGAAACTAGGTCTGGAGAAAATATTCAGCTATGTCCGTCAACGCGATGAACAGCGAATCTTAGATTTCTATCGGGCATTTCTTTACAGGAAAGAAATGCCGGACGAAGACATCCTCGAAGCGGAAATTGAGGAAAGCAATTTCCACGCGTTGTTAAACGCTTGCGTCTCCGATATCGAGGAAGAGAAGACCGTCCCGTATGCGAATATCACCAGGTCAATCGCGTTGGGTCGGGTAAGCCCAGAACTGCGCCGACATTTCATACTCACCCTCAGAGACCTTTCTTGGGAGGAGTTGGATCTGCTGCGAAGAATTTACGTGGTGACAACCCATCCAGTTATCCCTAAGAGGGGCAAAGACTTTGACGTGTCTGACTTACTTACCTACTCCCCCAGTCAAATGTCTGAAACGCTTGCAGTCTCGAATCTGAAAGCCAAGGGAATGGTAGAGAACGACAAACTCACTAGCGCCGGTAGCAGCTTTGTCACCGCCTGCTCTAATGATGACGACCTTGAACCGGGTGTTTACGGCTACAAGGTGTGGTCGGGCTATACCTGCTTGATACTGCATTTGAGTGGCAAGCGCTTTGGCAACAGTGAAAAAGAAATGCTAGCCACGTCGTTGAGATCCAGCTGTATCCATTCCCATTCGGTGACATCTGTTGGCGGATTCGACTCAAGAAACGATGACTCGTTATCTCGCTTGCGCACGAACTGTTGCGTGATCTTGATAGACGAGGATTTCGAGGCCACCCCAGCTAGCTTGGATGCGATCTCAAAAATTGCAGGAACAAGGCCTGTTGTTCAGGTGCTTAACAACCGAGAAGCCATTGAGAATGAACCCCTAGCTCGATTGCCCATGATTAGACTGGATCTGAGTAGTGGCCATTCTTGGCCAGCAGAAGCTGTAAATTTGCTGATCCGGGAGATAAACCAGCAAGGGCAAGTAAACGAGACCCAGAAGTAGTTCAGGTCATCGCACTGAAGCGGTTTATAAAGCCTTTACTGCGGTTTTTAATTGCAAGGTTCATGCACCGCAGCCGCAACGGTGCTAGATACCTTCTTGAGGGGTTACAGGCGTGCGGCCTTTAGCATGTGATGCAGGACCAGCTCAAGCATCGCTTCCTCCGCTTCAGGCTGAATGACGCCATCAACGTCCATCGGCAACCATGGACGGTCAGGTATATCGCCCAATAGTCGCGGGAACGTGATAGGGCTCAGTATTTGCCTTTGTGGTGCTTCGTCACGATGAACGGTTTAAAAATCGGGCCCTGTTGAACCTGATTCATTAGCTCGGAATAGCAGGCTTTGGCGTAGGGATGCACTATTTCTGAGGGGCACTTGAACCCGTATATCAGCAAGCCATCTTCAGGCGGCGTAAAACTGCGGTGGTACTCAGGCTGTAGGTAGTTCTGTATGCCCCACCACACACCATTTAAAAACTCGGCAATGGTGCTGGCGTGATAGGCACTGACATCGTCGTGAAATATGTCGTAAATATCTTGCTGGGCCAACATCGCCTGGTACAACTCGGTCGGCTCACCCGCCTTAATTAAAAGAACCTGCAACTCTGCGGCTACTCGGGCCGAACGAAGCGAGTTGTGTTTTGAGATGTTCCCATCGATCTTTAGCAGTACGTACCTGGGGATGCGAAGCACTACCTGACGGTCAATGGATGGCAGCCAAGCATTGACAGGGATTTCTACACGCAGCCACTTCCTAAACGTGCCCACCGCTTCCTTGAGGTTGCGCACCGATTCGCTGACCTCGAAGCTTGGTTTTTCTGCCACCGAACTCAGTGCGGCCAAGAAAAATTGTGACGGTACAGGCGCCATGGGGTCAGTTGGCGATAAAAAATCAACCAGCAAAATGGAGAACAATTGCCGGTGCGTAGACGACTCGAACCATATGTTTTTATGCTCGCCATCGCCGGCGACACTGAACATCGCCCTGTTGACCATTGATTTAATCAGATCAATCGCGGCTGAAAGATAAACGACCTCCTGCTCCATTTTGTTCATCGCGTTCACGTGCTCTCCCGTTTTTGTAGGCGAACAGCCCCTTAGAAGAGACCGACAAGCCTTTATAAAGCGTTTACAGCGCATTTTCAGTTCTCCTGACTATGAACGGCAGCCATTCCAACGGCTGAGTCCATTTGGATGCTTACACGCGGGCGGCGGTTTTGTGTGTAGGGCCTTTTTGGGGCCGCTGCGCGGCCCAACGGGGCAAGCCCCCTCGCCACAGGTAGGTCTGCGGCTGTTGTCCTTGCGTTGCCTTTTTTTGCATCGATGAATCTCCGGCAACACGTGTGTTTAAAGGCCGTCAGGGTTACTTCATAAAAGCTACAAGACCTTGCGTCGTTGCCTACGGTTACGCCAGAATCCGCCGGCTTGTGCGTCCTGGGGTCCATCGGTACCTTGATTCGTGCCACTGCCCATCAGTGGTCGGGTTTAGTCGCCCGTGGTAACTCGGTTGTGCGTGCATCTGTCATGCAGGTCCTTCATTGCCTGTACTTGATGGTGGCTGTACGCAGGGCGCCCTTGGGCGCGCCGGATTGCTGAGTTTCCCGGTCGACTAACCTGCGTACAGCTGCCTCCCCTTACGTTTAGTCGCAAGAGGGGTGGCACCCAATAGGAAACTCAGCATATGTTCAAGGTAACCCCAAACCCGCCGGACGCCGAACCGACATCCCCCTACGAAAGCCCCGATCCAAAAAAACTCCACGACGCCGCTGAGCGCGCACGGGCCTTTCACTTCCCCTCAACCGCTGACATCAAAGCCACGCCGCGCACGCCCAGTCACCTGTTTACCGTTGACCCCGAAGCCACGACCGAAACGCTGGTGGTGTATTTGGTGGAGACGCTGGCGTCCGTCGATGTGATGGTGCATCAACTGGTGGATCACCTGGACGGTGGGTCGCGCAATGCGCTGCTGGGGATTTCCAACAGTGTGATGCTGGCGGAGATCACGGCGAACCGGGTGCTGGATCAGATTGACCCGCCTGAGTAGGTCAATGCTGATGCGGCGGTCCTTTTTGGGGCCGCTGCGCGTCCCAGCGGGAGCAAGCTCCCTCGCCACGGGTTTGCCTGTGCTTGTGATGAATGACCCCAGGCAAGTCCCCCCTGTTCGCCCACCCTTTGCCCTGTCGGCAAGGGGCCCGTGCCGGCTGTCGTTGAACTCAGAAACGATCGAGCCGGTACGGCGCAGTCGCCGGCAGGCTGTGAGGCTGGATGCCGGTCAAGGGCGAGGCCATTTGCGCAATCATTTCCGCCGTGACCGCCGCCTGGGTCAACCCTAGATGCTGATGGCCGAAGGCGAGCAGGACCTTGCCGTCGCACACCCGGTCGATGATCGGCAGGGAGTCGGGCAAGGAGGGCCGGAAACCCATCCATGGCGTCGCTGCTTCAGCACTCAGCTCACGCTTGAACAATCCTTTGCTCAGGCGATGCAACTGCCAGGCACGCTCCATGGTCGGTGGGCTCTCCAGCCCGGCGAATTCAACGGTGCCGGCCAGGCGCAGCCCATCTGCCATCGGCGTCATGATGAACTTGCGCTCCAGCGAGGTGACGGCAAACGGCAAACGTTCGTGCTCGTGGGGCAGCATCAGGTGATAGCCGCGCTCGGTGTCCAGCGGGACTTTCTTGCCGGTCAATGCGGCGGTGAGCCTGGCTGAATGGGCACCACAGGCAATCAATACCTGACGGCTGTTGAATCGGCCTTGATCGGTGATCAACGACACGCCGCTTTCATTCAACTGCCCGCCCTCGACCCGCTGTTTGAGGAACTGCACGCCACTGCTTTTGGCCGCGTGTACCAGTTCGCCGACTACCCGGAAGGGGTCAAGGAAATGCCCGGTGCGCGGGAAGAACAACCCACCCCTGATCTGCTCGCTGAGCTGCGGAGCCGCTGCGCATACAGCCTTGGCCTGCCAGTAGTCGACCGGCACTTGCTGCTGGCGCATGCGTGCCTGCAACGCCTCGATCACCTGCTGCGAGTCGGGGCGTTCGAACACCAGCAACGAGCCGTCTTCTTTCAGCAATTCGGGACGGTCGATGGCCTGCAGCAAGCGGTGCCAGGCACCCAGGCTGCTTTCATTGAGCGCACGGATGCCGGCCACGGTGCGCTGGAACGGTGCCGGACGCAGGTTGAGCAACAGGCGTGCGAACCAGGGCAGGGCCCGGGGCATGTATTTCCAGTCCAGGCGCAGCGGGCCCATCGGGTCCATGAGCATGGCGGGCAGGCGTTTGAGGATGGATAGGTCGGCGATGGGGAACACCTGTTCGGTCGCCAGGTGCCCGGCATTGCCAAACGAAGCGCCCCGGCCAGGTTCCTGCTGGTCGATGACCACCACCCGCAGACCCAGGCGTGCCAGGCGCAGGGCGCTGGCGACGCCGATGATCCCGGCACCGACTACGGCAACGTCCGCCGCCGGGTTGTTGGAAGGGGAATAGTTGGCCATGTCCTAGGCTTCTCTCTGGCCGTCGAGCAGGCGGCGCAACTGCAACGGATTGCTGTCTTTGAGCGCGGCCGGCAGCAAGGTGTCCGGGAAGTCCTGATAGCAGACCGGGCGCAGGAAACGCAGGATGGCGGCGGTGCCGACCGAGGTGCTGCGCGCATCGGAGGTCGCCGGGAACGGGCCGCCATGGACCATGGCATCGCACACCTCGACGCCGGTCGGCCAGCCATTGACCAACAGGCGCCCGGCCTTGCGCTCCAGGGTCGGCAGCAAGGCCCTGGCGCTTTCCACATCGGCATCGTCCAGGTGCAGGGTGGCGGTCAGTTGGCCTTCCAGGTGTTCGATGACCTGACGGATTTCCTCGTCGTTGGCGCATTGCACGATCAACGATGCGGCGCCGAACATTTCCGCCTGCAACGCCGGGTTGGCGAGAAAGTCACGAGCCCGGGTGACGAACAGGTGGGCCTGGCACTGGTTAGGCGTTTCGCCCCTCAGACCGGTGGCCGCCAATTGTGCGTGAGCATGCTCGAGCAGCGCGCCGACACCGGTCTCGTAGGCGTTGAAAATACCGGGAGTGAGCATGGTCTGAGCCGGGCTGCGTCGTACATGATCCGCCGCTGCATTGATGAACCGCTCAAGAGCCGGGCCTTGGCGGGCAATCACCAAACCGGGGTTGGTGCAGAACTGGCCGGCACCTTGGGTGAGGGAGGCGACGAAGCCTTGCGCCAGGGTCTCGGCTCGCGATTGCAATGCGGCGGGGAACAGCAGTACCGGATTGATCGAGCTCATTTCCGCGTACACCGGGATCGGCTCGGGACGCGCCTGGGCCGCGTTGCACAAGGCGATGCCACCGCTGCGCGAGCCGGTGAAACCCACGGCCTTGATGCGCGGATCGCTGACCAGGGCGATGCCCACTTCGCGGCCGGAGCCGTACAACAGCGAAAACACGCCTTCGTGCAGCCCGCATTGTTTGACTGCTCGGGCCAGCGCCCGGCCCACCAGTTCACTGGTGCCGGGGTGCGCGCCATGGGCCTTGACGATCACCGGGCAACCGGCAGCCAGCGCCGACGCGGTGTCGCCGCCGGCGACCGAGAAGGCCAGGGGAAAGTTGCTTGCGCCGAACACCGCCACCGGGCCGAGCGGCACCTGACGCTGACGCAGGTCCGGGCGGGGCAGGGGCTGACGCTCCGGCAGTGCGCTGTCGACCCGCACATCCAGCCATTCGCCTGCACGCACGGTGCGGGCAAAGGTGCGCAGCTGCTGACAGGTGCGGCCGCGTTCACCCTGGATACGCGGGCGTGGCAGACCAGTCTCGGCCACGGCGCGATCGATCAGCTCATCGCCGAGGGCTTCGATTTCGCTGGCGATGGTTTCGAGGAATTCGGCGCGTGTGTCCAGAGTCGTCGCGCGATAACTGTCCAGGGCACTCCACGCCAGGGCGCAGGCCTGTTCGACGTGTTCGCTGCTGCCACCGTGATAGGTCGGTTCGAGGGGCAGATCAGTGGCCGGATCAATGCCGCGGATCGCTTCGCGGTTGCCGGTGATGGCCTGCTGGCCGATCAGCATGTTGCCTGTCAGAGTCATGGTGTTTCCTTAAAAAAATTGGGCGGATCCGTCAGCGAAACAACGGGGCTCCACGGGGTAATGCCGATCAGTCAAGCCGAGCCCCCTGTGGCGAGGGAGCTCGCTCCCGCTGGACTGCGCAGCAGGCCCATTTGTTGGGGCCGCTTCGCTGCCCAGCGGGAGCAAGCTCCCTCGCCACAGGTGATCAGCGCTGGTCGATCCCTTTATTGATCGGCATTAGTCTCCATGGGACGAAAACAAAGGCGGCGCACCTTGGCACGCCGCTGTACAGGCCGGATGTCAGGCGAAGTTCTGCTCGGCCGACCACTGCTCGTACCACTGGCGGAACAGCGCGTACTGGTTCTCGGCGTAACGACGCTGGGCATCGCTGAGTGCATCGGTTTCGTTGAAGTGCAGGGTGTATTCCTTGTCGCCATTGAGCACCATCAAGTGCTTGTAATAGAGCACCAGGTCGCAGCCCTCATCGAAGGACGACAACACGGCGAGTGCGGATTCCAGCTCCCGGGCCTGGCGACGTGCCTTGGCATCGCCCTTGGCCGCTTGTTTGCTCAGGGCCACCAGTTGCAGGACCTCGCGTGGCAGTGCGTTGCCGATGCCGGTAATGGCACCGGTGGCGTTGCAGTTGACGAAACCGTGGACCACCTGGGTGTCGACACCGACCATGAGGGTGACGTCATCGTCCTTGGAGGTGATGTGCTCGGCCGCGTAGCGCAGGTCGGCAGCACCGCCGAACTCCTTGAAGCCGATCAGGTTCGGGTATTCGCGACGCAGTTCGAAGAACAGGTCGGCGCGGGTGGCGAAGCCGTAGTAAGGGCTGTTGTAGATCACCGCCGGCAAGCCCGGGGCAGCTTTGAGGATCGCGGCGAAGTGGGCTTTTTGCGCGGTGGCCGAAGCGCCGCGAGACAGCACACGAGGAATGACCATCAAGCCATGGGCGCCGACTTTGGCTGCATGTGCCGCATGGGAAACCGCTTCGCGACTGTTGACGGCACCGGTACCAACGATGGTCGGAACGCCGGCAGCGACCAGGCGCGCCACACCTTCCTGACGCTCGGCTTCGGTCAGCAGCGGCCAGTCGCCCATGGAGCCGCAATACACCACTGCGCTCATGCCGATGTCGATCAGCTCGCGACCCTTGGCCACCAGCGCGTCGAAGTCCGGCTTGCGCTCGGCGGTGCACGGGGTCATCAGCGCAGGGATGCAGCCAGTGAAAATGTTATCGCTCATTTTGTTGTCACTCCTTGAAGCGTTCATTCAGATCAGGTTAGGGAAAAGGCGAGGGACTCAAATGCCCCACGCAAAGGGATCCTGCTCGTCGATCAGCAACGTGCTGTCGGCGGTCATGTAGGCGCGGCCAGTGATGAAAGGGATGATGCGTTCGCCTTCCCATTCGAAACGACCGACGAATTGGCTGGCGGTGATGCTGGCCTGGACCCAGCGCTCACCGGCGACCAGTTTTCCATCGGCCGCCAGGCATGCCAGTTTCGCACTGGTGCCGGTGCCGCAGGGCGAGCGGTCGTAGGCCTTGCCGGGGCACATGACAAAGTTGCGGCTGTCGGCCACCTCGTCGTCGGCAAACAGTTCGATGTGGTCGATCAGCGCGCCGTCTTCACCGTGGATGCCCTGGGCCTCGAGGGCCTTGAGCATGGCCCAGGTGTACTCGGTGAGGAACTCGACGTTGTCCATCTGCAACGCCTGACCGTGATCGGACACCAGGAAAAACCAGTTGCCGCCCCAGGCGATGTCGCCGTACACGCGGCCATGTCCCGGCACGTCGACCGGCACCTGTTGGCGGTAGCGGTAGGCGGGCACATTACGCAGGGTGACGTTGCCGTCCTCATGCAGCGTGGCGCTGACCGGGCCGACCGGCGTATCGATCTTATGCTCGCCGGGCTGGATGTGACCCAGGTGCTGCAGCGAGTTGACCAGGCCGATGGTGCCGTGGCCGCACATACCGAGGTAGCCGGCGTTGTTGAAGAAAATCACACCGCACGTGGCATCCGGCGACACCGGTTCGCAATACAGCGCACCCACCAGCACATCGTTGCCACGGGGCTCCAGCAGGCAGGCGCGACGCCATTGGTCATGCTGCTCGCGAAAAGTGTCGCGCTTCTCGGCCATAGTCCGGCCAGCCAGCTGGGGCAAACCCGACATCACCAGGCGAGTCGGCTCGCCGCCGGTGTGTGAGTCAATCACCTGTACTTTTTTCATGAATCTATCCATTTGAAGAAGGCGTTGATGGCCTGAATCTCAGCGTGAAGTCTGGGTCGCCGCGCCGATAGGGCGTTGGCCGCCGAGTGTGTGGGTATAGGCTGGTTCGGTTTCGCTTTCCGCATCCTCGTCGTCGAGGCGAATCAGATGCGCCGGCACGCCGGTGGCCGCGCCCCAGTAGTAGATGCCCATCGCACAGGCCGCTACGACCACGGTGTCAAAAGGATGGGTGAGTACGCCCATGCCGCCGAAGCTGCCGAGCCAGGACAGCACGATGGTCACGGCATAGAAGCCGATCAGCCATGCCGAGGAGCGCACCTGCTGGGCCAGGCTCAGGTGTTGGGTCGGTACGAAACGACCGCAAAGCAGGTAAATCACGAACATCAGGATTTGCAGACCAAGCAGCCAGGACACGGTGCTCCAGCCCGACCAGTAGACGATCAGCGCGGCGATGATGAACGACAGTGGACCGAGCACGCCCATGCGCTTGACCTTGAACGGACGCGGCATGTCCGGCGCATTGCGCCGCAGGGCAGCCACCGACACCGGCGCGACGGCGTAGCTCAAGACCAGCGCGGCGGAGACCACATTGATCAGGGCTTCCCACGAAGGAAAGGGCAGGGTCCAGAACACCGACAGGGCAAAGGTCAGCCACAGCGCCGGACGCGGGATGCCGGACTTTTCGTCAATGCGAGTGAAGACCTTGAAGAACGTACCGGTCTGCGCCCAGCCGTAGATCACCCGCGGAGTCGCGTTCATGTAGATGTTGCCGCAACCGCTGGGGGAGATCACCGCGTCGGCCACCACCAGATACGCCAGCCAACCCACACCCAATGCCAGGGCAATGTCGCGGTATGGCAGGGCCAGTTCCTTGGCGACGCCGGCCCAGCCGTTGGCGAGCATTTCGGTGGGCACGCCGCCGAGGAACGCCACTTGCAACAACACATAGATCGCGGTGGAAAGCAGTACGGAGAGGATCAGTGCAATCGGGATGGTGCGTTGCGGATTCTTCACCTCGCTGGCCACCGAGATGATCGGTGTCAGCCCCAGGTAGGCGAAGATAATGCCACCGGCGGACACCGCCATCTCGACACCTGACAGCCCGAACGGCATGAAACCCTGGGACTGGAAGTTCTGCGGTTTGAAGAAGGTGAACAGCACACCGATCACCAGCAACGGCACGATGAACTTGAACAGGCTGATCAAGTTGTTGGCCTTGGCGAACGTCTTCACGCTGTAGTAGTTGAGCATGAAGAACAGACACAGCAGGCCGAATTGAAGCAACCAGCCAATCGCCGTTGGATTGCTGGAACCGGCCTGGGTCAATGCGGGAAACCATGCAGCGGCGTACTGGCGCGCAGCGACCACTTCGATGGCCACCAGACTGGAAAACGCGATCAGCGTGATGAAGCCCATCAGGTAACCCAGCAGCGGGCCGTGGGAGTAAACCGGGTAGCGAATCACACCGCCGGCACGGGGCAGCGCCGCGCCGAGTTCACAGTAGACGATGCCCAGCAGCAGCACCGCAAAACCGCCCAGCAGCCAGGAAAAAATCCCCGCCGGCCCCGCGATGGCAGAAACGTGACTGGCTGCGAACAGCCAGCCGGAGCCGAAGATCGCCCCTAGTCCGATAAACGTAAGGTCTATCAACGAAAGTTGTTTTTTGAACTTGCCTTGGCCTGACATGGCATCGCCTTCTTGTGAGTTATTGGATAGGCAGGTGTGCACTTCAAATCGCCCTTCACGGTTTTGCCGAGGAGGGCGGTGGCCATAGAGTGAACTTGGCGGCTTGCTCGCGATTGATGTTTTCCTTGGGTGTCGATGACGAAATCAGCACAATGGGAAATGTCTGATTTTTGCGAGGGGCCGGTTCATGACTCAGGATGCGTTTGCGCTGTTGTGCCAGGGCGACGACTCGAATCGCCCCGAATCCATCGAGCAACTGCTGGCCGGCGTAGCGCTGCTGCTGCCCATGCTGGATGTCATTCCGAATGCCGCGATCTTCATCAAGGATGTGCAGGCGCGCTATGTCATGGCCAATCGCACGCTGGTGCAACGCTGCGGTTTGAAGCAGCTCAAACCGCTACTGGGGAAAACCAGCGCCGAGGTGTTTCCCGAGCAATTGGGGCCTGGTTACACCGAGCAGGACCGGCGTGTACTGGAGCAAGGTCTGGTTCTGGAAGACCAGCTGGAGTTGCACTTGTACGGCAGTCGCGAGCCTGGCTGGTGCCTGACCCATAAACGACCGTTGTATAACCGCCGCAATGAAATCATCGGTTTGGCGGGTATCTCGGTTGACCTGCAATCGGCCAGTGACACACACCCGGCGTACCAGCGCCTGGCGGCGGTGGACGAATACATTCGCGCGCATTTCAACCGCCGCGTCACCCTCGGCGAGTTGACGCGCATTGCCGGCATTTCCGTGGCGCAACTGGAACGCTACTGCAAGCGCGTGTTTCACCTGACGCCACGGCAGATGATCCAGAAAGTTCGCCTGGAACACGCGCATCGACTGCTCCACACCGACCTGCCGATCACCGAAGTCGCCCTGCAATGCGGCTATACCGACCACAGCGCCTTCACCCGGCAGTTCAAGGCATTGACCGGTTTCACTCCACGCCAGTACCGCCAGGCTACCGGTCACGAACAGCCGTCTGCTCTGGATTAGCGACGAGCCGCAAATGGCCATGTAAACTGGCCGCGCAAAAGGCGCCCGCCTTACCACTTCAAGCAAGAGAGCTCCCATGGCAAACCACGACCTGACCTTTACGCCCGATCCCGATGCGGATTCGATTTCCTCCGACGTCGTCGGTTTCGGCGGTGTGCTGGTCTCCACCCAGATCCCCACCCGCGCCGACGGCAGCCTGGAACTGGGCGACATCACCCTGCAAAGCGAATGCACCCTGCAAGCGCTGAAGGTCGCGCTGGAGCGTGCCGGCAGCTCCATGGACCGCGTGATGCACCTGACCATCTACCTCACCGACATGGCCGACCGCGCCGCGTTCAATGAGGTCTACAAGCGATTCTTCGCCAAGCCATGGCCGGTGCGTGCTGCCGTTGGCGTGGCGTCCCTGGCGGTAGAAGGCATGCGCGTTGAAGTGACCGCGATGGCCGCCAAGGCCTGATCGCTGCGATACAAAATCCCTGTGTGCATAGGCTAAATCTGAGGTCGACGCCGATCAAATGTGGGAGCGGGCTTGCTCGCGAAAGCGGAGTGTCAGCTTGCACAAGCGTTGACTGACCCAGCGCTTTCGCGAGCAAGCCC
>NZ_AKJM01000125.1 GCF_000282335.1 Pseudomonas sp. GM48
TGGCAGGCCAAGCCGATCCAGCCACCGACAGGGGTGAATCTGGCCGGGTCTTCCAGCGAGTTCGTCAGCGTTGCGCCGGGCAACGTGTACATCCCGTTGGGCAATCTCAAACCGGGTCTTTATCTGGTGGAAGCACTGATCGGCAAGTACCGCGCGACCACCATGGTGTTCGTCTCCAACACCGTGGCGGTGAGCAAGATTGCCGGTGACGAATTGCTGGTGTGGGCTGCGCGCAAACACGAAGGCAGCCCGGTGCCGAAGGTCAATGTGTTGTGGACCGATGGCCTCGGCGTAATGAGCAGCGGCGCCACGGATAGCGACGGCTTGCTACGCCTGAAACACGTCAGCCCCGAGCGTTCGTTCGTGATCGGCGAGGACGAAGAGGGCGGAGTGTTCGTCTCGGAAAACTTCTACTACGACAGCGAAATCTACGACACCAAACTCTATGCCTTCACTGACCGGCCGCTGTATCGACCGGGGGATTGGGTGTCACTGAAAATCGTCGGGCGTGAATTCAAGAATGCCCGGGACTCGGTGCAGCCAAGCGCTGCTGACGTCAACGTGACTGTGCTGGATGCAACCGGTACGGCGCTGCAATCCCTCGATCTGAAGCTCGATTCCAAGGCTGGCACCCAGGGCCGATTCCAGTTGCCGGACAACGCCGTGGCCGGCGGTTATGAACTGCGTTTCACCTACAAGGATCAGACCTACAGCAGCGCCTTTCGCGTCGCCGAATACATCAAGCCGCACTTCGAGATTTCGCTCAATCTGGCCAGGCAGGATTACCGTACAGGCGAGCCGGTCAAGGGCAACCTGGTGCTGCTGTACCCGGACGGCAAACCGGTGGCCAATGCGAAATTGAGCCTGAGCTTGCGCGCCCAACAGCTGTCGATGGTCGACAACGAACTGCAATATCTCGGGCAATTTCCGGTGGAGCTGACCAGCACCGAACTGACCACCGACGCCAAGGGCAGCGCGTCCCTCGACTTGCCGGCAGCGGAAAAACCGAGCCGCTACATGCTCACCGTGTTCGCCAGCGACGGTGCGGCGTATCGCGTGAAAACCACCAAGGAAATCCTCATCGATCGCGGTGCGGCGAATTTCCGCTTGAGCGCGCCCCAGCGCTTCAGCGCGGTGGGCGACAAGGTTGCGTTCAGCTACACCCGCGAAGGCGAGCAGGCCGACGCCGTTACGCCAGGCAGCTACGGCTGGGTACGCCTGGAAGACCAGAGCACCGGCGAAGGCAAACTCACGGCAACCGACAAAAGCTTCACGCTGACCTTTGACCGGCCGGGCACCTACAACCTGGCGCTCAAGGATGATCATGGCCGGGTGGTCGGCGCCACCGGCCATTCGGTTACCGGCGAAGGTGTCAAAGCCGTACCCGGCACCGTGGAAATCGTCCTCGACAAGCCCGAATATATCGCAGGCGATGAAGCGCTGGCACTGATCACTTTCCCGGAACCCGTGAACGACGCGCTGCTATCTCTGGAGCGCGACAAGGTCGAAGCCACCGCGTTACTTTCCAGGGGCGGCGACTGGCTGAAGATGGAAAAACTCAGCGATACCCAATACCGTGCGCGCATTCCGGTGAAGGACGGTTTCGCGCCGAACCTGACCTTCTCGGTGCTATACACCAAGGGCGGCCAGTACAGTTTCCAGAACGCCGGCATCAAGGTGATCACGCCACAGATCGACGTGCTCATTGCCACCGATAAAGAAACCTATCAGCCAGGTGAAACCGTCTCGGTGGACCTGAGTACTCAATTTGCCGGTAAGCCGATTCCCGCGCACCTGACGGTCAGCGTGGTCGATGAAATGGTCTACGCCCTGCAACCTGAGGTCGCACCGAGCATCGACCAGTTCTTCTATCACCCACGACGCAACAATGTGCGCACCAGCGCCAGTCTGTCGTTCATCAGTTATGACGTCGCCTTGCCGGGCAGCCCCGGTGCACCGGGCAAAGCCAATCGCAGTGAGCGCGGCGTGAAAGTGCTGGAGCGGCCGCGTCGCGAGGATGTCGACACGGCTGCCTGGCAACCTGAATTGCTGACCGATGCCAATGGCAAAACCCGCTTCACCTTCAAAATGCCTGACTCCCTGACCCGCTGGCGCATCACCTCCAGGGCCATCGCCGATGACGGTCAGGTCGGGCAGAAGAAGCAATTCGTACGCTCGGAAAAACCGCTGTACCTGAAGTGGAGCGGCCCGACCCGATTCCGTGCCGGTGACAAACCGGACCTCGGTGTGTTCGCCTTCAGTCAGGCCGAGAACCCGGTCAAGGCCGAACTGGTGACCCGTTAC
Organism: Pseudomonas sp. GM48; assembly: GCF_000282335.1. Classification (GTDB taxonomy): domain Bacteria; phylum Pseudomonadota; class Gammaproteobacteria; order Pseudomonadales; family Pseudomonadaceae; genus Aquipseudomonas. Next base: position 2,305 of record NZ_AKJM01000125.1, read on the forward strand.
GCCGGCAATGAACAGCGCGTGCCTGTGACCCTGAACAGCGGCATCAACTTCATCCCGTTGCCGACCTTTGAACTGGCCAATGGCGAGTGGAGTGCGGAGCTGGTGCAGGACGGCAAAACCGCTGATGCCCTGGCAGTGCGCCTGACCGCGACCGGTGAAGGCTGGCAAGTCACCCAGACCCGGAGCCTCGATGTGAGCGGCGGCGATACGCCGCTGACGTTGCCGGCAGACGCCAGCGATATCCGCCTGCGTCTGGACGACAGTCCGCAAGCGTTGTTCCGTTCTGCACTCGACGATCTGTTGAGCTACCCCTACGGCGGCGTCGAACAGACCGCCAGTCGCCTGTTGCCGTTGAGCATCGCCTACCCGACGCTGGCGGCGAATCCGCAGATCCGCGATCGCTTGCGCCTGATCATGCAAAACAGTCGCCTGCGCCTGGTGCAAATGGCCGGCCCTTCGGCGTGTTTCACCTGGTGGGGCATGGACGGCGAGCCGGATGCGTTCCTCACCGCTTACGCCTATTACGCCGACTGGCACGCCAGCCGTGTGTTGGAACTGAGCTTGCCGCCGGAGCATTGGCAGCGGGTGCTGGAGGTCTACGCCAAACAGGCGAACAACACGCCACTGTTGCAGCGGGCGCTGATCCTGTCGTTCGCCAAACAGATGCAGTTGCCGGTCAACACCTTGCTCAGTGGCTTGCTGGAAGACCTGGCGAAAGCAGGTGAGGGCGCGGCCGCGAACCTGATGGAGGACGGCGAAGACAGCCTCGTCATGAGCGATCCGGATTCAGCGTTGGGGCTGGCAGCCGCACGAATGCTGACGGCATCGCTGGCCAGGCAATCGAAGGTTGTTTTGCCGGACGCGTTCAATCGGCAACTGGCCGACGCGCAGCAACGTCTGGCGGTCAGTTCCCAGCCGTTTGCCGAAGCGCTGAACCTGTCGCTGCAACCCTTCGATCAGGTTCACGCCCAAGCCTTGTTGCAACGTTTGCTGCCACAGCAATCGACACTGGAACGGGCGCTCGCACTCACTTGGCTGCAACGCAGCATCGAGCAGGCCGCGCCGGCAGTGGCCTTGAAACCGGGTGAGGGCTGGAAGCAGGAGCAGGGCGCGACGGGTGAGATTTATTGGACGTGGCAAGGTGCGCAACTGCCAAGCGTGTTGTCGCTGACCGGCGCGCAAGAGCGTCCGCTGCGCGCCGCATTGAGCTACCGGAGCCAGCAGCCGGTGGTCGATCCGATGGCCGTGACCATCACCCGTCGCCTGTCGCGACTGGTGCCGGGGGATGAGGCCTTCACCTTCAAACTCGAAGTGGTCGGCAACGCACCGCTGTCCAGCGACAACCTCTATCTCGACGAAGTGATCGTCACCAGCAAAGCCGCCAGACCGCTGCGCTACGGCCTGCTTGAAGTGCCGCTGCCACCCGGCGCGGATGTCGAGCGCACGACCTGGGGCATCAAGCTCATGGGCAAGGCCGGCACCGAGCCGACGGCGCTGGAGAAGGCGCGTTTCGAACCGGGGCAAATGGCTTACGCCATTCCGGTCGATGCCTTGAGTGGCGAATTGCGTCTGCGGCATTTGGTGCGTTTCTCGCAGAAGGGGCAATTCAACTTGCCGCCGGTGCGTTTCACTCAGGTGTATGCGCCGCAGCATCAGGCACTGGAACAAAAGGCAGCCCTTGGCCAGGTCACGGTTCACTGACGTGCACAGGCTGCTGCTGGGTTGGCTGCTGTGTTTGCTTCCTGTGCTGGCAACGGCGCAGGACGAACCGCTGCGCCTGGCCTTCAGCGGCGATTTGTTGGCGCTGAGCCGAACGCAGGTGATCGCCCGCGAGCCGTTACCGCCGACGTTGCAGACGCCGCTGGGCAGTGTGTGGAAGTTGTTCGTCTACGCCTGGCTGGTGGATACCGGCGCACGTGAGCCGGCTTATGAATGTCGTGGCCAGTCGAAGGAGGAGGTTTATTGCTGCACGGCGGGTGGAAAGATCGAGCGTGATCAGGCATTGGTGAAATCATGCGGTTTGTATTTCGAACCCGCGCGGCTGGGAATCAGCGATGCAGGTTGGCGAGCCTATTGGCAGACGCGGCAGGCGCCGCAATGGTTGCAGGAGTTGCCGTCGCTGCAACCGGCCACACGGGTTTCGGTGGCAGAACTTTTGAAGGTGTTGGCCGTGCTGCCGGCACAGGATCAGGCCCGGCGTGTGCTACTCGATGTTGTGCTGAATGCCGCCGATGGCAACGTTGTCGGCGAACTCGGTAGCCGTCTGCGCGTGAAGACCTGGAGCTGGTTGGCGGATCAGGATACCGCGTCGCGCCGGGGCGGATTTGCCGGCTGGACGGCGGACGGTACACCGATCTGGGCCGGAGGACGGGGCACCAGTCAGCGGGTACTGCGTGATTACGCGCAGGCATTGTCTACGGTGATTCCTGTTGCATGGCCTATGGATGCAGGGAAATGTGTAGAGGTCGACCTGTTTTCCCGCTATCCACTTCGGCGCGTGCTGTCAGAGGGTAGTGTGGTGTCCTCCGGGGCGTTACAGGGTGACTACCGCGTCGAATTCGCCAATGGTAATGCGCTGGATATTCACAGCGACGGCGAAGTATTTCTGCTGAACGACAAGCTTGTGGCTCGTCTCGATCGCGAAGAGTACGTCGCCCGTGTGCTCCAGCGCGAAGCCAGTGCCGAACCGGTCGAGGCTGCCAAAGCCCTGGCCGTGGCGATCCGCACGTACCTGCTGCAAAACGCCACGCGCAGTGGTGACTGCCTGAGCATCGACGACAGCAGCAGCCGTCAGCGGGTCGCACCGCGTCCGGCATCGCCCGAGTCTCGCGACATAGCCGCGTGGACCAGCGACCTGATTCTGGCTGGCAGCTCCGTCACCTACCATTCCGATCAACCCGGCCCGGACAAACTGTCCTGGCAGCAAGCCGTCGAACAGGCCCGTGCCGGCCAGCGCTACGACGCCATCCTCCTGCACGCTTACCCACGCGCCAGTCTCAGTCGCTGGGACAACCCGGTCGCTTCCTGCGAAGCGTTGCCCGTCGCGCAAGCATGGCTGCAGAAACAACGACGCGGCTGGCGTGCGCAGTTGGAAGGCGAGGTCGGCTATAACGAAGTCAGCACCTTCGCCGTATGCCGCCTGGCCTTCGGTCGCCCCTATGTCGACCGCGAACGCCAGCGCATCTACGTGCGCGGCGCGCAGACGCTGCAAGACCGTCTCGACCTGACCCACGAATACCTGCACCTGGCCTTCGAAGCACACCCCAATGGCCAGGATGAAACCTACATCGAAGGGCTCGCCCGCCACCTCTTGCTGGAATAGACCATGAAACTCCGTTATCCACAGGTCTTGCTGTTTCTCCTTTCGCTGACGGCATTGCCGTGGGCGATGGCTGCGGACAGCGTCAAACTCGACACCCCTGCAGGTGGCTGGCGCACCGGCGCGGCTGAAGGCGAAGGGGAAAACTTCCGGCAGACCGTCAACTACCCGGCCTCCTCGGTGAACACCCCGACAGGGCAGGCCAACACGGCACGCATCAGTGGTCAGATCAAAGCCACAGCCAAATCCGCAGAGCCCGGCCGACTAATCGTCAATGGGGTGAGCATGCCGCTGAAAATCGACCCGGCCGGCCGCTTCGATCGCCCGTTCTCATTCCCCAACGGCAGCAACAGCGTCGAGGTTCGCAGCCCCGATGGCCAACAACGTCACCGCACGCAATTCCTCAACAGCAGCGGCGGCGCAACCCCGGCCAAATTGCGCGTATTACTGTCGTGGGACAGCGACAACACCGACCTCGACCTGCACCTGATCACCCCCGACGGCGCACACATCTGGTACGGCGACCGCGTCGCCCCCAACGGCGCGGCGCTCGACGTCGACGTCACCACCGGCTACGGCCCGGAAATCTTCGCCATGCCCGCGCCGATCAAGGGCCAATATCTGGTGTATGTGAACTACTTCGGCGGCGGGTACAGCAGTGATGAAGAGGGGCAGGAAGACGCGGTGCAGGCGCTGACCACGGCGCAGGTGACGGTGATTACCGAGGAGGGAACTCCGAGCGAGAAGATGGAAACGTTCCTGGTGCCGATGCGGGCGGTGGGGGAGTTGACGTTGGTGAAGTCGTTCAGCTATCCGTGATCCTTGGCGCCATACCGTAGGGTCCCGTTGAGCTTGAAAGCGAAGTCCGCCCGGCAGGGCTTCTTCCGGGGTAAGGATAGCGGTGTTTGGACGGGGTGGATTTGGCATCGGCCGTTTTGGCTTGGCAAGTGTTCTATGAGCGGGATGAAAGCTCGTCAGCGTTGTTTCATGCAGACATACATTGTGAGTGTTCCTGCGTCGATATCTGGAGTACTTGAAAGGAATCGCCCACTGACATGGAAATGCCCCGCCGTGAATGATCTCAGTAGCAATACTTCCCTCGACTCAGCTTTCAGCGAAATTACCCAATTGATTGTGACCGCGCGGCATCGCGCCATGCAGGCGGTCAACACAGAGCTGATTGAGCTGCACTGGCAGGTTGGAGCCTACATCAGTCGCAAAATTGAAGCGGCGGAGTGGGGTGATGGGGTGGTGGCTCAATTGGCCACTCACCTCGCTCGTACTCAGCCCGGACTGCGGGGCTTTACCCGGCCTAATTTGTTTCGTATGCGTCAATTTTTCGAAGCGTACAGGCATGACGTAAAAGTCTCAGCACTGCTGAGACAATTGCCTTGGACACACAACATGATCGTCCTCAACCAGAGCAAACGCCCGGAGGAACGTGAGTTTTACCTGCGCATGGCGATCCAGGAAAAATGGTCAAGCCGGGAGCTTGAGCGTCAGTTCAAGGCTGCACTGTTTGAACGCTCGGTGGTCAGCCCGGCAAAAGTATCAGCACCGCTGCGACAAATTCATCCCCAGGCCCTGGACGTGTTCAAGGACGCCTACGTGGTCGAGTTTCTGGCGTTGGAGCGTGGTCATGCAGAGACGGATTTGCATGGAGGTCTGCTGCACAAGCTCAGGGACTTTCTGATCGAGCTGGGCAGGGACTTCTGCTTTGTTGGTTCGCAGTATCCCTTGCAGGTAGGCGGGCGTGACTTTGCGCTGGATCTGTTGTTTTTCCACCGTGGGCTGAACTGCCTGGTGGCGATTGAACTCAAGGTCGGGCGCTTTGAGCCGGAATATTTGGGGAAGATGGATTTTTATCTTGAAGCGTTGGACCGCAATGTCCGCAAGCCACACGAAAATCCGGCACTCGGCGTATTGTTATGCGCGTGCAAAGAGGACGAAATCGTCGAGTACGCCCTGAACCGCTCGCTGTCTCCAGCCTTGATCGCGGAGTACCACACCCAATTACCAGACAAGAAACTGTTGCAAGCCAAGTTGCAGGAATTTTATGCACTGAACACTGAAGAAATTGAGTGATTGTTGTCGTTGATCACGTTCTTTCAGGCATTAAAAAGCCGGCTTGTGGCCGGCTTCTCGGGGACTGGCTTGGATCATTTTTGGTAAACCGCGCCAGCCTTCAAAACGTACACCCGGATCTTGCGTCCGGCTGTGGGACTCGGCGAGAAAATCATCTGCCTTGTCGGTGCGATCTGAGCCGCGGGGCGGGTCGATGCGCAAATGTGGGGCGCAGCATACTGATTTTTTTGAGAAATTCCCAGCTTGGTGTACGGGTTAAAGGTATTACGGTGATCTGGATCATTACAGAAATGGTACTTCCGGCCTGCGCTTGTTCAGCGTCGACCACCAGAACACCCAACCCAATACTCGGATGTTCTGTTCCTCGATTTGTGCAGCCCTGAAGATTTCATCCGGGTGCTCGGCGCTGTTGTGGCTGCGCATGCGCAACGCGTTACCGGGGACACGATGCAGGTATTTGATTCGTAGCATGCCGTCGTGCTCGATTGCATAGATCTCGCCATCGACAATTTGCGTTAGTCCGCGATCAATGGCGAGCATTGAGCCGTCTTCAATTTTCTCGGCCATGCTGTTGCCGATCATGTGGGCGCAGATGGCGTCGACGTGGTTGATTTCCAGGGAGTCGAGGTGGCTGCGGGGCAGTCGGATGGATTGGCCGGGATCTTCGACGACGTGGGTTTTGTTGGAGCCTGGGGCCGTGGCGGTTTCTTTATAAAGGGGCAATTCGACGTCGGTGGGCTCGATGACCGTGTAGACACCGCGGATGGCCTGGGCGTCGAAAGTGTTGCCAGTCTCGTCGAGCAGGCGCAGGTGTCTGGCGTCTTTCTGACCTTCACCGGTTTTCAGCCATTCACTGTTCACGGAGAGTCGCATGGCGACTTCTTCCATGCAGTGGGCGGGCACACCGCGGGTGTACCAGTTATGGACATTCTGCGGCGCCGTGTTCAAAAATTCGGCAAAACCTGATGTCGTGATGTTGGCAAGTCGAAGGAGCGCTCGAAAGCGTGGGCCGCTAGTGTTCTTTTTCATAAACACGAGTCTACGGAGGCGGAATAAGGCTTTGAATAAACGAGCTGTTCAAATTCGAGGGAAATTTAAGACTTGATGTAAGACGTAAGCGGCGAAAATTAAACAAGAAAAAACCAAGCCAGAGGTTCTTTAAACACAGTGTTTAAGTGGTGCTTTCCAAACGCCCACAAAAAACCCCGGATCGCCCGGGGTTTTTCTTGCCGCTTGCAGCTAAAAGCTTGCAGCTGCTCTTAGCCTTTATAGGCAGCAACCGACTTGGTGATCGCTTCGCGGGCGGCGTCTGCGCCGGCCCAGCCTTCGATCTTCACCCATTTGCCTTTTTCGAGATCTTTGTAGTTCGCGAAGAAGTGCTCGATCTGCTGGATCAGCAGCGCTGGCAAATCGGTGTATTCCTTCACGTCGACGTACAGCTGGGACAGCTTGTCGTGTGGGACTGCGATGACTTTGGCATCGCCGCCGCCGTCGTCGGTCATGTTCAGGATGCCGACTGGACGCGCGCGGATCACCGAACCTGGAGCAACCGGGTAAGGGGTTACAACCAGCACGTCGAGGGGATCACCGTCGTCAGCCAGAGTGTTCGGGATGTAACCGTAGTTGGCCGGGTAGAACATTGGGGTGGCCATGAAACGGTCAACGAACAGGCAATCGCTGTCTTTGTCGATTTCGTATTTGATCGGCGCGTGGTTGGCCGGAATCTCGATCGCGACGTAGATGTCGTTCGGCAGGTCTTTGCCAGCCGGAATCTTGCTGTAGCTCATTGGGCGTTGCCCCCGTTAGTTGACCAAAAACACTTGGCCGGATTGACCAAAAAGTGGCGGCGATTATAGGCATATTCCTGGGTCGACGCCATGTACCAGAAGTCGTATGGCGCTCACTGGTGTGCCTGATAGACAGGGTCATGCGCCTGAAGTTGCTTCAACCTCGTCAGCGGGTCCTGGCGATAGAACAGCTTCAACTGCCGGTACACCTGTGGATAAGCCTCGTGCAGCAAATCCGGGGCGCTGAAGAAGTATTCGCTGGTGACGGCGAAGAATTCGCCGGGGTTTTCCGCGGCGTACGGGTCGATGGCGGTTTCGGCATCGGGATTGCGGTCCAGTTGCCGGTTGAGGTCTTTGTAGGCCGCTTGCATGACGCTGGCCCATTCGCTGACCCGCATGTCCGGGTGCAGCGGCGGCAGGCCGTTGGCGTCACCGTTGAGCATGTCGAGTTTATGTGCCAGTTCGTGGATCACCAGGTTGTAGCCCTCCCAGCCACCGCTGGCCATTACGCCGGGCCAGGCGAGAATGATCGGGCCTCGCTGCCAGGCCTCACCGCTGTGTTCACCGTCCCATTCGTGCTCGACGCCGCTGGCATCGCGATGGCGTTGGGGGCTGAGGAAGTCGTCGGGGTAGAGAATGATTTCGTGGAAGCCCTGATACCAGTTCAGGTCACCGAGGTGCAGCAGCGGTAGTTGCGCCTGGGCGGCGAGCAACAGGCGTTGCTCCTGATGCAGTTCGACACCGGGCAGGGCAGTCAGGTGCTTGTCTTCGAGGAACAGTACGCAGGCTTCACGCAACCATTGGTCTTCGGCGGCGCTGATGCCATCGAGAAAACTCAGGTGATGGCGCACCCGTTGCCACATGTCATCGGCAATCGGGTGCCTGGCCAGGATGCGCCGGCGACGCCAGGCGCTCAGGGACCACATCGTGTCAGCGCGATTCGGCTTTGGAGCTCGAACCCGCCAGGCGGTTACGTACGATGCTTATGATCATCGGCAGCAGCGACAACAGGATGATGCCGACTACCAGTAGTGACAGGTTCTTCTTGATGAACGGCACGTTGCCGAAGAAAAAGCCGAGCGTCACCAGACCGCCGACCCACAGGACAGTGCCGAAGACACTGAAGGCAAAGAAACGCGGATACGGCATTTTCCCCACACCGGCGACGAATGGTGCAAAGGTGCGGATGATTGGCAGGAAGCGCGCCAGGGTCACGGTTTTGCCGCCATGTTTGTCGTAGAAATCGTGGGTTTGTTGCAGGTAGTCACGACGGAAGATCTTCGAGTTCGGATTGCTGAACAGTTTTTCACCCGCCGTTCGTCCAATGATGTAGTTGGTGCTATCACCCAGAATCGCCGCCAGCATCAGCAGACCACCGAGCAGTACCGGGTCCATGCCGCCACCGGCCGCCACGGCACCGGCGATGAACAGCAGCGAGTCGCCCGGCAGGAAGGGCGTAACCACCAGGCCGGTTTCACAGAAGATCACCATAAACAGAATGGCGTAGATCCATGCCCCGTAGTTGGTTACAAGCATGTCGAGGTAGACGTCGAGATGCAGGACAATGTCAATTGGGTTGAAATCCATGGAAAGCACCTGTGGTAATGGCCCGACTCAGCAGGCCTGTGCGGATGACTTCGAGTAAGACTACAGATAAGGGTAGTTTTTCTTACAAGCCGGGAAGATCGGGATTATACGAGGTGAGAGGTGAAAATCGCGTCGAGATTGTAGCGAGGGATGTCGTGGCTGACCGGTGGCTTGATACCGAGCCTGTGGGAGTGAGCCTGCTCGCTCCCACAGGCTCATATGCTTCAGAGTTCGTCGCTGATCGGCAGCACGTAGTTCTTGAATTCGGTGTCTTCCTTGAATCCGATGGACTCGTAGGTTTTCTGCGCGACTTCATTGTTGCTGCTGGTGGAAACACGCATGCGCACGGCATTGGTTTCCTTGGCCATTTTTTTTGCGGTGCGGATCAGGTTATCGGCCACCAACTGACGGCGGGCGTCTTCGGCGACATAGATGTCGTTGAGGATCCACACGCGTTTGAGTGAAAGCGATGAAAAGCTTGGGTACAACTGGCAGAAGCCCATCAGTTTGTTGCTGTCGTCATCGGATAGCGCCAGGTAGATCACCGATTCCTTGCGACGCAGACGTTTCTCGAGGAACGCCCGGGACGAGTCCGGATACGGCAGGGAACCATAAAACTCGCGATATTTGACGAACAACGGGGTCAGCAGGTCCAGGTGTTCGAGGGTCGCTTGAATAATCCGCATGGTAGGTCTCGTCTTCAAGTGGCTGTCTTACGTCTCTGACGGCGATGGGAAACCCTTGGCGGCCGCGCCACGATCCTGCCTGAAACTGGTACGAATGTGCAATGCGCAAGCGGTTCAGGCATTCGGCGGGCCGAGCAGGAAATTACCTTTCATGTCGGTTCCCGCGTCCGACTCCAGTGTCTGAACCTGTGCTTCGTCCTTCAGATTGACCCCTGACAACTGCCGCCGGCAGGCTTCGCGCATTAAATACAGCAAACGGTGTGCCGCCATGCCGTAGCTCAGCCCTTCGAGCCGGACATTGGAGATGCAATTGCGCCACGCATCCGTCAGGCCGACCTTTGGATTGTAGGTGAAATATAAACCCAGGCTGTCCGGGGAGCTCAGGCCAGGGCGTTCGCCGATGAGGATCACGGTCATTTTTGCGCCTAGCAACTCACCGATCTCATCGGCGACCGCCACCCGGCCCTGTTCCACGAGTATGACGGGCGCGATGGTCCAGTCGTCTGCCATTTGCTCTTCGAAGCGCGCCAGAAACGGCAGGGTGTGGCGATGGACGGCCAGAGCCGACAGGCCGTCGGCGACCACAATCACCAGATCCACGCCACCCGGATGGGTCGCCGCGTAATCACGCAGGGTCTGCGCCGATGCATCACTGAGTTTTCGCCCCAGGTCGGGGCGTTGCAGGTACATGTTGCGATCCGTCGCCGCGCTGTGCAGCAACAGGCTTTCGCGTCCGCGTTCGGCCAATTGCGAGTTGAGTGCTGCATGATCGAACGGCAGATGCACTGCATCCCGCGCCTGAGCGTGGGCGTACTGGAAGTCCAGTTGTGCGCGGGTGGGAATACTGGTGCCGGTTCGGCCCAGGGCAATCCGCGCTGGGGTCAGACGCCGCAGTTCCAGCCATGGGTTGTGGGGATCGAAGGGTAGTTTATCCATGTCATTGCTCATCCCAATTGCGCCAAGGCCTGCCGAAAGGCCGGCGGCAGGCTGTCGCCGAAGAGAATCCGGCCGTCCGCTTGAGTGAATATGCCCATTTTCGCCAGCCATTGTTCGAACTCCGGTGCAGGCTTCAGGCCCAGGGTCTGGCGGGCATAGAGCGCGTCGTGGAACGAAGTGGTCTGGTAGTTGAGCATGATGTCGTCGGAGCCCGGGATACCCATGATGAAGTTGATCCCCGCCACACCCAGCAAGGTCAGCAGGGTGTCCATGTCGTCCTGGTCGGCTTCGGCGTGGTTGGTGTAGCAGATGTCGCAGCCCATGGGCACGCCCAAAAGCTTGCCGCAGAAGTGGTCTTCGAGGCCGGCGCGGATGATCTGTTTGCCGTTGTACAGGTATTCCGGGCCGATGAAGCCGACGACGGTGTTGACCAGAAACGGTTTGAAATGTCGCGCCACGGCGTAGGCGCGGGTTTCGCAGGTTTGTTGATCGACGCCGTGATGGGCGTTGGCCGACAGCGCGCTGCCCTGGCCGGTTTCGAAATACATCAGATTTTGCCCGAGTGTGCCGCGATTAAGGCTCAATCCTGCGTCGTAACCTTCCTGCAATAGGTTGAGGTTGATGCCGAAACTGGCGTTGGCCGCCTCGGTGCCGGCAATCGACTGGAACACCAAATCCAGCGGCACGCCGCGATTGACTGCTTCAATCGAGGTGGTGACGTGGGTCAGTACGCACGCCTGGGTTGGAATCTCATAGCGTTGGATGATCGCATCGAGCATTTCCAGCATGGCGCAGATCGAGGCGATGCTGTCGGTGGCCGGGTTGATGCCGATCATGGCATCGCCGTTGCCGTGCAGCAGGCCGTCGAGAATGCTCGCGGCAATGCCGGCCGGCTCGTCGGTGGGGTGGTTGGGTTGCAGGCGCGTGGACAGGCGACCGCGCAGCCCCAGGGTGCCGCGAAACTTCGTGATCACGCGGATTTTCTGCGCCACCAGTACCAGATCCTGCACGCGCATGATCTTCGACACGGCGGCGACCATTTCCGGAGTCAGGCCGGGAGCCAGCGCGCGCAGGCTGTGTTCGTCGGCCGCGTCACTGAGCAGCCAGTCGCGAAAGCCGCCAACGGTGAGGTGGCTGACCACGGCGAAGGCCTGTTTGTCATGGGTGTCGATGATCAGTCGGGTGACTTCATCGGATTCATAGGGAATCAACACTTCCTGCAGGAAGTGGGTGAGCGGGATGTCGGCCAGGGTCATTTGAGCGGCCACGCGCTCGCCATCATTAAGGGCCGCAACGCCGGCCAGAAAATCCCCGGAGCGCGCCGGGCTGGCCTTGGCCATCACTTCCTTGAGGCTGTCGAAGCGGTAGGTCCGGGCGCCGACGGTATGGGCGAATGCGGCCATGGGGCGGTGTCCTCCAAAAAATACTGCAATCTGCTTTTCCTGTGGGAGCGGGCTTGCTCGCGAATACGGTGCTTCATTCAAAATAAATGTCGACTGATACGACGCCTTCGCGAGCAAGCCCGCTCCCACATGGGAACTGTGTGCACTTCAATAATGCAGGCGCCGGGCTGCAGGCCCGGCGCCGGTGCATTTCATATACCTTCGAGCATAGCGTCTGCGGGTGCTTCGGAGCGTTGCCGGGCGGTCAATTGGAAGTACAGGTAACCGGCGGCCATGAAACCGAGGAAGATCAAGCCGATCAAGGTGTTGAACCACGCCATTGCCACCAGGCACACCACCGCCAGAAACAGCGCGATCCCCGGCACGATCGGATAACCCGGGGCGCGGAAGGTGCGTTCCAGGTTCGGCTCGGTTTTACGCAGCTTGAACAGGCTCAGCATACTGATGATGTACATCACGATGGCGCCGAATACCGACATGGTGATCATTGCCGCCGTCAGGGTCATGCCTTGCAGGTTCACCAGGCCATCGCTGTAGATCGCCGCAATGCCGATCACACCGCCGGCCAGAATGGCCCGGTGCGGAGTCTGGAAGCGCGAGAGTTTGGCCAGGCCCTTGGGCAGGTAACCGGCGCGAGCCAGGGCGAAGAACTGCCGGGAATAGCCAAGAATGATCCCGTGGAAACTCGCCACCAGGCCGAACAGGCCGATCCATACCAGCATGTGCATCCAGGTCGAATTGTTGCCGACCACGGCTTTCATCGCCTGGGGCAGCGGATCGTTGATGTTCGACAGTTGACGCCAGTCGCCGACGCCGCCCGCCATCACCATCACGCCGATGGCCAGGAACACCAGGGTCAGAATGCCGCTGACGTAGGCCTTGGGAATGGTACGTTTCGGGTCCTTGGCTTCTTCGGCAGCCATCGCTGCGCCTTCGATGGCGAGAAAGAACCAGATCGCGAAGGGAATGGCGGCGAAAATGCCGGGAATCGAGCCCATCGTAAACTCATTGGCGCCCGACCAGCCATTGAGTACAAAGTTGCTGAAGCTGAAGCCCGGGGCGACCACTCCCATGAACACCAGCAGTTCAGCGACGGCCAGCACAGTGACCACCAACTCGAAGGTAGCCGCGATACTGACGCCGAGGATGTTCAAGCCCATGAACACGAAATAGGCGCCAACGGCGGCGATCTTCGGGTCCAGTTCCGGGTATTGCACGTTGAGGTAGGCGCCGATGGCCATGGCGATGGCCGGTGGTGCAAAGACGAATTCGATCAGAGTGGCGATGCCGGCGATCAACCCGCCTTTTTCACCAAAAGCCCGGCGGCTATAGGCAAATGGCCCGCCAGCGTGGGGAATCGCCGTCGTCAATTCGGTGAAGCTGAAGATGAAGCAGGTGTACATCGTCGCCACCATCAACGCGGTGACGAGAAAACCCAGTGTGCCTGCGGTGCCCCAGCCGTAACTCCAGCCGAAATACTCGCCGGAAATCACCAGGCCGACAGCAATCCCCCATAAATGCAGGGTGCCGAGTGTGGGTTTGAGCTGTGTGGAAGAAGTAGTCATAAGTCCTCTCTATTTTTTATTGTTCGATCTTTTGGACTTTCGGGTACCAGGGTTTGGGTGGAACGCTGAATTACGGGTACGCAAGGCCCGTGCCAGAGCGGCCAGGCTTTGTGTGTTGGGTCATGACGGACGCTTTCGCGAGCAAGCCCGCTCCCACATTGGACTTGTGTCGGTTGCCTGATGTGGGTTTACACAAGTCCCCTGTGGGAGCGGGCTTGCTCGCGAAGGCGGTAGAAAGGGCGACACAGAATCACCTATGTCGCCCCCGGTCTTTTAGAAGAAGCCCAGCGGATTGATGTCGTAGCTCACCAGCAGGTTTTTGGTCTGCTGATAGTGGTCGAGCATCATTTTGTGGGTTTCACGGCCGACGCCGGACTTCTTGTACCCGCCGAACGCGGCATGCGCCGGGTACAGGTGGTAGCAGTTGGTCCACACACGACCGGCCTTGATGGCGCGGCCCATGCGATAGGCGCGGTTGATGTCGCGGGTCCAGAGACCGGCACCCAGGCCGAACTCGGTGTCGTTGGCGATGGCCAGGGCTTCGGCTTCATCCTTGAAGGTGGTGATGCTCACCACCGGGCCGAAGATTTCTTCCTGGAACACACGCATTTTGTTGGTGCCCTTGAGCAGGGTCGGCTGGATGTAATACCCGCTCGCCAGGTTGCCCTCGAGTTTTTCCACCTTGCCGCCGGTCAGCAGTTCGGCACCTTCGCCCTTGGCGATTTCCAGGTACGAAAGGATCTTGTCGAATTGCTGCTCGGATGCCTGGGCGCCGACCATGGTGTCGGTGTCCAGCGGGTCGCCGCGTTTGATTTGCAGGACCTTCTTCATCACCACTTGCATGAATTCGTCGTAGATCGACTCCTGCACCAGGGCGCGGGAAGGGCAGGTGCAGACTTCGCCCTGGTTGAAGAACGCCAGCACCAGGCCTTCGGCGGCTTTCTCGATGAAGGTCGGCTCGGCCTGCATGATGTCTTCGAAGAAGATGTTCGGCGACTTGCCACCCAGTTCCACGGTGGACGGAATGATGTTTTCCGCCGCGCATTTCATGATGTGCGAGCCGACCGGAGTCGAGCCGGTGAACGCGATCTTGGCAATGCGCTTGCTGGTGGCCAGCGCTTCGCCGGCTTCTTTGCCGAAGCCTTGCACAATGTTCAGCACGCCCGGTGGCAGCAGGTCGCCGATCAGTTCGACCAGCACGGTGATGCCCAGCGGGGTTTGTTCGGCAGGCTTGAGCACCACGCAGTTGCCGGCAGCCAGGGCCGGGGCGAGTTTCCACGCGGCCATCAGGATCGGGAAGTTCCACGGGATGATCTGCCCGACCACACCCAGCGGTTCGTGGATGTGATAGGCCACGGTGTTGCCGTCGATCTCGGCAGCGCTGCCTTCCTGGGCGCGGATGCAGCCGGCGAAGTAGCGGAAGTGGTCGGCGGCCAGCGGGATGTCAGCGTTGAGGGTTTCGCGAACGGCTTTGCCGTTGTCCCAGGATTCGGTGATTGCCAGCAGTTCCAGGTTTTGCTCGATGCGGTCGGCGATTTTCAGCAGCACCAGCGAGCGCGCCTGGGCGGACGTGGCGCCCCAGGCATCGGCGGCCGCGTGGGCAGCGTCCAGGGCCTTGTCGATGTCTTCGGCCGTGGAGCGGGGGAATTCGGCAATCGGTTGGCCATTCACTGGCGAGGTATTGGTGAAGTACTGACCTTTGACAGGCGCGACGAACTCGCCGCCGATGTAGTTACCGTATTTGGCTTTGAACGAAACGATAGCGCCTTCAGTACCGGGGTGAGCGTAACGCATGGTGGTCTCTCCTTGCTTTTGTGCTTATAGGGAGTCGCGCATGTGCGCTTGCTTTAAGCGTAGAGCAAGGGCCGGGCCAGTGCCGTGCATGTCAGGCAAATCAAGGCCTTGCATAGTTTTTGTCGGACAAACGGGGTTGGCTTGTGGCGCTTTCGGTACAGCCCTCGTGACACTTTGTACCGTTTTTGGCACGGTGTGTGACCGAGCGGTCTTGCCGGCATTGCAATGCGGGTCAGGCTGGAGGATGCTCGGCATCACATAACGCAATGCACATGTAGCAGCTGACGAAGGCTGCGTTCGAGGGCGAAGCACTCGCCTCGGTTCGGCAATGAAATCCGGGACACAGGTTTTACGACCGCTCCGCGCCCGAATGCAGCCTGCGGCAGCTGCTACACGGAGGCGAGCCAGATCTTTCTGGGAGAATAATAAGAAATGCACGACAACCACTTGAGTCGCCATGCCCAGCAAGTATTGACCGTGACCCAGGGCAAGGCCCACCTGCATGGCCCCGGCAGCGATCCGTCCATCGCTCGCTCCTGGCTGCGTTGCCTTGAGGACTATCACCTCGATCCGGCCCTGAGCATCGCGCCGACGGTGCTGGAGCATGGGCGTGTCCTCGAAAGCCGCGAACGCTTGCAGCAAGTGCTGCACATCGCCGGCAATGAAATGACCAGCCTGCACCAGCAACTCTCCGGCGCCGGCCATGCGGTATTGCTGACCGACGCCCGCGGCGTGATCCTCAATTGCGTCACCGCGCCTGCCGAACGGCAGATTTTCGAACGTGCCGGGCTCTGGCTCGGCGCCGACTGGAGCGAGGCCTGCGAAGGCACCAACGGCATCGGCACCTGCCTGGTGGAGCGTCAGTCGCTGACCATCCATCAGGACGAACACTTTCGCGGCCGCCACACCGGCCTGACCTGCTCGGCGAGCCCGGTCTTCGACCCCCATGGCGAATTGCTGGCGGTGCTCGACGTGTCGTCGGCGCGGCGTGATGTGTCGCGGCAAAGTCAGTTCCACACCATGGCGCTGGTCAATCTGTCGGCGAAGATGATCGAGAGCTGCTACTTCCTGCGCTGCTTCGACAACCAATGGTTGCTGCGTTTTCACTTGCAGGCCGAGTCCGTCGGCTTGTTCAGCGAAGGGTTGCTGGCGTTCGATGGAGAAGGGCGCATTTGCGCGGTCAATCAGAGTGCGCTGAACCTGCTGGGACACATTCGCGGCGGCTTGCTGGGTAAACCGGTGGAGGCGTTTTTCGATTGCTCGCTCGATGAGTTGTTGAGGCGCGCGAGCATCCATGCCGCGGCCAGTTGGCCGTTGCGTACCCGTGATGGTCGCAAACTGTTCGCGGTATTGCGCGGTGAGGCACGGCGGCCGCTGCCGACTCCGGCGGTGCCTGCACCCACGGTTGCGCAAGCACCGCGCCTGTCGGGCATTTGCCTGGACGATGCGGCGTTGCAGGCGGACTTCCGCAAGGCCTTGCGCGTCTACGAGCGCGACGTGCCGTTGCTGATCAATGGCGAAACCGGTTCCGGCAAAGAAGCCTTCGCGAAAGCGGTGCACCACGCCAGCCAGCGGGCGGAAAAAGCTTTCGTCGCCCTCAACTGCGCGGCCATTCCCGAAAGCCTGATTGAAAGCGAGCTGTTTGGTTATCGCGGCGGCAGCTTTACCGGTGCGCGCAAGGAAGGCATGCGCGGCAAGTTGCAACAGGCCGACGGCGGGACTTTGTTCCTCGATGAAATCGGTGACATGCCACTGGCCCTGCAGACGCGGTTGCTGAGGGTGCTGGAAGACCGGCAAGTGGTGCCGATCGGTGGCGAGCCGGAATCAGTGAATGTGCGGATCATCAGTGCCACTCACCGCAACTTGCTGGATCGTGTGCAGGACGGCAGCTTCCGCGAGGATTTGTATTACCGGCTCAACGGGCTGGAAGTTGCATTGCCGGCCTTGCGTGAGCGCAGTGATAAATCCCGGTTGCTCGATTTTCTGCTGGCCGAGGAAGCGGGCGGAGAAACCGTGTTGATCGACGGGCCGGCGCGGGAGGCTCTGCTGGGCTTTGCCTGGCCGGGCAACGTGCGGCAATTGCGCAATGTGCTGCGTACGTTGGCAGCGCTGTGTGAGGACGGGCGGATTGGTCTGGAGGATTTGCCGGCGATGATTCGACAGGCGCGGCCGGTGGTGTCGACGATTGAAGAGGTGTCGGAGCATCCGCTGGAAGATGCCGAGCGGCTGGCGTTGCTCACGACGCTGGAGCAGACGCGCTGGCATATGACGCATACGGCGGAGCAGCTTGGGGTCAGTCGCAATACCCTGTATCGCAAGCTGCGTAAGCACGGTATCGCCCGGTAAACCGTGTCGCGGCCATTCGCGAGCAAGCCCGCTCCCACATTGGTCTTATAGTGAACACAACTTTGTGAACACCTCCGAGCAAATGTGGGAGCGGGCTTGCTCGCGAAGGCGTCTTCAGATCTGAAACATCAGGTGCGATTTTTCCCACCCTACGCTAACCTGCGGCCATGTTTTACGAGGTCGACTAATGCACATTCATATTCTGGGTATCTGCGGGACTTTCATGGGCTCGATGGCGGTTCTGGCCAAAGAGCTGGGCCATCACGTGACCGGCTCCGATGCCAACGTCTATCCGCCGATGAGTACTCAACTGCAAGCCCAGGGCATCGAGCTGACCCAAGGCTACGACCCGGCGCAACTTGACCCGGCCCCCGATCTGGTGGTGATCGGCAACGCCATGTCGCGGGGCAACCCGGCCGTGGAGTACGTGCTGAACAAAGGCCTGCCTTACGTCTCCGGCCCGCAATGGCTGGCCGATCACGTGCTGCAAGGTCGCTGGGTACTGGCGGTTGCCGGTACGCACGGCAAGACCACCACCAGCAGCATGCTGGCCTGGGTGCTGGAGCATGCGGGCATGGCCCCGGGCTTCCTGATCGGCGGCGTGCCGCAAAACTTCTCGGTGTCGGCACGCCTGGGCGATACGCCGTTCTTTGTCATCGAAGCCGATGAATACGACAGCGCATTCTTCGACAAACGCTCCAAGTTCGTGCACTACCGTCCGCGCACCGCGATCCTGAACAACCTGGAATTCGATCATGCGGACATCTTCCCGGACCTGCCGGCCATCGAGCGGCAGTTCCATCACTTGGTGCGAACCATCCCGAGCGAAGGCCTGGTGATTCATCCGACCACTGAGCCAGCCTTGTTGCGCGTCATCGAAATGGGTTGCTGGACCCCGGTGCAAACCACCGGTGCCGGCGGTCAGTGGCAGGTCAAACTGCTCAGTGAAGATGGCTCGAAGTTCGAAGTGATGTTCGACGGTGTTGCCCAGGGTGTGGTCGAGTGGGACATGACTGGCCAGCACAACGTCGCCAATGCCCTGGCAACCCTTGCCGCCGCACGCCACGTCGGTGTGGTGCCGTCCATGGGCATCGCCGCGTTGAGTGCCTTCAAAAGCGTGAAGCGCCGGATGGAGAAAGTCGCGGAAGTCCGTGGCATCACCATTTATGACGACTTCGCTCACCACCCGACCGCTATCGCCACCACCCTCGACGGCCTGCGCAAGCGCATCGGCGATGCACCGCTGATGGCGATCATCGAGCCGCGTTCCAACTCGATGAAGCTCGGCGCGCACCGTGACGGTTTGCCGGAAAGCGTGGTCGATGCCGATCAGGTGATCTGGTACGCACCGGCCAACCTCGGCTGGGATCTGGCCGGCACTGCGGCGCTGTGCACTGTGCCGTCGATTGTCAGTGATTCCCTGGAAGGCATCATCGAGCGCGTGAAGAGCCAGGCCCAACCCGGTACTCACGTGGTGATCATGAGCAACGGCGGCTTCGGCGGCCTGCACGGCAAACTCGCCGAGGCGCTGAAATGAACAACGGCCCGGACCGCATCACCCTGGCGATGACCGGCGCTTCCGGCGCCCAATATGGTCTGCGCCTGCTCGACTGTCTGGTGCGGGAAGATCGTGAAGTGCACTTCCTGATTTCCAAGGCTGCGCAACTGGTGATGGCCACCGAAACCGACGTCACGCTGCCGGCCAAGCCGCAGATGATGCAGGCCTTCCTTACCGAATACACCGGCGCCGCCGCCGGGCAGATTCGCGTGTACGGCAAGGAAGACTGGATGGCGCCGGTGGCTTCGGGTTCGGGCGCGCCAGCGGCGATGGTGGTGGTGCCGTGTTCCACGGGCACGTTATCGGCCATCGCCACCGGCGCTTGCAACAACCTGATTGAACGGGCCGCCGACGTGACGCTGAAAGAGCGACGGCAGTTGATCCTGGTGCCCCGTGAAGCGCCGTATTCGAGCATTCATCTGGAGCACATGCTCAAGTTGTCGAACATGGGCGTGACAATCCTGCCGGCATCACCGGGCTTTTATCATCAGCCGCAAACCATCGACGACCTGATCGATTTCGTCGTGGCACGGATCCTTAACCAGCTGAATATTCCTCAGGACATGTTGCCGCGCTGGGGCGAGCATCATCTGACCAGCGATGAATAAGTGGCTGGTGGTTGTGCTGGCGCTGCAATTGGCCGGGTGCGCGACGGCGCGCACGCTCGATGCGGCCAAGCCGGGGGCGCCGGTGGTGTACGCCGGGACGCGGCTGGATTTGTATGCGATGAATGGCGGTTGTTGCGCGATGGACCGTTTCGGCGCGCAAGCGCCGAGCTATCCGGGCGTTGATCTGCCGGCCAGTGCATTGCTCGACACACTGTTGTTGCCGTTGTCGTTGCTCACGGTGATCGGGGTGAACTTTCAGGCGACGGGTGGGTTGTAAGGGAGCGTTGTGGCGAGGGGGCTTGCCCCCGTTCGGCTGCGCAGCAGTCGTAAATCCTGTGCACGCGGAGCAACAGATAAATCGAGTTGACTGGTTTTGGGGGCTGCTTCGCAGCCCAACGGGGGCAAGCCCCCTCGCCACAGGTCCGCGGTTTATTTGCCCAACTTCCTCAGCTCATCCGACTCGACAACCCGCACGCCATCCTGCTCTTCAAGCGCCAGGCGCCACATTGCGCGGGCCAGCTGGCACGCTTCGATGCCGTGGTATTTGCCAGGAATCAGCCGTGACAACGGCCCTGCGACTTTTTCGCCCAGGCGCGGCTCAGCGCGATCGCCCAGCAACAGCGAAGGGCGGCAAATAGTCAGCTGCGGCCAGTCCTGCGCGCGCAATGCGTACTCCATCTCGCCTTTGACCCGGTTGTAGAAAACCGAGGATCTCCGATCGGCCCCCAGAGCACTGATCACGATCAGGTGCCGTGCGCCCATCTCCCGTGCGCGTTTGGCAAAGGCTACGACCATGTCCAGGTCCACCGCGCGGAACGCTTCTTCCGAGCCCGCCTGTTTGATGGTGGTGCCCAGGCAGCAATAGGCGATATCGACCCGTCCGTTCAGCTGCGGCAGAAACACCGCCGGGTCGCCGACCGGGTTTTCAAGGTGGGGGTGCTTGGCCAAAGGCCGGCGTGACGGCGCCAATACCCGCGAAATCGTTGGCTCGTTAAGCAGGCGATCAAGCAGATGTTCACCCGTCAAACCGGTGGCTCCGGCGAGCAGCACATGCTGAGGCGTCAAGTACATAGTGTTTCTCCCTTGATACTGTTCAGCTTAGTTGCTGTTTGCATCCTTGCTTTCAATGGACACACTTTGCAGTGCTTTCCGTGCCTGCTGTTTACGCAAAAGTTGCCAATGCGAGAGGACGGTTTTCGGTGCCCAGATCTGTGGTTCGGATGCTTCGAAACCGTCTGCCAGCTCACGTTCGGCGACAGTGGCCTTGGCCCGTTTGAAGGCTTGTTCCAGATCATCGGTCTGGTTCAGGGCCTGGGCGAACAGGGCGTCGCCGAAGTAGGTGAAGTTGGCTTCCTCCGAGCAGCCGAAGGACACTCGGTCGGCCCGCGAGGCCGTCATGATCAGGGTCCGCTCATCCTTGAGGGCGGGGATGAAACCGCCGGAATAGCAGGACGAAATCACGATGATCTTGTCGCGGTTTTTCAACGGGGCGAGCACGGCGGCCATTTCGTCGGCTGGCAGATCCGCCAGCTCCATGCGCGGCTGGTCAAGCACCAATTCGTGTTCGCTGGTGCCATGGCTGGTCAGGTAGATGAAAATCAGGTCTTCCGGACCGCTGCGTTCGGCCAGCGTCAGGGCGGCCCGGCGCAGGTTTTCCCGAGTAGCCATCGGGCGGTCGGAGAGGTGGTCACGATGGTTCACCAGGCGGATCTGGCCGAAGGTGCCGAAACGGGTGGTGAGCATATTGGCGACGTAGTCGGATTCGCGCAGAAACACGCTCTGTTTGCCATCACCGCCCAGGGTCAGCGAATACAGTTCCACCGCCGGGGTCGAGGGCGGAACGTTGGCCAGCGCTGTGTCGAGCAAGCGCCCCTGTGCCAGCAGGCCGAGCTCGAGTGTGTCGGGCAACAGTTTGCCCTCGGCGTCGCGCACGCGCTGGCCGTTGATCCAGGTGCCGCTGAGCACGGTGCCATCGGTCAGCACCAACGTGCCGCGTCCCTGGTAACTGTCGTTGTCGAACTGGCCGGTGTAAAAGCTGCCGTCGGGCAGGTTCAGTCGGCCCTGGCCGGAAAAGCGCCAGTCGTTGAATTGGCCGATGTAGTGGCTGCCGTCAGTGCCGATCAACTCACCCTTGCCATTCAGCGAGCCTTCTTTGAACTGGCCCAGCCAGACATCGCCGTCCGCGTTTTCGTAGCGGCCCTTGCCGTGCAGTTGATTGTTCTTGAAGCTGCCGACATAGATGTCGCCGTCGGCGCTGTTGAAAGTTCCGTTGCCTTCGAGCTGGCCGTCGACGAAATGCCCGGTGAATTGATTGCCGTTGCCGTCGCCGCGCTGGCCTTCGCCATTGGGTTTGCCGTGGGCGAACTGGCCCTGGTAGGAGCTGCCGTCTTCGAGTTCGAGGTGACCCAGGCCGGCGTATTGATCGGCCTTGAACTCACCGCGATAGTTCATGCCGTTTTCTTTGAGGGTGCCTTCACCGTCGCGCCGGCCGGCCTTGAAGCCGCCGTTGTAGCTACTGGCGTTGGTGGTCAGTGCCCCCTGGCCGTCGAACAGTCCCTGGTTGAACTGCCCGCGATAGACTTCGCCATTACTGCCATGCCATTCACCCTGGCCATGCCACTGGCCTTTATCGAATTCGCCGGCGTACCAGCTGCCGTTCGGGTAGTCGATACGGCCCTTGCCTTGCAGCAAGCCATTGACCAGGTCGCCGCGATAACGTCCGCCGTCCGGCAGGCGGGCGTCGGGGGACAAAAGCGATTCGCCGTCGCCGCAAGCGGTGAGCATCAGGGTCAAGGCAAGGAGTGCAAGTGGGCGCATAGCGGATTCCGGGCAATTAGGCGAGGGAGTATGCCGCAGCCATGTGTCCTTATATAGGGCGAGGTACCGCGAGAGGGCGCGAAACAGCATGAGCTGCTTCGCATCCAGGAGGGGTTACACGAAGCACAGGGACAGTGGTTCGGCGATATACGCCGGTTTGTCCGAACCTTCGATTTCCAGGGTGGCGGTGGCCTTGAGCAGCCACTGGCCGGGTTTCTTCTCGGTGACTTCAGTCAGGTCGACTTTCAGGCGCACTTTCGAATTGACCTTGACCGGCTGGATGAATCGCACACTGTCGAGGCCGTAGTTGACCACCATCTTCAAGCCTTCGGGCATGACGAGGATGTCTTCCATCAGTTTCGGGATCAGCGACAGCGACAGAAAGCCGTGAGCGATGGTGCTGCCAAATGGCGTTTGCGCGGCTTTGACCGGGTCGACGTGGATGAACTGAAAATCTCCTGTGGCTTCGGCGAACAGGTTGATGCGGTCCTGGTCGATGGTGAGCCATTCGGAACGTCCAAGTTCCTTGCCGACATAATCATTGAGCTCTGCAACTGGAACATAGGGCATTGAGACTCTCCTTGGGTTCATCGGTTTTATAGTTTTGAAATGGGGGATTTGACCTCCCGGATTACCAATGTAGATCAACATGGCAAAACGCTCCGGTCAACTCACCATGCTTTTGGCGAATGCCGATCTATAGCGCGAGCATGCTTATAATGCCCGGCCTATGCGGATGACGGATTTTTGCGGGAGATCAACAATGTTGTTACGGGGCCTGACGTGGCTGGTGTTGTTCCAATTGCTCGGCACTGCGATCAATCATTTGTTTTTGCCGGTGCTGCCGGGGCCGATTGTGGGTTTGCTGCTATTGCTGGTGTACCTCATCTGCCGGGGCCAGGTCGGCGAGCCGCTGAACCTGGCGGCCAGCAGCCTGTTGCGCTACCTGCCGCTATTGCTGGTGCCGCCGGCCGTGGGCGTGATGGTTTATGCCGCTGATATCGCGGCGGACTTCTGGGCCATCGTTGGTGCGCTGGTGTTGTCGCTGCTGCTTTCGATGGCCTTCGCCGGGGTGCTGATGCAGCGCATGGTCAAGCGCCACGCTCGGCCAGAGGACGGCCAATGATCTTCGACTGGCACGGCGCCTGGGCGTCAGTGATTCACCATCCATTGTTTGGCATTGGCATTACCCTCGGCGCCTACCAGCTTGTGCTGGCGGCGTTCGAGAAAACCCGCTGGATCTTTTTGCAGCCGGTGCTGGTCTCCATGTTGCTGGTGATCGGCGTGCTGGTGGGCTGCGGCCTGACCTACGCCGAGTACCGCAAGAGCACCGAGATTCTCAGCATCCTGCTCGGCCCGGCCACTGTCGCCCTGGCGGTGCCGCTCTATCTCAACCTGCGACGGATTCGGCAGTTGTTCTGGCCGATATTTACTACGCTGGTGATAGGTGGCGTGGTGGCCACGGGCATGGGTGTGCTGCTGGGCTGGTCGTTCGGTGCCGAGCACATGATCCTGATGACCATGGCGCCGAAGTCGGTGACCTCGCCGATCGCCATGCTGGTGGCTGAGCAAATCGGTGGTGTGGCGGCGCTGGCAGCGGTGTTCGTCTTGATTACCGGTGTGATCGGCGCGATCTTCGGCCCAAGCCTGTTGACCCGTCTCGGCGTCCACAGTCCCGAGGCGCGCGGCATGGCGTTGGGCATGACCGCCCATGCGGTCGGCACGGCGGTGGCGATGCAGGAAAATGAAGAGTGCGGCGCCTTCGCGGCGTTGGCGATGAGTCTGATGGGCGTGGCCACGGCGGTGTTGCTGCCGTTGGCGGTGTCGATGGTGGTGTAAGGAAATGTCTATGAGTCTGCCGCTTTTTCCGCTCAACACAGTGCTGTTTCCAGGCTGCATCCTCGACTTGCAGATTTTCGAGGCGCGTTACCTGGACATGATCGGTCGCTGCATGAAACAGGGCGGCGGTTTCGGCGTGGTGTGCATTCTCGATGGCGAAGAAGTCGGGATCGCCCCCGCCGGTTACGCCCTGGTCGGGTGCGAGGCGCTGATCACCGATTTCAAGCAGCAGGACAACGGTCTGCTGGGGATTCGGGTGCAGGGCGGTCGGCGCTTTCATATTTTGCGTACCGAAGTGCAGCGCGATCAGCTGACTTTGGCCGAGGTCGAGTGGCTGGAAGATGAGCCGGAGCAACCGCTGCAGGACGAGGACGCCGATCTGGTGGCGTTGCTCAAGGCCCTGGCTGAACACCCGATGGTCGAAGCCTTGAACATGGGCACCGAAGCGACCGGGCAACAGTCACTGGCCAATCAGTTGGCGTACCTGTTGCCATTTGCCGAACTGGACAAGATCGACCTGCTGCAACTCGATGATCCGCAGCAACGGCTGGATGCGATCCAGGCGTTATTGGATGAGTTGCAGGGAGAGTTGTTTGCCTGACGAGCGTTTTCGCTAATACGCATACCGCAACATCGTATGCGGCAAATGCCGCAATACGAAGAAGCCGAACAATGCCACCAGTGCCGGCAACACCAGCCACCAGACCCTGGGTGGCAGGGCGTTGAGCGGCTCCTTGCGCTGAACCAGCCACAGGCTGGCTGCACAGACACACGCCGCCAACATCGCGCCGGCCATGACATCGGTCGGCCAGTGCGCGCCGAGGTACACCCGCGACAAGGCAATCGCCATGGCCGGCAAACAGGCCACCAGCAACCAGGTCAGGCGCATCCGTGGCGGCTGTCCACGGCCGGCCAGTACGGCGAGCGTCAGGAACAGCGCAAAAGAACCCGATGCATGGCCACTGGGCATGCTGTAGCTGGTCAGCGGATCGCTCAGCACTTCGGGGCGCATGCGAGCAAAGAGCTGTTTGGTCGCGGTATTCGCCAAGGCAGTGCAGAGCAGGGTGCTTGCGGCAAACAACGCGGGGCGCCATTGGCGCATCAGCAGCAGCAAAGCAGTCAACAGCGCGCTGAACAGCAGCATGTTGCGGAATTCGCCGATCAGCGTGAAGACCACCGCGACCTCATCGAGCATCGGGCTGCGATGTTCTTGCACCAGCGTCATCACCCCTTGATCGAGGGCGCTCAGGTGCGGAAAACCGATAAACAGCGCCACCAGAATCAGGCAACTCATGCCGGCAATCAGTGCTGTAGCCCGGCGATGCTGGCGCAGGCTGCTGGTGGCGCTCAGCCCCACCATCACGGCAATGCTGCCGACAACGATTCCGGCCTGAGGCCAGAAACCTTCGGGTAGCGGCAAGCGAATCGCCGCGCCGGTGGCCCAGCCAGGCAGCAGATAGGCCACCGACCACCCCGCACCGGCCAGCAGGCTGACGGCGATGAACCGCGGGAAAGGCATGTCGCACATGCCGGCGACCATTGGCAGCATTGGCCGCAGCGGTCCGATAAAGCGGCCGACCAGCAGGCTGGCGATGCCATAGCGCTGGAAATAAGTCTCGGCCCCGGCAATCCATTCCGGGTGATGGCGCAAACCGGGCAGGCGCCGGATGTTCTGGTGAAAGTGCCGTCCAAGGAAATACGAAACCACGTCACCTAATACACCGGCAAGGAAACCCAGCAGCAAGGTTTCACTCAGCGGCAACGCACCGCTACCGGCAAGCACCGCAACGGTGAACAGTAAAACCGTGCCGGGGACGATCAGCCCGGCAATCGCCAGGCATTCCACAAAGGCCACCAGAAATATTGCCGCCGCCAGCCATTGCGGGTTGACCGTCAACCAACCGGTTACGCTATCGAGCCATTGGCCCATACAAACCACTCCATTGAATTCAATTGATCCTGCTGAACGAACGCAATCTTCAAAACACCACTAACTCCCTGTGGGAGCGGGCTTGCTCGCGAAGGGGCCCTTCCAGCCAACATTGATGCTGCCTGATACGCCGCCTTCGCGAGCAAGCCCGCTCCCACATTGGGGCCGGATTATTTCAAGACCTGATAAGTGTCATGACAGCACAAAATAATCGCGACCTTCGACCTGGCCCCGTCGTAGCGGGTTTCGCGTGCAATAAGCCGCGTAGGCACCGTCGACGAAGCGGTACATCAAATGCTCGTCGCGCCCGTGGGGGATGCCCAGGCGCGTGGTCTGGATGATGTGGGCGGGCGTCTGGCTGACGTCTTCCACCAGCAACACCTCATGGTCGAAGCGTTTGGCGTCCCACACCGGCACTTTCAGGCCCAGAGACTTGCAGAGCAGGGTTTGCCCGGCGCAGAGCTTTTGTGACGGGCGAGGGTGACCCTGGGCATCGGGATTGTTCAATAGCATCTGCGCCAGGCTGGCCGGCCCGCTCAATTCATCGACCCACGGATAGGCGGACTTGATCAGCACGGCGTTGCCCGGCCCTTGGGCGCTGAAATTAAGGGAATCGCCGCCCCGGGCGTAATACATATAGATGTGGCCGCCATCCAGAAACAAAGCCTTACGTTTTTCTGTGTAACCGAGGGAGGCGTGGCTGCCTTTTTCTGCGCAGTAATAGGCTTCGGTTTCGATGATCCGGGCGCTGAGCCATAGGTCGCCAACTCGATGGCGAATGACTTTGCCCAGTAAATCCCGGGCCAGAATTTGCGCGTCGCGGTCGAAAAACGCGTCCGGGAGACCCTTGGGCAGGCTCGCAGCGGACGCTCGAACAGTCAGATTGGACATGATGACCGGTGTTTGTCAGGGCTGAATGAGTCGTGATGATAACAATTTGCGGCTTAATCCCGGCTGAACGTCGGCAAATACCCATCGATTTCGACCATCCGCCCGTCACCGCTGTTAGTCCCGGGACGCGACAGCTATAATCTGCCGCTTTACTCTTTACCAAGACCTTATCAAAGACCACGCCAGACCATGACTGAGTCCGTTCTTGATTACATGACCCGTTTGGGTTGCGCTGCCCGCGAAGCTTCCCGCGTGATCGGCCGCGCCAGCACGGCGCAGAAAAACCGCGCCCTGCAGGCTGCCGCCAATGCGCTGGACGCTGCCCGCGCCGAGCTGACGGCGGCCAATGAACTGGATTTGGCCGCCGGTCGCGCCAGTGGCCTTGAGCCAGCGCTGCTCGAGCGGCTGGCGCTGACCCCGGCGCGTATCGACGGCATGATCGTCGGCCTGCGTCAGGTTGCGGCACTGCCGGACCCGGTTGGCGCGATTCGCGACATGAGCTTCCGCCCGTCCGGTATCCAGGTCGGCAAGATGCGCGTGCCATTGGGTGTGATCGGAATCATCTACGAGTCGCGGCCGAACGTGACCATCGATGCCGCGAGCCTGTGTCTGAAGTCCGGTAACGCGACCATCCTGCGTGGCGGTTCCGAAGCCATTCACTCCAATCGAGCCATCGCGGCGTGCATTCAGCGTGGCCTGGCCGAAGCCGGTCTGCCGGCTGCCGTGGTGCAAGTGGTCGAAACCACGGATCGCGCTGCCGTCGGCGCGCTGATCACCATGCCTGAATACGTCGATGTCATCGTGCCGCGCGGCGGCCGAGGCCTGATCGAACGTGTCAGCCGTGACGCCCGCGTCCCGGTGATCAAGCACCTGGACGGCATTTGCCACGTTTACGTGAGTGAACATGCCGATCTGGCCAAGGCCCAGCGCATCGCGTTCAACGCCAAGACTTACCGTTATGGCATCTGCGGTGCCATGGAAACGCTGTTGGTGGATCAAACCGTTGCCAGGGATTTCCTGCCGGCGATGGCGGCACAGTTCCGCGAAAAAGGCGTCGAACTGCGCGGCTGCGAGCGTACCCGGGCAATCATCGATGCCGTGGCCGCTACCGAAGAAGACTGGAGCACCGAATACCTGGCGCCGATCTTGTCGATCCGGGTGGTCGACGGACTGGACCAGGCCATCGAGCACATCAATCATTACGGTTCCCATCACACCGATTCGATTGTCAGCGAACACCAGGGCGACACCCGGCGTTTCGTGGCTGAAGTCGACTCCTCGTCGGTGATGATCAATACCCCGACATGCTTCGCCGATGGCTTCGAATACGGATTGGGTGCCGAGATCGGCATTTCTACTGATAAGCTGCACGCCCGCGGCCCGGTGGGCCTCGAAGGACTGACCTGCGAGAAGTACATCGTGGTCGGCGACGGGCAGTTGCGCGGACAGGAGCCGGCCTGACTTGGGCGACTTCGACCCGTCAGCCCCAGTCACCGCCAGCGAGCCAGCCCCTCGCCGCATTGGCGTGCTGGGCGGAACGTTCGACCCGGTGCACATCGGCCATTTGCGCGGTGCGCTGGAAGTCGCCGAAACACTGGCGCTCGATGAGCTGCGTCTGACACCCAGTGCCAGGCCGCCCCATCGGGATACGCCGCAGGTGTCGGCCAAAGACCGTCTGGCGATGGTCGAGTGCGCGGTGGCCGGTGTGGCGCCGTTGGTAGTGGATGCCCGCGAATTGCAGCGGAACAAACCGTCCTACACCATTGATACCCTGGAACTGATGCGCGCCGAACTGGCCGTATCCGACCAGGTTTTTCTGCTTTTGGGCTGGGACGCTTTTTGCGGCCTGCCCACTTGGCACCGCTGGGAAGAGTTGCTCCAGCATTGCCATATCCTGGTGTTGCAACGCCCGGATGCCGACAGCGAACCGCCGGATGCCTTGCGCAACCTGCTGGCAGCGCGCTCGGTGAGCGACCCGCTGGCCCTCAAGGGGCCGAGCGGACAGATTGCATTCGTCTGGCAGACACCGCTCGCGGTATCCGCCACCCAGATCCGTCAACTGCTGGCCAGCGGTAAGTCGGTACGTTTCCTGGTGCCCGACGCGGTCCTGGCCTACATCGATGCGCACGGACTTTACCGTGCGTCGAACTGAATAGGAGTGCTTCAAGGCACGTGGCAACAACGTGTATCGAAGCCCCGAACTACGAGCAAAACGAGTTTTATATGACGAGCAACAACGAAAGCAAAGTAAAACGCAAAGGCACATTCAAGAGTGCCCCGCTGCCGGAAAAAGTCCTCGCCGCCGAGCCGCCTAAAGGCGACGAGCTGGTCAAGATCGCCGTAGCCGCCCTGGAAGACGTCAAGGCCCAGGACGTGCTGGTGATTGATGTTCGCGACAAGCAGAGCATCACTGACTACATGATCATCGCCACCGGTACCTCCAACCGCCAGATCGGCGCGATGCTGGACAAGGTTCGCGAGGCCGTCAAAGCCCTGGGCATCAAGCCTCTGGGTGAAGAAGGCAAGGGCGACAGTGACTGGGTGCTGCTGGACATGGACGACGTGATCGTCCACATGATGACTTCCAATGCCCGTCAGTTCTACGACCTGGAGCGCCTGTGGAAAGGTGCCGAGCAGAGCCGTGCCGCCGATGGCAAGCACCACAGCCCTGAAGTTGGTCACGAGCACTTCAACAAGCTCAACAAAGACCAGGAATAAGGGACCGCTGTGCGACTGCGACTGATCGCCGTCGGTTCACGCATGCCCAAATGGGTGGAAGAAGGCTGGCATGAATATGCCAAGCGTCTTCCGTCCGAGCTGGCGCTGGAACTGGTGGAAATACCGCTCAACACCCGTGGCAAGAACGCCGACGTGGCCCGCTTCATCCGTCAGGAAGGCGAAGCCATGCTGGCCAAGGTCGGGCCGAACGAGCGGATTGTCACTCTCGAAGTCCATGGCAAACCCTGGAGCACCGAGCAACTGGCGATCGAACTCGATCGCTGGCGGCTGGACTCGCGTACGGTCAACTTCATGGTCGGCGGCCCCGAAGGGCTGGCGCCGGAAGTCTGTGCCCGGGCTGACCAGCGCTGGTCGCTCTCACCGTTGACGTTGCCACACCCGCTGGTGCGGATCCTGATCGGCGAACAGCTGTATCGTGCCTGGACCGTGTTGTCCGGCCACCCTTATCACAAGTAGTTCTGCGCTCTCATGACCCAGCCGATCCGCATCAAGGACCACGAAAAAGACGCCCGCCTGGTGCGTGGCCGCGTCGTGTTCGGGGCCATTGCAGTGGTGGCGCTGATTGGCGTGTTGATCGCGCGCCTGTATTTCCTGCAGGTGATCCAGTACGACTACCACTCGACTCTGTCGGAAAACAACCGCGTCCATGTGCAGCCGATTCCGCCGACTCGCGGCTTGATCTTCGACCGAAACGGCGTAGTGATTGCCGACAACCGGCCGAGCTTCAGCCTGAGCATGACCCGCGAGCGTTCCGGCGACTGGCAGCAGGTGCTCGACGTGATCGTCGAAGTGCTGGAGCTGACGCCCGAGGACCGGGTGATTTTCGAGAAGCGCATGCGTCAGGGGCGCCGGCCGTTCGAGCCGGTGCCGATCCTGTTTGAGCTGACCGAGGAGCAGATCGCCCGGATCGCCGTGAACCAGTTCCGCCTGCCGGGCGTGGAAGTGGTCGCGCAACTGGTTCGTCACTACCCGCAGGGGGCACATTTTGCGCACTCGGTGGGCTACATGGGGCGGATCAACGAGAAAGAGCTCAAGTCTCTGGACCCGGTCAGTTACAGCGGCACCCATCAAATCGGCAAGACCGGCATCGAGCGCTTCTACGAGCCGGAGCTGCACGGTCAGGTGGGTTACGAGGAAGTCGAAACCAACGCTCGGGGCCGTGTATTGCGGGTGCTCAAGCGTACCGAACCGATTTCCGGCAAGGACATCGTCCTGAGCCTGGACATCAAATTGCAGGAAGCCGCCGAAGCCGCGCTCGGTGGTCGTCGTGGTGCGGTGGTGGCCCTTGATCCGAAAACCGGCGAGGTGTTGGCGATGGTCAGCCAGCCGAGTTTCGACCCGAACCTGTTCGTCACCGGCATCAGCTCCAAGGCCTATTCCGAGCTGCGCGACTCCATTGACCGGCCGCTGTTCAACCGCGTATTGCGCGGTCTGTACCCGCCGGGCTCGACCATCAAGCCGGCGGTAGCGATTGCCGGCCTGGATTCCGGTGTGGTGACCGCGTCGACCCGGGTGTTCGACCCCGGCTACTACATGCTGCCCAACTACGATCACAAGTACCGCAACTGGAACCGTACAGGTGACGGCTTTGTCGATCTCGACACGGCGATCATGCGTTCCAACGACACCTACTTCTATGACCTGGCGCACAAGCTGGGGATCGATCGGTTGTCGTCGTACCTGTCCAAGTTCGGCATCGGTCAGAAGGTTTCTCTGGACATGTTCGAGGAGTCGCCGGGTCTGATGCCGACCCGCGAATGGAAGCGCGCGACCCGCCGCCAGGCATGGTTCCCGGGCGAAACGCTGATTCTCGGGATCGGCCAGGGCTACATGCAGTCGACACCGTTGCAGCTGGCCCAGGCCACCGCGCTGGTGGCCAACAAAGGCATCTGGAACCGTCCACACCTGGCCAAGACCATCGAAGGCGAAAAACCGGTGGATCCGAATCCGATGCCGGACATCATCCTGCGTGATCCGTCTGACTGGACCAAGGTCAACCACGGCATGCAGCAAGTGATGCACGGTGCCCGCGGTACGGCGCGCAAGGCTTCGATCGGTGCGCAATACCGGATCGCCGGCAAGAGCGGTACGGCCCAGGTGGTCGCGATCAAACAGGGCGAGAAGTACGACCGCTCCAAAGTTCAGGAGCGCCACCGCGACCACGCCTTGTTCGTCGGCTTCGCGCCGGCCGACGACCCGAAAATCGTGGTGTCGGTGATGGTCGAGAACGGCGAGTCCGGCTCCGGCGTCGCCGCGCCGGTAGTGCGTCAAGTCATGGACGCCTGGCTCCTGGGCGAGGACGGCCGATTGAAGCCCGAATACGCCAGCCCTATCAGTGCAGAGGCAACCGCCCGTGATGAATAATTTTGATCGCATGCTCTCCAGCGAGGATGTGATGCGTCGTCGTGCGACACTGCTGCAACGCCTGCACATCGATGGCCCGCTGCTGATCCTGCTGCTGACCCTCGCTGCCGGCAGCCTGTTCGTGCTGTATTCGGCCAGTGGCAAGAGCTGGGACTTGCTGGCCAAGCAGGCCACCTCGTTCGGCATCGGCCTGGTGTCGATGATCGTCATCGCTCAGTTCGAACCGCGCTTCATGGCCCGCTGGGTGCCGATCGGCTATGTGATTGGCGTGCTCTTGCTGGTCGTGGTGGATGTCATGGGTCACAACGCCATGGGCGCCACGCGCTGGATCAATATCCCCGGCGTGATTCGCTTCCAGCCCTCGGAATTCATGAAGATCCTGATGCCGGCGACCATCGCCTGGTACTTGTCCAAACGCACCTTGCCGCCGCAGCTCAAGCATGTCGGCATCAGTCTGATGCTGATCGGCATCCCGTTCATACTCATCGTGCGCCAACCGGACCTCGGCACTTCGCTGCTGATCCTGGCCGGCGGCGCTTTCGTACTGTTCATGGGCGGTTTGCGCTGGCGCTGGATTCTCAGCGTGCTCGCCGCCGCCGTACCCGTGGCGGTTGCCATGTGGTTCTTCATCATGCACGACTACCAGAAGCAGCGAATCCTGACATTCCTGGACCCAGAGAGCGATCCGCTCGGCACCGGCTGGAACATCATCCAGTCCAAGGCCGCCATCGGCTCCGGCGGTGTGTTCGGCAAGGGCTGGTTGCTGGGCACCCAGTCGCACCTGGACTTCCTGCCGGAAAGCCATACCGACTTCATCATTGCCGTAATGGGTGAAGAGTTCGGCCTGGTGGGGATCTGCGCGCTGTTGCTGATCTACCTGCTATTGATCGGCCGCGGCCTGGTGATTACCGCCCAGGCACAGACATTGTTCGGCAAGTTGCTCGCGGGCAGCCTGACCATGACGTTTTTTGTTTATGTTTTCGTCAACATCGGTATGGTCAGTGGCCTGTTGCCGGTGGTGGGGGTGCCGTTGCCGTTCATTAGCTACGGAGGAACTTCGCTGGTGACGCTGCTGTCAGCGTTTGGGGTTTTGATGTCGATCCATACCCATCGCAAGTGGATCGCGCAAGTTTGAATAAGGTGAAATTTTCAATGCAAGTAATGCGTGGCTGGGCGACTCGATACGCGCCATGGGTCGGCCTGGTAAGCATCCTTGGCACCGTGCAGGAAGCGTTGGCCGGCGACTACGAAGGCTCACCCCAGGTGGCCGAATTCGTCGGTGAAATGACCCGCGACTACGGTTTCGCCGGTGAACAATTGATGGGCGTGTTCCGTGAAGCCGAGCGCAAGCAGTCGATTCTGGACGCCATCTCGAAACCCGCCGAACGGGTCAAGCAGTGGAGCGAATATCGCCCGATGTTCATCACCGATGCGCGCATTGCCCGGGGTGTGGACTTCTGGCGTCAGCACGAGGCGGTGTTGGCCCGTGCCGAGCAGGAATACGGTGTGCCGGCCCAGGTGATTGTCTCGATCATCGGCGTTGAAACCTTTTTCGGCCGCAATACCGGAAATTTCCGGGTGATCGATGCCTTGTCGACCCTGGGTTTCGACTATCCTCCCCGTGCCGAGTTTTTCCGCAAGGAATTGCGTGAGTTCCTGCTGCTGGCCCGTGAAGAGCAGGTTGATCCGTTGACGCTCAAAGGCTCCTACGCCGGCGCAATGGGATTGCCGCAATTCATGCCGAGCAGTTTCCGCGCCTATGCGGTGGATTTCGACGGTGATGGCCATATCAACATCTGGACCAATCCGGACGACGCCATTGGCAGTGTCGCCAGTTACTTCAAGCGTCATGGCTGGGTCGCCGGCGAACCGGTGGTCAGCCGCGCCGACATCCGTGGCGAGCAGGTCGACGAAGGTTTGACCACTGGAATCGAGCCGACGAAAACCGTCGGGGAGTTGCGAGCCCTGGGGTGGTCAAGTCATGATGCGCTGCGCGATGATATGCCGGTTACCGCATTCCGCCTGGAAGGCGACAATGGCCCCGAATACTGGATGGGGCTGAAGAATTTTTACGCGATCACGCGTTATAACCGCAGCGTGATGTACGCCATGGCCGTACATCAACTGTCTGAACAGCTGGTCCAAGCACGGGGCGTCAAGTAATGCGGGCATTGCCTATGAGTAAACCCCTGAAGCTGCTGGCATTCGCCGCGTTGGCAGTGCTGGTCGCCAGTTGTTCGACGAGCCGTGCGCCGGCGCAGAAATCATCCACCGCCGTGCGCTCGGCGCCGGGGCTGGACATCAACCGCGCCCACAAGGATGGCGCGCCATGGTGGGACGTCGATGTGTCGCGCATCCCGGACGCCACACCGACCCTGCACACCGGCCCGTACAAGGCCAACCCGTACACCGTGCTCGGCAAGACTTACTTCCCGTTGCAAGAATCCAAGACCTACGTGCAGTCGGGTACGGCGTCCTGGTACGGCACCAAGTTCCATGGCCAGAACACCGCCAACGGCGAAGTGTATGACCTGTACGGCATGAGTGCCGCGCACAAGACATTACCGCTGCCGAGTTACGTTCGGGTGACCAACCTGGACAACAACAAGAGCGTGATCCTGCGAGTCAACGACCGCGGGCCGTTCTACTCGGACCGGATCATCGACTTGTCCTACGCTGCCGCCAAGAAACTCGGCTATGCCGAAACCGGCACCGCGCGGGTCAAGGTCGAAGGCATCGACCCGCAGCAATGGTGGGCAGCGAAAGGCCGTCCGGCGCCTTTGATGCTCAACGAGCCGCAAGTCGCGCAGAATAGCGCCCCGGTGATCACGGCCTCGGCCGGCACCGTCGAGCAATGGACACCGCCGCCGCAGCAACACGCTGCCGCGGTCGTGCCGGTGCAGCTTGATGCAAAAAAAAACGCTTCTGTACCAGCCTCTGGCCAGTATCTGCAGGTGGGCGCGTTCGCCAACCCGGACGCTGCAGAACTCCTGAGATCGAAGCTCAGCGGGATGGTGAGCGCTCCGGTGTTCATCAGTTCGATCGTGCGCAATCAGCAGACCCTGCATCGGGTTCGCCTGGGCCCGATCGGATCGCCGGGTGAAATCCAGCAGGTGCAGAACAGTGTGCGTCTGGCCAACCTTGGTTCGCCAAGTGTGGTCACGGAATAAGCAACACGTAGAACTTGATTGACGATTCACCAGCGATTGGGGGGTGAATCAGGTTGTTGGCTCGTTGAAGAACAAAAGCCCGGCAAGGGTTACAGAGTGAGCAGCTGAACACGCGATGACTCGTTAGAAAGTCATCTGATTAGTTTTGCCCTTGGGCAGTTTCCATTAGCGATTTCGAGAGACGGATGAACATCACCACCTTTGCCAAACGCCTGTTCCTGCTAGTCCCGCTGCTCCTCTCACCTGCCGCGTTCGCGGTCGAGATGATGCCGTCGCCACCGCAACTGGCCGCCAAGGCCTACGTGCTCATGGATGCCAGCAGCGGTAATGTGCTGGTCGAGAACAACGGTGACCAGCGTCTGCCACCGGCCAGCTTGACCAAGCTGATGACCGCGTACATCGCGACCCTGGAAATCCGTCGTGGCCAGATCGGCGAAAACGATCCGGTGACCGTCAGCGAAAACGCCTGGCGTACCGGCGGTTCGCGGATGTTCATCAAGGTCGGCTCGCAGGTCACCGTCAGCGACTTGCTGCACGGCATCATCATCCAGTCGGGTAACGACGCCAGTGTCGCGCTCTCCGAGCACATCGCCGGTAGCGAAGACGCCTTCGCCGACCTGATGAACAAGACCGTCGCCGACCTGGGCATGACCAACACCCACTTCATGAACCCGACCGGCCTGCCGAACCCGGAGCACTACTCGTCGGCTCACGACATGGCTGTGCTGGCCCGCGCGATCATCCACGAAGACCCGGCTCACTACGCGATCTACTCGCAGAAAGAGTTCTTCTGGAACGGCATCAAGCAACCCAACCGTAACCTGCTGCTGTGGCGCGACAAGACTGTCGACGGTCTGAAAACCGGCCACACCGACGAAGCGGGCTACTGCATGGTGTCTTCGGCTGTACGTGATGGCATGCGCCTGATCGCCGTGGTGTTCGGCACCAACAGCGAAGTGGCTCGTGCCGCAGAAACCCAGAAACTGCTGACCTACGGTTTCCGCTTCTTCGAAACCCAGACCTTCTATCAGAAGGGTGCCGAGCTGGCTCAGGCGCCTGTCTGGAAAGGCTCCACCAATCAAGTCAAGGCCGGCCTGGCCGAAGACCTGACCATGACCCTGCCGAAAGGCCAGCTGAAAAAGCTCGCTGCCAGCATGACCATGAACCCGCAACTGGTCGCACCAATCGCCAAGGGCGACGTGATCGGTAAAGTCGAAGTGAAACTGGACGACAAGGTGGTGCACAGCGCTGACCTGATCGCTCTGGACGCTGTCGAGGAAGGTGGTATCTTCCGCCGCATGTGGGATAGCATCCGTCTATTCTTCTACGGCTTGTTCAACTGAATTTAGTGTGCACCTGCATGGCCCCGTGCTGATCCAGCACGGGGCCATGCCCGTCGCCACGGCTTACGCTCAAGAGGCCGTTACGCCATGACCGATACCGAAGTAAAGGCGCCAAAGATCGAATTCCCGGTCACTGACTATCCCGTTAAGGTAATCAGCGATACCGGTGTGGGCAACAAGGACAAGATCATCAAGATCGTCGAGAAACACGCCAAGATCAACGATGAGCGTGTTGACGAGCGCCAGAGCAGCAACGGCAAATACACCACCATTCAGTTGCACATCGTCGCGACCGACCAGGACCAGCTGTACAACATCAACAGCGAACTGCGGGCCACCGGCTTCGTGCACATGGTGTTGTGATGTCCGGCACGCTGGGCTTTCGCGAGCTCGGCCAGATGGCTTACGAGCCGGTCTGGCACGCCATGCAACGCTTCACCAACGAACGCGGCAGCGATGCCGCCGACGAAATCTGGCTGGTGGAACACCCCCCGGTGTTCACCCAGGGCCAGGCGGGCAAGGCCGAGCATCTGCTACTTCCCGGTGATATTCCGGTGGTGCAGGTCGACCGTGGTGGTCAGGTGACCTACCACGGCCCCGGCCAACTGGTGGCATATCTGCTGCTGGACGTACGCAAGCTCGGTTTTGGTGTGCGCGATCTGGTCACCCGGATGGAGCAATGCCTGATCGAGCTGCTCGCCAGTTACGGCGTGACCGCCGCGGCCAAGCCTGATGCACCGGGTGTTTATGTCGACGGGGCGAAAATCGCTTCCCTGGGTCTGCGGATCCGCCACGGTTGTTCCTTTCATGGCCTGGCCTTGAACGTGGACATGAACCTGGAACCGTTTCGACGGATTAATCCCTGCGGCTACGCCGGGCTGGCGATGACCCAGCTGAGCGATCACGCAGGACCGATTGAATTTGCCGAGGTAAGTGCCCGGCTGCGCGCGCAGCTCGTCAAACACCTCGACTATGCTGAGCAGACGACCCTGACGGGCGGAATCGACTGATATGACTACTGATGCAGTGCAAACCATGATCCCGACGCTTGATGTCACCGAGCGCCCGGCCCCGCGTCCCAAGGTTGAAGCCGGCGTCAAGCTGCGCGGCGCCGAGAAGGTTGCACGCATCCCGGTGAAGATCATTCCGACCACCGAACTGCCGAAAAAACCTGACTGGATTCGTGTACGCATCCCGGTTTCGCCGGAAGTCGACCGCATCAAGGCCCTGCTGCGCAAACACAAGCTGCACAGCGTCTGTGAAGAAGCGTCCTGCCCGAACCTGGGCGAGTGCTTCTCCGGTGGCACCGCGACTTTCATGATCATGGGTGACATTTGCACCCGTCGTTGCCCGTTCTGCGACGTCGGCCACGGCCGTCCGAAGCCACTGGACGTCAACGAGCCGGAAAGCCTGGCCATCGCCATCGCCGACCTGCGCCTGAAGTACGTGGTGATCACCTCGGTGGACCGTGATGACCTGCGCGACGGTGGTGCCCAGCACTTTGCCGACTGCATCCGCGAAATCCGCAAGCTGTCGCCGAACGTGCAGCTCGAAACCCTGGTCCCGGACTACCGTGGCCGCATGGACATCGCGCTGGAAATCACTGCTGCCGAGCCACCGGATGTGTTCAACCACAACCTGGAAACCGTGCCGCGCCTGTACAAGGCTGCGCGTCCGGGTTCGGACTACCAGTGGTCGCTGACCTTGCTGCAACGCTTCAAGCAGATGATGCCGCACATTCCGACCAAGTCCGGCTTGATGCTGGGCCTGGGCGAAACCGACGAAGAAGTCATCGAAGTCATGAAGCGCATGCGCGAACACGACATCGACATGCTGACCCTGGGCCAGTACCTGCAACCGTCCCGCAGCCACTTGCCGGTGCAGCGCTTCGTGCACCCGGACACCTTCGCCTGGTTCGCCGAGGAAGGCTACAAGATGGGCTTCAAGAACGTTGCTTCGGGTCCGTTGGTACGCTCCTCGTATCACGCCGACGAGCAGGCCAAGCTGGTCAAGGCCGAGCTGATGTCGTCCTGATCGACGGTGAAACATAAAACGCCCGCAAGGTTTCAAAGCCTCGCGGGCGTTTTTTTGCCTGGCCTACGGCACTGGCCGTATTTTCCTGCAACTTGCGGGGCGACGGACCCTCTTCTGTTTGTCCCCGTTCCTGACTACTGTGTGCTGAAGTTTTCACGCAGGGAGATTCACGGATGACCGCTCGACCGATCCACAGCCTTTGCCCTCAAGCTCCCGTCCCGGCACTGCCGTCGGAAGGCATGATCGGCGTTATTGCACCCGCCGGTCCCGCGGCGCTGGACACCGACAAGGCGCTACGATGGATGCGTGCCCGGGGTTATTCACTGAAAGTGTTTCCCGGGGTCTACGAGAAAGACGGCTATCTGGCCGGCAGTGATGATGTGCGCCTGAACGATCTGCACGCCGCGTTCGCGGATCGTGACGTCGATGCCATCATTTGTCTGCGTGGCGGATACGGCACGCCCCGGCTGCTCGATCGTATCGATTTCAAGTTGTTGCGTGACAACGCCAAGCCGTTCGTCGGCTACAGCGACATCACTGCGCTGCATTTGGCAATCAGCCGATATGCAGGCTTCGTGACGTTTCATGGGCCGATGCTCAATGCCGACCTGCTGGGTGACAAGCAACAACCTACAGAGTCTTCCTTCTTCAACATGCTGCGAGGGCAGGTGAGGGCGGGCACAGTGCTGGCGCACCCGGTGGCCTACCCGCTGACCACGATCGAGCCGGGCATTGCCCATGGACGCTTGCTCGGCGGCAATCTGGCCATGATTACCGCAACCATGGGCACGCCTTACGAGATGGACGCCGAGGGCGTCATTCTGTTGATCGAGGACATCAACGAGCCGCTGTATCGCATCGACCGGTTGCTGACCCAGCTGCGGCTGGCAGGCACGTTGCACAAGCTGCGCGGCGTGTTGGTCGGGGATGTGGCGGGCGTGGAGGTGACCGCGCTGGAGCGGTTGCTCAAGCAGACCTTCGAGGCATTGAAGATTCCGGTACTGTCCGGATGGCGCAGCGGCCATTGCGACCCGAACCTGACCTTGCCCATGGGGGCGTTGGTGCGGCTGGATGCAGGGAACAAGGAGTTGGTGTTGGAGCAGGACGTGGTGGTCAGGCGCTAGATTTTCGCTGTCTGTCAGTCAGTCTTCGCGAGCAAGCCCGCTCCCACATTCGACCGTATTCCCATGCAGGAGCGCGGTTAAATGTGGGAGCGGGCTTGCTCGCGAAAGCGGTTTCAGCCGTACAGTTAACTAGCGGTTACGCAAACCTTCCAGCAACTTGTGTGTCGGATAGCCATCCGCCGGCCAGCCAAACGACTGCTGGGCGCTGCGGATCGCCTTGCGGGTATTGGCGCCAATGATCCCGTCGGCGGTGCCGGCGTCGTAGTTTTGCGCGCTCAACAGGTTTTGCAGTTCGATCCGCTCGGTACGGCTCAGTGGCAGGTCATCCTTTGGCCACATGCCGCTGATCAAGCCTGCGCCATTGAAGCGTTCGGACAACAGGCTCACCCCCAAGGCGTAGGACGACGAGTTGTTGTACTTGAGAATCGCACGGAAGTTATCGAACACCAGGAACGCCGGGCCACGATAGCCTGCCGGCAACAGCAGTGCTGCGGACAGTTGCTCCGAGCCGGCTGGGACCTGGCCGCCATTGGGTAGCGTAATGCCCAGTTGCCGCCATTCGGCGACACTCTTGCGAATCGTGCCATCGGCCAGCACGTAGTTGAAGCCGCTCGGCAGCTGGACTTCAAAGCCCCACGGCTGACCTCGCTGCCAGCCTGAGCTTTGCAGGTAGTGCGCGGTCGAGGCCAGGGCGTCGGCCGAGCTGCCCCAGATATCGCGACGGCCGTCACCATCGAAGTCCACGGCATGGGTGTTGTAGGTGGTCGGGATGAATTGGGTCTGGCCCATGGCGCCGGCCCAGGATCCGAGCATCTTCTCGGGTTCGATATCGCCTTGTTGCAGGATTTGCAGGGCTGCAATCAATTGCGCGTGGGCGAAACCGGGCCGACGGCCTTCGTAGGCCAGGGTCGCCAGCGAGTTGATCACCGACTTGTTGCCCTGGAACTGGCCAAAGTTGCTTTCCATT
This sequence comes from Pseudomonas sp. GM48, assembly GCF_000282335.1. Taxonomy (GTDB): domain Bacteria; phylum Pseudomonadota; class Gammaproteobacteria; order Pseudomonadales; family Pseudomonadaceae; genus Aquipseudomonas. The sequence goes on from NZ_AKJM01000125.1 coordinate 43,197, forward strand.
CCCCACACGGCTACCAGCGCCTGACGGTTAACGCCGTAACGCTGCTCGATGCTTTGCAGGATGTCAGCGTACTGGTTGATCAGCGACTGGCCTTTACGGACCCGTAGCGGCGACAAGGCGCCATCGAGGTATTCCCACACCGGTTTTGCGAATTCCGGTTGGCTGCGATCGGCACGGATCACGCTAGGGTCGAAGCTGACATTGGCGAAAGCGCGATCAAACAGATCGGCGCGGATACCGGCGGCCAGGGCATCCTTGCGGAAACCCTCCTGCCATTCGGCAAAGGTCTGGGTTGGCTGGATATCGAGGTTCTCACCCGTCGGAACCACAGGCGGAACAACCGCCGGGGCGGTGGCGACAGGGAGCGTCTGAAGCGGCTGAGCGTCGGCTGCGGTCGGTTTTTCCGCACAGGCGACAAGCAAAACAAGGCTGGATGCAGCGATCAATTGGCGTAAGTGCCAACGACGGAGAAGACAAAAGGGCATGCACGGGTCCAGGGAGTACGAATCAGGTACAGACCTTACCATGTCAAAGGGGTGTTCTGCTTTAAGCAGCCAGAAAGTAAGAAGCCTCCCAGCTGTCAGACTGGAAGGCTTCGCGGCGGTAACTGCCTTTGCCCTTGGCCGGGCGTTCCTGGCGGCTGCGGAACAGTGGCTGGGCGATGATGGATTTGGCCTTGTTGGGGCCGTGTTTTGACGGCTTTTTGCTCATGATGATGTCTCGCAAGGAGGTGGTTTTTGCGGGGCAAATCATCGGCCGAAGTTGGGGGGCTGTCTAGTCCCGTATAGAGTAGGAACATTCTGAATGGGGCGTGAGGTTGGTGTTTTGTGGCGAGGGGGCTTGCCCCCGTTGGGGCGCGAAGCGCACCCATAACCGGTGCACGCGGTAGTGCAGTTAAACCGTGTATGTCGATTTTACGACGGCTTCGCCGCCGAACGGGGGCAAGCCCCCTCGCCACAGGAAAGTGGATTACTCCGCCGGCAATGTCAGCCGTTGCCCGGCCATCAACAGCGTCAATCGGCTCAGGCTCATCCACGGCGAACCGGCCGCCTGGCCCTTGATCTGCGCGTCGATGCGCTGTGCTTCGAGCAGCAGTTGCGCCCAGCGTTGCGCCGAGTAGCGTTGCAGAGCTTTGCTCATCAACGGTTTGCGTTTGTCCCAGACCGGAGGTTTGGCCTGGCTGAAGGCCTTGTCCAGCGGCGTCCCCTGGCTGTATTGCAGGGAAATATTGGCCAGCAGGCGCAACTCCCGGGCCAGGGCCCAGAGAATCACCGGCGGCTCGACGCCTTCGCCGCGCAAGCCTTCGAGCATGCGCAAGGCATGGGCCGCTTCGCCATTGAGCACCGCATCGGTCAGGCCGAAGACGTCGAAGCGCGCACTGTCGGCCACCGCAGCCTGCACGGTTTCAACGGTGATCTGTCCCCCTTCGGCCATCAGTTTGAGCTTTTCGATTTCCTGGGCCGCGGCCAGCAAGTTGCCCTCGACCCGCGCAGCGATCAGCTCAACGGCGTCCTGGCTGGCGGAAAGCCCGGCCTGGGACAGGCGTTGGCGGATCCAGCTCGGCAACTGGGCGACATCGACTGGCCAGATCTGCACGAACTGGGTCTGCTGTCCTTCGACCAGCGCTTTGCCCCACTTGGTTTTCTGCGCGCTGCCATCGAGTTTTGGCAGGCTGATCAGCAGCACGGTGTCTTCGGCCGGGCGCGAGCAGTATTCGATAAGCGCGGCGGCACCTTTATCGCCGGGTTTACCGGAAGGCAGGCGCAGTTCCAGCAGACGTTTTTCGGCAAACAGCGACATGCTGGCACCGGCTTGCAGCAACGTTCCCCAGTCGAAACTGGCGTCGGCGGCAAACACCTGGCGTTCATCGAATCCCTGCTGACGGGCGGCAGCGCGAATAGCGTCGGCCGCCTCCTGACACAGCAGCGGGTCATCGCCGCTGATGATGTAGACCGGCGCAAGGGCGCCTTGCAGGTGTTTGGCGAGTTGGGCGGGGGCGAGCTTCATAAGAAAGGGCAAACGGGGCGCCTGAGCGCCCCGTAAGTCTTACTGCTGCGGCAGTTCGACAGGCGACTGACGCGGGGTTTCCGCTTCAGCCTTCTTTGCCGCTTCCAGTGCCGCGGCATCAGCCTTGGCCCTGGCTTCGGCAGTCTGTTGCAACTGATCCAGCTGGCCAGGGTTCAGTTGTTGCAGGCGCAGCATCATGCGTTGAACCAGCTCGCGGCGGGACTCCGTCCGGGCCGTTGCGGCTTCCTGGTCGGAACCCACCAGGTTGCTGCCGTCGTGCATATAGACTTTCTGCACTTCAAGCTTGTCGCTCAACAATGGCAGATCACCGCGACCACGGATGTCGTAGTTCAGCACGGTGGTGACCTGGTACTCGCCGGTACTACTGGCGCCTGCGTAGCTGAGGATGCGCTGGCTTTCCTGCTCATTGGTCAGCACCAGTTTGTACGGTGCGCCGGTATAGACCTTGACGCCGCTGCCTATCAGTACCTGACGCAATTGGGTCACGGTTTCGCCATAGGCGTTGCGGGCACTCAGGTCGAGTTCCTTGATCGCCAGTTCGTCGGTGCCGGTGCCGCGCAGCTGGAAACCGCAGGCGCTCAACAGAACCGCGAGGCCCATCACCAGCAGATTGCGTTTGATCATCTTGTTGCTCCCCTTGAAACCATGTGGGCCGATCAAGCGGCCCGAAAGGTTTTACTCGGCGCCAGGCTCACCTGGCGCCTGATCCAATTAGCTGGCGACGATATTGACCAGTTTCCCGGGCACTACGATCACTTTACGAATGGTCAGACCGTCGACGAAGCGCAGGACGTTCTCGTTGGCACGGGCGGCGGCTTCGACTTCTTCACGGCTGGCACTGGCCGGCATTTCGATCTGGCCACGCAGTTTGCCGTTGACCTGGATGACAAGCGTCAGGCTGTCCTGCACCAGTGCGCTGTCGTCCTGCACCGGCCAACCGGCGTCGATCACAGGGTCAGCGTGACCCAGTTGATTCCACAGTTCGTGGCTGATGTGCGGCGTGATCGGAGCCAGCAGCAGAGTCACGGTTTCCAGACCTTCGTGAATCAGTGCGCGATCCTGTTCGGTGCTTTGCGCGGCTTTTTCCAGCACGTTCATCAGCGTCATGACCTGAGCGATGGCGGTGTTGAACTTGTGGTTCTGGCCGACGTCCTGGCTGGCCTGCTTGATGGCCAGGTGGATCGAGCGACGAACGGCTTTCTGCTCGTCATTCAGGCTGGCGACGTCCAGTTTGCCCGGCAGGCCCTGAGTGACGTGTGCTTGAGCCAGACGCCAGACGCGCTTGAGGAAACGGTGCGAACCTTCTACGCCGGAGTCAGACCATTCCGCGCTCATGTCAGGTGGCGAGGCGAACATCATGAACAGGCGGCAGGTGTCTGCACCGAACTGGTCAATCATCGACTGTGGGTCGACGCCGTTGTTCTTTGACTTGGCCATTTTCTCGGTGCCACCGATTTCCACCGGCAAGCCATCAGCTTTCAATTTGGCGCTGATAACCTTGGCCTTGCTGTCACGCTCGAGCTCGACGTCCGCCGGGTTGAACCAGGTGTAAGCGCCGTTGGCTTCGCGACGATAGTAAGTCTCGGCGATCACCATGCCCTGGGTCAGCAGGTTCTTGAACGGCTCGTTGGAGCTCACCAGGCCTTCGTCACGCATCAGCTTGTGGAAGAAACGTGCGTAGAGCAGGTGAAGAATCGCGTGTTCGATACCGCCGATGTACTGGTCAACCGGCAGCCAGTGGTCGGCCGCCGATTTTTCTACCAGGCCGCCTTCATAGTGCGGCGAGGCGTAACGGGCGTAGTACCACGAGGACTCGACGAAGGTGTCCATGGTGTCGGTTTCACGCTTGGCCGGCGCGCCGCATTTAGGGCAGGTGCACTCGTAGAACTCGGGCATGCGCGCCAGTGGCGAACCGGCGCCATCGGGTACGACGTCTTCCGGCAGTACGACAGGCAGTTGATCTTCCGGCACCGGCACGTCACCGCAAGTGCCGCAGTGGATGATCGGGATCGGGCAGCCCCAGTAGCGCTGGCGGCTGATGCCCCAGTCGCGCAGGCGGAACTGGGTACGCGAGGCGCCCAGTTCTTTCTTGATCAGCGCGACTTCGATGGCGTCGAAGGCGCCCGCGAAGTCGAGGCCATCGAACTCGCCGGAATTGATCAGCGTGCCGTACTCGCCGTAGGCGTCTTGCCATGGTGCCGGGTTGCTGTCACCGGAACTGGTGCGCACGACCGATTTAACCGGCAGGTTGTACTTGTGGGCGAATTCGAAATCGCGTTCGTCGTGGGCCGGAACCGCCATCACCGCGCCATCGCCGTAGTGCATCAGCACGTAGTTGGCGACCCATACCGGCAGTTTCTCGCCGGTCAGCGGGTGCTCGACGAACAGGCCGGTTGGCAGGCCTTTTTTCTCCTGGGTGGCGACGTCGGCTTCGGCCACGCTGCCGCCCTTGCATTCAGCGATGAACGCTTGCAGCTCAGGATTGTTCTGCGCGGCCAGGGTCGCCAGGTGGTGCTCGGCGGCCACGGCAACATAGGTTGCGCCCATCAGGGTGTCCGGACGGGTAGTGAAGACTTTCAGTGCGCCGGTTTCGCCGATGGAATCGACGTTGTACGGGAACTGCACTTCCATGCCGCGGGACTTGCCGATCCAGTTGCGCTGCATGGTCTTGACCTGTTCAGGCCAGCCAGTCAGTTCGTCGAGGCTCTCCAGCAGCTCATCCGCGTAGGCGGTGATCTTGAAGTAGTACATCGGGATTTCGCGCTTTTCGATCAGCGCGCCGGAACGCCAGCCGCGACCGTCGATCACCTGTTCGTTGGCCAGGACGGTCTGGTCGACCGGGTCCCAGTTCACGGTGCCGCTTTTTTTGTAGATCACACCTTTTTCGAACAGGCGGGTGAACAGCCATTGTTCCCAGCGGTAGTAATCCGGCTTGCAGGTGGTCACTTCGCGCGACCAGTCCACCGCCAGGCCCAGGCTGCGCAGCTGGCTTTTCATATAGGCGATGTTTTCGTAGGTCCACTTGGCGGGCGCTACGTTGTTCTTCATCGCGGCGTTTTCCGCCGGCATGCCGAAGGCGTCCCAACCCATCGGTTGCAGAACGTTCTTGCCTTGCATGCGCTGGTAGCGGGAGATCACGTCGCCGATGGTGTAGTTGCGCACATGCCCCATGTGTAGCTTGCCGCTGGGGTAAGGGAACATCGACAGGCAGTAGTAAGTCTCCTTGCCTGGCTGTTCACTGACTTCAAAGGACTTTTGCTCGTCCCAGAACGACTGGGCGGCGGCTTCGATTTCACGGGGCTGATATTGTTCGTGCATGGCTACTTTTGAACTGAATAGGGGTGGCCTAATCCTCTTCAATGCAACGCTGGACGCTGATCTCGCCACATTGGCGTTTTCGATGCCCAGCCGAGCTGGAAGTGGAGTTACAGGAAGCGCCGTAGCATACATGACCGCGCTCTGCCGAGGGAAACCCTGATTGCTGCCGCACGTCCTGCAAAAACCGCTGCGAGGGCCGTTGGTCGCGGCGTTCAGCCGGTTTGTTCATGGAAGCTAAGCTCTAACTGGGGAGTAGGTCTTATCTTCCAATGAGGTGAGGGATGGTTGAGTCACAGCAAAAAGCTACAAAACCGGAGCTATACGAAAGGCTGATCGATCGTTTGGCCTTGGCCCTGGATGCGGCAAAAACCGCTAGCCGGTTGCGCGACGAACGCCCTCTGGAACTGGAACTGCGTGGCCTGAGCCCCGCAGAGTTTGCACTGGTCAAGGCGTATCTGGATCGCAGTGAACGTGAGACGCACGGATGCTTGTCAGAGGCGATAAAGCAACTCGACGCACCACGTTCGGCCAAGATCATCTGGCTCAAGGACAAGGTTCCCGGCAGAGACGCGGTAAAGGTCCGGTCTATGCAGTTCAAATAGGGCACAGAGCCATGCTCCATGATTTTTTGAAGCATAGTCCCTCTGTATTGATTGTCGCATTGCGCTAACCCACTTAGGCTTCGGGCATCTCCGGGAGATGCTCGATGCTTTTTCGTTATTTCGTAAAACAACTTCTTTTGCCACCTGGCGTTCTTTTGCTGCTGCTTTTGCTTGCCTGGTGGTTGCGCCGCTCAAGGCCAAGGCTTGCCAGTGCGTGCTTTGCTTTGGGGCTGGGTGGTTTGTGGCTGATGAGTCTGCCGGTGGTGGTGCAGTGGAGTGCCGGCCTGCTTGAGCGTGAGCCACCGCTGGCCCGCGATGAATGGCCAGTCATGGGGCAACGCGCGGACGCGATCGTGATCCTCGGTTCGGGGCGCGAGCGCGGTGACGTGGCCTGGGGTGCCGACCAGCCCACGGGTGTCGGCCTGGAGCGCCAGCGCTTTGCCGCGCGACTGGCCAAGGCTTCCGGCTTGCCGGTATTGACCAGCGGCGGCTTGCATTACGGCACGCCACCCAGCGAGGCGCAGATGATGGCTGATTCCTTGCGTGACGATTTTGGCGTGACCGTGCGCTGGCAGGAAGGACGCAGCCGCACGACCTGGGAAAATGCGCAGTTCAGCGCCGAAGTGTTGCTTCCACAGGGTATCAAGCGTGTGGTGCTGGTGACTCACGCCTGGCATATGCCGCGAGCGGCCTGGAGTTTCCGCAAGGCCGGGTTTGAGGTGGTGCCGGCGCCAGTAGGGTTTCTGGGTGGCGACAGCGCGCAGCCACTGGGTGGCTGGATGCCGGAGTTCAAGGCGATCTGGCAGAACGGGCAGTTGATGAACGAGGCGGTGGGGCAGATCGGTTATTCGTTGTTCTACTGAGGTGATGTCGGCACTGATTGATGCGGTGCCTGTGATGCCGCCTTCGCGAGCAAGCCCGCTCCCACATTTGATCGGCGTCGTACACAAATACTGGGACCGGCTTAGATCCAGTGTGGGAGCGGGCTTGCTCGCGAAGCTTTTAAACGGTTTTGGCCATCCGGCCCGCAATCAGCGCCCAGCCAAACAACAACACGCAGACTATGAGCAATGGCCACGAACGCCATTCCAGGTACGGCGTGAGGTTGTGCATCGGCACCACTTCGCCATACAGGATGCCGCGTTCGAACTGCGGGATCTGATCGGTAATCTGACCGAACGGGTTGATCAGGCCGGACACGCCATTGTTGGTGGCGCGGATCATCCAGCGGCCGGCCTCCAGTGCACGCATCTGCGCCATCTGCAGGTGTTGCAGCGGACCGATGGAGGTGCCGAACCAGGTGTCGTTGCTGATGGTCAGCAACAGGTCGCTACGGGCGGCAAGGCTGGCGGCGAACTCCGGATAAACCACTTCATAGCAGATGAACGGCGCAATCTGATAACCCTTGGCTTGCAGCAGCGGCTGGTCAGCCGGGCCGCGGGCAAAGTCCGACATTGGCAGGTCGAAGAAGGCGATCAGCCCGCGCAGTACATCCTGCAGCGGAACATACTCACCAAACGGCACCAGTTTTTGCTTGAGATAAGTGCCGTCGCCCTCACCGGTAACGGTGATGCCATTGAAGAAGCGCTTTTCATGGCGTACTTCCATGCGGACCGGGACACCGGTGATCAGCGCCGATTTACGCTCGGCCGCGAAGCTGCCCATCATGTTCAGGTAGCCCTCGGCGGACTCCTTGAGCACCGGGATCGCCGTTTCCGGCCAGATGAGCAAATCGACGCGTTTGGAGCTGAAGCTCATGTCGCGGTACAGCGCCAGTTGCGCGTTGAGCTGCGCCGGGTCCCACTTCATGCTTTGTTCGATGTTGCCCTGAATGGCGGCAACGCTCAGTGGCGGGCCTGACGGGCTGGTCCAGGCGTGGTGCTTGAGTGCCGTCCCGATCAGCCAGGGGCCGACCAGCAGCAATGCACCTGCAGCAATGAAGCCTTTGCGCCCCGTGCGAACCAGGCGCAAGCCGTTGTAGATCAACGCGGCCGTCAGGGCCAGGGTGAACGAAATCAGCCACATCCCGCCGATGGGCGCCAGCCCGGCCAGTGGGCCGTCGAGCTGGCTGTAACCGGAATACAGCCACGGGAAACCCGTCAGGAACCAGCCGCGGAAGGCTTCCTGGGCGACCCACAGCGCAGCGAAGGCCAGGGCATCGGCCAGCGGCGCCTCATTGCGGCGCAGCCAGCGCGCCCAAATCCAGGCGGGCAGGGCAAAGAACCAGGCAATCGCCGCCGTGAAGATCAACATCAGGAAACCGGCCAGCAACACCGAGGCGCCGCCGAAATGGTGAATGCTGTAGTAGATCCAGCTGGTGCCGGCACCGAACAGGCCGAAACCGAAACACCAGCCGCGACCCAGCGCCTGGCGTGGGCTCAGCTCGCGCAATCCGGCATAGAACAGGCCGACGGCGAGCAGTGCCAGTGGCCAGATATCGAACGGTGCCAGGGCCAGGGTGGTGATTGCACCGGCCGCCACGGCCAGCAGGTTACCGGGCCAGCCGGGGCGGGTTGTCCAGCGCATTTCAATCCTTAGCGAGCAATGGGCGTCAGGCGAAGCAAGTGAATCCGACGGCTGTCGGCGTTCAGGATGCGGAAACGGTACGGGCCGATTTCAGTGATTTCGTTGCGTTTTGGCAAATGCCCGAACGCGCTCATCACCAGGCCGCCAACGGTATCGAACTCGTCGTCGGAGAATTCACTGTCAAAAAACTCGTTGAAGTTCTCGATCGGTGTCAGGGCCTTGATCAGGAAATCACCGCTGGGCAGCGGCTTGATGTAGCTGTCTTCTTCGACGTCGTGTTCGTCTTCGATGTCGCCGACGATTTGTTCCAGCACGTCTTCGATGGTTACCAGGCCGGCCACGCCGCCGTACTCGTCGATGACGATGGCCATGTGGTTGTGGTTGGCGCGGAATTCGCGCAGCAACACGTTAAGGCGCTTGGACTCCGGCACAAAGGTGGCCGGGCGCAGCAGGTCCTTGATGTTGAAGCTCTCGCCGTTCTCCTTGAGGATCAACGGCAGCAGGTCCTTGGCCAGCAACACGCCCATCACGTCATCGTGGCTTTCGCCGATGACCGGGTAACGGGAGTGGGCCGAGTCGACCACGGCAGGCAGGAACTCGCGGGGTGTCTGGGTCGCCTTGATGCTGACCATTTGCGAGCGCGGGACCATGATGTCCCGGACTTGCAAGTCAGCCACCTGGATGGCGCCTTCGACGATTGCCAGCGCTTCGCTGTCCAGCAGTTTGTTCTGGTGTGCATCGCGCAGCAGCTCCAGCAGCTCCTGGCGGTTTTTCGGCTCGTGGGCAAAAGCCTGGGTGAGCTTACCCAGCCATGACTTCTGCCCGTTGCTCGATCGATCTTCGCTCATAGCGATTACTCTGAATCCTTTGTTGTTTCGGTAGGGGATAAATCGGTTTCGTCGTCCGCGTACGGATCGGGAAAGCCCAGTTCTGCAAGCAACGTTCGTTCCAGTGCTTCCATCTCTTCGGCTTCGTCGTCATCAATATGGTCGTAACCGAGCAGATGCAAGCAGCCGTGAATCACCAGGTGCGCCCAATGGGCCTCGAGTTGCTTGCCCTGTTCGGCGGCTTCACGCTCGACCACGGCCACGCAGATCACCAGATCGCCCAGCAGCGGGATGTCGAGGAACTCATCCGGCACATCGGCCGGGAATGACAAGACGTTAGTTGCGTAATCCTTTTGCCGCCAGGTGTGGTTCAGCTCGCGGCCTTCGGCTTCGTCGACCAGACGAATGGTCATCTCCGAATCGGCGGTACGCTGGCGCAGCGCCAGTTCGCACCATTGGCGGAACTCGGCTTCGCTGGGGGCGCTGGCTTCGGTGGCGATTTGCAGGTCAAGCTCAAGCATCGCGGCGGCTATCCTTGACGGCTGCATCATCGGTCGCATGGTTTTCGAAACGCTCGTAGGCTTCGACGATGCGCTGCACCAGTGGATGGCGCACGACGTCCTTGGGCTGGAAGTGGGTGAAGCTGATGCCCGGCACATCCTTGAGCACTTCGATCACGTGACGCAGGCCGGACTTGGTGCCGCGTGGCAGGTCGACCTGGGTGATGTCCCCGGTGATGACGGCCGTGGAGCCGAAGCCGATCCGGGTCAGGAACATCTTCATTTGTTCGACCGTGGTGTTCTGGCTTTCGTCGAGAATGATGAAGCTGTTGTTCAGCGTACGACCACGCATGTACGCCAGTGGTGCGACTTCAATCACCTGGCGCTCGATCAGCTTGGCAACGTATTCGAAGCCGAGCATTTCGTAGAGCGCGTCGTAGAGCGGGCGCAGGTACGGGTCGATCTTTTGGGCGAGATCGCCGGGCAGGAAACCGAGCTTTTCACCTGCTTCGACCGCCGGACGAACCAGCAGGATGCGGCGAATCTGCTCGCGCTCCAGCGCATCGACCGCGCAGGCGACGGCCAGGTAGGTCTTGCCGGTACCGGCCGGACCAATACCGAAGTTGATGTCGTTACCGAGGATTTCCTTCACGTAGCGTATTTGATTCAAGCCACGGGGGCGAATCATGCCTTTCTTGGTGCGAAGGGCCACGGACGGTTCGGCGGGGGAGTGGTTGTCCAGCTCTTCGACGGCCGATTCCTGCAGGAACAGGTGAACCATGTCCGGCGACAGCTCGGTACCCTTGGTTTCCCGGTACAGGCGGCGCAGGAGGTTTTCCGCGGAGGTGGTGTGTTTGGGTTCGCCGATCAGCTCGAACTGATTTCCGCGATTGCGGATCTCGATGGTCAGGCGCTGTTCGATCAAGCGCAAATGCTCGTCGAATTGCCCGCACAGATTGGCGAAGCGGCGAGCTTCAAAAGGCTCGAGGATGAAACGATGTGGTTCTATGGGTGCGTTCAAGGTCGTATTTAGCCGCCCTGGGGCAATTGGGATGAAATCAAGGATAACGCCAGTGGCGTGGGTGCGAAAGCTCTTAAATGAGGCAACCCGATTCCTGTCTCTGGCGCTGTACCTGTGGGAGCGGGCTTGCTCGCGAAGAAGGAGTGTCAGTCGACATTAATGGTGCTGACAGACCGCCTTCGCGAGCAAGCCCGCTCCCACAGGGGTATTCGGTGTTATTGAATCAGCGAACCCCGCAGCGAGTGCGGCTGTGCGGCATCGATGTGCACGTCGGCGAATTGGCCGATCAGGGTCGGATTGTCGCAGCGGAAGTTGACGATACGGTTATTCTCGGTCCGGCCTTGCAGCTCGCCGGGGTCTTTTTTCGAGTAATCGGTCACCAGGATCCGCTGGATCGAACCGACCATTTGTCGGCTGATCTCGAAGCCTTGCTGGTTCAGGCGATGTTGCAGGGCGTTCAGGCGCTCTTTTTTCAGTTCTTCCGGGGTTTCATCGGCCAGGTCGGCGGCCGGTGTGCCCGGGCGCTGGCTGTAGACGAACGAGTAGGAAAAGTCGAAACCGACGTCGGCAATCAGCTTCATGGTTTGTTCGAAGTCTTTTTCGGTCTCGCCCGGGAAGCCAACGATGAAGTCCGAGCTGATGCAGATCCCCGGCACGGCGGCGCGCAGCTTGCGCAGTTTGGATTTGTATTCCAGTGCGGTGTGGTTGCGCTTCATCGCCGCGAGGATACGGTCCGAGCCCGATTGCACCGGCAAGTGCAGGTGCTTGACCAGCTCCGGCACATCGGCGTGGGCCTGGATCAGGCTGTCGGAGAATTCCAGTGGATGCGACGTGGTGTAACGGATGCGGTCGATGCCATCGACAGCGGCGACCACGCGGATCAGCTCCGCCAGATCAGCCAGGCGCCCGTCATGGGTGAGGCCGCGATAGCCGTTGACGTTTTGCCCCAGCAGCGTTACTTCGCGCACGCCGTTTTCGGCGAGGTGAATGATCTCGGCAATCACGTCGTCGAACGGCCGGCTGACCTCTTCGCCGCGGGTGTAGGGCACCACGCAGAACGTGCAGTACTTGCTGCAACCTTCCATGACCGACACGTAAGCGCTCGGGCCGTCGATGCGCGGCTCGGGCAAATGGTCGAATTTTTCGATTTCCGGGAACGAGACGTCGACTTGCGGCAGCTTGCTGGTACGCGCGGCGTCGATCATTTCCGGCAGGCGGTGCAGGGTCTGCGGGCCGAAGACCACGTCGACATACGGTGCGCGGTCACGGATGGCTGCGCCTTCCTGGCTGGCCACGCAACCGCCGACGGCAATCACCATGTCCGGATTGGCCAGTTTCAGTTCGCGCCAGCGTCCGAGTTGGGAGTAGACGCGGTCCTGTGCACGTTCGCGGATCGAGCAGGTGTTGAGCAGGATCACGTCGGCGTCTTCAGCGCGGGCGGTGACTTCCAGGGCCTGATGTTCGCCCAGCAGATCGACCATGCGCGAGCTGTCGTACTCGTTCATCTGGCAACCGTGGGTTTCGATGTAAAGCTTCTTGGCCATGGAAAGAGTCATCACCTGATTCAAAGAACCGCGCATTATAGGGAACATGTCCCGAGGTTCCTACCGTTGCGCGTCCGACGGCTGTGCTATAGTTTGCGCCCTCATTTTTACCCCGATTTGTTACCCGCCCACCATGACCAAACGTGAAGCTCCAATCTACAAGGTGATTTTCCTCAACCAGGGCCAGGTGTTCGAAATGTACGCCAAGCAGATCTATCAAAGTGATCTGTGGGGCTTTCTGGAAGTGGAAGAGTTCGTCTTTGGCGAGCGCACGCAAGTGGTCGTCGATCCGAGCGAAGAAAAGCTCAAGGCTCAGTTCGAGGGCGTGGTGCGCAGTTTTGTGCCGATGCATTCGATCGTGCGTATCGACGAAGTCGAGCGTCTGGGGACACCGAAAATCAGCGAAGCCCGTGGCGCGGTCGGCAATGTCATGCCGTTTCCGATGCCGATGCCTGAGAAGTAAGCAGCAGCGGCAGCGAGGCTTGTTGTGGCGAGGGAGCTTGCTCCCGCTGGGGTGCGAAGCGGCCCTAAACCCTGCAATCACACTCTGCCTGACACGCCGCGCGTTTCGGTCTTGCGCCTGCTTCGCAGCCGAGCGGGAGCAAGCTCCCTCGCCACAACAAGCCACCTCGCAGTCAGCAATGCTCAGGGCAGTGGCGCGAAAGGCGTGCGCCCGTCAGCGCTTTGCAATTCCATCAGATATTTACGGAAAATTTGCCCGAGCACCTGGGTGGCAAGCTCCAGTTCTTCGCGGGGCATTTTTTCGGTGACTTCGTCGGCGGTGTCCAGTGCGTCTTCGGCGCCGTTGACCGCCGCCATCTTCAGCAGGATGTACGCCTGAACGTTATTGGCCGGCACGCCTTCGCCGTGGAAAAACATGGTGCCGAGCTTGAATTGCGCCTGGGCATGGCCTTGCAATGAAGCCTTTTCGAAATAACTCAGGGCTTGATTGAGGTCACGTGGCGCGTTTTTACCTTCGTAGTAGAACTCACCCAACTCGTATTGCGCTTGCGCATCCCCTTCATCCGACGCTTTCTGGCAGGCGGCGAGCGCCTGTTCCAGATCTTGCGGCTGGGTATTGAGGGTGCAGCGACCCATCGCTGGGATTAACAACGAGTTGCCGCCTGCTTGTGCGTGCGCGAGCAGGGGCTGAAGAAGCAACAGGCAGCCCAGTGCAAGGGTGCGGCCGGTGCGGTTCATGGGAATCGACTTACCTCTGAAGGGCGCGCGGACCCATCGAGGGATCCAATAAGCGCGCATTATGAAATAAGCAGGGGCAACCTTACAAAGTCTTTACTCGTTTTTCTGCTGCGCGGGAAATTTATCGCCCACTTTGCGGAGGATTATTTGCAGGTGAGTAGGAAAAGACGCGGGAATGTAGGCGAAAGCTGACGCTGGCAATGGCCAACGTCAGCCATTCAGCGTTACTTCAATGCCGCGAAGGCGCGCTCGGCGGCATCCAGGGTCAGCTTCAGTTCAGCTTCGCCATGGGCGATCGAGGTGAACCCGGCTTCGAATGCGCTCGGTGCCAGGTAGACGCCGCCCTCCAGCATCAGGTGGAAGAAGCGTCCGAACAACGCTGCGTCGCTGGCCATCACGTCATCGAAAGTAACGATGTTGTCGGCGCCGCTGAAGTACAGGCCGAACATGCCGCCGGCCTGAGTGGTCACGAACGGAATGCCAGCCGCATCGGCGCGCTGTTGCAGGCCGTCGAGCAGGCGAGTGGTGTAGTCGGTCAGCTCGGCGTGGAAGCCCGGACGGCTGATCAGGCGCAGGGTGGTCAGGCCGGCGGCCATCGCCAGCGGGTTACCGGACAGCGTACCGGCCTGGTAGACCGGGCCCAGCGGGGCGATGCGCTGCATGATTTCGCGCTTGCCACCGAAGCAGCCGACCGGCATGCCGCCACCGATGATTTTGCCGAAGGTGGTCAGGTCCGGGGTTACGCCGTAATAAGCCTGGGCGCCGCCGAGGGCGACACGGAAACCGGTCATCACTTCGTCGAAAATCAGCACCACGCCGTGTTTGTCGCACAGGGTCCGCAGGCCTTCGAGGAAGCCCGGTGCGGGCGGCACGCAGTTCATGTTGCCGGCCACTGGCTCGACGATGATGCAGGCCACATCCTGACCAACTTCGGCGAGCATGTTCTCAACGGCATCGATGTCGTTGAACGGCAAGGTCAGGGTGTGTTTGGCGAATGCCGCCGGTACACCGGCCGAGCTCGGTACGCCTTGGGTCAGTGCGCCGGAACCGGCCTTGACCAGCAGGCTGTCGGAGTGCCCGTGGTAGCAGCCTTCGAATTTTATGATGCTGTCGCGGCCGGTGAAGCCTCGGGCCAGGCGGATAGCACTCATGGTCGCTTCGGTGCCGGAACTGACCATACGCACCATTTCCATCGACGGCACGAGCGAGCAGACCAGGTCGGCCATCTGCGTTTCCATCTCGGTCGGGGCGCCGTAGGACAGGCCGTGCTCCAGCTGCTTGCGCACCGCGTCCAGCACGTCCGGATGGCTGTGGCCGAGGATCATCGGGCCCCAGGAACCGACGTAATCCACATAGCGCTTGTTGTCTTCGTCGGTGACGTAGGCGCCTTCGGCGTGTTTGAAGAACAACGGCGTGCCGCCGACGCTCTTGAACGCGCGAACCGGTGAGTTCACGCCACCGGGAATGTGTTTCTGGGCATTGGCAAACAGCGTTTCGGAACGAGACATGATCGGGCTCTCAGATTTTAAGTAATTCGTTAAAAGCGCGGGCACGGCGGGTGACTTCAGCCGTGCTCTCGGCGCCGAACAGGCCATGCACCACGGCCAGCAGATCGACCCCATGGGCCACCAGCGGGGCGGCGTTGTCCAGGGTGATGCCGCCGATCGCGCAGATCGGCAAGTGCAGTTGCTGGCGGGCCTGATCGAGCAGTTCGAGGCTGCAGGTCGGTGCGCCAGGCTTGGTATTGGAATTGAAGAAGCGGCCGAAGGCGACATAACTGGCGCCTTCTTTGGCGGCCTGTTCGGCGAGACCCAGTTGCGCGTGGCAGGTCGAGCCAATGATCGCATCGCGACCCAGCAAGGCACGAGTCGGCGACAACGGACCATCGGTCTGGCCCAGGTGCACGCCGACGTTCAGGCGTGCCGCCAGTTCGGCGTCGTCGTTGATGATCAACTGGGTCTTGTAGCGTTCGCACAAGTCGCGCAGGGCTTCGGCCTCACGCAGGCGGCGGGCCTCGTCACTGCTCTTGTCGCGGTATTGCAGCAGGGTGACGCCGCCTTCCAGCGCCGCCTCCACGTACGAAAGAAATTTACCGGCCAGCAACTGGCTATCGGTAATGGCGTACAGGCCACGTAGTTTCATCGGACAAGCCTCACTGCATTACAAATAGAAGTTACGAACAGAAATCCAGTGGCAAACGGCGCGGCACGAACTGGCCTTTGCCCAACTGTTCGGCATCACGCAGGGTGCGCCATGTGTAGTTAAGCGCGGTCTGCACGGCGCTGACGAGGTTTTCGCCCTGGGCCAGACGACCGGCCAGTGCACTGGCCAGGGTGCAACCGGAACCGTGATAACTGCCCGGCAAGCGCTGGCAGGTAAAGGTTTCACGCAAGCCGTCGCGGCTGTACAGGCGATTGTGGATTTCGGTTTCGTCGCCATGGCCACCGGTGATCAGCAGGTGTTTGACGAACGGCAAGAGTTTTTCAGCGCACTCGTCCGCGGTGCCTTCAGGCAGTTCGGCGAGGATTCGGGCTTCAGGAAGGTTGGGGGTGGCAATGATCGACAAGGGCAGCAGGCGTTCGCGCATGGCGTAGCCGACTTCGTCCTTGCCCAGGCGTCCGCCGCCGCCGGCACGCAGTACCGGGTCGCAGACCACTGGCAAATGCGGGTGCGCTGAAAGCAGTTCGACCACGGTGTCGACCATTTCCAGGGAACCGAGCATGCCCAGTTTGACCGCCGCGACTTCGGAGTCGTTGAGCACGGCGTTGGCCTGGGCCAATACCCACTCACGGTCGAGGACGCGGAAGTCAGTGACATTGACGGTGTCTTGCACGGTCAGGGCGGTGACGGCCGGAGCCGCATGGCAACCCTGAGCGAGCAGGGCTTCGATATCTGCCTGCAAGCCGGCGCCACCACTTGGGTCGTGGCCGGAGAGACAGAGGACAACGGGGCGAGAGCTGTAGATATTCATGGTGCGCGAGCTTACCACCAAACATTCTTTTTCGGGTGCAGCGACACTTCATTGTGGCGAGGGAGCTTGCTCCCGCTGGGGCGCGGAGCGGCCCCAAAAAACCGTCATGTTCATTGCGTCGACTGGTATTACGACTGCTTCGCAGCCGAGCGGGAGCAAGCTCCCTCGCCACAGTGATTTCCTTGCCTCTGATTATGTTCTGGAAGTGTCGCTGGAACGCCCGTTCTAGAGCCTCTGTAGGAAAAATTTCAATGGTGTTTAATCGCCGCGAACGGCTATGCTAGAGTGGATCCAAACCAATAACAGGTGATACCGGTTTTACGTCTACTCAAAAGGAATGGGGGGGCTTCCTGACAGAACCGGACAGGCCACGCTGGGGCTTCAATGCGCTATTTGCTGATGTTGCTGTTGTGTTTGCCCCTCCTGGCAAACGCCGTCGAGTTCGACGAGTTCACTCAAAGCCTCCCCTTGGGCCGAGCCCTGCAAGTCTATGAGGACGCAGGTGGCCAGGCGACCATCGCGGATATCCGTGCGCAAGCGGCAGCCGGCAACTTCAAACCGCATCACAAGGACACGCTCAACGCCGGGTACTCGCGTTCAGTGTTCTGGCTGAAAATCGACCTGCATTACCGCCCGACCAATCCGGCGGCGCAACGGACCTGGCTGTTGGAGCTGGCCTATCCGCCCCTCGATCGTCTTGATCTCTATTTACCTGATGCTACCGGTCACTATCAGTTGATCAGGCAGACCGGCGATGCCTTGCCGTTCGCCAGTCGCGAGATCCGTCAAAACAACTATTTGTTCGACCTCACCTTCAAGCCTGATCAGGCCGAAACCGTATTCCTGCGCTTGCAAAGCGAAGGCTCGATCCAGGCGCCGGTGACCTTGTGGTCGAGCACCGCGTACCTCGAAGAGCAGCCCGTGCGCCTTTACGTACTGGGGTTGATCTACGGCGTGTTGCTGGGGATGCTGGTCTACAACCTGTTCATCTACCTCAGCGTGCGCGACACCAGTTACCTCTACTACATCTTCTATATCGCCTCGTTCGGCTTGTATCAGCTGTCGGTAAACGGTGCGGCCGTGCAGTATTTCTGGCCGGACAACCCTTGGTGGGCCAACGCCGCGACGCCGTTTTTCATTGGCTGTGCGGGACTGTTCGGCAGTCAGTTCGCCCGCAGTTTCTTGCAGATGGCCACCCACAGTCGCTGGCTCGACCGCTTGTTGCTGGCGCTGGTCGCCTTTAGCGCGCTGGTGGTCGGCCTGTCATTGATGACCGGTTACGCCCTGGCCCTGCGCCTGGCCACGACCCTGGCACTGACGTTCACCGTAGTGATTTTTGCCGCGGGGATCTTTGCCTGGCTGCGGGGCCTGCGGGTGGCGCGGTATTTCATCATTGCCTGGTCGGCGTTTTTGCTCGGCGGCATCATCAATACGCTGATGGTGCTGGGCTACCTGCCTAACGTGTTCCTGACCATGTATTCCAGCCAGATCGGCTCGGCCATCGAAGTGGCATTACTGTCCCTGGCACTGGCCGACCGCATTAACGACATGCGCGAGCAGCAGGCGCAAACGCTATTCGACGCCAGCCAGAAGCTTGAAGTCCTCAACCAGCAACTGGCTCGCAGTAACAAGTTCAAGGACGAATTCCTGGCCACCCTGACCCATGAACTGCGCACGCCCATGAACGGTGTGATCGGTTCGCTGGAACTGATGCAGACGGTCGAAATGGACCCTGAGCTGGAGCAGTATCAGCAGACGGCCTCGGGATCGGCCCGGGACATGATGCGCATGGTCAACGGCATCCTGACCCTCACCGAATTGCAGGCCGGCAAGCTCAAGGCCTCGGCCGACACCTTCAGTTTGCGCGGTATGGTCGACGCCCTGCGCATGCAGTTCGAGGGCAACGCATCGAGCAAATCGCTGGACTTCAAGGTCGATGTCGCGCCAGGTGTGCCGGATCGCTTGCATGGCGACAACGTCAAGATCGCGCAGTGCCTGGAATGTCTGCTGGATAACGCCATCAAGTTCACCCGGATCGGCGGCCTGGCCCTGCGGGTGACTGCCAAGACCATCGAGCCCGATCGGCTGGCGTTGACCTTTGCGGTGATCGACACGGGCATTGGTTTCGCTGATTTGGGTGAGGCCACGATGTATCAACGGTTCTTCCAGCTCGATGGCTCGATGACCCGTGAGTACGGTGGCCTGGGCGTTGGCCTGGCGATTTGCCGACAGTTGATCGAGTTGCTGGGTGGACGCCTGACGTATCGCACCGAGCCAGGACGCGGCAGCCGGTTTCAGCTTGATGTTGAAGTCGGGCTGTCGGTGGCCGAACGTCCGGTGACGCCATTGATGACCCGGGATTTTCCGCGCCTGCGCTTGCCTCAGGATTGTGCCGTGCTGTTGGTGGATGACAACGGCATCAGCCAGTTGGTGATGCGCGGCATGTTGCTCAAGCTGGGTTTTCGCGTACGCACCGCCGACAGCGCCGACGTTGCGCTCGATCTCTTGCAGCGCGAAGGGTTTGACGCGGTGCTGGTCGATTGTCAGTTGCCGCTTCAGGACGGAGTGTCGGTGTGCTGTCAGATCCGAGCGTTGCCCGCTTATGCCGAGCTGCCACTGTTCATGATCGCCATAGGCCGTGACCGTGAGCGCTGCCCGACCGGCGCATTGATTGATTACTTGAGTAAACCGGTGAAATTCGAAGACTTGCAGGCCGCGCTCTACCGCCGCGTGCTCTGCTCGCAACAGGGCGAAAGCGCCGACAGTTAGGCGTGTATGACACTTTGTTCGGCCGTGGGGCGGTGCTTAACTGAAGTCCCTTGGCCGACCAAAGGAGCCCTGTCATGAACCTGCATCAGTTCGCCGAAACCCACGAAGTCACCAACCAGCCACCGTCACTGGATGGTGCCAACCTGTACCGCATCGACTTGCCGTTGCAGGAATGGTCGCGACGGTTCGGGGCCGGTTGGGCCGAATCGCGGATCGACGCCTACGGCGCGCTGGCCGGTGGCCCGTTGATGGAAGCCGGGTTCCTGGCCAATCAGAACAAGCCGGTGTTCAACAGCCATGACCGGTTTGGTCATCGCATCGATTTGGTGGAGTTTCATCCGGCCTATCACCAGTTGATGCGCACGGCGGTCGAGCACGGCTTGACCTCGCTGCCCTGGGCGCACCCGCAGAATGGCGCGCATGTCGCCCGCGCTTGCATGTCGTATCTGCACAGCCAGGCCGAAGCCGGCAGTGGCTGCCCGTTGACCATGACCTTCGCCAGTGTCCCGGCCATGCGTCTGCAACCGGATCTGGCGGAAAAATGGCTGCCGAAAATCCTCGCCACCGAATACGACCCGCGCAACGTCGCAATGGCCCACAAGGCCGGAGTCACCATCGGCATGGCCATGACCGAGAAGCAGGGCGGCACCGATGTCCGGGCCAACACCACCAAGGCGTATCCGGTCGGCGCCAGCGGTCCTGGCCAGGCCTATGAACTGGTCGGCCACAAATGGTTCTGTTCGGCGCCGATGTGCGACGCCTTCCTGACACTGGCACAGACCGACAAGGGCTTGACTTGCTTCCTGTTGCCGCGCCATCGTCCGGACGATACGCGTAATCAGTTCTACATCCAGCGCCTGAAGAACAAGCTCGGCAATTGCTCCAACGCCTCCAGTGAAGTGGAGTTTCGTGGCGCACTGGCGTGGATGATCGGTGAGGAGGGCCGTGGCGTTCCGACGATCATCGAGATGGTCGCCATGACCCGCTTCGATTGCATGGTCGGTTCCAGTGCACTGATGCGTCAGGCATTGACCCAGGCCAGCCATCACTGCGCCCACCGTTCGGTCGGCGGCAAGCTGCTCAGCGAACAGCCCTTGATGCAAAACGTGTTGGCGGATCTGGCGCTGGAAAGCGAAGCTGCCCTGGCCTTGAGCCTGCGCATGGGCCAGGCGCTGGATCATCTGGATGATTCGCAGGAAGCCAAATTCGCCCGGCTGGTGACGGCGGTGGGCAAGTACTGGATCTGCAAACGGGCGCCGGCGATGATCAACGAAGCCGCCGAATGCATGGGCGGCGCGGGTTATGTCGAAGAAAGCATCCTGCCACGGCTTTACCGCGAGGCGCCGGTGAATTCGACGTGGGAAGGTTCCGGCAACGTGCAATGCCTCGACGTGCTGCGTGCCCTGTCGAAGGAGCCGGGCGTGCTCGATGCGCTGTTCAGCGAGCTGGGTGATGGCCAGGGTGACAAGCGCCTGGCTGCGCACATCAATCAATTGCAGGCGGCCTTCAAGGACACCAGTGACATTCAATACCGCGCCCGGCAGTTGACCGAGGACATCGCGCTGGGGCTGCAGGCCAGGTTGTTGCTGGAGGCGGGTAACTCCGCCGTCAGTGATGCTTTCATCGCCAGCCGCCTGAATGGTGGCGGTCGAGTGTACGGCGCGTTACCGCGTGGGTTGGATGTGGAAGCCATTGTCGCTCGCTCGACTCCGCAGGGCTTCTGACCCAGGTGCATGATCACCACTGGGCCAATGTGGGAGCGGGCTTGCTCGCGAATGCACTTTCACATTCAACGTTGATGTGACTGACAGGCCGCTTTCGCGAGCAAGCCCGCTCCCACATTTGATCTACGGTGAGCACAGAGTTTGTGTAGCAATCACTGTTCCCGTGAAGCAACGATGCAGGCAAGATGAAGGTCTGCAAGTCAGAACACAGGATGCTGATCGTGACCGAAGCTTTTATCGTCGTTCAAACTGCCGAGCAAGCCGTGGATCGGCTTGCGTTCTTGCACAATCGTGCAACCACCGCGTTGAGCCAGGCGCTCAAGCGTTACCTCAAGGATCGCGTCGAGCCTGATGCCGAACAGCGAGCGTTGTTCCGTTATCCCGAGCTGCGCCTGACCTACCATTGCCAGGGCGAAGTCCCGCAAACCACCCGCGCCTACGCCAAGGTCCAGCTGCCGGGCACCTACAGCGTCACCGTCACTCATCCGTCGGCTTTCCGTAAATACCTGCTGGAACAACTCGTGCCCTTGATGCACGACTTCACCGTGACCGTGGAAGTCGGTGTCAGCCAGCAGAACATCCCGTATCCGTATGTGGTCGAGCAGGGGGATGAACTGGCGGGTTCCGGCGTCACCGCTGCCGTGCTGGCGCGGGTGTTCCCGAGTACCGACCTGTCGGCCGCGACCGACGGCATCGCCGACGGTTTGTACGATTGGGAGAACACCGATCCACTGCCCCTGGCCCTGTTCGATGCCGCGCGGGTGGATTTCTCCCTGCGCCGGCTGGTGCATTACACCGGCAGCGACTGGCGTCATGTGCAGCCGTGGATTCTGCTGACCAACTATCACCGCTATGTCGACCAGTTCATCGTCCATGGTCTGGAGCAACTGCGCAAAGACCCGCGTTTCGTGCGCATGGTGTTGCCGGGCAACGTGATCATCGAAAAGAGCATGGATCACGGCGAGGCTTCGGCAATCGCCGCGGGCGTGGTCTGGCACCGCTACCAGATGCCGGCCTACCACCTGATCGCCAGCGATGGCCACGGCGTGACGCTGGTGAACATCGGTGTCGGCCCGTCCAACGCCAAGAACATCACCGACCACCTCGCCGTTCTGCGCCCGCATTGCTGGCTGATGATCGGCCACTGCGGCGGCCTGCGTCAGTCGCAAACCATTGGCGACTACGTGCTGGCCCATGCTTACATGCGCCGCGACGGCATTCTCGACCGGGTGGTGCCGCCGAACATTCCGATTCCGGCCTTGGCCGAAGTGCAGCTTGCGCTGCAGCAGGCGGCGGCCAATATCACTGGCGAGAGGGGCGACGAGCTGAAGAAACGCCTGCGTACCGGTACCGTGTTGACCTACGACGACCGTAACTGGGAATTGCGCTGGGCCCAGGAACGACCGCTGATCAACCTGTCCCGCGCCGTGGCGGTGGACATGGAGAGCGGCACCATCGCAGCGCAAGGTTATCGTTTGCGGGTGCCGTACGGCACGTTGCTGTGTGTATCGGACAAGCCGCTGCACAGTGAAATCAAGCTGCCGGGTTCGGCCAACGCCTTCTATGAGCGCGCGGTCAGCCAGCACTTGAAGATCGGTATCGAGGCGGTGGATCTGTTGCGCACCGAACTCAACTCGTTGCACTCGCGCAAACTGCGCAGCTTCGACGAGCCGCCGTTCCGCTAACGGTTGTCATGGTCATTTGGCGGTCAGGGCACTAGCATTAGCAGCCCTGACCGTTAGATGTTTCCTTTCTCATGTCTCGTCCTCCTCAACGTCCCGTTTCCCGCCGTCCTGGCACGAAACCGTCGCCTGCAGCCCCGCGCCGTGTTGCCAAGGCACCACCGGCCGAGCCGAAGCTGATCCTGTTCAACAAACCCTTCGATGTGCTGACGCAATTCAGTGACGGCGAAGGGCGCGCAACGCTCAAGGACTACATCGATGTACCGGGAATCTACCCGGCGGGACGGCTGGACCGCGACAGCGAAGGTTTGTTGCTGCTGACCAACGACGGTCAGCTTCAGGCGCGAATTGCCGACCCGAAGCACAAACTGGCCAAGACCTATTGGGTGCAGGTCGAGGGCGAGCCGAGCACCGAGCAGTTGCAACGCCTGCGTGACGGCGTCGAATTGAATGACGGCATGACTTTGCCCGCCGAGGCGCGGCAACTGGACGAGCCCGAGCTGTGGCCGCGCAATCCGCCGGTGCGCTTTCGCAAAAGCGTGCCGACCAGTTGGCTGGAGTTGGTGATTCGCGAAGGGCGCAACCGGCAGGTGCGGCGCATGACCGCTGCGGTCGGGTTGCCGACCTTGCGCCTGGTGCGGGTCAGAATCGGCGACTGGACAATCGAAGGGCTCGATCAGGGCCAGTGGAAAGAAGTGCCGGCGCGCTTATAAGGCGCCGGACTCGATCAGGCCGATCACCACGCTCTTGATGATGAACGCCGCCACGCCCAGGCCCAGCACGAAGAACAGGATGAACGAGCCAAAGCGCCCGGCCTTGGACTTCTTCGCCAGATCCCAGACGATGAAACCCATGAAAATGATCAGGATCGTGACCAGTCCGGTCATCATCCATTCTTCAAAAACTGCAGGATCCATCGAACATCTCCAGCGCGGGCGAGGCTAAAAGGGCGCGCCGAGTATACGCCAAGGGAGAATGGCGGTGAGTTGACCTGCGTCGGTGTGTCGCACCTGTGGCGAGGGGGCTTGCCCCCGTTGGGCTGCGTAGCGGCCCCGAAAGCTGTCTCTGAGTTTAATCTGATAGACCGCATATTTGTTTTGCGACCGCTGCGCGGTCGAACGGGGGCAAGCCCCCTCGCCACAATCAGCTGCGCAGATGAGTCAGCGGCAACTCAGTGCTGTTGAGCACCTGGTTCAGCACAAAACTCGAGCGCACGCTGGTCACGCCTTCAATCCGGGTCAGATGCCCGAGCAGCAGTTTCTGGTAGTGGTCCATGTCCGGCACCACGACCTTGAGTTGATAGTCGGCATCCATCCCGGTCACCAGGCTGCATTCGAGCACTTGGGGCAGGGTACGAATGGCTGCTTCAAAGTTTTCGAAACGCTCCGGCGTGTGACGGTCCATGCCGATCAGCACATAAGCCGTCAGGCTCAGGCCGAGCATTTTGCGGTCGAGCAGGGCGACCTGACGGGAAATGTAGCCGTCGTCTTCCAGTTGCTTGACCCGCCGCGAGCACGGCGAAGGCGACAGACCGATGCGCTCGGCCAACTCCTGGTTGGAGATGCGTGCGTCTCGCTGCAATTCCGCCAAAATACTCAGGTCGTAACGGTCGAGTTTGCTCATCAATCTGTCCTTTGTCGTAACTATTGCGACAGATTATCTATCCAGGGTTAAAAATTGCGCAAGTGATGTTTAATTCAGCAATCTTCGCAATCCTCTGCCGGCGCTCCCGGCCTATTCTTATCACCAGAATCACTGCTCGGACAAACAGTCCAGTGCGACTCGCCCAATCAGGCCAGTCGCGGCCGCCACCCCCACCGGGGATGTGCCGGCCCCCGAGCTACACACTGTCCAGAAGACGGCGTGAGGTGAGCCGACGTCAAAAGCGTTGAGCCAGGACGAAGTTCTCTAAGGGGAGGCCGACGGGTCTCCCCTTTTTCTTGCGCGGAATTTGCCCCCCAGCCCTCAATAAATAAGTTGCGCGACTGATAACCTGATGCAGAACCGGCCTGAGGTTTTCCAGTCTTACGTACAGGCCCTAACCCTCCGTGAGGAAAAGCATGAAATCGCGCATCTGGCGTTTAGCCGGTGTAGGTTTGCTGTGTGCCAGCGTCGCTGCGCAAACGCTGGCCGATGAACAGCAAAACCGTGGTCATGATGGCGGACAACATGGCCAGGATGGTCGTCAGGGCAACAATCAGGGCCATGGCGGCAACAACCAGCCGCCGCCGCAAAACAACCAGCAGCAGAATCAGCCCCGTGCGCAGAATGACGGCAACCGCCATGACGAGCACGACGGCCAGAATCAACATCAGAACAACGGACAGTGGCAGAACCGTCCAGCGCCGGATTTCAACAGCCGGGTTCGCTCGCCGCCGCCACCGCCGCAGTTGCCGGCCACTGACATGCCGATCCAGCCCCGTCCCGACACCGTGCGCCAGACCCAGCAGCCGCAGCGCGGTTACTACCAGGACCAGCCGCGTCGCAACAATTACAACCAGCACTGGAGTGGCTACACAAACGCACCCTCCTATGACAATCACTGGCAGGGGCGCTCGAGTGGCTATGGTAACGGCTGGGGGCCAGGCCCCAGGTATCGCCCCGGCCAGGTGATCGACCGCTTCCCCGAGCGCAACTTCCGCGTACCTTACCGTGGCATGGATTACTACTATTCCGGTGGCTACTGGTATCGCCCGCTGGGCCCGCGTTATGAGGTGGTACAGCCACCGCGCGGGATTCGCGTCAGATACCTGCCCGATTACGCCCAGCAGGTGTGGATTGGCGGGGCGCTGCTGTTCCTCGCGGCCGGTTCGTATTACGCCTACGAGGAAAGCACTCAGGACTACGTCGTGGTCGAGCCGCCAGTTGGCCAATCGCAACCGCCAGCCGGCAGCAATGGTTATGACGTGGAGGCGTATCCGGCCAACGGTCAGTCGCCGGAGCAGGTCAGTCGGGATGGCTACGAGTGTTATCAATACGCCGTGCAACAGAGTGGTTTCGATCCACGAACCGCCACCTACCAGCCGGACCCGTCGGTGGTGCAAGCCTACCGACAGGCCCAGGGCAACTGCCTGAGCAGTCGTGGTTATCAGGTGAATTACTGAGTGCGGGCGGCTTTCACCACTTCCCGCGGGTCGGCGTGCACCAGCACTTCGGCGCGCGGGTAGGCGCTGTGAATGGCCGCGGCAGCCTGATCGCTGATGCCGTGGGCGACTGACAGCGTCAGTTCCCCCGGCAACTCCAGATGCAACTGCACAAACCACTGGTTGCCGGAGATCCGCGTGCGCAGGTCATGTGCACCCAACACACCGGGCACGCTGCACGCCAGTTCCAGCATGTGCTGGCTGACATCCGGCGGCAGTTCTTCATCCATCAATACCGCAAAGCTCTCCCGGGCGATCCGCACCGCGCTCCACAGAATGTAGGCGGCGATGCCCAGGCCAAACCAGGCGTCGACCTGATACCAGCCAAACCCGGCCAGTACCAGTGCCAGCAGAATGCTGCCGTTGAGCAGCATGTCCGAACGGTAATGCAGCGAGTCGGCACGCACGGCGTTGGAGCCGGTAGCCTTGATCACCCGATGTTGCAACATCAGCAAGGCCAGGGTCAGGGCGAGCGAGAACACAATCACACCGATGCTGATCAATGGCGCGCCGATCGGTTCGGGATGTTTCAGACGATCGTAGGCCTGCAATGCAATCAGTACCGCACTGCCGCCAATGAACAACGCCTGGGCCATGCCCGCCAATGACTCGGCCTTGCCGTGCCCGTAGCGATGATCATCGTCGGCGGGGCGCAGGGCGTAATGCACCGCCAGCAGGTTGAGCAATGACGTGACGCCGTCGAGTGCCGAGTCGGTGAGCCCGGCGAGCATGCTCACCGAACCGCTCAGCCACCAGGCGATGGCTTTGGCGACGATCAACGTGCACGCCACCGCCACCGAGGCACGGGTCGCCAGCCGCAGCAGGCGGCCGTGTTCGGAGCTGGAGGTCATAGTGGCCATCGTTTCTTGAGAGTCCTTTCGCGTGTAGGGATTACGCAGCCGGTTGCAGGCCGAACATCGCCAGTTGCTGGGTGCTGCCCTTGCTCTGGATCAGACGTGGATCGTCCAGCGGGAAGCTGCGGCCCAGTTCGCTTTCCAGAATAGTCTGCAACTTGCGGTTATCGACTTTGCCGTCGGGGCCGATGGCGTCCTTGAGTTTTTGCGGGTCGACCTGGGCGGTCTTGCCCGGCTCGAAATAAATCGCGCCGGTGGCGAAGTCCACGGCAAACGCGATCAGGCCGGGGATGATGTAGAACAGCAGGCCCACGGCATCAAGCGCGGCGATGGCCGGGTCGATCTTGCCTTCGATCTGGCCACGGCGATCCGGGTAAAAAATCGAACCGCAGGCGGTCACTTGAGTCAGCAAGGTTGCGACCAGAACACCGCCAATCAGGCGAAAGGGAGCACGCATATGAAATCTCCTGGGTAATCTCAAAACGAAACGTCGTCGGTATGAATTAAGACCCTGACGAACGCCTTGCAGTTCGCCGTTATACTCGGCCCTCTGTTTTGGAGCCAGCATGATTTCTTTGCCGATTGATGAAGTTTTACCCGCCCTGCGTGAAGCCCTTGCTACACGCCACGAAGCCGTGCTCGAAGCACCGCCCGGCGCCGGTAAAACCACCCGCGTGCCTTTGGCCCTGCTCAACGAACCGTGGCTGGCCGGGCAGACCATCCTGATGCTCGAACCCCGCCGGTTGGCCGCACGCGCAGCGGCGGAGCGGCTGGCCAGTGAGCTGGGAGAGAAGGTCGGCGAAACCGTGGGTTATCGCATTCGACTCGATAGCAAAGTCGGCCCCAAAACCCGCATCGAAGTGGTCACCGAAGGCATCCTCACCCGGCGCTTGCAGGATGACCCGGCGCTGGAAGGCGTGGGCCTGCTGATCTTCGACGAATTCCACGAGCGCAGCCTCGACGCTGACCTGGCCTTGGCCCTGAGCCTTAATGGTCGCGAGCTGTTCCGGGACGATCAGCCACTGAAAATCCTCTTGATGTCCGCCACGCTTGAAGGCGAACGCTTGGCCGGGTTGCTCGACGACGCACCGATCCTGCGCAGCGAAGGGCGCATGTACCCGGTGGCGATGCGCTGGGGCCGGCCGTTCCAGGCCGGTGAATTCATCGAGCCGCGGCTGGTGCAGACCATCCTCGAAGCCTTGAACGATGAGACCGGCAGCGTGTTGGTGTTCCTGCCGGGGCAGGCAGAAATCCGCCGCGTACATCAGCAACTGGCCGATGCGCTAGGCGATAACCCCCAGGTCCTGTTGTGTCCATTGCACGGTGAACTGGACCTGGCCGCGCAACGGGCCGCGATCGATCCGGCACCGGCGGGCAAGCGTAAAGTGGTGCTGGCGACCAACATCGCCGAAACCAGTTTGACCATCAACGGCGTGCGCGTGGTGATTGATGCAGGTCTGGCGCGGGTGCCGCGTTTCGACCCCGGCAGCGGCATGACCCGCCTCGATACCCAGCGCATCTCGAAGGCTAGCGCCACCCAGCGTGCGGGCCGGGCCGGGCGCCTGGAACCGGGCGTGTGTTATCGCTTGTGGTCACAGGATCAGCACGAGCAACTGGCGGCCTACGGCAGCGCGGAAATCCTTTCGGCGGACCTTGCCGGACTGGCCTTGCAGCTGGGGCGCTGGGGTGTGACGCCGGGGCAACTGGTGTGGCTTGATGTGCCGCCCGCTGCCGCGTATGCACAGGCCCAGGATTTGCTCGAACGCTTGGGTGCACTGGAGGGCGAAGCGTTGACCCGTCACGGTCAGGCCATGGCCGAACTGCCGGCGCATCCACGCATCGCGCATTTGCTGTTACGTGGTCAGGCACTGGGTCTGGCAGACATGGCTTGCGACGTCGCGGCACTGCTCGGCGAGCGCGATATCTTGCGTGGCGGCGGGGCGGACTTGCACAGCCGACTGGTGCTGCTGTCTGGCGAAGAACGCGCCGCACGTGGCGCGCAGGGTGGCGTGCAACGCGCACGGCAACTGGCGCGGCAATATCGTGGTTACCTGCGCGGCAAAGCCGCGGAGCCGGTCAGCGATCCGGATCACCCGCGTTGGCTCGGTGCCTTGCTGGCGCTGGCCTATCCCGACCGCGTTGCCCAGCAGCGGCGGGCCGGTGGCGCGGAATATCGATTGGCCAACGGGCGTGCCGCACTGTTTGCCGAGGCCGACAGCCTGATGAAGCAACCGTGGCTGGTGATCGCCGATCTGGGTAGTCGTCAGGGCCAGCGTGAAGAGCGGATTTATCTGGCGACGGACTTCGATCCGACGCTCTTCGATTCAGTGCTGGCCGAGCAGGTGCGTTGCGTCGATCAACTGGATTGGGATGAGCGCGAAGGTGTGCTGCGGGCCGAGCGTCAGCGCAAGGTTGGCGAATTGATCCTCAGCCGTGAACCGCTCACCGGCCTCGACGAAAGCGCCCGCAGCCAGGCACTGGTGAATCTGGTGCGGCGCAAAGGCCTGGAGCTGTTGCCATGGACCCCGGAACTGCGTCAGTGGCAGGCGCGAGTGGCGTTGTTGCGGCAACTGGACCTCGCCGGCAAAGGCGAGAGTGAGTGGTCGGATGTCAGCGATGCAGCGTTGCTCAAAAGCCTGGAACACTGGCTGATGCCGTATCTGGGCAAAGTGTCGCGGCTCAGTCACTTCGCCAATCTGGACCTGTCGAGCATCGTCCACAACCTGCTGCCCTGGCCGTTGCCGCAACGGCTGGACGAGTTGGCGCCGCATCATTTGAGCGTGCCGTCGGGCTCGTCGATTCGCCTGGACTACAGCGAACAACCGCCGATTCTGGCGGTACGTTTGCAGGAGTTGTTCGGCCTGGCCGAAACCCCGCGCATCGCCGGGGGCCGGCAGGTGGTGAAACTGCACTTGCTGTCCCCGGCGCGGCGGCCGGTGCAGGTGACTCAGGATCTGGCGAACTTCTGGCGTAGCACCTACGCCGAAGTGAAGAAGGATTTGAAGGGACGCTACCCGAAACATTATTGGCCGGATGATCCGCTGGTGGCTGAGGCGACTGCGCGGATCAAACCCCGGAAATAATATCGAAGGCTTGGCTTGAAACTGTGGCGAGGGGGCTTGCCCCCGTTGGGTCGCGAAGCGGCCCCAAATGCTGCTACAGAGTTGTGTCAGACTCACTGCATGTAATGGATTGCGACTGCTTCGCAGCCGAACGGGGGCAAGCCCCCTCGCCACAGAAGTTACTGTGATCGTTCTGCCTTGGCGGTGAGCTGTTCGCGGCAATAGTCAGCGAAAAGCTGTGCCGGTTTGGTCAGTTGCCCGCGCTTGAGCCATGCCGCCACCAGTCCGGAACCGGTGACGTCTTCGGCGATGTCCACGCACACCACTTTCTGCCCGTCGTAGGTGCACTCCGAATGTGGTTTGGTCACCAGGATCGAGAAGCCGAATCCTTGTCCAACCATGCCGCGCACCATCTCGATCGATGGCGAGCTGAAGGCAATGCGCGGGGTCAGGTCCAGCTCTTCGAACAGACTGACGAAATAGGTCCGGCTCGGCTGCACGTCCAAAAGAATCATCGGCTCCAGGCACAGGTCCCGCAGTGAGACTTGTGCCTGCTGGGCAAAACGGTGATCGGCCGGCAGCAGCGCGTAAGGCCGTTGTGCCGGCATCAAGGGTTCGGTTGCGATGGTGCCGTCGAGGTCATGTTCATAGAGGATTGCCAAATCGAACGCGCCGGACGTCAGGCCTTGCACCAGCTCTTGCTGCTCGCCGTCGCGAATGCGGATTTCCACCCCCGGATACAACGCCGAAAACCCGGCGATCAATTGCGGCAGGTACAGCGGCGCGACGGTTTCGAAACAGCCGATATCGATCTGCCCGGACACCACGTCGTTGTCGGCCAGGGCGTTCTGTTCGAACTCCTTGGCCATGCGCAGCAGTTCCTGGGCCTTGCGGTAAAAGCGTGCACCGCTGGGGGTCAATGACACGCCTTGGGCGTGATGACGGATCAGCAGTTGCACACCGAAGCTGTCTTCCAGCCCTTTGATGGCCGTGGAGATCGACGGCTGGGCGATGTACAGCTTGCGCGAGGCCTCGGCGACGCTGCCGCACTCGACGGTGGTGATGAAGTATTTCAGTTGACGCAGATTGTAGGCAGCCACAGCAAACCTCGGGGGCGAACGGATCAGGCATCCTGGCAATTTGCGCGCCACCCCTATCCGCTCGGGTCGCGTTTTGTTGTGGTTGAACAATAACCACATGCTGCGCCAGAAGGGAGATTGGCTACGTAGTTTTTTCTTGGCCTGCGAACACATTTTTACTGGTTTTCCACCGCTTGGGCCTGAGCGACTATCCAATACACAAGAATGTCCTCTGGAGCATCTGAACGTGTTCGAGCTTGAGTATTGGCAACGCAAGGCCGCTTCCCTGCGGTTTCCCGACCAGGCTGTGATCGATGGCCAGCGCCGTGCGGCGCAGTCGGGGCAGACTTTCGCTGCGATTAACCCCGCCACCGGGCAATGCCTGGCCAATGTCGCGGCCTGTGGCGAGGAAGACGTGAACGCGGCGGTGCGCAATGCGCGGCAGGTGTTTGAAGCCGGCACCTGGTCGGCACGTTCGCCGACCGAACGTAAACAAGTGCTGTTGCGTCTGGCCGACTTGATCCTTGAAAACCGTGAAGAACTGGCGCTGCTCGATTCGCTGAACATGGGCAAGCCCGTCGCGGACGCCTATAACATCGACGTGCCGGGTGCCGCCGGGGTGTTCCGCTGGTACGCCGAGAGCCTCGACAAACTCTACGACCAGATCGCGCCGAGTGCGCAGAACGTTCTGGCGACCATTACTCGCGAAGCCCTCGGCGTGGTCGCTGCCGTGGTGCCGTGGAATTTTCCGCTGGACATGGCGGCGTGGAAACTCGCCCCGGCCCTGGCCGCGGGTAACTCGGTGATTCTCAAGCCGGCCGAGCAGTCGCCGTTTTCGGCCTTGCGTCTGGCGGAGCTGGCGCTTGAAGCCGGTGTGCCTGCGGGTGTGTTGAACGTGCTGCCGGGTCTGGGCGAGCAAACCGGCAAGGCCCTCGGTCTGCACCCGGACGTCGATTGCCTAGTGTTCACCGGCTCCACCGAAGTCGGCAAATATTTCATGCAGTACTCGGCCCAGTCGAACCTGAAACAGGTGTGGTTGGAGTGCGGCGGCAAGAGCGCCAACCTGGTGTTCGCCGATTGTCAGGACCTGGATCTGGCCGCCGAGAAAGCCGCGTTCGGCATCTTCTTCAATCAGGGCGAAGTCTGTTCGGCCAACTCGCGGTTGCTGGTGCAGCGCTCGATTCATGACGAGTTCGTCGGACGCCTCAAGGCCCAGGCGGAACGCTGGTTGCCGGGCGATCCGCTGGACCCGTCGAGCGCCGCCGGGGCCATCGTCGACAGCCGTCAGACTGCGCGCATCATGAAGTTCATCCAACAGGCCGAACAGCACGGCGCGAGCAAAGTGTGTGGCGGTCGGCAGTCGATCTTCAACGGCTCGGACAACTTCATTCAGCCGACGATTTTCACCGGTGTGACGCCGGACATGCCGCTGTTTCGCGATGAAGTATTCGGCCCGGTGCTGGCCGTCACAGTGTTCGACGACGAGGCCCATGCGTTGCAATTGGCCAACGACAGCGTCTACGGGCTGGCGGCCTCGCTGTGGACCGACGACCTCAACCGCGCCCACCGCGTGGCGCGACAATTGCGAGCGGGCACGGTGTCGGTCAACAGCGTCGATGCGCTGGACGTAACCGTACCTTTTGGCGGTGGCAAGCAGTCGGGTTTCGGCCGCGACCTGTCCCTGCATTCATTCGATAAATACACCCAGTTGAAGACCACCTGGTTTCAATTGCGCTGATAACAAAACGGAGAACTGGCGATGACCACACCACGTGAAACCCGCGACTACCAGGCCGCCGACGCTGCGCACCACATCCATGCGTTCGTCGATCAGAAAGCCCTCAACGACGAGGGACCACGGGTGATGGTCCGTGGCGAGCGCCTGCACCTGTGGGACAACGACGGCCGGCGTTACCTCGACGGCATGTCCGGGTTGTGGTGCACCAACCTCGGTTACGGGCGCAAGGACCTGGCGGCCGCGGCGAGCCAGCAACTGGAACAGCTGCCGTACTACAACATGTTTTTCCACACCACCCACCCGCAGGTGATCGAGCTGTCCGAGCTGCTGTTCA
The DNA here is from genome assembly GCF_000282335.1 of Pseudomonas sp. GM48. Taxonomy (GTDB): domain Bacteria; phylum Pseudomonadota; class Gammaproteobacteria; order Pseudomonadales; family Pseudomonadaceae; genus Aquipseudomonas. Next base: position 76,119 of record NZ_AKJM01000125.1, read on the forward strand.
GCCTGCTGCCGGGGCACTACAGCCACGCGATCTACACCAACTCCGGCTCCGAGGCCAACGAGGTGTTGATCCGCACGGTGCGTCGTTACTGGCAGGTGCTCGGCAAGCCCGAGAAGAAAATCATGATCGGCCGCTGGAACGGTTACCACGGTTCGACCCTGGCCGCGACGGCACTGGGCGGCATGAAGTTCATGCACGAAATGGGCGGCATGATTCCGCACATCGAGCACATCGACGAGCCGTACTTCTTCGCTCACGAGGGCAACCTGACGCCAGCCGAATTCGGTCTGCGCGCGGCACAGCAACTGGAAGCGAAGATTCTCGAACTGGGTGCGGACAAGGTCGCAGGCTTCATCGCCGAACCGTTCCAGGGCGCTGGCGGGATGATCTTCCCGCCGGAAAGCTACTGGCCGGAAATCCAGCGCATCTGCCGCAAGTACGACGTGCTGCTGTGTGCCGATGAAGTGATCGGCGGCTTCGGTCGTACTGGCGAATGGTTCGCCCACGAGTACTTCGGTTTCGAGCCGGACACCCTGTCCATCGCCAAGGGCTTGACCTCGGGCTACATCCCCATGGGCGGCTTGATCCTGTCGAAGAAAATGGCCTCGGTGCTGGTGGAGCAGGGCGGTGTGTTTGCCCACGGCCTGACTTACTCCGGGCACCCGGTGGCGGCGGCGGTGGCGATTGCCAACCTCAAGGCACTGCGCGATGAAGGTGTGGTGACGCGGGTCAAGGATGACATCGGCCCGTACCTGCAACAGTGCCTGCGCGAAGTGTTTGGCAAGCACCCGCTGGTGGGCGATATCCAGGGCACCGGCATGGTTGCGGCGCTGCAACTGGCGGAAGACAAAAACAGCCGCAAGCGTTTTGCCAACGAGAACGACATCGCCTGGCGTTGCCGCACGATTGGCTTCGAGGAGGGGGTGATCATTCGCTCGACATTGGGCCGGATGATCATGGCGCCGGCGTTGATTGCCAGTCGTGAAGAGATTGACGAACTGATCGCCAAGACCTTGAAAGCGGTGGATCGAACGGCGCAGGAATACGGCCGGCTCTGATCGTGTAGCGTTCTTTCGGGCCTCTTCGCGAGCAAGCCCGCTCCCACATTGGATTTGTGTCTGACACCGATCCCCTGTGGGAGCGGGCTTGCTCGCGAATGCTATGGCCCATTCAACATAGTTCCAGCACCTTGCACTCACCCCGTGCGTCCCCGCCGACAGCGCCCTTTCGCAGTGCGCGCTAACGAGTTTTTTCATCGTTCGCATCCACATATTTCCTCATTTTCCTAATCCCGCCCTTGGGCCAACATCGATCTCGCCAGCCCGCCGAATGCTGCCCGCCGAAGGGTCCCTCAGAGACCACAGGTAGCAGCCGATTCAGGGCTCGCCGTACTGCCCATGACAAAACTAAATCAACAGCTTTGGGAGTGCTCCATGATCAAGTCCTTGCTTACCCGCGTTGTCCATCCACTGGCGATCACCGCCATCGCCGCGACGGTCGCCACCAGCGCCCAGGCCGGCACCTTGTCCATCGGTCATACCACCTGGGTCGGCTACGGCACCCTGTACCTGGCCCAGGACCTTGGCTACTTCAAGGAAAACGGTTTGACCGTCGAGTTGCCAGTGGTCGAAGAAGCGGCGATGTACATGGCCGCACAAGCTTCCGGCGAGTTGTCCGGCTCGGCGTCGACCATCGACGAGGTGCTCAAGTACCGTCCGCAATTCTGCTTCAAGGCCGTGGCCGCGCTGGACGACAGCCATGGTGGCGACGGCGTGCTGGTGGGCAAGGACGTCAAGAACCTGCAAGACCTCAAGGGCCAGGCCGTGGCGGTGAACGAAGGGTCGACTTCGCAGTTCTGGTTGTCGTATCTGCTGAAAAAGAACGGCATGAAAATGAGCGACATCACCGTGCAGAACATGACGGCCGACGATGCCGCCACCGCGTTCATCGCCGGTCGCGTACCCGCCGCCGTGACCTGGGAGCCGCACCTGTCGATGGTGCGCGACAAGAAACAGGGCAAGGTGCTGATCGACAGCAGCAGCACGCCGGGCGTGATCGTCGACGTGGTGGCATTGAACTGCACCGTCATCGAAAAACAGCCGGAAGACGTCAAGGCACTGGTGGCCGGTTTGTACAAAGCCGTGCAGTACACCAAGGATCATCCGCAGGAGGCCTACAAAATCATGGCCAAGGGTGTCGGCGGTTACCTGGCCGATCCGAAGGAACTCGAAGCGGCCGCCCAAGGCGTGCGTTTCTATGATCAGGCCATGAGCGAAAAACTGTTGGGCGCGCCGGGCAAACCGGGTGACAGCGCACCGCTGATCAAACTGGCCAACGAGACCGCCAGCGAGCTGCAAGGCAAGCCCTACAACGTCAGCAATGACGACCTGATCGACAACCGTTTCGTCACCCCCCTCTAGGAGGTTTGCATGTTCAAGCGCAATTCATGGCTGAGCCGCTGCATCACGCCCAAGACCGGCCTGCCGGTCTCGGTGATCTGGAGCGCGAGCGGTCTGGCCTGGGTGCTGCTGGTCGGCCTGTGGGCCGGTTTGTCTTACGGTGGCGTGGTGCCGGGCATGTTCCTGCCGACGCCGGGTGCGGTGGTCGAAGCCGCCGTACGCCTCGGTCGCGACGGCACTCTCGGCCAGCATGTGTGGGCCAGCGTCGAAGTGGTGATGGTCGGTTTCATTGTGTCGTCCCTGGTGGCGGTGCCGCTGGGGTTGCTGATGGGCAGCTTCCGCATCGTCCAGGCCTTCCTTGAGCCGCTGGTGAACTTCATTCGCTACCTGCCGGTGACCTCGTTCGTGCCGCTGTTCATCCTGTGGATCGGCATCGGCCTGGAGCAGCGGGTATCGGTGATCATCTTCGGTGTGTTCTTCCAGCAACTGGTGATGATCGCGGACGTGTCCAAAGGCATCTCCAAGGACCTGATCAACGCCTCCTATACCCTCGGTTCCAATCGCCGCGATGCGGTGCTGCATGTGATCGCCCCGGCTTCCCTGCCAGGCGTACTCGATACCCTGCGCGTGACCATGGGCTGGGCCTGGACTTACCTGGTGGTCGCCGAACTGGTCGCCGCTTCCAGTGGCCTGGGTTACCTGAGCCTCAAGGCCATGCGCGGCTTTCAGGTGGATGTGATCTTCCTGGCCATCGCGATCATCGGCCTGCTGGGCCTGGTCACCGATCAACTGTTCCGTTTTCTCCGTCTGAGGATCACCGCATGGGCTCAGTAACCGCCGCCACTCATCGTTTTGTCGCCCCCCAGGCTGCCCCGGTGAACGCGCCCCGGCTGCAAGTGGACAAGGTCAGTCTGAGTTACAGGAAACCCGATGGCGGCACGTTCACTGCGTTGCAGGAGGTGTCGTTCGAGGTCCCGGACCAGCAGTTCGCCGTACTGGTAGGACCTTCGGGTTGTGGCAAGTCGAGCCTGCTGTATCTCACTGCCGGTCTGGCCGAACCGACCTCCGGCGAGATTTACGTCGGCGGCCAACAGGTGGAAGGCCCCGGCGCGGATCGCGGCATGGTGTTCCAGAGTTACACGCTGTTCCCGTGGCTGACCGTGCGGCAGAACGTCGAGTTCGGCCTCAAACGTCGCGGCATGCCGGCGGCGCAACGCAAGGACATCGTCGACTACTACGTCAACGAAGTGGGCCTGAGCGGTTTTGCCGACAACTACGCCAAGCAGTTGTCCGGCGGGATGATGCAACGCGTCGCTATTGCCCGCGCGCTGGCCAATGACCCGCAGATCCTGCTGATGGACGAACCCTTCGGCGCCCTCGACAGCCAGACGCGCCTGCAAATGCAGCAGTTGTTGCTGCGGGTGTGGGGCAACAGCAAGAAGACCGTGTTGTTCGTGACCCACGACATCGACGAGGCGATTCTGCTTGGCGACCGGGTCTACGTCATGGGCGCCAGGCCTGGGCGGATCAAGCAGATTCTGGATGTGCCGATCGAACGTCCACGCAACCTGGACATGGTCATGGAGCGCTCGTTCATCGAAATGAAGCGCGAGATCTTCGGGCTGCTGCATGACGATCTGGAAGAGGTGCATTAAGTCTGGTTTGCACAGCTCTGAGTGGGAGCGGGCTTGCTCGCGAAGAGGGCGTGTCAGTCGACTTCCCAGGTAGCTGATACACCGCCTTCGCGAGCAAGCCCGCTCCCACCGGTTTTGTGTTGACTCAGGGTCAGGGCGCAGCCGGCAACAGGAACCGGGCAATCACCGGCAAGTGATCGGAGATACGCAACGTATCGTCTTGCCTCACCATGGCTTCGACCCGTTTGATCCGCGGACTGTAGAACAGGTAGTCGACGGTCCGGTCGGGGCCGTTCAGCCCCGGGTCGTTCGGGTAGTGGGTCAGCCAGCGCTTGCGGTCGATACCACTGGCTTCGTTGTTGGTCGGGATCATCGGGTACTTGTCCCACAGCACATGCAACGCACTGTCGGCGGAGTAGGGCGTGCGTTGCGCATCGGGCAGGCGTCGATACTGGCCCAACGGCAACAGGTTGAAATCCCCGCCGATCAGCCACGGCGTGCCACGGCTTTCGAATTTATCGAGGGCCCTGGCCACGGCGTTCACCTGGTCTTGCAGGGCATTGTCGGCTTGGGTGGCGCGGTCCAGATGGGTATTGAGCACCGCCAACTGCCCGCCATCACTCAATGGCAAGTAGCTCACCAGCAAGGCGTCTCTGGGTTTGAATTGGCGGCTGACCGGATTGCCCGGATCGACGGGCAGTTGCAGGCGTTCGGCATGTTCGATCTGGTAGCGGCTCAGGGTTGCCAGTTGCCGGCCGACGCTGCCGAAAATGTGCGGGTTCGGCACGAAGTCGGCCTTCCAGTCGAAGGCGCTGGTGCCACACGGATACAAATCGGCGAGCCGTTCCTGCAGCAGTTTGAGCTGGTGCTGGTAATTGCTGGCCTTGGCGCCGTCGTCCAGCTCCTGCAACAGTACGATGTCCGGTTGTTCGTCGCGAATCACCCGCGCCACTTCGTCGAGGCTGAAGGCCATGTCTTCCGCTGTGGGGCGTTCGTCGGTGCCGGCGGCCAGGTCGTTCCAGAACACGTAACGCTTGCCGGCCAGGTACTGGACGTTCCAGGTCATTACCTTCAGCGCCTGCCCGGGGACCAGGGTGGGAGCCTGGGTACTGCAACTGACGGGCAACACTTCTTTGGCATCGGGGCGCCAGGTCAGGCTGTAGATCATCGCGGCGATCAGGCCGATCACGACCAACAGGCCCAGCAGGGTGTAGCGCAGTAGACGGGTCATGGCTCGGCTTATTAGCGTTACAAAATTGTTCCCGAGCATACCCGAGAGCGATGGCCGCGCCCAAGGTCAGAGCGAGCTGTCATTGCTCTCAGGCAACGGGTTGATCAGCATGAACAGACGGAACAGCACCACGCTGGTGAACAGCTGCAGGAAACTGTGGGCGCTGTCGATCAGCAGCGAGATCACCGGGTTTTGCGGTTCCGGATACGCCGCCAGGGTTACCCCCTTGAGCAGCCACAACGGTCCCATCACACACAAAATGCACAGCAGGATGCGCAGAAAGTGACCTTGGGTCATGCGCAGGCTTTCCTTCATGGCTGCCAGCGGCGCCAGGCCCCGCAACACCAGCAGGTATTCACCAAACGCCAGGGTCACCATCAGGTAGATGCCCGGCAGAAAGTACAGCGACAGGCCAAGCAGAATCAGCACGGTATTGAGCGCCGTCAGCAGGGCGAAGCGTGGCCACAGGCTTGCCGCCATCGCCAGCAGGTCGCGGTTGCGCGGCGACTCGCCTCGGCTGCGGGCGTCGAGAAACAGAATCAGCGCGGCGGTGTACAGCGGGTACACCAGCAGGCCGACGATCACGCTGATACCGGGGAAACTGTCCGGCTCGGTGGAGTGGTCGACCACTTGTTGCAGCAGCGCCTCAAGCATCACCAGCGGCAGGCACAGCTGCACGATCTGGCTCAGATTGCGCTTGAAGAAATACAGCGAGTCACGCAGGACATCTAACGGATTCATCAGTTGGTATCGCAGGTTGGACGCAGTGGCTCACTTTAACCGATCAAGCGCTCGGGGACGCAAACGTAAACGTTCGGTAAAGGTCATTGAAACATATTGTTTCAGCCTCCATTAAGGTTGAGCACCTTATCCTCAGTGGATAAAGGCAACGATTTCCCCGGCAATCTACGAGGTCGCCATGAACAGCGAAGAACAAACCCTGATCGATGGACTGTTTTCCCGGCTGCAACAGGCCGAAACGGACTCAGCCCCGCGCGATGCCCAGGCCGAGGCGCGGATCAAGGAACACCTGACGCGCCAGCCAGCGGCAGGTTATTTCATGACCCAGGCGATTCTGGTGCAAGAGGCGGCGATCAAGAGCCTTGATGAACAGAACAGGCAACTGACCCAGCAAGTTCAGCAGTTGCAGGCAGAATTGCAACAAGCCAAGGCCCAACCGGCTGCTCCGGCACCGGGTAGCGGTGGCTTTTTGTCGAGCATCTTTGGCGGCAGCTCTCGTGAGCCACAGCCGGCACCCACCCAGAGCGCACCGCCATCGAGCGGTGGCTGGCGAGAGCCGGGGCGTTCGTCGTTTGGCGCACCACCGCCCCAACAGAACTTCGGCGCCCCGCAGCAGAACTTTCCACAGCAAGGTTATGCGCCGCAACAGCAGGCTCCGGCAGCGGCCGGCAGCAGTTTCCTCGGCGGTGCGCTGAAAACTGCCGCCGGCGTGGCGGGCGGCGTGATGCTCGCCCAAGGCATCAGCAGCCTGTTCCATCACAATCAGCAACCGGAAGTCGTTGAGGTCATCAAGGAAGAGCCAGCCCAGGTCAACGACCAGGGCAACAATGGCTGGGGCGATGACCAGCGCATGGCCGGTAATGATTCCTATGGCAACGATCAGGGCGGGTTCAGCGACGCTGACTACAGCGATGACTCGTTATTCGGCGGCGACGACGATTCCTTCGTCTGAAACATCTGTGGCGAGGGAGCTTGCTCCCGTCGGACTGCGTAGCAGGCCCCTTGGGTTCTAACGTAAGGGGGCTGCTTCGCACCCCAGCGGGAGCAAGCTCCCTCGCCACATAGCCGATTATTCGCGGAACAATCCTTCGGGCTGGCATACTGGGCGACTTTTCGGGCCTGGTGCCTGATTCAGCCTTTGAGGAATACCGGTGAAAAAAATCGCAGTGTTCGCCGACGTCCAAAACCTCTACTACACCGTGCGTCAGGCCTATGGTTGCCATTTCAACTACGCCGCGCTGTGGGCTGACATCAGCAAACAGGGCGAAATTGTCGAAGCCTACGCCTACGCCATCGACCGTGGCGACAGCAAACAGCAGCAGTTCCAGCAGATCCTGCGCAACCTCGGTTTCACCGTGAAGCTCAAGCCTTACATCCAGCGCAGCGATGGTTCGGCCAAGGGCGACTGGGACGTGGGCATCACCCTCGACATCATGGATGCCGCCGATCATGTCGACGAAATCGTGCTGGCCTCCGGCGATGGCGATTTCGACATGCTGCTCGAACGCATCATCAGCAAACACGGCGTGCAAGCGGTGGCCTACGGCGTACCGGGCCTGACGGCCAACTCGCTGATCCGCGCCGCCAGCCGCTACGTGCCGATCGAAGGCGCGTTGCTGCTCAAGAATTGATTTTTACGGAGTTGAACCAGGTTTGGAACGCATAGCAGTCATCGACTTTGAAACCACCGGGATCTCCCCGAGCAGCAGCTGCCGGGCCACGGAAATTGCCGTGGTAATCCTTGAGCAGGGGCGCATCGTCGAGCGTTACCAAAGCCTGATGAACGCCGGCGTGCGTGTCCCGGCCTTCATCGAGCAGCTCACCGGCATCAGCAACGCCATGCTGCGCACCGCGCCCTCGGCGGAGCAAGTGATGAACGAGGTTAATGAATTCGTCGGCTGCACTCCGTTGCTCGCGCACAACGCGGCATTCGACCAGAAGTTCTGGGACTTCGAACTGGGGCGAATCAAACGCACCCGATTGCAGAACTTTGCCTGCTCGCTGCTTTTGGCCCGGCGCCTGATGCCCGCCGCGCCGAACCACAAACTCGGCACCCTCACCACGTTTGCCAACCTGCCCCACACCGGCAAGGCCCACCGGGCCATGGCCGATGCCGAGATGGCGGCCAACCTGATGGCGCACCTGGAGAAAGAGTTGCTCCAGAAGCATGGCTTGCGCGAGCTGTCCCATGATTTGCTGTGCAAGTTGCAGAAGGTCCCGGCGGCGAAAGTGGGCGAACATCTCAAGCGCTATCGCTGATCCCGAACTCACCACAAATCCCCTGTGGGAGCGGGCTTGCTCGCGAAGGCTATTTTTCATTCAACATTGCTGTCGACTGATGCACCGCTTTCGCGAGCAAGCCCGCTCCCACATGTGGTCTTCAGTGGTCTTGGGGTTATTTGCCATTCCCTTCGATATGCCCCAACGGCACCCGCTTCTCTATCGCACTCGACAGCACAATCGACGTCTTGCTGAACCCGAACGTGGCAATCCGGTTGATCAACTCTTCCAGCTCCGGCATTGAGCCCACCGCCGCTTGCATGATCACGCAGGGATCGCCGGTTACCCGATGGCATTCGGTCAATTGCGGGATTTTGATCAGGTCGTCGTAAGCTTTCTGGTTGCCGTGCTGGTTCAGGCGCAGTTCGATCACGCACTGGATCGGCAGGCCGAGCTTGGCCATGTCGACTTTCGCCTGATAACCGGTGATCACGCCGCTGGCTTCCAGTTTGGCCACGCGCTCGGCCACGGCCGGGGCGGACAGGTTGACCTTGCGCGCCAGGTCCGCGTAGGACGCGCGACCGTTTTCCAGCAAGGCGCTGAGCAGCATGCGGTCGTATTTGTCCATGGGACGACTCCTGAAAATGGCTGACTTTCGAAAGCACGGTTTATTGCAAGAATCTCCGTGTTTTGAAAAGTGTACCGGTGCGATAAACAGGTTTTGTAACTTATTTTCCGCCGTTGGCCTTTCTAGAATTGCCGTTCACTTGTCTTGCCTGCGAGCTGCCCCCATGCCTGGCCCACGTCGCTTTCCCTTACCGCTGATCGCCGCCTTCTTCGCGCTGTACGTGATTTGGGGCTCGACCTATCTGGTGATTCGCATCGGTGTGGAATATTGGCCGCCGCTGCTGCTCGCCGGGATCCGTTTCGTCATCGCCGGGACCTTGATGTACGCCTTCCTGCGCTGGCGCGGGGCGCCGGCGCCGACCTGGGCGCAGTGGAAAGCGGCCGGGGTCATCGGCGTGTTGCTGCTCGCCTGTGGTAATGGTGCGGTCAGTGTCGCCGAGCACACCGGTGTGGCTTCCGGTGTCGCCGCGTTGGCGGTGGCGACGGTGCCGCTGTTTACCTTGCTCTGTGGATATTTCTGGGGCGCGCGTAATACCCGTCTCGAATGGGCCGGGATTGTGCTCGGGTTGATCGGCATTGCCATGCTCAATCTTGGCTCCAACCTGCAATCGAGTCCGTTGGGCGCGGCGTTGTTGATTTTCGCGGCAGCGACCTGGGCCTTCGGTTCGGTCTGGAGCAAACACCTGCCGCTGCCTCAAGGGGCGATGGCCAGTGCCGTGGAAATGCTGGTCGGCGGCGTGGTTCTGCTGATCGGCAGTGCGGTCAGCGGAGAACATCTGGAAAAGGTGCCGCCAATCGAAGGCTGGGCAGCCTTGGCGTACTTGACCGTGTTCGGTTCGATCATCGCCTTCAATGCCTACATGTACCTGTTGAAGCACGTGCGTCCGGCGGCGGCCACCAGTTATGCCTATGTCAACCCGGCGGTGGCGGTGTTGCTGGGGATCGTGTTCGTCGGTGAAACCATCGGCATCGAAGAAGCCCTGGCGATGGCGGTGATCATCAGTGCCGTGGTGCTGATCGGATTGCCGCAGTGGCGTCGGGCGCCGGTAAAGCCTGTGGTGACGGTGGTGCCGACAGAATCCCGTGTGAATTAGGGTAAACTGCGCGCCATTGCACATTCGTTTTGCACAACCGCGCTGAATTTTCCTACGGTACTCCCATGACTTTCGCCACCCTTGGCCTGATCGAACCCTTGCTGCGCTCCCTCGAGACGCTCGGCTACCAGACTCCGACGCCGGTTCAGGCGCAAGCCATTCCGGCGGTGCTGGCCGGTCGCGACCTGATGGCCGCCGCCCAGACCGGCACCGGCAAGACCGCCGGTTTCGCCCTGCCGCTGTTGCAACTGCTGGCGATGGAAGGGCCGAAAGTCACCGCCAACTCGGTGCGTGCACTGATCCTGGTGCCGACCCGCGAGCTGGCAGAGCAGGTTCACGAAGCCGTGCGCCAGTACGCCGAGAACCTGCCGTTGCGCACCTACGCGGTGTACGGCGGCGTCAGCATCAACCCGCAAATGATGAAGCTGCGTAGCGGTGTCGACCTGCTAGTGGCGACCCCGGGCCGTCTGCTCGACCTGTTCCGCCAGAACGCTTTGAAGTTCAACCAGCTGCAAACCCTGGTGCTGGACGAAGCCGACCGCATGCTCGACCTGGGCTTTTCCGAGGAACTGGCGAACATTTACCGCGCGCTGCCGAAGAAACGTCAGACGCTGTTGTTCTCCGCGACCTTCTCCGATGACATTCGCCTGCTGGCCGGGCAAATGCTCAACGACCCGCTGAGTATCGAAGTCAGCCCGCGCAACGTGGCAGCCAACACCGTCAAGCAATGGATCGTGACGGTGGACAAGAAGCGCAAGCCGGAGCTGTTCGTGCACCTGATGCGCAAGGGCAAGTGGAAGCAGGTGCTGGTGTTCGCCAAGACCCGTAATGGCGTCGATGCGCTGGTGGAAAAACTCCAGGGCCTGGGCATCAATGCCGACGGTATCCACGGCGACAAACCCCAGGCGACCCGTCAGCGCGCACTGGACCGTTTCAAGGCGAGTGAAGTGCAGATCCTGGTCGCCACCGACGTGGCCGCCCGTGGTCTGGACATCGAAGACTTGCCGTTGGTGGTCAACTTCGACCTGCCAATCGTGGCCGAGGACTACATCCACCGCATCGGTCGTACCGGCCGCGCGGGCTCGACCGGCGAAGCAATTTCCCTGGTGTGCGCCGATGAAGTGAATCTGCTGTCGGCCATCGAGATGCTGACCCGCCAGACGCTGACGCGGCAGAACGAGCCGGATTTCGAGCCAGAGCACCGGGTGCCGGACACCGATGCCAGTGGTCAGGTCGTCAAGAAGCCGAAGAAACCGAAGAAGCCGAAGGTTTCCGGCGGTGGCGGTGGTAAACGCAATCTGGGTAAGTGGGTGGATAGCGGAGAAGTTGCTCCGGCGGAGCCTTCGATCAAGCCTGTACGCAAAGTGCCGGTGTTCAATACTGGGCCGCGTAAGCGTAAGCCTTGATTACACGCAGCGTCTGTTAGGCCGCCTTCGCGAGCAAGCCCGCTCCCACAGGGGATTTGTGCACGACACAGATCCAGTGTGGGAGCGGGCTTGCTCGCGAAGGGCGCGCCTCGGTCTTTAAGCCTGGCGCTGCAACCACTCCACAATCCCCAAACCCGCCGCTCGCCCACTGGCGAAACACGCAGTCAGCAGATAGCCGCCCGTCGGCGCTTCCCAATCAAGCATTTCCCCGGCGCAAAACACGCCAGGTATTTGCTTGAGCATCAATCGCTCATCCATCGCCTCGAACAACACACCGCCAGCGCTGCTGATGGCCTCGTCCAGTGGACGGGTTTTCACCAGTGTCAGGGGCAATGCCTTGATCGCGTTCGCCAGCAAGGCCATATCGGCAAAGCACTCGACGCTGGTCAGTTCACGCAATAGCGCCGCTTTTACCCCATCGATGCCCAACTGACTGTGCAGGTGTTTGGCCATGGAGCGTGACCCCCGGGGTTTGCTCAATGCCGCCTGAATTTTATCCACAGGCCGGCCGGGCAGCAGGTCCAGATGAATCGTTGCCGAACCGTGCTGGTTGATTGCCTCGCGGATCGGTGCCGACAGGGCGTAGATCAAACTACCCTCGATTCCGGTGGCGGTGATCACACATTCGCCGAGCCGGGGCACGTCATCGTTCAGGCCGATGGCGATGTTTTTCAGCGGCGCGCCGGCGAATTTGCTGACCATCAATTCGCTCCAGGCCTGCACCTCGAAGCCGCAATTGCTCGGTTGCAACGGCGCCAGTCCTACGCCGTGTTGCTCCAGTGGCAGCATCCATGCACCGTCCGAGCCCAGGCGCGACCAACTGCCGCCACCGAGGGCGAGCAGGGTGGCCTCGGCTTGAACGGTTTTTTCGCCGTCCGGGCTGTCGATGCGCAAACCGCCACGCTCGTCCCAGCCGAGCCAGCGGTGGCGGGTGTGGATAACTACGCCGCTGTCGCGCAGGCGTTTGAGCCAGGCGCGCAGCAGCGGCGCGGCTTTCATATCGGTGGGGAACACCCGGCCGGAGCTGCCGATAAAGGTTTCGATGCCCAGGTTGTGAATCCACTGGCACAACGCATCGGCACCGAAGCTGCGCAGCAGCGGCGCGATCTGCGGGGCACGTTCGGCGTAGCGCGAGAGAAACGCCGGGTAGGCTTCGGAATGAGTGATGTTCATACCGCCGACACCGGCCAGCAGGAATTTTCGCCCGACCGAAGGCATTCCGTCGTACAGGTCGACCTTGATCCCGGCCTGGCTCAACACTTCAGCGGCCATCAAACCGGCAGGGCCACCGCCGATGATGGCGACATTATGGGAGAGGGCTGACGAGGATTGAGTCATGGAATGCGCTGCGGTCTGGCGGGATAAGCCGGGCATTCTATCAGCACAGCCCCATGTGGGAGCGGGCTTGCTCGCGAAAGCGGCGTGTCAGCCAACATCAATTTTGACTGACAGATTGCATTCGCGAGCAAGCCCGCTCCCACATTTGAGTTGTGGTGTGATTAAGGTCTGGTTAAAAAACAACCATCACTCTGTAGCCTATACGTAGTGTGCGCTGTAGGCCCTTTCACTCAGGTTATCCACAGGCAGTTCCACAGGCATTGTGGGTAAAGCATCCACAACTCAGTGACAACCTGATGACTGCCAGACGCGCTGGGCACTGTGATGAAGGATGCCGTGACGGCGGGCCAGGGCCTGGCGGTCCTTGCTGTAGCCGCCGCCGATCACCCCGACCACCGGAATGTCGCGGCCCAGGCAATGGCGCATCACGCTTTCATCGCGGGCGGCGACGCCTTCGTCTGTCAGCTTCAGATAACCCAGGGCGTCGTCCTTATGCACATCGACCCCGGCGTCATACAGCACCAGGTCCGGTTGGTAGAGCGGCAGCAGGTAGTTGAGCGCATCGTCCACCACTTTCAGGTAATCGGTATCACCCATGCCGTTGGGTAGCGGAATGTCCCAGTCACTTTCGGCCTTGCGTGCAGGAAAGTTCTTCTCGCAGTGCAGGGAAACGGTCACCGCTTCCGGGGTGTTGTGCAGTATTCGTGCAGTACCGTCGCCCTGATGCACGTCGCAATCGAAGATCAGCACCCGATTCACCCGGCCGCTTTCCAGCAGGTAATGGCTGATCACTGCCAGGTCATTGAAGATGCAGAACCCGGCCGGGTAGTCGTAGTGCGCGTGGTGGGTGCCGCCCGCCAGGTGACAGGCCAGGCCATGTTCCAGCGCCTGCTCGGCCGCCAGCAACGAGCCACCGACCGCCCGCACCGTGCGTCGGGCCAGGGCTTCGCTCCAGGGCAGGCCGAGGCGGCGCTGGTCTTCGCGGGACAATTCGCCACTCATGTAGCGTTCGATATACGAAGGGTCATGGGCGAGGGCGAGAATGTCTGCGGGACACAGATCAGGGCGCAGCAAGTCGACGTCACGGGTCAGGCCGCTGTCCACCAGGTGATCGCGCAGCAGGCGAAACTTGTCCATGGGGAAGCGGTGGTCCGCCGGAAACTCGGGGCTGTAGTCTTCGTGATAAATCAGCGGGAGCGGCATGATGATTTCATTCAGGAATGAGAGAAGGATCCTACCAGCGTTGTAGACTTGCGGCATGCAATCGGAGGGCGGGGAGCAATGGAGCCAATACTGGAACTTGAAAGCGCTCGGCTGCTGTTGCGCCAGTGGCGTGATGAAGATTTGCCGGAGTTTGCGGCGATGTGTGCCGATCCGCAGGTGATGCGCTACTTCCCGGCGATCATGAGCCGACTGGAAAGCGCATCGTTGATCGGGCGAATCCGTGGTCATTTCGCCGAGCATGGTTTTGGTCTCTGGGCCTTGCAGCGAAAAGATTCCGGCCAGTTCATCGGGTTTACCGGGCTCAGCGTGGTCGGATTCGACGCGCCATTCACCCCCGCCACGGAAATCGGCTGGCGCCTGGCCCGCGAGCACTGGGGCCTCGGTTATGCCAGTGAAGCGGCGTGGACCGCTCTGCGCTGCGGCTTCGACCGCTTACCGCTGAATGAGGTCGTGGCCTTCACGACGCAAACCAATCTGCAGTCGGAGAAAGTCATGCAGGCCATCGGCATGCACCATGATCCGGCGGATGACTTCGACCACCCGCGTCTCGACGCCGGTCACCCATTGCGTCGGCATGTGCTGTACCGCATCAGCCGTGAGCAATGGCTGCAAACCTTGCATGGATAAGCTGGCACGGACGTTTACAATGGCGACTATCTTGGCCGGTGCCAGAAACTGAATCGACCGTTGCAGCCAAGACTGCACGGCATTGTTTTGCGTGAGGAGAGTCTGAATGAGCCAAGTGTTGGATGATCTGGTCGACCTGCTGAGTCTGGAACCGATCGAAGAAAACCTGTTCCGCGGTCGCAGCCAGGACCTGGGTTTTCGCCAGCTGTTTGGCGGCCAGGTGCTCGGCCAATCGCTGTCGGCGGCCAGCCAGACGGTTGAAGAGGCGCGCCATGTGCACTCGATGCACGGCTACTTTTTGCGTCCGGGCGATGCCAAGTTGCCGGTGGTTTACTCCGTTGACCGCGTGCGCGATGGCGGCAGCTTCAGTACGCGCCGGGTGACCGCGATCCAGAAGGGCCACCCGATCTTCACTTGCAGCGCCTCGTTCCAGTACGACGAAGAAGGCTTCCAGCACCAGACCGAGATGCCACAGGTGGTCGGCCCGGAGAACCTGCCGTCGGAGCTGGAACTGACCCAGCAACGTGCACACCTGATCCCCGAGCACATGCGTGAAAAGCTGCTGTGTCCGAAGCCGATCGAGTTCCGTCCGGTGACCGAGAAAGATCCGTACAACCCGCTGCCCTCCGATCCGATCAAGTACGTCTGGTTTCGCGCCGACGGTGCCCTGGCCGACTCGCCGGCGCTGCACAAGTATTTGCTGGCCTACGCATCGGATTTTGGCTTGTTGACCACCTCGATGCAGCCCCACGGCAAATCGGTGTGGCACAAGGACATGCAGGTCGCCAGCCTCGATCACGCACTGTGGTTCCACCAGGACTTGCGCGCCGATGACTGGTTGCTCTATGCGATGGACAGTCCGTGGGCCGGCAACTCCCGCGGGTTCTCCCGTGGCAGCGTGTTCAACCGCGCCGGGCAACTGCTGGCCTCGGTCACCCAGGAAGGCTTGATCCGTCACCGCAAGGATTGGGCATGAGCCTGGCCGACGTGCATCACTGGGTGTTCGACATGGACGGCACCCTGACGGTGGCCGTGCACGATTTCGCGGCGATTCGCGTAGCCTTGGCGATTCCTGCCGAAGCCGACATCCTGACCCATCTCGCCGCATTGCCGGCCGATGAAGCCGCAGCCAAGCATGCGTGGCTGCTGGAGCACGAACGGGACCTGGCCCTCGGTTCGCAACCGGCACCGGGAGCCGTGGAGCTGGTGCGCGAGCTGGCCGGGCGCGGTTATCGCCTGGGCATTCTCACGCGCAATGCCCGGGAGCTGGCGCATGTCACGCTGGAGGCCATTGGCCTGGCCGACTGCTTCGCGGTCGAGGACGTGCTGGGCCGTGATGAAGCACCGCCGAAGCCGCATCCGGGCGGTTTGCTGAAACTGGCCGAGGCCTGGAACGTGCCGGCGAGCGAGATGGTGATGGTGGGCGACTACCGCTTCGATCTTGATTGCGGGCGAGCGGCGGGAGCGCGGACTGTGCTGGTGAACCTGCCGGAAAATCCATGGCCGGAATTGACCGATTGGCATGCGGCGGATTGTGTCGAGTTGCGGCAGATGCTGTTGGCTTGAGGAAGTGCTTGGCTGATCTGACGCCTTCGCGAGCAAGCCCGCTCCCACAAGGGATTTGTGAACGACACAGATCCAGTGTGGGAGCGGGCTTGCTCGCGAAGGGGTAGGCCCAGGCAATACAAGAGTCATTGCCCAAACAACGCCTTCTGCCCCTCCGGCGACGTAAACATCCCGTCCCCGTTATGCCCGACTCCGGGCACTTCAATCAGTTGCTGATTCAACCCTTGCGGTTGCAGCCGCTTCAGATAGTCAAAGTAAAAACGCCCGCGGGCCAATCGATAAGGTCCCTGCGCCTTGGCCTCGCAGCTTTTATCCAGCGCCGGATGATTCGGGTCGGTGTCCTGCTGGCCCAGTAGATAAACGATGTCACGCTTGAGGTACTTTTCCTGCAGTTGAGCGGGAGTTTGTCCTTCGGCGTAAGCGGGCAAATCCGTCAGCCCATATTTCCAGCGATTGAATTGCGGGCAACCCGCGTGGCTGAAGGCCACCGGCCGGCGCTCATCGAAATAAGCATAGGAAGACGGGTTGGCAATCACGTATCGCACCTGTACGCCAGCCGCTTCGAGAGTTGGCTGATCATGACCGAGCAACGCATAGCGCTGAACCACCTGCGCGCCGCCGGAGTGACCGGCGATGACGATTTGCTTCACATCCGGAAACTGTTGGCGGTCGCCCAGGCGGGCGATGATTTCGTCCAGTGCCTGGTAGGAGCTCAGGCGAAACGGCGCGGTGGATTCGCCGCCGGCCATCCACTCGTTGCCCTGCCAGCGTAAAACCGTGTCCGCCACCGGTTGCAGCGCAACGTCGGTTTCATTGAGAAATTGCGGGGCGATCACCAGTGTCGTTGCACTTTGCCCGGCCAGTTCGGCCGCGTGTTCACCGCTCTGGAGATAGGTTTGCGCGTTACGCAAGCGACCGTGGAGGATGATCAGCACCCGTTCGATTTTTGCCGGGGCGGGGCTGATGCCCACCGCGATTTCACCTGATTTCAACAGCAGGCGTCCGGGACTGATCTCCTTGACCCCATGTTCGGCGGCCTGGGACGTTGCGCATGTAAACAGAACAACCAAAAACCATTTCTTCATTTACAGATTTTTCGCCGCAAAGGTATCGCACTGGCCAACCTGGCCTTGGGCGAAACCGGTTTTGAACCAGCGCACCCGTTGCGCTGACGTACCGTGGGTGAAGGAGTCCGGCACCACGCGGCCCTGACCTTGTTGTTGCAAGCGATCATCGCCGATGGCGTTCGCTGCGTTCAGGGCTTCTTCGATGTCACCGGGCTCCAGCCAGTTCAGGCGTTTCTGCGCATTGTTGGCCCAGACGCCGGCCAGGCAATCGGCTTGCAGTTCCTGACGGACCAGCAAACCGCCGTCGCCTTCCATCTGCCGGCCTTGTTGGCGTGCTGCCTGAATTTTCGCGGAAACCCCAAGAAGGGTTTGCACATGGTGTCCGACTTCGTGAGCGATCACATAGGCCTGGGCGAAATCGCCCGCGGCGGAAAAGCGTTGGGACATTTCCTGGAAGAACGCCATGTCCAGATAGACCTTCTGGTCCGTCGGGCAATAGAACGGGCCGGTCGCCGATGTGGCCAGACCACAGGCCGAATTCACGCGGTTGCTGAACAGCACCAGGGTCGGGTCTTTGTATTGACGGCCGGCCTGCTGGAAAATTGCACCCCAGGTGTCCTCGGTATCGCCGAGGATCGAACGGACGAATTCGGCCCCTTCATCATTGGCCGGTGGCGCCTTGCGAGTCTGGTTGGTAGCGGGCGCCGATTGCTGTTCCATTTGCCCGGTCAATTGCCCGAGGATTTGCAGTGGGTCCTGGCCGGTGATCCAGCCGATGCCGACGATCAGGAGGATCGCCGTCAGGCTCAAGCCCTTGCCACCGCCAAAACGCATGCCGCCGCCACCGCCGCCCATGTCATCACCACGGGCATCGACCACGTTGTCGCTGCGTCGGCCTTTTCTCCATAGCATGTGGGAATCCTCTTCTGTTCCGGGTAAAGCTCCGTGCGATGAGTGTTGCTGCCAAGTGGGAGCGGCGCCAGTCCGGTCGTCAGACTGCCGGTTGTGCAAGTGGTTCCGAATTTTGCTTCGTGGGGCTTCTCTTCTAGAATCAGCCAAACTTTGTTTGGGACCTACCATGGCTGGCAGTCAGATCGAACGTGTCTTCAGCGTGCTGGAAAGCCTGACCGGTGAACCGCAGGGTTTGCCGATGCAGACGTTGGCCGATCAATTGGATATTCCTAAAAGCGCGACTCACCGGATGCTCGCCGAACTGATCCGCCTGGGGTATGTGCGGCAGAATCCGGACAACCTGCGCTATCACTTGTCGACCAAACTGGTGGCCATGGGCTTTCGATATCTGTCTGGCAGCGGTGCGGATATCGTTCAGCCGGTGCTCGATCGTCTGGCTGGGGAAACCGGTGAACTGGTGCGTCTGGGGGTGATCCAGGGTGAGCGACAGGTCTGGATCGCCAAGTCCCAGGGGGCGCGCTCGGGCCTGCGCTACGACCCCGACATGGGCCGCGATGCGCCTCTGTTCTACACGGCTTCCGGGCATGCGTGGCTGGCGTGCATGAGTGATGCCGAGGCGCTGTCACTGGTCGAGCGGCAAGGGACCGGGTTACCTCAAGACGTAGGGCCGAATGCGCCGCGTTCGAACATTGAGCTTCTGGAGCGGTTACGCCTGGCGCGGGAGCAAGGTTACGCGTGGGTCGAGGAAAGTTCGGCGGTGGGCACCTCGGCAATTGCCGCCGTGGTGCGTCATCCACTGGATGGTCGGGTCATCGGCGTGCTCAGCATTGCCGGGCCGAGCGCGCGAATGCCCGGCGCGCGATTGCATGAGTTGGCGCCGACCTTGTTGAAGTACGCCGAAGAGCTTTCACTGGCGAGCCAGGCGTCAGAGTTGTTCAGTTGAGCGCGATGTCTGCTTGAATAAACAGTGTGCGGTATTCGCACACTTTGTTGTGTCGTTGATGTCATAAAATGGAACCGGGTTCTAAATTAATTGCGTCTCGCCTCATTCCATAAAAGGACCTCGTCTTGTCGTCGCCCAGCAGCACTCCGCTTTCCGGCGTCAATCAGCCCTTCAAAGGGATCCTGCTGATCGTTGTCGCAACCTTCCTGTTTTCCAGCCACGACGCCTTCTCCAAATATCTCTCCGGTTTCTATCCCATTGTTATGGTGGTCTGGGCACGTTACGTGGTTCACACCTTGCTGATGGCCGGGATTTTCCTGCCGCAATCCGGGCTGCGGGTCCTGCGTACCAAGCGGCCATTGCTTCAGTTGATCCGGGCTCTGTGTCTGCTCGGCACCAGTCTGTTTTTCACCACGGGATTGATGTACATCCCGCTGGCCGAGGCCACGTCGGTCAACTTCCTGGCGCCGGTACTGGTCACCGCGTTGTCGGTGCCGCTGCTGAAGGAGCGAGTGACGCGAGGACAATGGCTGGCAGTAATTTGCGGTTTTATCGGGGTGCTGATCATCGTTCACCCCGGGGGAGATCTGTTTACCCCGGCGGTGTTGCTGCCGTTCTGCTCGGCGCTGTTTTTCTGCTTTTATCAACTGCTGACGCGCAAGCTCAGCGAGATCGACAGCCCGACCACCAGCAACTTCTTCGCCGGCTTGTGTAACACGCTGGTGATGAGTGCGCTGGTGCCGTTCTTCTGGCAGACGCCGAACCTGGTGCATGGCGCGATGATGCTGGCGCTGGGGGCCTGCGGGATGACGGCACACCTGTTCCTGACCCAGGCTTTTCGCCTCGCGGCACCGGCGCTGCTGGCACCGTTCAGCTATTGCCAGATCATCTTCGCCGGCCTGCTGGGCTGGCTGCTGTTCTCCCATACACCGACGTTGACCACAGTGATCGGCATCGCCGTGATTTGCTGCAGCGGTTTGGCGGCAGCGTGGCAGCAAAGCCGTCGCTGAAAGAGAGGCGTCAGGCCTAATGCCAGTCAGTAAAGCGCTAATGCGATCTGTAGCAGCTGCCGAGCCTGCGAGGCTGCGTTC
>NZ_AKJM01000126.1 GCF_000282335.1 Pseudomonas sp. GM48
GGCGGCTGCGCCTGCTGCCGCACCTGCTGCTGCACCGGGGGCGTTCAAATCACCACCGGTGGAAGAATTTTCAGGAGTCGCGGCTGGTGCAACGCCGGTTCCTATGCGCCGATCAAGATCCTGGTATCGCTCCAGGTTTTCCTGCTTCATGCGCGCTACATCATTTTGCAGAACTTCAATCGCACCTTGCTGGCGCTCGATCTGTTGCTGCATTGATTGCAGTTGGTTGAACAGCTCGCCCTGTGCCGAGACAGGGGCCGAAACCCCTCCCCCGGCATAGGCGCCGTTCGTACCGTAACCTGCAGGCGGATAACTGCTCCCGCTATTGTTATAACCGGAGTTGTCATCGACCACAGGAACCGCAGCCCACACCGCAAGCGGCGCAAGGCTGAGAGCCAGAACAGTTACAGCACGACGGCACGTTCGCATGACGAATTACTTACGCAGTTCGACGCGACGGTTTTGAGCCCAGGACTGCTCGTCGTTGCCGGTAGCAACTGGACGCTCTTCGCCGTAGGAAACCAGTTCCAGCTGAGCTGGGGAAACACCTTGCAGTACCAGGTAGCGCTGAACGGCTTTCGCACGACGCTCGCCCAGTGCCATGTTGTACTCACGAGTACCACGTTCGTCGGTGTTGCCTTCCAGAACAACGCGAGCGCCGTTTGCTTTCAGGTCTTTGGCGTGAACGTCCAGAGCGCGCATGGCTTCTGGCTTCAGGTCCGAACTGTCGTATTCGAAGTAGAAAGTGGTGATAGCGCGCAGTGCAGCTTCTTCGCTCAGGGAGCCGTCAACTGCACCAGTGTTTGCGCCGTAACCAGCGTTTGGATCTACCGCGCCTTCACCGGCATTGTCGCCGCCTTTGGACGAGCAACCTACAGCTACAGCCATGGCCAGTGCCAGCGCAGCAAATTTACCAAACTTCAGCATTTCCATCGTGAAACTCCTAATGAACCCCAGTGTGTTAAGTACAACGTATAGCGCCGCGTCAGTTCAGGTAAGGGGACCAGGAAGGTTCTCTGACTTCGCCTTGTGCGGTAGGAAGCGGGAGCCTTACGCGTCCATTGATGGACACGAGCATCAAGACTCCCCGGCCCTGCTGGCGGGTGGCGTAGATTACCATGGTGCCGTTGGGCGCGACAGTAGGCGACTCGTCCAGAGTGCTATCAGTGAGGATTTTTACACTACCACGTTGCAAATCCTGGGCCGCCACCTTGAAATTGGTGAAGCCTTCCTGACGGTGAATCATGACAAGCGTCTTTTCATCAGCCGACAATTTAGGGTTGGCGTTGTAGTTACCGACGAAAGTCACACGTTCGGCACCGCCACCACCGGCACTGGTCTTGTAGATCTGCGGCTTGCCGCCACGGTCGGAAGTGAAGTAGATGGTCGATCCATCCTTGCCCCAGAACGGCTCGGTGTTGATGCCAGGACCGCTGGTGACGCGGGTGATCTGACGCGAGCCCAGGTTCATCACGTAGATGTCCGGGTTGCCGTCTTTCGACAGCACGAACGCCAGGCGATTGCCATCCGGCGACCAGGCCGGTGCACCGTTCAGGCCTTCGAAGTTGGTGATCTGCTCACGGCGACCGGTGTCGATGTTCTGCATGAAAATACGCGGACGCTTCTGCTCGAAGGAGACATAAGCGATGCGCTTGCCATCCGGTGCGAAACGCGGCGACAGGATCGGCTCGCGCGATTGCAGCAGAGTCACGGCGCGAGCACCGTCGTAGTCCGAACGTTGCAGGGTGTAGCGAGTGTTGTTCTCGGAGAAACGCTCAGCCGTTACGTACAGCAGACGAGTCGAGAAGGCACCCTTGATACCCGTGAGCTTTTCGAACGACTGGTCAGAGATGTAGTGCGCCATGTCGCGCAACTGATCGACGCCGCCCGACACGCTGCCGGTCAGCACTTGCTGCTCGGTGGCCACGTTGAACAGTGCGTATTGCACCTGCAGGCGACCGCCCGCCGGAACAATGCTGCCGACCATGACGTACTGGGCACCCAGCGCCTTGAAGTCACGGAAGATGATTTCGCTGGCCTGGCTTGGCTGGCTGATCATGTTCTGTTTTGGAAGCGGCGAGTAGTAACCCGAGTTGCGCAGATCGTTACCGATGATTTCCGCCATGTCGTCCGGCAGCACGCTACCGCCCTGGAAGCCGAACGGCACAACGGCGATCGGGGTGGCCCGATCGCTGCCGCTGGTAACCAGAATGTTTTTCTCATCTGCCATCGCCATCCCTGCCATGCAGCAGATAGCGACCAGCATTCCTCGTAGAAGGTTTCTCACAAGGCTAGATCCTCAGGTGTGAATGTCATCTTGAATGAACGATACGGAGCGAAATCACTCGGCTTCATTCCCTGCATTTCTGTCAAACGTCCAATATTCTTGACCGCTGCAACAGCCGATGCGTCAAACGGACCGTCGCCACTGGACTTGGACACGCTGACCGAAGTCACCGTACCGTCCGGCAACATGCCGATTTGCAATACGACCGTCATGCCTTTGCGTGCCGAAGGTGGACGAGCCCAGCCTTCCGCTGCACGCGCACGAATCAGATCATCGAAACTGCCGGCGACTTCGTCACCCTGTTCATCGGCCAAGGCCTGCTGACGCTGCGGCGTATCGGAAAGCAAATCTGCCAGGGCCTGGGCCTTCTTGTCTTCGGCGGATTTACGTGCCGCATCCTGCGATTTCTTCTTCGCAGCATCGGCAGCAGCTTTCTTCTTCGCTTCTTCGGCGACTTTCTTCTTCGCCTCTTCAGCCTCGGCTTTCTTCTTGGCGTCTTCCGCGGCTTTCTTCTTCGCGTCTTCGACAATCTTTTTCTTGGCTTCTTCAGCGGCCGCTTTCTTGGCCTCTTCTTCAGCAGCCTTCTTGGCTTCTTCTTCAGCTTTCTTCTTGGCTATATCAGCCAATTGTTTCTCTTCTGCCTTCTTGGCTTCCGCGGCTTTCTTCGAATCGTCGGCTTTCTTGGCCTCATCAGCCTTTTTCGCCTCGTCCGCTTTCTTGGCCTCGTCGGCCTTCTTGGCTTCTTCGGCCTTTTGAGCCGCCTCTTCTTTCTTTTGTTCCGCTGCCTTCACCGCTTCCTGCTCGACCTTTTTCTGTTCCATCTGCTCGACTTCGGTCTGACGCGCAGCAGATTTCTGCGCTTCACCGGCAATCTTCTGATTGGTCTGGGTGGTCGCCCGACTTTTCGATTTCAGCTGGTACAAGGTCGCCTGGACAATCGGCTTGGCCGGCGGCAGTTCCGGGGTAAAGGCAAAACTGACGAACAGCATGCCGAACACCAGCACGTGCAAGCCAATCGCCCAGACACTAGGCCAGAAGTAGCTTTCCGAGGCGGACGGCTCTCGCTGTTGCTGCATCAGGGCGCCTCGGTGATCAAGCCAACATTACCGACCCCGGCTTTCTGCAATCCGCCCATGGCCCCCATGACGGAACCGTAATCGACGGACTTGTCGCCGCGAATGAAGACCTGGGTGTGCTTGCCGTTTTCATTGCCGACGCGAATGATCTTGGTCACGGCGTCGGTCATCTGCGGCAACGTCATGGCCCGGTCCTGCTGCTTGTCTGTGTCGACTTCGCTGCCGAGGTTCCAGTAATAGGTCTTGTCGGATTTGATGGAAATGGTCAGGACCTGGGTGTTGTTGTCCTGCGGCAAGGCTTCGCTGGAAACCTTGGGCAGATCAACTTTCACGCCCTGATTGAGCATCGGCGCGGTCACCATGAAAATGACCAGCAGCACCAACATCACGTCGATGTAAGGCACCACGTTCATCTCGGCGACCGGCTTGCGCTTTTTGCGAGCTCGAGCGATTAAAGCCATTGGAAATTACCTGCTTATTCTTCGCTGGTGTGCACTTTGCGGTGCAGGATCGCCTGGAACTCGTCGGCGAAGGTGTAGTAGCGGCCCAGCAGGGTTTCGCTGCGAGCAGCAAAACGGTTGTAAGCGATAACGGCTGGAATGGCAGCGAACAGACCGATGGCCGTGGCGATCAGTGCTTCGGCGATACCCGGGGCCACAGTGGCCAGGGTCGCTTGCTGGGCGGTCGCCAGACCACGGAAGGAGTTCATGATCCCCCAAACGGTACCGAACAGACCGATGTACGGGCTGACGGAGCCGACAGTGGCCAGGAACGGCAGGCTCTGCTCGAGCTTCTCTTCTTCGCGGGAAATGGCAACGCGCATGGCGCGGGCCACACCTTCCATGACGGCTTCCGGGTCAACGCCTGACTGCTGGCGCAGACGGGAGAATTCCTTGAAACCGGCACGGAAGATTTGCTCGACACCCGAATCAGGGTCCGGGTTGCTGCCGGCCTGACGGTAGAGCTTGGACAGGTCGATTCCCGACCAGAAGCGCTCTTCAAAGCTCTCCAGGGCACGTCGACCGGCGCGCAGCAGGTTGCTGCGCTGAAAGATCATGATCCACGAGGTCACCGATGCGGCTACCAGGGTCAGCATTACCAGTTGCACCACGATACTGGCATTGCTGACCAGGCTCCACATGGAGGAATGGTCGACGACGTTAGCTTCCACGCTTTATCTCCTGCTTTGAGTGTGTACCCGCGCCGCTCACGTCGGCAAAGGCCGCTCGTAGAGCTTCGGGAATGGCCCGGGGTTTCAAACTTTCAGTGCGCACACAGGCCACCAGAAACTGCCCTTCGCAGAGCAGCACATTATCCGTCGCCCGCCTGACCTGCTGTTTAAAGCGCAGGCTGGCACGGTTCAATTCGATTACTTCAGCGCTTACCAGCAGTTCGTCATCCAGTCGCGCCGGCGCGTGGTAGCGCGCTTCGCTGGAATGCACGACGAACAACAGGTCCTCCCCGGCAAGCTGCGATTGGGCAAAGCCCAGATCTCGTAGCCGTTCGGTTCGAGCCCGTTCCATAAACTTGAGGTAATTGACGTAATACACGATGCCGCCCGCATCGGTGTCCTCGTAATAAACGCGACAACGATGTGCGAAAGGCTCAAGCCCGTTTTGCGCGCGCATACTCTAGTGCTTACTCCTCAGGTTGCCAATCCGGCCAGGCAACTGTTTTTCATTGTTCTGCGGCTTTCTTGCGAAAGTACGGTCCTGGGACCCTACATTGCCCGAAAAAATCAGCACGCAACGTTAATTAATCATCACTGGCATCGAGGAACTCGTCTACCACGGGCATTTCGCCCAATCGTGACGGGATGTTTAAACCGAAATGCAGGTAGGCATGCCGCGTCACCACCCGCCCCCGTGGCGTGCGCATGATGTAGCCCTGCTGGATCAGATAAGGCTCCAGCACGTCTTCAATGGTGTGACGTTCCTCGCTGATGGCAGCGGCCAGGCTGTCGACCCCGACTGGCCCGCCATCGAACTTCTCGATCATGGTCAGCAACAGGCGCCGGTCCTGGTGATCGAAACCACGCTCGTCGACGTCCAGCAGGTTCAGCGCCAGGTCGGCAATCGGCTTGGTGATATGCCCCTTGGCGCGAACTTCGGCGAAATCACGCACCCGACGCAGCAGTCGGTTGGCGATCCGTGGCGTGCCACGCGCGCGACGGGCGATTTCGAAGGCACCTTCCGGGTCGAGCGGCAAACCGAGGATGTTCGCCGAACGACCGACAATGGTCGCCAGGTCGGCGTTGCTATAGAACTCCAGGCGCTGGACGATGCCGAAACGGTCACGCAACGGGTTGGTGAGCATCCCCGCCCGCGTCGTCGCGCCGACCAGGGTGAACGGCGGCAGATCCAGCTTGATCGAACGCGCGGCAGGCCCCTCACCGATCATGATGTCGAGCTGGAAATCTTCCATGGCCGGGTACAGCACTTCCTCAACGATGGGCGACAGGCGATGGATTTCGTCGATAAACAGCACATCGTGGGGCTCAAGGTTGGTCAACAGCGCCGCCAGGTCACCAGGGCGCTCCAGCACCGGCCCCGAGGTGCTTTTGATCGACACGCCCATTTCCTGGGCGATGATGTTGGCAAGCGTGGTCTTGCCCAGGCCCGGCGGCCCGAAGATCAGCGTGTGATCCAGGGATTCGTTACGACCGCGGGCAGCCTGAATGAACAATTCCATCTGCTCGCGAACGGTCGGCTGGCCAATGTACTCAGCCAGGCTGACCGGGCGAATCGCCCGGTCCTGGACTTCTTCGCGCTCACGCGGGCTGTGCGTGGCAGCGATCAGACGATCAGCTTCAATCACTTAGATCATTCCCTTCAAGGCACGGCGGATCATGTCTTCGCTGCTCAAACCTTTATCCTTGATTGCAGAAACCGCCTTGCTGGCTTCCTGCGGCTTGTAGCCCAGGGAAATCAAGGCGCTGACAGCGTCATTTTCGGCAGTGTTCACCGGGGCGGGTCCATCCGGCTGGTTCGGCACCAGGGCGAACATGGCCGGTACGGTTTCCCAGGCCTTGAAGCGATCCTTGAGTTCCACCAGCAAGCGTTCAGCGGTTTTCTTGCCGACGCCCGGGACCTTGGTCAACGCCGAAGTATCCTGGGACTGCACGCAACGCACCAGTTCGTCGACTTCCAGGCTCGACATCAAGGCCAGCGCCAGCTTCGGCCCAACGCCATTGAGGCGGATCAATTCACGAAAAAAGTCCCGCTCACGCTTGCCGACAAAACCATAAAGTAACTGCGCGTCTTCGCGCACCACCAAATGGGTGTGCAAGGTCAGCGGCTCACCGACCGACGGCAAGCGGTAAAGAGTCGTCATGGGCACTTCAAGCTCATAACCCAGACCATTTACATCCAGAATCAGATGCGGTGGCTGCTTCTCAGCCAGGGTGCCGCGCAAACGTCCAATCACGTTACAAATCCTTGAGCGTTGGCCAGCTCTGGGCCAGCGACTGATAGAGCGTGGGAGTACCGCCGACAACCCAGGCGAAACGCCCCCACTCCATAAAAATGAGTGCTGATGCTATCAGAGACGCAGGCGCCCGCCACGACTGCGTGCTGCTCCCAGACCATGGGGCAGCAGGCTGGAACGGGTATGAGCATGGCAGATGGCAATGGCCAGGGCGTCCGAAGCATCGATTTGCGGTTTGCTGGTCAGCTTTAACATATGCATGACCATCATCTGCACCTGCTCCTTGTTGGCCGCACCAGTGCCGACTACTGCCTGCTTGACCTGCGTCGCCGTGTACTCGGCGATTTCCAGACTCTCTTCCGCCCCCGCCACGATAGCGGCGCCACGGGCCTGCCCCAGTTTCAGGGCGGAGTCGGCGTTACGGGCCATGAACACCTTTTCAATGCCCATGGTGACCGGGCCGTAGGTCTGAATGATCTCCCGCACACCGCGATAGACAATCTGCAGGCGCTCATGCAACTCGCCGGCACCGGTGCGGATACAACCGGAGGCCACGTATTCGCAGCCACGGCCGGTATCACGAACCACGCCATAACCGGTGATGCGTGAGCCGGGGTCGATACCAAGAATTAAAGTCATAACGCCTGCGGATTAAGGAAGTGCACTGTATTCAATGAAACAAATGTGGGAGCGGGCTTGCTCGCGAAGACGGTTTAATATTCAGCAACGACGTTGCCTGCAAGTCCGCATTCGCGAGCAAGCCCGCTCCCACACTGGATCTTAGTCGCCTTTAACCGAGCTGCGCGGCCACCGACTCCGGAATCTCCGCGTTGGAATAGACGTTTTGCACGTCATCCAGGTCTTCGAGCATGTCGATCAGCTTGAGGACTTTCTCGGCGCCTTCCAGATCGAGCTCGGCGCTGGTGGTTGGCAACATGACGATTTCCGCGTCGTCACCTTTGAAGCCCGCCGCTTCCAGTGCGTTACGCACGGAATAGAAACCGGCAAACGAGGTGAACACGTCGATGGAACCATCTTCGTTGGTCACCACGTCATCGGCATCGGCCTCCATGGCCGCTTCCATCAACGCGTCTTCATCCATACCTTGAGCGAAGGAAATCTGCCCCTTGCGCTCGAACAGGTACGCTACCGAGCCATCGGTACCGAGATTGCCGCCGCACTTGCTGAAGGCATGGCGAACCGCAGCCGCCGTGCGGTTGCGGTTGTCGGTCATGCACTCGACCATCACCGCCACGCCGCCAGGACCGTAGCCCTCGTAGGTCAATTCGACCACATCATCGGTATCGGCAGCCCCGGTGCCGCGGGCAACGGCACGATCGATGATGTCACGACTCATGTTCGCACCAAGGGCCTTGTCCAGCGCCAGGCGCAGACGCGGGTTGGAGCCCGGATCACCGCCACCCTGACGGGCAGCGACGGTCAGCTCGCGAATCCATTTGGTGAAGATCTTGCCTCTCTTGGCATCCTGACGTTCTTTGCGGTGCTTGATGTTCGCCCACTTGGAATGACCTGCCATAACTCGCTCCGAATTCTCTTTGAAACATTGCCCGCCACGCCATGATGCGCCAGCCGGCAAATAAAAATCCCGACCCGTTTTCAATCTTTACAGATAGAAAAAAGGCGCATCCGAAGATGCGCCTTCAGGTCGACCTTACTCAGCCTTGGGCGTTTCGCGCAGACGAATGTGCAGCTCGCGCAATGCCTTGGCATCCACCTGGCCCGGTGCCTGAGTCATGACGTCCGCCGCGCTCTGGGTTTTCGGGAAGGCGATCACTTCACGGATCGACTGGGCGCCGGTCATCAGCATCACCAGACGGTCCAGACCGAAGGCCAGGCCACCGTGCGGCGGCGCGCCGTACTTCAGGGCGTCGAGCAGGAAGCCGAATTTCTCTTCCTGTTCGGCTTCATTGATACCCAGCAGACGGAAAACCGACTGTTGCATCTCTTTGCGGTGGATACGGATCGAACCGCCACCCAGCTCGGTACCGTTCAACACCATGTCGTAGGCACGGGACAGAGCGCCAGCCGGGTTGGCTTCCAGCTCTTGCGGGGTGCACTTCGGCGCGGTGAACGGGTGGTGCAAGGCGCTGAAGCTGCCGTCGTCGTTCTCTTCGAACATCGGGAAGTCGACGACCCACATCGGCGCCCACTTGCAGGTCAGCAGGTCCAGGTCGTGGCCGAGCTTGATCCGCAGCGCGCCCAGGGCCTCGCTGACGATCTTGGCCTTGTCGGCACCGAAGAACACGATATCGCCGTCGACCGCACCCACGCGATCGAGGATCACGTTGAGGTTGTCTTCAGGGATGTTCTTAACGATTGGCGACTGCAGGCCTTCGACGCCTTTGGCGCGCTCGTTGACCTTGATGTACGCCAGGCCCTTGGCACCGTAGATACCGACAAACTTGGTGTAGTCATCGATCTGCTTGCGCGGCATGCTCGCGCCGCCAGGCACGCGCAGGGCGGCGATGCGGCATTTAGGGTCGTTGGCCGGGCCGCTGAACACCTTGAAATCGACTTCCTTGAGTTGATCGGCAACGTCAACCAGTTCCAGCGGGTTACGCAGGTCCGGCTTGTCGGAACCGTAACGGCGCATGGCCTCTTCAAAGGTCATGTGCGGGAAATCACCGAATTCCAGATCCAGCACTTCCTTGAACAGGTTGCGGATCATGCCTTCAGTGAGGCCCATGATGTCTTTTTCATCGAGGAAGCTGGTCTCGATGTCGATCTGGGTGAATTCCGGCTGACGGTCGGCACGCAGGTCTTCGTCACGGAAGCACTTGGCGATCTGGTAGTAACGGTCGAAGCCGGCCACCATCAGCAGTTGCTTGAACAGCTGCGGCGATTGCGGCAAGGCGAAGAACGAACCGGCATGAGTACGGCTCGGCACCAGGTAGTCGCGAGCACCTTCAGGGGTGGCACGGGTCAGGATCGGCGTTTCCACGTCGAGGAAGCCGTTCTCGTCCAGGTAGCGACGGATGCTGGTGGTCATGCGCGAACGCAGACGCAGCTTCTCGGCCATTTCCGGACGGCGCAGGTCGAGGAAGCGATAGCGCAGGCGGGTTTCTTCGCCGACGTCGGAGAACTCGTTCAGCGGGAACGGCGGGGTTTCCGATTCGTTCAGTACTTCCAGCTCATAGCCGAGGACTTCGATCATGCCCGACGCCATGTTGGCGTTGGTCGCACCGGCCGGACGCAGGCGCACCTTGCCGGTGATCTTCACGACATACTCGCTGCGCACGCGATCGGCGGCGGCGAAGGTTTCAGCGCGGTCCGGATCGAACACGACCTGAGCCAGACCATCACGATCACGGATATCGAGGAAAATCACCCCACCGTGGTCACGGCGACGGTGGACCCATCCGCAAAGGGTAATTTCCTGGCCGTCCAGGCTTTCGTTCAGTTGGCCGCAATAATGGCTGCGCATCATGGTCGTGTTTTCACTTCTCGTAATTCGAAATTCGGTTGGAGATCCTACAGCAGCCCCGTCTTTAAAAAAGTCGCCGGGTGATGCAAGAGCTCGCGCGTGTGGTTCAAACCAGGTTCCAGACCTTAGTCAGCTTTGTCGCCGCCGGCCAGGTTCTTCTTGGAACCGGTCTTGAAATCGGTTTCGTACCAACCCGTGCCGCTGAGGCGGAAGCCCGGCATGGACAGCAGTTTTTTAAGCTCTGGCGCCTGACAGGCAGGGCAGTCGACCAGCGGTGCATCGCTGATCTTTTGAATGGCTTCCAACTGATGACCACAGGAAGCACATTGATAATCGTACATCGGCATGGAGGTTGTCTCGGCGATCAGATTGCTACCGCAAACGCAGGGTTTTGCGGCAAAGAGCGGGATTATATCCATTAAACGCGGCCTGTGCAGCCGTAAGACTGCACAGCCCGACACTCTGCTGCTTTCGCCGATTAGACTAGACCGTGACGATGCCCCCCCCTTCCTTGAGACTGTGTACGACACAGACAACCCGCACCAATCCGCTGAAATTCCTTACCCCGCCGTGACGCAAGTGAACTTCGCGGTCCACATGAGATAACAGGCTACTGACCGAGCAACAATTGACCCGGGCCATTTCCCCCAAAATATCCCAATAAACCTGCTCAAGCCGCAAACAGGTGGCGAAGCCATTCAATCGTACGGAGCGAGACAACGGCTGGACCAACCCCATATCGAACTCACGAACGAATGGATCAACCCTTACATCCTTGTGCGAAGCGCATCGCCCCTCTTCCTGCCTGCCATAAACCATAACGCTGACACTCCTTTGCCATCCTGGTTTCTTTAAGAGCAACTGCCTGTCGACTTATAAAAACGCAGGTGCAGAGGTATATCCAGACGACTTTATGACCTTGGACGTAGGATAAGCCAACAACTGCTGGCAGATTCGGGATAACGTCCTACTCCGGACAATTTCCCACGCAGCGAAGTGACTCCTCCTTCAGAAGCACAGTATTGAATGGCGTAGGAAAAAGATGATGAATTTCATCCAACAGGTGTCCGACCACTCTAACAATCCTGTTGCCCCACCGCAGCCCCGAAACTTCGGGCAACCTGCGGTAAATCCCTCCAAAAAGAGCCGCCGGACGCCCTGATTTGAGTAGCCTGCGGCTTTGCTGTTAAATAGACGGCGTGTCGCCAGTGCCTATTTTTCCGGGTACGGCGCATAGGCTGATACCGGGTACGTGTCCAACGCCTCTTTATTGTCTTGAAGCGAACCGTGCGCCATCAGCTCTTCCTTGTGAGCTGCCTTAACGTGAGTTAATCAAAATGTTGAAAATCGTCCATCTACTGATAGGCGCAGCGGCCTTGCTGCTGTCCTTCATCCCTAGCCTGCAGTCCGAGGCGTTACCTTACCTGCAACAACCCGATGCTCTGTACCTGGCCTTTTTCGGCCTGCTCAACCTCACACTTGCACCTGTCATCCCTTACTGGAACAAAGGCCCGCGCCATCAACTGCAAAACCTGGTCAGCGCCCTGCTGGTTCTGGCTGTGGTCCTGCAAACCCTGACGCTGATCGCACCGATGCCTGTCATCGCCGGTCAACCCGCCGTTCTGTTCAGTCTGATCGCCGCCGTGGTTGCTGTTTTTCTGCACCTGGCCATCAGCTTCTACAAGTCGTCACCGGTCGCTGCCTCGCCAAGCTACGACATGAGCAACCGCGATACCGGCACCGTCAAATGGTTCAACACCTCCAAAGGCTTCGGCTTTATTTCCCGCGACTCCGGTGACGATATTTTCGTGCATTTCCGGGCCATTCGCGGCGAAGGACACCGTGTCCTGGTCGAAGGCCAGCGCGTGGAGTTCTCCGTCATGAATCGTGACAAGGGTCTGCAAGCCGAAGATGTGATCGCCGCACTGCCGCGCCGCTGATTCAAGGCTAAAAAAAACCGCGCACAGCCCGAGCTGTTCGCGGTTTTTTTATGCTTGCGCCTTGCTTAATAGTGCGGCGGTGGCGCTTCCTCTTCGAATGACTCGAACTGGCCGACCATTTCCTCCTGCCGCTTGAGCAGTGCAGCCATTTGCAGCTGCAGACGCTCGACCACCCTCTGCTGCGCCACCAGCACATCATTCAATGCCTGGATGGTGTCATCCTGAAACGCCAGGCGGCTTTCCAGATCGGTAACGCGCTCTTCCAGGCTCATGGCTCAGCCCTCCAGAAACGTAAAATCATCGGTCAAAATCAGGCGCAAACGTTCGCGAATGGCGGCGATCTGCTCCGAACCATAGGGTTTTGCCGGATGCCTCCCCCAAACCGGCGCTGGCCAGGCGGCATCTTCGCGTTTGCGTACAATCACGTGCATGTGCAACTGGCTGACCACGTTGCCCAGCGCCGCAACATTCAATTTGTCCGCATCGAACGAGTCCTTGAGCACTTGCGAAAGCGCCGTCGTCTCCAGCCAAAGCTGCTGCTGGTCTGCGACATCCAACTGAAATATCTCACTGATAGCCTCACGACGAGGTACCAGGATGAACCAGGGATAGTTCGAGTCGTTGGACAACAGCAACCGGCAGAGCGGAAAGTCCCCGATCGGTAACGTGTCTTGTTGAAGTCGTGGATCTAAAGCGAACACTGCGTGCACTCCCGCCGGGTCATCATTTTTCAGCTTAGCGCCCATCCTGACGGGACGGCGCACCAAGCGACCGGACGGCAGCATACCTGCGAACGGCGCACGCTTCACGACGAACCTTACACAGAGCCCATGAGCGCCAGCGAAAGGCTGACAACCCGCCCCCGGATGAGACATTTTTCGTCGTGGCGCACCATTACAGAACCGACAGGCCAGCAAAAAACGCCGAAGTGACTGATTAACAACAAGGAGTTCGCTTCGAACAAGCGGTCGACCTGGATGAATTCAGTATCAGGCTAAAAATTTTTTGCACCAAAACCGCACAGTGGGTCTACGCTGAACGCTTCGACATCCGCCATTTACTCACTGGCGGGGTGAACCGGTAACATTTTTGCTTGTCATGCAGTCGACCAGAACGGTACAACATGATGTCAGGCAAGGCGTCAAGCCCAAACTAAAGGTGCTTGAACCCCCGGATTTATGAGGTTTTTACAGCGTCAGACGGTCAATGAGAAAAAAACCGCAACAAAACCCGTATTTGTGCACGCTTGTTGCATTCATACCCAATATCGCCTGAGTGACACCCGCTGGAAGCGGAGGTCCTGAGGCAAAAAAAACAGTGGCAAGGTAGCCCGATGGAGATTCAAACGTTTCACCAGGACTCTTTTTACCGACGTCAAGGTTCAGAAAACAGCATTAAAGTTGTCAGCCCGGTTGCGTCGGAGCTGGAAATTTGCGACATCTAGCACGCTGTTTGCGACAGGGTCGTAAAGAAGGCGAAAGGTTAGATACGCAAGTATCGCCAACATTGTCGGCGTGATATAAGTTTGCGCCGACACAAAAAGAAAGAGCCGCCCAGATAATAAAACAGGTGGGACGGCAGTACTCTTCTAAAACCAAAGGAGCAAATCACGATGCGCGTGATGAAGTGGAGCATGATCGCACTGGCAGTTGCAGCAGCAGCCAGTACTCAATTGGCTACGGCCGCCCCTTTCGTAAGTGACCAGGCTGAAGCCAAAGGTTTCGTTGAAGACAGCAAACTCGACTTGCTGGTTCGCAACTACTACTACAACCGTAACAAGAAAAACGGCCAAGTCGATGACAAAGACTGGACCCAGGGCATCCAGGGCATGTACAGCTCGGGCTACACCCAAGGTCTGATCGGTGTTGGCGTTGAAGCTTGGGGCCAACTGGCCATTAAGCTGGACGGTTCCGACAAGTATGCCGGTTCCGGCAACATGTCCGTGGACTCTGATGGCGAAGTCAACAACAGCCAGGGCAAAGCCGGCGCTGCCGCCAAATTCCGCATCTCCAAGACCGAGCTGAAAATCGGCGACATGCAGCCAAGCACCTCTCCGGTGTTCGCTGTAGGCGGTTCCCGTATCCTTCACCAAACTGCCAGCGGTATCCAACTGCAGAGCAGCGAAGTTACTGACCTCGACCTCGAAGCCGGTCACTTCTACTCGGCAACCAGCCAGGACCGCAACGCTCGTGACGGCGAACTGTTCGCTACTTACGCTGGCGTGACAGCCAACTCCATCGACTACTTCGGTGGCAAGTACGGCATTAACCCTGACCTGAGCGTATCGCTCTACGGTGCCAAGCTCGAAGACGTCTGGAACCAGTACTACGCCAACGCGAACTACACCCTCGCTCTGGGCGGCGATAACTCGATCAACTTCGACGGTAACATCTACAACACCAAGGACACCGGTAACGCTAAAGCAGGCGACATCAGCAACACCGCCTACTCCCTGGCAGCTGCTTACTCGTTCCTGAAAGCACACACCCTGACCCTGGCCTTCCAGAAGGTCAACGGCGATACCCCGTTCGACTACATCGGTGTGGGTGACAACAACCGTGGTGGCGACTCGATTTTCCTCGCCAACTCCATCCAGTACTCTGACTTCAACGCCCCTGGCGAGAAGTCGGTACAAGCCCGCTACGACCTGAAAATGGCCGAGTACGGCGTACCTGGCCTGAGCTTCATGGTCCGTTACGTGAATGGTTGGAACATCGACGGTACCAACACTCCATCGAACAGCACCTACACCGGTCTGTACGGTGCAGACGGCAAGCACCACGAAACCAACGTGGAAGCCAAGTACGTCGTTCAATCCGGCCCAGCCAAAGATCTGTCGTTCCGCATCCGTCAAGCATGGCACACCGCCAATGCTGACGAAGGCGAAGGCGATATCTCTGAGTTCCGCCTGATCACCGACTACCCGCTCAACATTCTGTAATTGCAGAAAGTTAGTTCGCGGTAATCAAAAAAAGGCCCATCTTCGGATGGGCCTTTTTCGTTGGTGTGACAACAGTGTGTTTAAACGATCAGATCCATGCAGAACATGCCTGACCTAATGGTCAGGCATTGACCAGAAAACCAATCACTGCGCAGCAGACTCCTGAACCACGCGAATAACCCGCTGTGGAAATGGAATATCAATGCCGGCCTCCCTCAGACGATCACGGGACAGCTCGTTGAACATGAACATCACATCCCAATAATCCGCCGTATTCACCCAGACACGCAGAGAAACAGTGATAGAACTGTCACCCAATGTCGAAATGACTGCCTGAGGTGCCGGGTCAATCAATACACGCGGATCCTTGGCCAGTTCCAGCAACACTTCACGGGCTTTCTGCAAGTCCGCTTCGTAATCAACGCCTACATCAAACACGACCTTGCGGGTCGGCTGACGATTGGTGTTGGTGATAATGCCGTTCGACAGATTACCATTGGGCAAGATGATGGTCTTGTTGTCACCGGTACGCAGTACGGTATGGAAAATCTGGATGCTGTCGACGGTGCCGGCGACACCCTGAGCCTCTATCCAGTCGCCGATACGAAATGGACGGAACAGCAAAATCAGCACACCGCCGGCGAAGTTCGCCAGGCTACCCTGCAAGGCCAGGCCAATGGCCAGACCCGCCGCACCAATCGCCGCCACGAACGAAGTGGTTTCCACACCGATCATCGAAGCCACGCTGACGATCAGCAGGATCTTGAGGATGATGTTCGCCAGGCTGCTGATAAAGCCTTGCAGCGCCAGGTCGGCGTTACGCAATGCAATCAGGCCGCCAAGCTTTTTCGTGACTTTGTTGATCAGCCACCAGCCGATGGCCAGGGTGATGACCGCCAACAGTACACGACTGCCGTATTCCATGATCATCGGGATCCAGGTTTGGGAAACCTTGACCAGGTTGTCTACCTCAGCATTTAAGTCCATCTGCTTGCTCCTGTTTTCCGGCTATCCGGCACGCGTAAAAAAGCGGCAGAAAGATCGAACCGCGACGGGCTCAATCGTTTCTGCCGATGCTTGGGCCTCCGACGTCGCAAATGCCAAGAGGTTCCCGCTTTCGAGGTCAGTCGCGGAAGTTGTTGAACTGCAGCGGCATACCGAATTCCTTGGCCCGCAGCACGGCAATGGCTTCTTGCAGGTCATCACGCTTCTTGCCGGTGATGCGCACTTGCTCACCCTGGATGGCGGCCTGAACCTTGAGCTTGGCGTCTTTGACATGAGCAACGATCTTCTTCGCCAGCTCCTTGTCGATGCCTTCCTTGAGGACGGCGTCCTGTTTCATCAGCTTGCCCGATGCAAAAGCATCCTTGACCTCAAGGCACTGCACGTCGATTTTGCGCTTGACCAGCGCCAGCTTGAGGATCTCAATCATCGCTTCGAGCTGGAAATCCGCTTCCGCGGTCAGGTTGACGGTCAGGTCTTTTTCCTTGAACTCGAAGCTGCCTTTGCCTTTCAGGTCATAACGACGATCGAGTTCCTTGACGGCGTTCTCGACCGCGTTGGTGACTTCGTGTTTGTCCAGTTCGGATACCACGTCGAACGACGGCATGTAATCTCTCCAAATATAAAGGCGCACCGATGGAGCACGCCTGGCTTGCGGTTAAAATCCGCGCTGATTATAACGGGTCTTTCCCATCATTCACTGCGAGCTGCCGATGCACGCCTTAAACAGAGCAAAAAGCTGATGTCCACCACATGGCATATTCTAGGCGCCGGCAGCCTCGGTACTTTATGGGCGACACGCCTGGCACGGGCCGGCGTGCCGGTCAGGCTGATCCTGCGGGACACCGCGAGGCTGCAAGCCTATGAGGCGGCCGGTGGATTGACACTGGTAGAACACGGCGAGGCGCAACACTATGCCGTACCCGCCGAGACAGCCGACAGCACGCAACCAATCAACCGCCTGTTGGTGGCCTGCAAAGCCTACGATACCGAAAGTGCAGTGGCCCGACTGGCGCCCCGCCTGGCCCCCGGCGCCGAACTGATCCTGCTGCAAAATGGCCTGGGCAGTCAGGACGCGGTGGCGGCACAGGTTCCGCAGGCGCGCTGCATTTATGCGTCGAGCACCGAAGGTGCCTTTCGCGATGGCGACTGGCGCGTGGTGTTTGCCGGGCATGGCTTCACCTGGCTGGGGGATGCGAGTCATCCGGTCGCGCCGATCTGGCTCGATGACCTGAGCGCTGCCGGTATCCCTCACGAGTGGAGCACGGAGATTCTGACCCGGCTGTGGCGCAAGCTCGCCCTCAACTGCGCGATCAATCCGCTGACGGTGCTGCATGACTGCCGCAACGGCGGCTTACAGCAACATCACTGCGAAGTCGCCACCCTGTGTGGCGAACTGGTGGAGTTGCTTGAGCGTTGCGGCCAGCCGGCAGCTGCCGAAAACCTGCAACAGGAGGTCGAACGGGTGATTCACGCTACCGCAGCCAATTATTCCTCGATGCACCAGGACGTCACGAGCCAGCGCCGCACAGAAATCAGCTACCTGTTGGGTTACGCCTGCAAAATCGCCGGGCGCCATCAACTGAACCTGCCTCATCTCAATCAGCTTGAGTCGAGGTTGATTGCTCGCCTGCAAAGCCTTGGATTGCCCAGCGACTGAGCAGCGGCTACGCTGGCCACTTGTTCCTTTGCAGCGATGAACCCGATGCCTTTGCGCCAGCGTCTTGAAAACCTGCCTGTCGGCCAGAAACTGCTGGCCGCCCTGCTGGTCCTGTTGATCACTGTCCTGCTGGTCGCCAACCTGACCTTTATCAGCGCCGCCTACTACATCTCCCAGGAAAGCATGGCGCCACAGGCCCTGCAGACCATCGGCCGACTGGTGTCGAACCCGAGCCTGGTGTCCGAAGCCCTGGAATCGCCGCAAAGCGCCGAGCGTCTGCTCAACGAACTCAACAGTTATTCACCGCTGCGCGCGGCAGTCCTGTATGACGGCAAGGGCGAACAGTTGGCGCAACTGCAGAGCGGCGACAAACTGGAGCTGCCGAAACGGTTCCGGCATATCGAAGACTGGCAGATTACCGAGTTTCGCAGCAACCAGGTCATCACCCTGCCCCGTCCCGGAACCGCACCGGGGCATTTGCTGTTGGTTGCCAGCAGTGAATTGCCGATGGCGTTCTACACCGGGACCCTGACGGCCAGCCTGGGGATTCTGATTTTCAGCGTGCTGCTCTGGCTGGTCATTGCCCGTCAGATCAAGCGCCTGATTACCCGGCCAATCCATCAGCTCGAAGAACTGTCCCGGCAGGTGACCCGCGAAGAGAACTACGCCTTGCGCGCCTCTCGCGGCAACCATGATGAAATCGGCAGCCTCGCCGAGGCGTTCAACACCATGCTTTCGCGGATCGAGGCCCGGGAGCAGCAACTCAAGCGAGCCAGGGACGACTCCCAGGCTGCCTACGACCAGGCCCAGGGGCTCGCCGAAGAAACCCGGCACACCAATCGCAAACTGGAGCTCGAAGTCCAGGTGCGCAGCAAGATCGAGAAAAAGCTCACCGGCTTTCAGAACTACCTCAACAGCATCATCGACTCCATGCCGTCGGCACTGATCGCCCTCGACGAACAGCTCTACGTGACGCAATGGAACCAGGAGGCCAGCGCCCTCTCCGGCACACGCCTCGACGAAGCCCTGAACCAGCCGATCTTCCTTGCCTTCGAACCGCTCAAGCCGTTTTTGCCGCAACTCAAGCAAACGGTCGAACAACATACGGTGGCCAAAATCGAACGTGTCACCTGGCTCAAGGATGAAGAGCCCCGCCACTATGCCCTGACTTTCTATCCGTTGATGGGCGGTGCCGGGCGTGGCGTGGTGATCCGGATCGACGACATCACTCAGCGCCTGTCCCTGGAAGAGATGATGGTGCAGTCGGAGAAAATGCTCTCGGTCGGCGGCCTTGCCGCCGGCATGGCCCACGAGATCAACAACCCCCTGGGTGCGATCCTGCATAACGTGCAAAACATTCGTCGACGCCTGTCGCCCGATCTGCCGAAGAACCTTGAACTGGCTGAACACGCCGGAATCGATTTGGCGACGGTCAACCAGTATCTGCAAATCCGCGAGGTGCCACAGTTGCTTGACGGCATCCAGCAGGCCGGTGCCCGGGCGGCGAA
Source organism: Pseudomonas sp. GM48 (assembly GCF_000282335.1). GTDB lineage: Bacteria > Pseudomonadota > Gammaproteobacteria > Pseudomonadales > Pseudomonadaceae > Aquipseudomonas. Next base: position 19,286 of record NZ_AKJM01000126.1, read on the forward strand.
AATTGTCACCCACATGCTCAGTTTCAGCCGGCGCAGCACCCGCCAGATGGCCCCGTGCGATTTGCCCGCGCTGATCGACCAGGCGGTGGAGATCGCCAGCAACGATTTTGACCTGGCCATCGGCTTCGACTTCAAGGGCCAGGCCATCATTCGTCAGTTCGATCCGGCGCTGGGTCCGGTACCCGGCACCGCCAACGAACTGGAGCAGGTGCTGCTCAACCTGTTGAAAAACGCCGCGCAAGCCATTCACCAGCGCGAAGACGACAGCGAGCCGGGCCGGATCACTCTGCGCACCAGGCTCAATCCGCCATGGGCGGAAATTCAGGTCGAGGACAACGGCATCGGCATGAGCGAAAGCGTGCGCAAACGGACCTTCGAGCCGTTCTTCACGACCAAGGAAATCGGCCAGGGCACCGGCCTTGGGCTGTCGGTGTCATATTTCATCATCACCAACAACCACAAGGGGCAGATGGAAGTGCAATCGACCCTGGGCCAAGGCACTTGCTTCACCTTGCGCCTGCCCCTGGCAAGCACGCCACCTGTCTCGCAAGAACTCAATCTGCTATCGAGGTAACCATGGGCTTTCGTTTGTCGAAGATTTACACCCGCACCGGCGACAAAGGCGAGACCGGGCTGGGCGACGGACGTCGCGTACCGAAAGATCACCCGCGCATTGAAGCAATCGGCGAGGTCGATACGCTGAACAGTCAGGTGGGCGTGTTGCTGGCCGGGTTGGCGGCGCAAGCGGGGCAGTTTCCAGGCCTGAACGAAGTGATCGCGGTATTGGCTCCCTGCCAGCATCGGTTGTTTGATCTGGGTGGTGAGCTGGCAATGCCGGCCTATCAGGCGCTCAATGCAGCAGAAATCGAGCGTCTGGAAGCGGCGATCGATGTGTGGAATGAAGAATTGGGGCCACTGGAGAACTTCATCTTGCCCGGCGGTTCGGCGCTGATTGCCCAGGCTCATGTCTGCCGTAGCGTCGCTCGCGGTGCCGAGCGGCGATGCCAGCAACTGAATGCGATTGAACCGCTGGCCGGGGTTGGACTGGCGTATATCAATCGGTTGTCGGATTTGTTGTTTGTGGTGGCGCGGCTGATTGCCAGGCGTCAGGGAGTGGCGGAGATTCTTTGGCAGCCGGCGGCGAAACCTGAAAAATAGTCGGCAGCTGTCAGGCCGCCTTCGCGAGCAAGCCCGCTCCCACAGTGGATTTGTGGTGCACACAAAACCTGTGGGAGCGGGCTTGCTCGCGAAGAGGCCAGCAGGAGCGCTACAAAATCAGGCCTCAGGCCAAAACGCCCGAATCCCCGCCACCCCTTGCGCGCCCGCAGCCCAAGCCTTCTCAACCTCCGCCGGGCCAACACCGCCGAGCAGGAACACCGGTTTGCTGAACCCTTCGATCAAGCTCGACGCTTGCTCCCAACCCAACGGCTCGGCGCCCGGGTGAGTCAGGGTCGGTTGAACCGGCGACAGGGTCACAAAATCCACCCCCATCTGTTCGGCCAGCGCCAACTCTTCAGCGTTATGGCACGACGCCGCCAGCCAGCGCGATGCCGGTAGCGGTCGGCCAGCCGCCGCGTATTTGCGCAGTTGCGCCGCAGTAATGTGCCAACCCGCGGACGGGAAGTCGCCGAGCCATTCGAACGGCCCCTTGATCATCAACTGCGCCTTGCCAGCACATAGCCCTGCCGCATCCACGGCCAGGTCGCGGTATTTCGGGTCGTAGCCGTTCGGTGCGCGCAACTGGATCAGCTTGATGCCGCCGGCAATGGCCTTCTGAATACCACGCAGCAACGCCGGCGCTTCCAGATCTTCCGGCGTGATCAGGTACTGAGCGGGCAACTTCGCGGCCGCGACGATCGGCTGATTGGCCGCCGGGAACTCGTAACCCGAGAGGTCGCGGGGCGCCACCCAGGCCAGCGGTTGCCCCTCGGCACCGTGGGGCTCGCCGGTAAACGACGAGACTTCCCAGACATCCAGCAACACCTGCTTGTCCGGGTAGTCATGCCGGATCTTGATCAGCGGACGCGCCGCGCCCACCACGATACCCAACTCTTCATGAAGCTCGCGGGCCAGCGCAGTCTGGACCGACTCGTCGGCCTCGACCTTGCCGCCTGGAAACTCCCACAGGCCACCCTGGTGCTGTGAGTCGGCACGCCGGGCGATCAGGATTTGGCCACTGCCATCGCGGATGACGGCGGCGGCGACATGGACACGTTTCACTTTTCCAACTCCTCCAGTCCGGCCTTCTGCCAGGCCTTGAAAGCCGGCCATTGGTAGAGGGTTTCAACGTAGGCTTCGTCAATTGCAGACAGCTTCACCTGATAGGTGCGCAAGCGCACGGCAATCGGTGCGAAAAACACGTCAGCCAGGGTTGCACGGCCAAACAGGTACGGCCCGGTTTCGGTCGCGGCAGCACGGCATTCGGCCCACAGCGCCGACATGCGTTCGATGTCGGCCTGAACGTCAGCCGGGACTGGCGACAACGGGGCGTCATGGCTCAGGTCAAACGGCATGTTGCCGCGCATGGCGAAGAATCCGCTGTGCATCTGCGCACACGCCGAGCGCGCCTGTGCGCGGCTGGCGATGTCTTGCGGCCAGAGGCCGGCGGCCGGGAACTGTTCTGCCAGGTATTCGGCAATCGCCAGGGAGTCGGCGATGGTGCCGTGTTCGGTTTTCAGCAGCGGGACCTTGCCGGTGGGCGAATGCTTGAGCAGACGCTCGCGGGTGTCCGGCTGGTTCAGTTTGATCAGCTCTTCGGTGTAGGCAGCGCCGGTCAGATCGAGAGCCAGAGCGCCGCGCAGGGACCAGGAGGAATACAGTTTGTCGCCGATGATCAGGTGCAGGCTCATGTTCGGGGTGCCTTCTCGTCAGGGTAACAAGCCAGAATATCTAGCGTCTGGTCGTCAGCCTTCGCGAGCAAGCCCGCTCCCACAGTGGTTTGAGGTGTACACAAATCAAATGTGGGAGCGGGCTTGCTCGCGAATGGAGCGACTCGGTCTTACGTACGGTACTCGGCGTTGATCTTCACGTATTCGTGGGACAGGTCCGTGGTCCAGATGGTTTCGCTGCAATCGCCACGACCCAGCTCGATACGGATGGTGATTTCTTCCTGCTGCATAACCGCCGCACCCTGGGCTTCGGTGTAGGTCGCCGCGCGCGCGCCACGGCTGGCAATGCACACGTCGCCGAGGAACACGTCGATCTTGCTCACGTCCAGGTTAGGCACACCGGCACGGCCAACAGCGGCCAGGATACGGCCCCAGTTCGGGTCGGATGCAAACAAGGCAGTCTTGATCAGTGGCGAGTGAGCCACGGTGTAACCGACGTCCAGGCACTCCTGGTGATTACCGCCGCCGTTGACTTCAACGGTCACGAATTTGGTCGCGCCTTCGCCGTCGCGCACGATGGCCTGGGCCACGTCCATGCACACTTCGAACACCGCTTGCTTCAACTTGGCGAACAACTCGCCCTCGGCGCGGGTGATTTCCGGCAGCGCAGCCTGACCGGTGGCGATCAGCATGCAGCAGTCGTTGGTCGACGTATCACCATCAATGGTGATGCGGTTGAACGACTTGTTGGCGCCATCGAGCATCAGGTTCTGCAACACGTCGCGGGAAACCTTGGCGTCGGTGGCGATGTAGCCGAGCATGGTCGCCATGTTCGGGCGAATCATGCCGGCGCCTTTGCTGATGCCGGTAACGGTGATGGTTACACCGTCGTGCTGGAACTGGCGGCTGGCACCTTTGGGCAACGTATCGGTGGTCATGATGCCGGTGGCGGCAGCTTCCCAGTTGTGGATCGACAGATCATCGAGGGCCGCCTGCAGCGCGCCTTCGATTTTCTCGACGGGCAGCGGCTCACCAATCACACCGGTGGAGTACGGCAGCACCTGGCTGGCATCGACACCGGTCAGTTCCGCCAACCTTGCGCAGGTGCGCTCGGCGGCGGCCAGGCCAGGTTCGCCCGTGCCGGCGTTGGCATTGCCGGTGTTGGTCAGCAGGTAACGCACAGGGCCTTGTACGCGTTGCTTGGCAAGGATCACCGGTGCGGCGCAAAAGGCGTTCAGGGTGAACACGCCGGCAACCGTGGAGCCTTCAACACAGCGCATGACCACAACATCCTTGCGCCCCGGGCGCTTGATGCCAGCCGAGGCGATACCGAGTTCAAAACCGGCAACCGGGTGCAACGTTGGCAAAGGACCAAGACCAACAGCCATGAATGCGCTCCTTTATAGATGATGTCAGCACCGTTTCAGGAAAAACGGTGGTTCGAATGGTAAAACGCCGCGACGGCAGAAGCCGGTCGCGGCGCGGGTATTTCAGCGATTGAAACGGGTTTTACTGGATCTGCCCGTGGCAATGCTTGAACTTCTTGCCCGAACCGCAATAGCACAGCTCGTTACGACCCAGCTTCTGCTCGTTGCGAACCGGTGCAGCAGCGAGGGCAACATCGACTTCTTCGCCCAACACTTCCGGATGCTCCAGGCCTGGGGCTTCTTCATGCAGGAACTGCATGCGAGCGGCCAATGCCTCGGCTTCCTGACGCAGGCGCTGTTCTTCTTCGATCGGGTCTTCGCGGCGAACCTGAACGTGGGACAGCACACGGATCGAGTCGCGCTTGATCGAATCCAGCAATTCGGAGAACAGGGTGAACGACTCGCGCTTGTATTCCTGCTTCGGGTTCTTCTGGGCATAACCACGCAAGTGGATACCGTGACGCAGGTGATCCATGGTCGACAGGTGATCTTTCCAAAGGTCGTCCAGTACGCGCAGAACGATTTGTTTCTCGAAGGTGCGCAGCGCTTCGGCGCCCGCCTGGTCTTCTTTCTCGTTGTACGCCGCGACGAGCTCGTTCATGAGCTTCTCGCGCAGGGTTTCTTCGTACAGGTGATCGTCTTCGTCGAGCCACTGCTGGATCGGCAGCGTCACACCGAAATCGCTCTGCAACGCAGCTTCCAGACCGGCCACGTCCCACTGCTCAGGCAGCGATTGCGGAGGAATGTGTGCGCTGACAGTGGCGCTGAGCACGTCTTGACGGAAGTCGGCGATGGTCTCACCGATGTTGTCGGCGGCCAGCAACGTGTTACGCATGTGATAGATCACTTTACGCTGTTCGTTGTTGACGTCGTCGAACTCGAGCAGTTGCTTGCGAATGTCGAAGTTACGGCCTTCAACCTTGCGCTGGGCCTTTTCGATGGCGTTGGTCACCATGCGGTGCTCGATCGCTTCGCCAGGCTGCATGCCCAGGGCCTTCATGAAATTCTTCACCCGGTCAGAGGCGAAGATGCGCATCAGGCTGTCTTCCAGCGACAGGTAGAAACGGCTGGAACCGGCGTCGCCCTGACGACCGGCACGACCACGCAGCTGGTTGTCGATACGGCGCGATTCGTGACGCTCGGACGCAATCACCTGCAAACCGCCCGATTCGAGCACTTGCTGGTGACGCTTCTGCCAGTCGGCCTTGATCTGGGCAATCTGCTCAGGGGTCGGGTTTTCCAGCGAGGCCACTTCCACTTCCCAGTTACCGCCCAACAGGATGTCGGTACCACGACCGGCCATGTTGGTGGCGATGGTCAGCGCGCCTGGGCGACCGGCCTGGGCAATGATCTCGGCTTCCTTTTCGTGGAACTTGGCGTTCAGAACCTTGTGTTCGATGCCTTCCTTCACGAGCAGGCCGGACATGTGCTCGGAGGTTTCGATGGTGGCAGTACCCACCAGCACCGGACGACCTGCGGCCATGCTTTCCTTGATGTCGGCCACGATTGCCGCGTATTTCTCGTCGGCGGTCAGGAACACCAGGTCGTTATAGTCTTTACGGGCCAGCGGCTTGTTCGGTGGAATCACCATCACCTGCAGGCCATAGATCTGGTGGAACTCGAACGCTTCGGTGTCGGCCGTACCGGTCATGCCGGACAGTTTGTTGTACAGACGGAAGTAGTTCTGGAACGTGGTCGATGCCAGGGTCTGGCTTTCGGCCTGGATGTTCAGGTTTTCCTTGGCTTCGATGGCCTGGTGCAGGCCTTCGGACAAACGGCGACCCGGCATGGTACGACCGGTGTGCTCGTCGACCAGTACGACCTGACCGTCCTGCACGATGTATTCGACGTTGCGATGGAACAGCTTGTGCGCGCGCAGGCCGGCGTAAACGTGAGTCAGCAGGCTCAGGTTATGCGCCGAGTACAGGCTCTCGCCTTCAGCCAGCAGACCGAGAGAGGTCAGCGACTCTTCAACGAATTGATGACCTGCTTCGTTGAGCTCGACCTGACGGGTCTTCTCGTCGACGGTGTAATGGCCGGCCTTGGTGACTTCGCCTTCCACTTCTTCGATATGCAATTCAAGCCGCGGGATCAGTTTGTTGATCTCGATGTACAGCTTGGAGCTGTCCTCGGCCTGACCGGAGATGATCAGCGGCGTACGGGCTTCGTCGATGAGGATGGAGTCGACTTCGTCGATCACGGCAAAATTGAGTTCGCGCTGGAATTTTTCTTCCATGCTGAACGCCATGTTGTCGCGCAGGTAGTCGAAACCGAATTCGTTGTTGGTGCCGTAGGTGATGTCGGCGGCGTAGGCAGCGCGCTTCTCTTCCGGCGGCTGGAACGGCGTGACCACGCCGACCGTCATGCCGAGGAATTCATACAGCGGACGCATCCAGTTGGCGTCACGGCGGGCCAGGTAGTCGTTCACCGTCACAACGTGCACGCCGTTGCCGGACAGCGCGTTGAGGTAAACGCCCAGTGTTGCCACCAGGGTCTTGCCTTCACCGGTACGCATTTCCGCGATCATGCCTTCATGCAAGGTCATGCCGCCGATCAGCTGGACATCGAAGTGGCGCATGCCCATGACACGTTTGCCGGCTTCACGGGCGACCGCAAAGGCTTCTGGCAACAGTTTGTCGAGGGATTCCCCTTTGGCGATGCGGGCCTTGAACTCGTTTGTCTTGGCACGCAATTGATCGTCCGAAAGGGCCACCATTTGCTCTTCGAAGGCATTGACGAGTTGCACCGTCTTGAGCATGCGCTTGACTTCACGCTCGTTCTTGCTTCCAAAAAGTTTCTTTAACAAAGGCGCAAACATATCGGCAGGATCTTCCACACTAAAGGGATGGAGGGCGGCCCCGTGAGTCGCCCGTGCAGCCCTCATGGCCGCATGCGAACGAGCATTCTACCCGGAAACGATGGAGAGGAAAGTGGCGATATTCCACGATGCTGGCACAGCGCTTTGACGGGGCTCACTTAAAATAAGGGCGTTTTGCTCAACTTCAAGCCATTCAAGGCAGAAGTTAGTCGTTGATTTAATGGGTAAAGCGCCCACAAAAGCAATGGGCGGGCGCATCCGGTGCTTTCTGCTACCATGGCGCCTCTGTTACTTCAGGTGTCTGATCATGGCATTTCGCCCACTTACGGCCAAAGTACCTGCCGTTCTACTACGCGAAGCCAAGCCGCTGAAAGCCATTCTCGGCCACGCTCAACGCCTGGGCCATCTGCAACGTTTGCTCGAAAGCCAATTGCAACCCGCCGCTCGCGAGCATTGCCACGTGGCTTCCTGGCGCGAAGGCAGTTTGTTGCTGATTGTCACCGACGGTCATTGGGCAACCCGCCTGCGCTACCAGCAGAAGCGCCTGCAACGGCAACTGCAAATGTTCGACGAGTTTGCCAACCTGACGCGAATCCTGTTCAAGGTGCAGCCGCCTACCGTTCAGCGGGGCGCGACCGGGCACACCATGGATCTGTCGGACGATGCGGCCGCGACCATCCAGGCCACGGCCGACGGGATCAGCGATCCGAATCTGCGGGCAGCGCTGGAGCGACTGGCGGCGCACGCCAAGACCAAATCCTGACACTGGACCAATGTGGGAGCGGGCTTGCTCGCGAATGCGGTGTGTCAAACAACATAATGTTGACTGACATGCCCTATTCGCGAGCAAGCCCGCTCCCACACTGACTGTGTTCGCTCAAGCTAGCGGCGTTTGCTGCCGCCCAGTAATGAGCCCATCAACCCGCGCACCAACTGTCGGCCAAGCTGGTTCGCCGCCTGTTGCATCGCCGATTTCAGCGCCTTCCCTGCCGCTGTACCGAGGAACTCTCCCGCCTGTTCGGTGAAACTCGGTTCCTGCTTGCCCTGCTCCGCCTCGGGCTCAGGTGCCAGTCCCTTGCGTCCCATCAGCACTTCATAGGCTGATTCACGATCGATCGGCTGGTCATAACGCCCTTTGAACGGTGAGCCTGCGATCAACACCTTACGCTCGGTTTCGGTCAACGGCCCGATCCGCGATTGTGGCGGCGCCACCAGAACCCGCTGGACCATTTCCGGCGTGCCTTTTTCCTGCAAGGTGCCGACCAGCGCCTCACCGATCCCGAGCTCGGTCAATACCGACAACGTATCGAACGCCGGATTCGGCCGGAAGCCTTCGGCCACTGCGCGCAGGGACTTCTGTTCTTTGGCGGTGAACGCACGCAAGCCATGCTGGATGCGCAAACCCAACTGCGCCAGCACATCATCCGGCAAGTCACCCGGCGACTGCGTGACGAAATACACGCCCACACCTTTCGAACGAATCAGCCTCACGACTTGCTCCAGACGGTCACGCAATGCCTGGGGCGTACCGTTGAACAACAAGTGGGCCTCGTCGAAGAACAACGCCAGCAACGGCTTGTCGGCATCGCCGCGCTCCGGCAGTTGCTCGAACAGCTCGGCCAGCAGCCACAGCAGGAACGTCGCGTAGACCTTCGGCGCTTCATGCACCAGACGACTGGCATCCAGCAAATGAATGCGCCCGCGGCCATCGGCAGTGGGCTGGAGGATATCTTCGAGTTGCAGCGCCGGCTCGCCGAACAGGGCCTCGGCGCCCTGTTGCTCCAGCGTCGCCAGACGCCGCAGCAATGCCTGGCTGGAACCGGTGGTCATCAATGCCGCATCGTCGCCCAGCAACAGGGGGTTGTCCCGCAGGTGATTGAGCAACGCCTTCAGATCCTTCAGATCGAGCAACAACAAACCTTCGCGGTCTGCCACCTTGAATGCGGCGTACAGCGCCGACTGCTGACTGTCGGTCAATTCCAGCAGGCTGCCCAGCAGCAACGGCCCCATTTCACTCAAGGTCGTGCGTAATGGATGACCGGACTGACCGTGTACGTCCCACAACGTCACCGGATAGGCCTGAGGCTTGTGGTTGAGCCAGGGCATCCCGGCAATCCGCTCGGCGATCTTGCCCTGGGGGTTGCCCGCGGCGCCGAGACCGCACAGGTCACCCTTGATATCGGCGGCGAACACCGCCACGCCGGCATCGCTGAAGGCTTCGGCCATTCGCTGCAAAGTGACGGTTTTGCCGGTGCCGGTCGCGCCCGCGATCAAACCGTGGCGGTTCGCCAGGCGCATGGCCTGGGCAATCGACTGCCCTTTGAGATCGGCACCGATAACGAGTTGCAATGAGTCAGGCATTTGGTCACCCATGATTAATCTTTAGTCCTGCACGGCCGATAGAGATAACGACAAAGCAGTCAGACACGATCTGGTCGGAAATTTCCCTAAGGAGAGTCGGAAAATTCACTTGCTTTCAACCTTGCCCGTTGTGCGTCCCTTTATAAAAGCACGCGCAGGACATTAAGACCTTAGCGGAACCCCAAGCCATGAACAAAAATCTGCGTTTCAGCCATAAAATCCTGCTTGCCGCCGCCCTCATTGTTATTGCCGCCTTCGCCTCATTCACGCTGTACAACGACTATTTGCAGCGCAACGCCATTCGCGAAGACCTGGAAAATTATCTGCAGGAAATGGGCGGTGTGACCGCCAACAATATCCAGACCTGGTTGAACGGGCGCAGCCTGCTGATTGAAAACCTGTCACAAACTGTCGCGCTCAATCCCGAGGCAGACAACGTTTCCAGGCTGCTTGTACAAAAAGCCGTGACCTCGACCTTCATGGGCGCCTACCTCGGCAGCAAGGATGGCTCTTTCATCATTCGCCCGGACAGCAAGATGCCCGATGGCTATGACCCGCGCGCTCGCCCTTGGTACAAGAGCGCGCAAGGCAGCAGCGGTTCGGCTTTAACCGAGCCTTACATCGATCTGGCTTCCGGCCAGCTGGTGATTTCTATTGTCGACAGCGTTATCAAGGACGGCCAGAACATCGGCGTGGTCGGTGGCGACCTGAGTTTGCAGGTGATCGCCGACAGCCTTGGCACGCTGGACTTCGACGGCAAGGGTTATGCCTTCCTGGTCAGTTCCGATGGCAAGATCCTGGTACATCCCGACAAAGCGCTGGCGATGAAGACGCTCAAGGATGTCTACCCGCAAGACACGCCGGCCATCAGCAGCGCACTGAGCGAAATCCAGGTCGACGGCAAAACCCGCATCGTGACCTTCACCCCGATCAAAGGCTTGTCGTCGGTCAACTGGTATATCGGTCTGTCAGTCGACAAAGAAAAAGCCTACTCAATGCTCAGCGAATTCCGCACCTCTGCGGTGATTGCGACGATCATTGCCGTGGCCATCATCATCGCCCTGCTCGGCATGTTGATTCGCCTCCTGATCCAGCCTTTGCACGTCATGACCCGCGCCATGGCTGACATCGCCGACGGCGAAGGCGACCTGACCAAGCGCCTGACCATTCAGAACAACGACGAATTCGGCACCCTCGGCACCGCGTTCAACCGCTTCGTGGAGCGCATTCACGGCTCGATCCGCGAAGTGTCCTCGGCGACCGGACAAGTCAACGAAGTGGCGTTGCGCGTAGTAGCCGCTTCCAACTCGTCGATGTTCAACTCCGACCAGCAAGCCTCGCGCACCAGCAGCGTCGCCGCGGCGATCAATCAGCTCGGCGCCGCCGCCCAGGAAATCGCCCGCAATGCGGCACAGGCCTCGAGCCAGGCCAGCGATGCCCGCGGCCTGGCCGAAGACGGCCAGCAAGTGGTAGATCGCAGCATCGCAGCGATGAATCAATTGTCGAGCATGCTGAGCGCATCGAGTTCCAATATCGAATCGCTGAACAGCAAAACCGTGAACATCGGGCAGATTCTCGAAGTGATCACCAGCATTTCCCAGCAAACCAACCTGCTGGCGCTCAACGCCGCGATTGAAGCCGCCCGCGCCGGAGAGGCCGGTCGCGGTTTTGCCGTGGTGGCGGACGAGGTGCGTAACCTGGCCCACCGCACGCAGGAATCGGCGCAACAGGTGCAAACCATGATCGAGGAGCTGCAAGTCGGCGCCCGGGAATCGGTCAGCACCATGAGCGACAGCCAGCGCCACAGCCAGGACAGCGTGGAAATCGCCAATCTTGCGGGCGAACGCCTGAACAGCGTGACGCTGCGAATCGGTGAAATCGACGGCATGAACCAGTCGGTGGCCACTGCAACCGAAGAACAGACTGCTGTGGTGGAGTCGATCAACGTCGACATCACCGAGATCAACACGCTGAACCAGGAAGGTGTGGAAAACCTGCAATCGACGTTGCGTGCGTGCTCGGACCTTGAGCAGCAGGCGGCGCGGTTGAAGCAGTTGGTGGGTAGCTTCAGGATCTGAGGCGCACTCACCGGCCCCTTCGCGAGCAAGCCCGCTCCCACAGTGGATCTCGGTCGTACACAAAGTTTGTGTCCACTGAAGATCAAATGTGGGAGCGGGCTTGCCCGCGAAGGCGGCTTGTCAAACGATACATATGCTCGCTGACACCCCCACCCGCACAACCCCGACCGAACATCTATCCTTCATATAGGTCAACCTAGGGAGTACCGGGACCGGAGGATTGCTCATCGTGCATATCGCTGACATCACCATGTTCTACGCCCCTGCCAGCGGTGGCGTGCGCACTTACCTGGATGCCAAACACCGTCGTTTGGGGATCAAACCGGGCATTCGCCACAGCTTGCTGATTCCCGGGTCTTCTTTTAGCGAGCAGGATGGCATCTACACGGTTCCGGCACCCGCCCTGCCCTTTGGCAAAGGTTATCGCTTTCCTCTGCGTCTCGCGCCCTGGCGCAATGTCCTGCAAGACTTGCAACCCGATCTGATCGAAGTCGGCGACCCCTATCTCACCGCATGGGCAGCGCTGGATGCACGGCGCCAACTCGATGTACCGGTCATCGGTTTCTATCATTCGGACCTGCCGCTATTGGTCCGCAACCGCATGGGCAATTGGGTGACCAACAACGTCGAGGCCTATGTCAGCAAGCTCTACGGCAACTTCGACCGGGTCCTGGCGCCCAGTCGGGTCATGGCTGACAAGCTCACCGGGCTTGGGGTCAGGAATGTGTTTGTGCAACCACTCGGCGTCGACCTGCAAACCTTCAATCCCGATGCCAGAGACCCCGGGCTGCGAGCCGAGTTAGGCCTGGACGAAAACACCCACCTCTTGATCTTCGCCGGACGCGGTTCCAAGGAAAAGAACCTGCCGGTGCTGCTCGACTGCATGAATCGCCTGGGCTGCCGCTATCACCTGTTGCTGGTTGGCTCGTCGATGCCCACGGCCGTGCCGCCCAACGTGACAGTGATCGACCAGTTCTGCCCGGCCGCACACGTTGCCCGCCTGATGGCCAGTGCCGATGCACTGTTGCACGCCGGTGATCAGGAAACTTTCGGTCTGGTGTTACTCGAAGCCATGGCCAGCGGCATTCCGGTGGTGGCCGTGGCGGCCGGGGCCTTCGAGGAAATCGTCAACGATGACTGCGGTGTGCTCTGCGCACCGAACAACCCCGCCGCGATGGCCAGCGCCGTTCGAGAACTGTTTGGCTCGGGCAGCGCAGGGCTGGGCAAACACGCTCGATTACATGTCGAACGGCACTATGCCTGGGACACGGTGGTCAACAGCTTGCTGCGCCACTACCACGCCGTGCTCGGCAGCCAATGGCCGCTGACGGCCAATGGTTGAGTTCATGAACAAACCCGGCTTGTTACTGGTACTGCACGACGTGGCACCGCCAACCTGGGCCGATTACCAGCCTTTTGTACAAGCCGTCGACGCCTTGGGTGGCGTGCCGATCACCTGGTTGGTGGTGCCGGACTTCCATCGACACAACGACCTGGCCGCCCATCCGCAATTTCGCCGCCAGCTCTCTGCACGGGTCGCCCGGGGTGACGAACTGGCACTGCACGGTTACTTCCACTGCGACGACGGGCCGATGACCGGTAATCCCCGAGACTGGTTCATGCGTCGGGTCTATACCCACGAAGGCGAGTTTTACCGTTTGTCGCGAGAAGACGCCCTCGCCCGCCTGCGTTCGGGCATCGAGATGTTCCACCGTCATGACTGGCCGCTGGAAGGGTTCGTCGCCCCGGCCTGGCTGATGAGCCCGGGCACTCGCCAGGCATTGCGCCAATTGCCGCTGAGCTACACCAGCGACTCGCAGCATTTATACCGCTTGCCGGATTTCACCGCGATCGAGGCGCCGGGACTGGTATGGAGCGCGCGCAGTGCCTGGCGCCGGGGTGTATCGAAGCTCGTCAGCAACCGCCGTGAACAACGCTGGCAGCACGCCCCGGTGATTCGCCTGGGCCTGCACCCGGAGGACATGCGCCATGAGTTTTCGCGCAGATACTGGCTACAAACCCTCGAACGCCTGCTCGGCAACGGACGAGTTCCGATGACCAAGGCCCACTGGCTGGCACTGCAAGACGACCACATGGGTCGTGCCGCGTGAGTCGCGCACTGCTGTTGCTCGTTGGCCTGCTCGCGGCGCTGCTGATTCCGGCACTGCTGGGTGGCAGCGAGACCTGGTCTCGGCTGACCGGTTTTCCGCTGCCGTGGTTGCTGATCATGTTCAGCATGATCCTGCTGTGCTGGGCAGTGAACACCTTGCGTTTGCGCCTGTTGCTGGGGGATCAATGCGACCGGGTCAGCCGGCTCAGGAGCCTCGGCGTGGTGATGGCCGCCGAATTTGCCTACTGCGCCACCCCCGGCGGCAGTGGCGGACCTCTGACGATCATGGCCTTGCTGGCGCGTCACGGCGTGCGCCCGGCCAGGGGCAGCGCAGTGTTTGCCATGGACCAATTGAGCGACTTGCTGTTTTTCCTCTGTGCCCTGAGCGGGATACTGATTTACGCACTGTTCCAGCACCTCAGCCAGCGCATGGAATGGTTGCTGATGGTCAGCGCCGTCTCGCTGTTCGGCGGCCTGATCAGTTGCGTCATAGTAGCCCGGTATCACCGTTTATTGATTCGCTTGAGCGGCCGCTGGCTCGCCCGACTCAATGTCAAAGCGGCCACGCGAATGCGCTGGGCGCGCAAGCTCCTGCAGTTTCTGGCGGCGTTTACCGACACCCTGAGGTTACCCGTGCAGACCTTGCTCAAGGTGTTCGCCCTGACCTGTGTGCATTGGGCCCTGCGCTACAGCGTGCTGTACCTGGCGTTGCGCGGGCTTGGCGCGGATTTGCAGTGGGCCTGGTGTTTTCTGATCCAGATGCTTGCACTGAGCGCCGGACAATTCAGCCTTTTGCCCGGTGGAGCCGGGGCGGCTGAGCTGACGTCCGCCGCGCTGCTGGCGCCCATGGTCGGAAAGTCCACGGCGGCAGCGGCGATTCTGATTTGGCGGGCGGTGACGTATTACTTCTACTTGCTGGTCGGTGGCCCGGTGTTCTTGCTGATGCTGGGCCGGCCGCTGCTGAAGAAGCTGATGAAACTCAGGCAGGCTTAGGTTTGTCGTCGGGCGCCTGCTGCAACTGTTCCCACAACTGCGCGGCATCCGGAAACTCGGTACCCGTTTCAGGCCCCATGTCATCCGGGTCGTAGCGGCTCAGGCAGCCCTCGCCCAGTGTGGCGGGAGCCTTGGATGTGGCTTTGTCCAGTGGATCGGCCATGGTCATGTCCTCAGTGCAGAAACGGCGAAGGGCCTGAAGCGATTGAACACCCAGGCCATAATGCCGATCAGTCAAGCCACAACGCAATCTGTAGCAGCTGCCGAAGGCTGCGTCCGGCTGC